>NZ_JAUHID010000011.1:0-189720 GCF_032377735.1 Bradyrhizobium sp. SZCCHNRI3043
CAACGCGGCCATCGCATCCCCACCTCGCGTGTCGTGACGATCGCGCGCTACGCCCCTCTGCGGTGAGGCGGGATGCGGGGAGATAATCATGATTTCCGATAAAGCGCAAGGTATTTATATTTTTCGGAAGCTAACCGCATTGCCTCTCGCCTTGTGGCCCAGTTCAAGAACGGGGCTGACGTGCTGCCTTCGATGGAGCAGCAGGAGACGCCGCTTGTGACGGCGTTCGACGCCAACGGTTGGATCTACCAAACCTGGACCTATAACAGGCACGACGTCGGCACCACGCCCGGCTTCGACGGCGACACCGCCAAGGCGCTGGCGTCGATCAAGGCCAAGACCCTGATCCTCACCGGTACCAAGGACCTGCGCAGTCCCGAGTTCGAGTCGATCGAGACGGGGCAGATCAATTTCTGGATGGTGTGGCCGAAGGCGGGCAAGCGCTTCCACTATCACGCGCGGATGCCGAAGGGGCGGACGTATTGAGTTGGGTGTCTCGCCGAATCAATTGAGGCGGCACGCAACGTGTCAAACGGTGAAACCCGTTTGTACGAAACAGCAAAGCACGATCGAGCACAGGACTCGACCGCCTTCCACGCAATTAGACTGCTTCCGGAAAACCCCGGGTCAGCTCGCTTCATCGGTTTCAGTATCGGTGCCAGCCAACAAGTCCAATAGCGCGAGAAAACTTACCGACCTCGATGTTAACTGATAGCGGAGTTTTTCCCCCTTGTGCTCGATCCGCTGGGCAAACTCAGGCACCGCCTTGAGAGCTCGATTTGTATTGTATTTTCGAACTGGAGCTCCGACTTTGCCGGTTAATTTGGAGATCTCCTCGCATGTTGCTGAAAGTCCGATCTTTTTGAGCGCGCGAAGCGTTCTATGTAGCTCGCTTAAGTTGTTCGCCGAGTTCGGTCGGCGTGCGCGGGGTGTAGTCGTGATCTGGTCAATTGCATCTCTGATTTTGCTGCAATACTGTTCTCGGCCACTGTCATTAGTAATAACGATTTCGGCGATATCGTTCGCAATACGCATAATCCCGAACTTCTTTTGATTCTCATCTTCATTTAGAAAAGCCTTTGACGTCGAAAAATCTCCATCGCGAGCTCTACGAATGTGTCGTTCAAAGCGAATCCTCGAGTCGGCGTCGATGAGTACGATGCGAGCCGCTGGAAAGCGCCGCTTTAGAAGCAAGAGTTCCTCTGGCGTCCGTAGTCCGGTGACTACGCTAAGTCTAGAGTCGTCCTTCTCAATATATTCAGCGATTTTGCGAGCAACAATGTCCCAGCCCATTTCACTCAGAAAAGCTAGAGCCTCATTTGAATCACTTGGTATGGCGCCCGATTCCTGGCCTATTCCTCGAAGTACCGTACTGGCCTCGTAGACCCGCACTGAGTCGTAATTTGCCATGTAGTCACTAAAGGTTGTCTTTCCGGAACATTTCGCGCCAACGACTAGTATGACGTGACGAGGAGTCTCCTCAATCAGAGAGAGCTGCTCCGGTCCAAAACTTACGGATTTTCGAGTCGTATAGAAGTTTGGTCTGAGATTGACCGCGGCGTTGAGTTGTTCCAGTGTTCGAAGGAGATCAGTCAAGGCTTTTGCGCGGAAATCATAATGGAGAGACTCTTCGAACTCCATTTCTCCCAAGCGCTTTTCCGAGCCGTGGGGGATGATCCAGCCGTTGAAGGTGTGAGGAGTCAGCCAAGGATATTGAACTGATACATCAAATCCCGGCGGACTATCGGCTATTTCTCCCGAAGTCTCGCCGTGAAAGAATAGCGGTGCTGGCAGTGTGGGAATATAAAAAGCAATGTCGGAGTTTACCTTAGCTCTTCGGTTATTGCCCTTCCTCCTCAACTCCCGATCGACCGCATCAAATGTTGTTTGCGGAAACCATTCCTTGACGCCAAGTCCAGGAAAGTCTTCGCTGCCACTGAAGGCGTCAATTCGAACCGAAGTGTCCTCCACAAAGAAAATCGATCGTACTCCAAATTCGGCCTTAACTTGATTTACGGCTCGAGTTAGTAAGCCAGTGGTACCTAGTTGATAATTTTCATCGTATGGCTCATTCTTCCCCCGGAAGTGCTTTAGCTCGTAACCGTGTCTCATAAAGAGTAGGCGCGCTTGCAGCAGCTTTTCTGTATTGGAGGTGTAGAAGAATACGTTGAGTACACGATCGTACTCGAAGGCATTCCCATAGTTGGGGCGTTGGCGTTTCATGATGACTCAATTGAGAAGCCGTCGTTGCTTCCTAAGAAGGTGCCAAGATATTCTGAGTTTGTTCGTTGGCAAATTTCTACTATGCTTTCGCGTGCGCCGTCGTCATGTTTCTCAGAAATGCAATAGATCAAAGGACCTAAGCTACTCAGGCCGACGGCGGCCCCGGGCAGAGCCTGAAGAGCGACGAATGTCTGAATTGTGCTTTTCGATTGGACGCCGAGTTCCTGGTACTTGAGACCAACGGAGTGCACTCCCTCAAGGGAGACTTTTAGTAGAGATAGATCGTTCATGCTAACAGCTGGAACGACTCCGTGGTACACGAAAGACATGGTCTGAAGCGCGTCATCTGCCGAGATCGGAGTCTTCGACTTAAAAAAATCGATCTCATTCGAGCCAGCGAAAGTGGTTGTGCCTGCCAAAACAAGACTTACTACCCACCGGTCCGGAAAGGACCATCGAGCAAGCATGGGAGGCGGCTGGTTGGGCTGTTGAACTGCTCCAGACGGTAAAAATGCTCGTGGCTGAATTGGTGGATGTCCTCCGTCCCAGGCGAATCCGCCGCAGAAGAAGAGATTTACGCCAATCCCAGATGCTCCGCCACGTCCTGATAGTTTCCGAATCTCAGTCGATGAAAGGCCGAGGTCCTTTAGTCTGTCTACCGCAGCAATAAGAGAGAGAAGGAGCGTCGTCTTAGTTCCAAGCCCGATATGTTGCTGTGGGACTTTCTCAAGCTCGGCCGTAAATCCTTCGGCGCCTCGCGCTACCAGTCGGCATATTGTTTCGTCTATGTCATGGAGCGCCCGAGCGTCGAGAGAGGATGTGCCAATCAACTGTATTCGATCCGAGTCTTCAACTAGCCAGCGTGTGACCGGGCCGGTGAGCGAGAAGCCTACGCCGCAATAACTTCTCGCGGAGATGCCTGCGAGATCGACTAGGCAAATATGAATTCGAGGGTGGGCGGTTATTCGCAAGCGCATCTTAGTCGGCGATTGGTCTGCTAAATTGATCGTTCTCCCAAAGATGGTCAAAATGTCCCCTGATCGAGTCGTAGAGGAAGCCCCCTTTTCTCACGAGCAGTGTTGGCATATTGCGACTTTGGCTTGCGATCAGATATGGTCCCCAAAACAAGTCGTCATCGACACGGAAGATGTTTATCGAGGGAAGAGCTCTTAGGAGCTTTACTTGAAACTTAGATCTGTTGAGATTCGTCGACCGTCGGATGGTTGTCGCGAACGCTTCTACATCTCTCTTTATCTCCCCGTCGTTGTTTCCTTCTTCCTTGTCCCTCAATGAGGCCAAGTTTATTTCGATTGACGGAAAGTCTGGGTCTAAGAGAAGTATTCGGAAGCTCGTGTGAGTTGAGAGCTCTTCGAATTTGCTTCCGTAGTCTTCGCGGAAACTGGCTAGTCCAAATCCCAAAATGTCGACTTCTTTGGCTCCGCGTAGTCTCGAATGATATTCTTCTCGAATGCTAATAGACCTTGTTGGAAAGATGCGGCGCAGGCCGGCGGCTGCTATTAGGTCGAGTCGGTCCTTCATGTCTTGAGAGACATACACGTAAAGAAACAGTACCTCTCCTGCGATGCCGCTTGCGATGAGCGACCCCCCAATTCCTAGTAAAATGTCCGGATGGTCAAATTGGCGCGAGACCACAGTAAGGAATATGCCGACGACCAATATTACGACATGGCTGAATATCCAGAACAGATTTGACGGAACTAACAACTTCATCGACATTTCTTCTCTAAGAAAATGCCTGAATATACTTGAAGTAGACGGGCTTGCTAGTGCGCGTTCTGGGCGATACGCCCGAAATCCCCATATTTAGCGATAATGGGGTAACCTAGATCCCCGTAAAATCACGGCTCATCGCTTCTTCCACCCGCCGCGCTTTCCCGGCGCGCCACCGGTCGAGCGCGGAGCCGGACCGAATTCGCGGCCGGACTCGCGGGAGTTGGTCGGCTGGATGATCTTGCTGCGGCCGCCGAACGGTTTGGGCGGCAGCTTGGCGTTGGGGCGGTAGGGCAGGGATTCCGGGCCGTGCATCTCGTCGAGATGGGCCTGGCGACTTGGCCTCCGCTCGATTGATCGTTTAACCCGTGACGTGAAGCTCTAGGCCGGCTTGCTTCTGCAGATAGCCGATCACACTAAAGAGGTTCCTGGCTTGCGGATTTCCTTGAGGTCCGAACATGCGGATCAAGCTCTTGGGCGGTGTATCGATCGCTTCGCCCAGTTTCTCGAAACCCACAGTTGCCTTGATGTAGTCCCGCAGGATGACCTTTCCTGTTTCCATGTCGCCGCTGAGCATCGCGTCGATCCCCTCGCGAAGCAGCGCTTCGGCAAAGGTCTTGTCTGCCTTGGCTTGGCTCTGAACCAACTCCTTGAAGCTTTTGGTCTTTACCATCACTCGTCTCCGCTCAGCGTCGTCCAAGTTTGCTCGACTTGTAGTCTCGCCAATATCCCCGCGCTGTGTCGATATCGCGTTGCTGTCGCTTCTTCGTACCGCTCGTCAAAAGGATCACCAGCGTTTCGCCATCGCGGCCGAAATAGACCCGATAACCCGGGCCGAAGTCGATTCGATATTCCAACACGCCTTCTCCGACGGATTTGACGTTGGAGAAGTTGCTCTGCTCCATGCGGGCGATTGCGCGGGCGACTTTGGCGCGGGCAACCGCATCTAAATCCGCAAACCAATCAGCGAATGGCTCACCGCCATTTGCACTGACGTAGTAGCGGATTTCGGTCATCTTCTATGGGTAACATATGTGTTACCCATGCGCAAGCTATGGCAGCTAGGACGACTTCCGGTATCACCGCTTCTTCCACCCACCGCGCTTGCCCGGCTGGCCGCCGGTCGAGCGGGGGGCGGGGCCGAATTCGGGGCCGGACTCGCGGGAGTTGGTCGGCTGGATGATCTTGCTGCTGCTGCCGAATGGCTTTGGCGGCAGCTTGGCGTTGGGGCGGTAGGGGAGGGATTCCGGGCCGTGCATCTCGTCGAGATGGGGCTTGTGGACCTTGGAGCCGCTGCGCGAGCCGCCGCTCATGATATCGTCGAGGGACGGCACGAGCGGGTCGCGGGGCTTCACCCCACCCCGGCCGCCTTTGGCGGCCGACCCTCCCCCTCCAGGGGAGGGTGAAGAGGAGCCGCCTCGCGAAGACGCGCCGCCGCGGCCCTTCATCGCTGCTGTCGGGAGGTTGGCGGCGTCGCCGTATTTCTTGGCGCCGGCGTAGGCGCCGGCCTTGCCCTGGACGGTGCGCTGCTTGGCGGTGGGGTCGTCGACGACGGCAAGCTCGGTGGCGCGCAGGCGCTTGACCTCGTCGCGCAGGCGGGCGGCTTCCTCGAAGTTCAAATCGGCGGCGGCTTCGCGCATGCGGGTTTCGAGATCGGCCAGCACCGCCTCGAAATTGTGGCCGATCGAGATGACGTCGTCGGTGGTGGTGCCGCCGCCGGTCTCGATCAGCACGTGGTCGCGCTCGTAGACCGAGTTGAGGATGTCGCCGATCGACTTCTTGACGCTCTCCGGCGTGATGCCATGGGCCGTGTTGTATTCGACCTGCTTCTCGCGGCGGCGGTTGGTCTCGGCGATGGCGCGCTCCATCGAGCCGGTCATCTGGTCGGCGTAGAGGATCACCTTGCCGTCGACGTTGCGCGCGGCGCGGCCGATGGTCTGGATCAGCGACGTCTCGCTGCGCAGAAAACCTTCCTTGTCGGCGTCGAGGATCGCGACCAGCGCGCATTCGGGAATGTCGAGGCCCTCGCGCAGCAGGTTGATGCCGACCAGCGCGTCGAACGCGCCGAGGCGCAAGTCCCGGATGATCTCGATGCGCTCGATGGTGTCGATGTCCGAATGCATGTAGCGGACGCGGATGCCCTGCTCGTGCAGATATTCGGTGAGATCCTCGGCCATGCGCTTGGTCAGCACCGTGATCAGCGAGCGATAGCCGGCCTGCGCGGTGGCGCGGACCTCGCCGAGGAGATCGTCGACCTGGGTGCGGGCGGGGCGGATGTTGACCGGCGGATCAATGAGCCCGGTCGGGCGGATGACCTGCTCGACGAACACGCCGCCGGCCTCGTTCAGCTCCCAGCCGCCGGGGGTCGCCGACACCGCCACCGTCTGCGGCCGCATCATGTCCCACTCCTCGAAGCGCAGCGGGCGGTTGTCCATGCAGGAGGGCAGGCGGAAGCCGTATTCGGCCAAGGTCGCCTTGCGGCGGAAGTCGCCGCGGAACATGCCGCCGATCTGCGGCACGGTGACGTGGCTCTCGTCGGCGAACACCAGCGCATTGTCGGGGACGTATTCGAACAGCGTCGGCGGCGGCTCGCCGGGCAGCCGGCCGGTGAGATAGCGTGAGTAGTTCTCGATGCCGGCGCAACTGCCGGTCGCCTCCATCATCTCGATGTCGAAGGTGGTGCGCTGCTCCAGCCGCTGCGCCTCGAGCAGGCGGCCCTGCGCGTGCAACTGGTCGAGCCGGATCTTCAGCTCCGACTTGATCGACTTCATCGCCTGCACCAAAGTCGGGCGCGGCGTCACATAATGCGAATTGGCGTAGACCTTGATGAACTCCAGCTCGTCCTGCTTGTGGCCGGTGAGCGGATCGAACTCCTCGATATTCTCGACGGTGTCGCCGAACAGGTTCACGCGCCAGGCGCGGTCCTCATAGTGCGCCGGGAAGATGTCGATGACGTCGCCCCGCACGCGAAAGGTGCCGCGGGTGAAATCGTGCTGGGTGCGCTTGTATTGCAGGGCGACGAGGTCGGCGATGAGCTGGCGCTGGTCGATGCGCTCGCCCTTCTTCAGCGCGAAGGTCATCGCGGTGTAGGTCTCGACCGAGCCGATACCGTAGATGCAGGACACCGAGGCGACGATGATGACGTCGTCGCGCTCGAGCAGCGCGCGCGTCGCCGCGTGGCGCATCCGGTCGATCTGCTCGTTGATCGAGGAATCCTTCTCGATATAGGTGTCGGTGCGCGGGACGTAGGCCTCGGGCTGGTAGTAGTCGTAGTACGAGACGAAGTACTCGACCGCGTTGTCGGGGAAGAAGCTCTTGAACTCGCCATAAAGCTGCGCGGCGAGCGTCTTGTTCGGCGCCAGGATGATGGCCGGGCGCTGCGTCGCCTCGATCACCTTCGCCATGGTGTAGGTCTTGCCGGAGCCGGTGACGCCGAGCAGCACCTGTGTGCGGTCGTTGCGTGCGATGCCCTCGACCAGCTCCTTGATCGCCTGCGGCTGGTCGCCCTTCGGCTCATAGGCCGACTTGATCTCGAAGCGGACGCCGCCTTCCGACTTCTCGGGGCGCGGCGGCCGGTGCGGCGTCCACACCTTGAGCGAGCCGTCGTCCTTGCGGAACTCGGGACGGCCGTCGCGGATCAGCGACTCCAGCGCTTCCGCCGTGGCCTTGACGCCGAGCGCCTCCATCTTGTTGCGCGGCGGGCGGGCGAGGGCCTCCTCGTCGTCCTCGGCCGTGGGCAGGCCAAGCTGCCGCGCCAGCTCGGGATCGAGCGTCGGGATGGTGGCGGCGGTGCCGTAATTGGCTTGCGGCGCTTCGGCGAGGCCTGACTCGCCAGCGTTGTCAAAGGGCGCGTCTGCATGCGCTGCGGCGCTCCCTCCCCCCTTGTGGGGGAGGGGTGGGGAGGGGGGTACTCCGGCACGAGCTGTGTCTGAGTCGTCGGCCAACGCGGGAGGGGACTCAGGTCGCGCCGCCACGCTCTCCTCCTCTCCCCCTTGGGGGGAGGAGGCGGGGGTGGATTCACGGGCAGTGTTGCTTGGGGCACCCCCCTCCCCAGCCCTCCCCCACAAGGGGGGAGGGAGCGCAGCGTCCTGCTGGGCTGAAGCTTGTGACGTGTCACGGACGGACGAACGCCCTCCCACCGGCTGCGGATTCGGCCGCAGCGGGATCGGGCGATCGGACGTGTCGCCGGTCGCAACCTCAGCGCTCTTGCCGCGCGTCGACGCCCGCGCGCGGTGCGCGGCGGCCTCGCCGCCGCTGCGGCGGTCCCAGGAATTGTCCGGCGGAGGCTTCAGTCCCGTTGAGGAACCGATGCCGCTCTCGCCGCGGTTGATGGCGGGATTGAGCAGCTCGGCGAGCGCGGGCGCGATCGGCTGCACGTCGGGCCGGTGCGCTTTCGATTTCGGAGTTCGGCCAGGCTTCTTGGGGGTGTCGGGGGTCTTCGCCATGGCCCGAATATGGGACGGATGACGCCGACTTGAAAGAGTGATCGGGCGCCGCGCAGCGGCCTTGCTGACAGCATGGTGGCAGCAGGACGGCCCGAGATGCGCCTGCACGCGGAAGGCCACACGAGATCAGCGAGCGACTCGCGAGCCGTGGCGCGCGCGATGGCGCTCCAGCGACCCCTCGCTGCGGTTCAATGCCGGGTCGGCTGCTCGACGATGTCGAGATGCACGCCGTGGCAGGCGACGCATTGCAGGGCCCAGTACTCGGAACCGCCGCGGCCGTTGATGACGCTCAGGACGCTCAGCTCGGCATCGCAGTCCGGGCATCGCGTACGCACCGAATAAGCGAGGAGTTTGACGGCAGGCTCAGCCATGAATTGCAGTCCGCATTACGAATACACTCGGCATTTCGAATTGGCGTTTGGATTGTTGGCTTGGAACCGTCTGGCCGCGCGGATGGACTCTCGGGGACTTCACTCTCGAAGATTGTTCCACGTCGCGCTATCCGTCTTTTCCCGGGGGGCGGTCGATATCCTCCGTTGCATGCTCGAAGCGACGGCCTATCAGTTGGCCGTCGTCAGTCCCACCGCTTGCGGAAGCGGTCGATGTGGCTCTTGGCATCGGCGATCGCCATGTCTGCATCGGACCAGGCAAAGCCGACTTCGAGAGACGGGAACGAAACACCATTGATCACCACCGGGGTCATGTCCGCGCGGCGGATCCGCGCGTGCCACAAGCCGCGTCCTGCTTCGAACGGCTCGATGGCGAAGTCTTCGTACAAGTACGTCATTGCGCAGTCCTGGATGTTCCAAACTGCAACAACAGCATGAGTTTGTCCGGGCATTTGTGAACAGGTTCACACGTCAGCGTCTTTTTTGATCGCGTCCCTCCGCTGAGAATTCCGGGTCGCGGGTTGCGACGCTGCGCGCATGATCCAGCGCCGGAACGCGGCGAAATCACGTTGGCCGGCCTGGAAATGGCGGTAGACAAGATACCAGCGCTCGCCTTTTGGGACGGTCAGTGCGAACGGTGCAACCAGCCGTCCTGCCGCGAGGTCATCGTCGATATAGGGACGGATGCCCATCGCGACGCCGAGCCCGTCGATCGCGGCCTGCAGCGCATGCCCGTAATACTGGAACTCGGTGCCGCGCGCGCTGACGCGGGTGACGCCCGCGGCCTTCAGCCACAGCGCCCAGTCCTCGGCCGCATGCGACACTCGCAGCAGGCTCGGGCCCTTGAGGTCGGCCGGTTTCTTCAAGGTCGCGGCCAGCCGTGGCGTGCACACCGGCACGAGATCGGCGGCGAACAGCGGCTCGGCGACGAGACCCGGCCAGGCGCCGTGGCCGAGCTTGATGCCGCAGCTCCAGTCGTCGCCGAACGGCACCGCCGCCCCGCCGGTGGTGATGCGGACCTCGATGTCCGGCTGCTCGGTGCTGAAATCGGCGAGCCGCGGGATCAGCCATTTCATCGCGAAGGTCGGACCGACGCCGAGCGTCAGCACGCGCATCGACGACGGCGCCATGATCTGCGCGGTCAGGCTCGACAGCGCATCGAAGATCGGCGTCAGCCCGCTCTGATAGGCGCGCCCCGGCGCGGTCAGCGCCAGGCGGTTGGCCTTGCGCTCGAACAGCACCACGCCGAGCCGCTGCTCGAGCAGGTTGACCATGCGGCTGATCGCGGCGGCGGAGACGTTGAGCTCGCTGCCGGCCGCGGCGAAGCTGCCGGTGCGCGCAGCCGCCTCGAATGCCTTGATGCCGTTGAGGAACAGCAGCCGTCTCATCGAGCCCTCAGGAAAACTGATGGAGGGCAAGATAACTCGGTTTGTGCGGCCGTCGCCAGTGCGACAATCTGCATGGCGAGGAGATCAGCCATGACACCAGCCCTGATTGCAGCGCTCGGATTGCTGATGGTGGCGACGGCGTTCCTGTCGGGCCTGTTCGGCATGGCGGGCGGGCTGATCCTGATCGGCGTGCTCTTGGCGATCATGCCGCTGCCGGCGGCGATGGTGCTGCACGCGGCGACGCAGATGGCGTCCAACGGCTGGCGCGCCGTGCTGTGGCGCCGGCACATCCGCTGGCGGCCGGTCGCGGTGTATCTCGTCGGTTGCGCGCTGGCGCTCGGCCTATGGTCCCTGGTGCGCTACGTGCCTGACAAGCCGGTCGCGCTCCTGCTGCTCGGCGTCACCCCGTTCATGGCGCGGCTGATGCCGGCCGGCCTCAGGCCCGATCCGGACAGCGTCTGGCAGGGCGCGATCTACGGCACGATCTGCATGGGGCTGATGCTGATGACCGGGGTGTCCGGGCCGCTGCTCGACACGTTCTTTCTCGGCGCGCGGTTCGACCGCCGCGCGATCGTCGCCACCAAGGCGACGTGCCAGGTCGCGAGCCACCTCACCAAGCTGATCTATTTCGGCGGCATCATCGATCAGGCCGCGGGCCTCGATCCCGTGCTCGCGCTCGTCGCCGTCGGAGCGTCGATGCTCGGCACGAGCCTGGCGCGGCGGCTGCTGGAGGCGATGAGCGAGCAGCAGTTCCGCACCTGGGCCCACCGCATCATCACGGCGGTGGCGAGCTACTACATCCTCTATGGCGGCTGGCTGCTGCTGGCCGCGCAGAGCTCGGCGGCGGCAGAGTGAGGCGAGCATGGCCGTATCGGCAGACCCCCTGGTGCTCGACTTCGTCGAATGGATCGCGCGCGCGCCGCGCAGCCATGCCGAGGTGGTGGCGACGTGGCGAACGAGCTGCCCGCGGCTGACGGTGTGGGAGGATGCCGCCGATCTGGGCTGTGTCACGCGCCAGGCGATCGCGGGCGTCGGCATCTTCGTCATCGTCACCGACGCCGGCGCGCAGCTGTTGCGCGACAACGGCCGCGTCGCGCGCTAGAACGGTCCGGACTTGGAGGAAAGACCGGGAATGGCAGTGAAGCTGTATGAACTCGTCGGGACCGATGCGGGCCGCCCATTCAGCCCCTATTGCTGGCGCACGCGGATGGCGCTGGCGCACAAGGGCCTGAGCGCAGAATCGATTCCGTGGCGCTTCACCGAGAAGAGCGCGATCGCGCCGCATGGATCGGAGAAGGTGCCGGTCATGCTCGACGGCGACCGCGCGGTGGCCGACTCCTGGGCGATCGCCAACTACCTCGAGGACACCTATCCGGACCGGCCGTCACTGTTCGGCGGCGCCGGCGGCCGCGCGATGGCCCGCTTCCTCAATGCCTGGGGTGACATCGCCATCGTCGGCGGCATCTTCCCGCTGATCATCGCCGACATTCCGAAGAACCTCGCCGCCGAGGATGCCGACTATTTCCGCAAATCGCGCGAGGCGCGGTTCGGCAAGAGCCTCGAAGAGGTCATGGCCTCGCGCGACCAGGCGGTCATCGGCTTCCGCAGGTCGCTGGAGCCGCTGCGGCAGACCTTGAAGACGCAGGCCTTCATCGGCGGCGATACGCCCGACTATGCCGACTACATCGTGTTCGGCGGCTTCCAATGGGCGCGCGTGGTGAGCCCGTTCCGGCTGCTGGAGGAGGGCGACAGCGTCCATGCCTGGCGCGAGCGGCTGCTCGATGCGTTCGACGGGCTGGCGCGCAAGTCGCCGGGCCACCCGGTCTAGAAACGCGGCGGCCGGCGCTCGCGCCAGGCCGCCAGCCCATCGGTGAGATCGCGGCTGCCGACCAGGCTCGCGAACTGCTCGCTCTCGACCTGCAGCCCTTCGCCGATCGCCATGTTGAGCCCGCGCGTCGCGGCGGTGATGATGCCGGCGATGGTGTCCGGCCCGTGGCGGATGATGCGCTGCGCCAGCGCGCGCGCCGCCGGCAACAGCTCGTCGTGCGGCACGACGGCGTTAACGAGGCCGATCTCCAGCGCGCGCTGCGCCGGGAAAGCGTCACCGGTCAGCAGCAGCTCGAGTCCGCGCTTGCGGCCGACCAGCCGCGGCAGCCGCTGCGTGCCGCCGAAGGTCGGCGGCATGCCGAGCCTGATCTCGGGCTTGGCGAAGCTGGCGCGCTCGCTCGCCACCGCAAGATGCACGGCCTCGGTGATCTCGCAGCCGCCGCCGAAGGCGAGCCCGTTCACGGCGGCGACGACCGGCTTGCGGAACGCCTCCAGCCGCGCCGTCATCGCCTGGCCGCGCCGCACGAAGTCGCGCAGCGCCGCGGCGCGCCCCTGGCGGACGCTTGCGGTGAATTCGTCGATGTCGGCGCCGGCCGAGAAGGCGCGTTGTCCCGCGCCGGTGAGGATCACGGCCCTGACGCCGGCATCGGTCTCGAAGCGGTCGAGCGCGGCCATCAATCGATCGATCAGCGCGTAGCTGAGCGCGTTCAGTCGCTCCGGCCGGTTCAGCGTGATCGTGGCGATGCGGTCGGAGATGTCGAGCAGGATGAGGTCGGTCATGGCGTCTCGCAGGCTGGCGGTTGGAGCAAGCGAAGACTAGGCGTCGCGGCAGCCGAGGTATATTCACTGGTTAGTATACATTGACCGAGACCGAGCGCCGCCATGCCCCGATCCTCCGATCCCACGCCCGCCCGCATCGTCGCCGCCGCGAGCAGGCTGTTCTATGCCGAAGGCATCCGCGCCGTCAGCGTCGATGCGGTGGCGGAAAAGGCCGGCGTCACCAAGAAGACGCTGTATTATCATTTCCGCAGCAAGGACGATCTCGTCGCGGCCTATCTCGCCGCGCGCGACCAGCCGAACCTGGAGCTGTTCAAGCGCTGGTTCGACGAGACCGAGGGCGCGCTGCCCGACAAGATCGCCGGGATATTCAATCAGCTTGCGCGCGCCGCGCGGCATCCGAAATGGCGCGGCTGCGGCTTCCTGCGCACCACCGCGGAGCTCGCCAATCTGCCCGGCCATCCCGCGATCAGGATCGGCGCCGTCCACAAGAAGAAGTTCGAGGCCTGGCTGCAGGCGATGTTCGAAGAGCAGGGAATTGCCGAAGCGGGCGAGCTCGCGCGGCAGATGCTGCTCCTGCTCGACGGCGCGTTCGCGGTCGTGCTGCTGCATCGTGACGCCAGCTACATGGAGACCGCGGGCGCGGCGGCACGGACGCTGGTCGCGGCGGCGCTGCCAAAGGGGAGGCGATATGCTTCCCGCAGGACCGTCAGCCTGCGCAGCCGCGTCCCCTGACCCGCTCGCCGCGAACGATCGTCGCGACCATCTGGCTGGCCATGCCGTCGAAATCGGACGGCTTGATGTAGCCGGCGGCGTAGGCTTCCTGGGTCAGGCGTTCGATCCGGCGATCCTCGGCGGTCGTCCAGACGCCGGCGATGTAGGCGGCGCCCGCCGGACCATAGGTCTCGGGATAGCGCTCGTTCTGATTCTGCCGATGATAGTAGTAGTGGTTGAGGCCGCTGATGAAGCTGTCGCGCTTGGCGCCGCAGCGGTCGCTCCACGCCAGATCGAGCGCCTTCAGCGCGTCCTGGCGCTGCGAGCGCCGGGCGTCCTCGGTGTATTTCTCGTGGTCCTGAAACTCCGCGCCCGTGACGGGCGGAAACGCAGCCGCCGCACTCGGCGCGTCGGTCAGGAACAGGCGTCCGCCAACCTGCCAGACGAGGATGGCTGCAATGATGAAGATGAGCCGGTTCATGGCAGCGCTCGTTTGCTATCGCCGGTCCCGTTGCGCCTGCCGGATACGGCACACCGACGATTCGTCGGACCAGAGACCGGGTCCGGCGAACATCGGGACGTCCTCGCGCACATCCGCCGGAAAGTCCGCCTTGGTGATCCCCTTCTCGTCGAAGGCTTCGAACAAGGCCTCCTTCACGCGCTGATCGAGCGGCGTGCCGACGCTGTCGGCCGCCTCCTGGAGCGATTTGTCCGTGCAGATTTTTGCACCCCAGAACTGCCGCTTGCAATCCAGCTTGGCGACATAGGCGCGAGTATAGGCCGTCAGTGCGTCCACCAGGTTCTGCTTCATGGTCTTGTCGCATGGCGACAGCTTGTAGGCCGTCGCGGCCTGCAGCGCGTCCATGCGCAACGCGTCGAGCTTGGGATTCTTGTCGCTCTGCGAGGTATGCTCCGCGAGCCACGCCTTGCGCTCGAACTCTTTTGCCTCCGGGCCGCCGAAGGTCCTGTCCACCAGGGGAGATAGAGGCGTCACAACGGCCCCGCTCTCGCGCAAGGGCGCAGCGAGATTTGCCGCGGTTTCAATCGAAGCCGTCCGAGTCATGCCCCGCCACGGTCCATCCGGAAGCGGAAAGCCTCTCACCGCCCAACTCACACCTGCGAACGCAACCAAAAATGCCGCACCTGCGGCGCCAATAAATCGCAACATGAAAGAAGCCCATCCGCCAACGCCTGTACGGTAGTGCGTGCGGGTTAATGCATCCGATAGGGCCGCCGGCGGCGCGCAACGACGTGAACCGATCGTGACCGTCTTCTGCCGCCTTTGAAGACAATGGCTGATGAATTAGCGGCATGGCCGGACGAGCCTGCCGACGTGACGTCATGTCTTGACGGGCAACACCGAACGGCGCGCGAGCAGCGCGATGGCGGCATCGAGATCCGGTAGCACGGCCGCCGCATTCGCCCGCGAATGATCGTTCGGCGGCACGATGTCCGGCACCATCAGGGTGATCGCGCCTGCGGCGTGCGCCGAGGCGACGCCGGGATTGGAATCCTCGATTGCGACGCAGGCCGGCGCGCGCGTCCGTAGCCGTTCCGCGGCGAGCAGATAGAGGTCCGGATGCGGTTTGGCGCGGGTCACATCGTCGCGCGTCAGGACCGCATCGAAGCGGTGGTCGATGCGGGCGAGGCGGAGATGCTCCGCGGCCGTGCTGCGCGAGGACGAGGTGACGACGGCCTTGGGCAGGCCGACCGCGTCGATCGCGTCAAGCAGCGCGAGGACGCCGCGCTTCAGCGGCATGCCTGCCTGCAGGATCTCGATCGTCTTGGCCGCGAACAGGCGGTTGACTTCGACCAGCGGAAAATCGTCGCCGAAATGGTCGCGCAGGGTCTGCTCGTTGTCGGGTCCGGGAATGCCGATCATCGCATGGCAGAGCTCGACGACGCCGTCGCTGTAGCCGAGCGCATTCAGCGCCGCGATCGCAGCTTCGAGATAGACCTTCTCGGTGTCGAGCAACGTTCCGTCCATGTCGAGCAGGACCGCTTCGACGTGCCAGCGCGTCACGATCCCGCCTCCGGTTCGCCGGCCAGCCTCTTGAGGCAGTTGACGCACAGGCAGTCCTTGAACCGGCTTTGTCCGCTCTTGGGCAGCGGCAGGCGCACGGCCTCTTCGAAGCACCAGCAGGAGCCGCCGGGATCGCAGCTGAACTCCGCGCCGCACGACTCGCAGGTGAGTTGCCGCGCGGTCATGTCCGCTAAACGATTTGTCACGTTCGGAGCCACGTCCGACCAGCCCCTTTTCATGTCCGGTTCATCTGCCGGGGCAAGTATAGTGCGTGACAATCTGCCGCGCCATCGCAGTCTGCGGTCGCGGCAACACAGCGTTTCGGGAGCTCCCGCGATGACAGGCTCGAGGATGTGGCATGGCGCGTGATGCTCGAGCGGCTCTTGTTGCATTGAATCGCTTCGGCTTCGGCGCGCGTGGCGGCGCCTCGGGCGATCTCGTCAATGCGGCGTCGGACCCGCGCGGCTTCGTCAAGGCCGAGCTCGGGCGTCCCAATGGAGCGCTCTTGGAAGCGCCGGGTCTGCAGCCGACGCCCGCACTCGCCGATGCCGTCTTCGCCTATCAGGACGAGGTCAAGCGGGCCCGCGAGGCCGCGAAGTCGGAGGCTGCGCCGCAGGAGCAGTCCAGCCCCACGCGCGGCCTGTCCACGAACGGCGCGGACAAAGCCACGGCCGCAACGCCATCGGCGGCCCCAGCAGCCGGCGCCGACCCTGCACCCGCGATGCAGGGAGCGCCGGCAAAGCCCGCGCAGGCTCAGCAGCCGCCCAACGTCGTCCAGAAGACGTTCCGTGCTGAGGCGCTGGCGCGGCTGCAGCGCGCCGTGCTCGCCGATTGCGGCTTCACCGAGCGGCTGGTGGCGTTCTGGTCGAATCATTTCTGCATCTCCGCAGGCAAGGGCGAGCTGGCGCGGATGTGGGCCGGTGCGTTCGAGCGCGAGGCGATCCGGCCGCACGTGCTCGGACGCTTCGCCGACATGCTGAAGGCGGTCGAGCAGCATCCGGCGATGCTGTTCTTCCTCGACAACCAGGAATCGCTCGGACCAGACTCGCGCGCCGGCCAGAACCGCAAGCGCGGCCTCAACGAGAACCTCGCCCGCGAGATCATGGAGCTGCACACGCTGGGTGTCGGCGGCGGCTACACCCAGGAGGACGTAACCTCGCTGGCGCGTATCATCACCGGCTGGAGCTTTGCCGGCCGCAACAACCGCAACGCGGCGCCCGGCAGCTTCGTGTTCAATGCCAATGCGCACCAGCCGGGGCCGCAGACCCTGCTCGGCAAGGTCTATCAGGATGACGGTCTCGCGCAGGGCGAGGCCGCGCTCGCGGACATCGCCCGCCATCCCTCGACGGCGAAGTTCATCGCCACCAGGCTCGCGCGCCATTTCGTCGCCGATGATCCGCCGCCCGCGCTCGTCGCCCGGCTCGAAGCCGTGTTCAAGAAGAGCGATGGCGACCTCAAGGCGCTGACCTTGGCGCTGGTCGACTCCGACGAGGCCTGGTCGGCGCCGCTGACCAAGATCCGTTCGCCCTATGAGTTCCTGGTCGCCGGCGGCCGGCTGCTGGCGCGCGTGCCGGAAGATCCCGGCTTCTATCTCAGTTCCCTGAACACGCTCGGCCAGCCGCTATGGGCGCCCGCAGGACCGAACGGATTTGCTGATATCAACGCGATGTGGGCTGCCCCTGAGGGCATGAAGCTGCGGCTGGACATTTCCGCGCAACTCGCCGCACGTCTCGGCAACAATCTCGATCCGCGCGACCTGCTCGATCTCGTCGCGGGCGATGCGACTTGGACGGAGACGCGGCGCACGATCGAGCGTGCGGAATCGCGCCAGCAGGCGCTGGCGTTGTTGCTGATGTCGCCGGAATTCCAGAGGAGATGACGATGGACCGGATCGCGACCTCGCTGTTGACCTCGCGACGCCATTTGCTGCTGGCAGGCGCGTCCTTTGCGGCCTGGGGCTATCTGCCGAAATTCGCGCGGGCCGCCGGCCAGCGCGACCCGCGGCTGATCGTCGTGATCCTGCGCGGCGCGCTCGATGGCCTCGCCACCGTCGCGCCGATCGGCGATCCCGACTACGCCGGACTGCATGGCGCGATCGCGCTGACGACGGCGGGACCAAATCCGGCGCTGCAGCTCGATTCGTTCTTTGCGCTGCATCCGTCGATGCCGGAATTGGCGCGCATGTATCGCGACAAGCAGGCTGCCGTGATTCACGCGGTCGCGACACCGTATCGCGAGCGCTCGCATTTCGATGGTCAGGACGTGCTCGAAAGCGGCTTCGCCGGTCCTGGCCGCGTGCAATCGGGCTGGCTGAACCGCGCAGTCGAGGCTCTGCCGCGCGGCCCCCGCGTCACGGGCGCGCTCGCGGTCGGTCCGACGGCGCCGCTGGTGCTGCGCGGCGCAGCGCCCACCGTTGGTTGGGCGCCGGTGACGCTGCCGCAGGCCGATGACGACACCGCGATGCGGCTGGTCGACCTCTATGCGCATCGCGATCCCGCGTTGGCGGCTGCATTGTCGCAAGGGCTCAAGCTCGAGAAGGTCGCGGTCGGTGACGACATGAAGCCGAAGCCGGGCGGCAACCAGATCGCGGCGATGCGCCAGGTCGCGCGCGGCGCGGCGAAGCTGATCGCCGCGGAGGATGGTCCGCGCATCGCCGCGCTGGCGTTCGACGGTTGGGACACGCATGCCAATGAAGGTGGTGCGGTCGGTCGGCTGGCGCAGCTCTTGTCGGGTCTCGACGGTGCGCTCGCCGAGTTCGAAAGCGGGCTTGGCCCGTGCTGGCGCGATACGGTCGTGGTGGTCGCAACCGAGTTCGGGCGCACGGCAAGGATCAACGGCACCCAGGGGACCGATCATGGGACCGGGACGATTGCGCTGCTTGCCGGCGGTGCGGTGAAGGGCGGACGGGTGATCGCCGACTGGCCGACGCTGAAGATGGCGAGCCTCTACCAGGGACGCGATCTTGCGCCGACGACGGATCTTCGCGCGGTGTTCAAGGGCGTACTCGCCGATCATCTCGGCATAGGCGAGCACGCGCTCGGCCGCGCGGTGTTTCCGGACAGCGCGGCCGTGAAGCCGATCAAGGGGCTCGTAGCGTAAGGCTCGCTTGCGCCATTTCCTGATCAGGCGTCCTGAAGCCTTTCACATTGCGGCATCAGCGGCCGTCGTCGCAGGCGCATTGCACCGCGAAGTCTGCTACTCCTCGACCTGCGGCATTCATCCCTCAGGAGATCAGCATGTTCATCGCCATGAATCGTTTTCGCGTCGCCAAGGGCTCGGAGGCCGCCTTCGAGCAGGTCTGGCTGTCGCGCGACAGCCATCTCGACAAGGTGCCGGGCTTCGTCGAGTTTCACCTGTTGAAGGGACCGGAAGCCGAGGACCATACGCTCTACGCCTCGCATACGATCTGGGCGTCGAAGACGATGTTCGAGGACTGGACCAAGTCCGAAGCATTCCGCGCCGCGCACCAGCGGGCCGGCGACACCAAGGTGCACTATCTCGGCCCGCCGCAGTTCGAGGGGTTCGAGGTCCGCCAAACGGTGGGCAGCAAGACGTAGGACAAAGCCCACCATTGCGATCCGTCTCCGCGACCCGTCTTGGCTGAGCACGGCCGAGCGGACGCTTGTTTTGCGCTGAAGCGACGCGGCGGCCGACAGGACCCGGACGGCCGCCGGTCGTGCGCCCTCGCAAGCCGCTCGCGCCGGGCCTGCTGGCGTCAACAAGGACGACGCCATAGCGAAGCTCCGGCTGATTCGAGCAGGTGCGACGGTGCGCCGAAGCTGAGCAGTCGTAGCCGTCGGCAGACGCGCAGGCGACGTCAGGCGCTCTCGGGAACTGGAGCCTCACGAGGCTGTTATCGCGTGTCTGAAACAGGAAGCCGAATGTCCGGCAGGGCGGGCAGCGCTGACCAGCGCCCTCGGTCGTTCTGTTCTAGCGAAGGCCGGGATGGTTGCTCGGATCGAGACGAACCTTCCGGCATATGACCACCGGTGCCGGCGACATCGTCAGAAGCTTCCCTCCGTTGCAACGTGCCGCCTTCGTCGACGTTGACAGCCTGACCGCATGAGCGACGTGCGCCGCCCTTCCTCGTTCGCAGAGAGATTCGATGATCATCAGACAGCCGCTCAAGGTCCGCACCCCGGAGGAAGTTCTTGGGCTGATCAGCGCGCTGGCCGTCGCCATTTTTGCGGTCATCATCATCGCGCTGCTGTATTTCGGTCGTGACATCCTGGTGCCCGTGGCCCTGGCCATCCTGCTCAGCTTCGTATTGGCGCCGTTGGTCGCGCAACTGCAGCGGCTTCGTGCCCCGCGCGGACTGGCCGTCGTCAGCGTGGTCGTTCTCGCGTTCGTCGTGATCTTTACGCTGGGCAGCCTGCTCGCCACCCAGCTCACCCAGCTTGCCAGTGAGTTGCCGAACTATCAATCGACGATGAGCAACAAGATCCAGTCGTTCCGCGACACCAAAGCCGGGAGAGGGACGCTCGAGCGTGCATCGGACATGCTCAAGGATCTGGGCAAGGAACTCGACAAACCGAAAGAGCCGGAAGCGGCTCGGCCGCCGAGCGGACTGCGAACGAATTCCTCAGTCCCTGTGACCCCGATCCCGGTGGAGGTCCGGCAGCCCGATCCTGGAGCGCTGGACAGTCTTCGCACGCTGATTTCGCCGCTCATTCATCCGCTGGCGACGACCGGCATCATCATCATCTTCGTGATCTTCATATTGCTTCAACGCGAGGACCTGCGGAATCGGCTCATCCGCCTTGCGGGCTCATCGGACCTGCAGCGCACCACGGCGGCGCTCGATGATGCGGCTTACAGGCTCAGCCGGCTGTTCCTCACTCAGCTCGCCCTGAACGGCGGATTCGGCGTCGTGATCGGCGTCGGCTTGTGGTTCATCGGCATCCCCAGCGCCCTCCTTTGGGGAATCCTCGCCGCAGCGCTTCGGTTCGTGCCCTATATCGGCGCCGTCATCGCCGCGGCGTTTCCGCTTGCTCTGGCGGCAGCGGTCGACCCTGGCTGGTCGATGCTGATTTGGACGCTGGCCCTGTTTCTCGTGGTCGAGCCGTTGCTCGGCCACGTCATCGAACCGATGGTCTATGGGCGCAGCACGGGCCTGTCCCCCGTGGCGGTGGTTGTTTCGGCCGCGTTCTGGACCGCGCTGTGGGGCCCGATCGGGTTGGTGCTCGCGACGCCGCTGACGGTCTGCCTGGTCGTCATCGGACGACATGTGGAGCGCCTGGAGTTCCTCGACGTCATGTTCGGTGATCGTCCAGCGCTGTCTCCTCCCGAGATCTTCTACCAGCGCATGCTTGCGAACGATCCGACGGAAGCAGCCGAGAAGGCAGAGGAGTTCTTGAAGGAGCGCTCGTTGATTGCCTATTGCGACGAGGTCGCGGTGAAGAGGCTGCAATTGGCCCAAGCCGACGCCGACCGGGGGGCGCTCGCCTATGATCGCCTTGCAACGATCCGTGACGCCGTCGCCGAGTTGACCGCCGATCTTTCCGATCAGAGTGATGGTCCGCTGGCGAAACGCGAGACCACCAGCGATCCGGAGGCGGCATCGGCCGTCGACAGCTCGGCCAGCAGTGGGGCCATCGACACGATACCCATCCTCAGCAAGGACAATCTCGCCGAAGGATGGCGGAGCGAGCAGCCGGTCCTGTGCGTGGCGGGGCGAACCCCGATCGACGAAGCGGCGGCGGTGATTCTCGCGCAACTGTCGTCGGCGCACGGGCTGGGCGCGAAGGTTTCAGGGGCGGAGGCGCTCTCGACGGCGAACGTCATCAAGCTCGAGCCCGCAGGTGTCGCGATTGCCTGCCTGATCTATATCGGCAATTCCGGCGTCGCACATATGCGCTACTCCGTTCGTCGCTTGAAGCGACGGCTCCCCAGAGCAAAAGTGATGTTGGTCTGCTGCGCGGCCGACGTCGATCAGGAGGCCGCGAAGGTGCTGCAAGAAGCCACCAAGGCCGATCTGGTCGCGGCGAGCATGGGCGAGGCTGTCAGAATGTGCATCGAAGCCGCGCAGGCGAAGGCTTCTCAGCTGGCACCATTGGAGCAGCAGGACACGACGACGAACGTGGCGTGAGACGCGCCACGTCCAACGACCAGGCCCGACAAAAAAATGCGGCCCCGGTCAGAGACGGCGACTGACGGGGACCGCTGAAACGCGTGACCGGTGACGGGGGGATGATCAGGCGCTCGATGGAGCGTAGGCCGGCCCCGTGACGGCGGCGTGACACCGCCCGCTTACAGCGCCTTGCGGTAGACGATGAAGCCCGAGCGCTCGGCGATCTTGTCGTAGAGCGCCTGTGCCGTCCTGTTGGTCTCGTGCGTCTGCCAATAGACCCGCGGCGCGCCGGCCTGACGCGCTTCGCGGTAGACCGCCTCGATCAGCGCCCGGCCGACGCCCTTGCCGCGGGCGGCCTCGCTCGTGAACAGGTCGTTGAGATAGCAGAGCGGCCCGATCGTGGTGGTGGCGCGATGAAACAGGTAATGCGCCAAGCCGATCAGCTCGCCACCGCTCTCGGCGACCAGGGCATGCACCGGCTCGTTGGCATCGAAGAAGCGCGACCATGTCATCGCGGTCACCTCGGCCGGCAGCGCCGTCGGCCCGGAACGGCCGTAGAAGGCGTTGTAGCCGTCCCAGAGCGGCAGCCAGCGATCATGGTCGTCGCGCGCGATGGCGCGCACAGTGAGTGCTTCGTGCATGAAGGATTCGTCGTCCGTTTGAAAATCTCGACGGACCTTCGATACGCGCAGCCGTGTTCGCGATCAATCAGGGATGGGCAGCACCGGTTCGGCGGTGGGCGGCCGCATCAGCTCGACGTAGACCGACCGATCCTCCTCGGTCAGCGGCGAGAGCGAGAGCTCGCCCCGTCGCTCGATCAGGATCAGCAGTGACGCCGCCAGCAGGATCGCGAGTGCCAGGGTCACGGCAACGATTACGACCGTTGATTTCATCGCCATTTTGTGTGCGAGACAATCATCGCCTGTTGTCGCGAAAACCGCGAAGGGTTGTCAAAATGGCTTCCTGCTAAGCGGGCATCGACAAGAGGGCGCGAATCGATACCACCGCAATGGTGACGCTGACACCCAATGAGAGCGTGCTGGCCGCGATCGTTGCGACCACGGCGGTGGTCAGGCCGGGCGAAAGGGTGAGCGTTGCGTGGTCGTGAAAGCCGCTGACGGGCGTGCGGAGCCCTCTACGGTGGTTCGACTCCTGCGGCGACGCGCGGCCGCGGACCCAACTGAACTTCGGAACGGAAGCACAACGCCACCGGGACATGAAGTCGAAATCCCTTACCCATACATCCGCGAGCGAATCACTCGCAGAGGTAAATTCTAAGGTAGCGCTGGGCAGGATTGCGGCGGCAAATCAGCAAAAAAGGCAAGAACATGGCGTTCGTGGTATTTGTTCCCGCCTAAACGTGTATTTTCCCCGCTGTTCTACGGGCGGTCGGTAGTTTTACGGTGAGCATGTCACCCGTAGTCGGCGGCGATGCCGGCTGAATCGATCAGTGCCGGCTGCCAATCCATCGCGACGAAACCGGGTGTCTGTTCGACGCGGCGCAGCCAGTTGCGGATCTTCGGGAAGGTCGACAGATCGAAGTCGCAGCGATCGGCGACGTGCGTGTAGCCGTAGAGCGCGATGTCGGCGACCGTCAGCTGTTTCGCGGCAAAGTAATCGTTGCTCTTGAGATGATTCTCCATCACCTGGAGCGCGGCATAGCCGCGCTCCATCCAGTCCTCCAGCGCATGGGTCTGAAGGTCGCGCCCGCCCTTGACCAGGAGCAGCCAGAAATAGGCGGCGCCGATGTTCGGCTCGAGCGCATGCTGCTCGAAGAACATCCACTGCAGCGCTTCGGCGCGCTCGATGCGCTGCTCCGGCACCAGCGGCGTGCCGCCGGCGACATACCAGAGGATCGCGTTCGATTCGGCGATGAAGCGGTCCTCGCCGACTTCCAGCAGCGGCACCTGGCCGCTCGGATTCTTGGCGAGAAAATCCGGCGTGCGGCTCTCGCCGCGCAGAATGTCGATCTCGATCGCCTGATAGGGCGCGTTCAGAAGCGCAAGCGCAAGGCGGACCTTGTAGCTGTTGCCTGACCGCTGCATCGAATAGAGCTTGTACATCCGGCCGATTTCGAGTTCGAGGAATCAAGGGTTGGACGCATCGCGCATCCGGACGCCAGATCGTCCCGCAATGCGGCCAGACAATGATGCCGATGAGCGCAGGCTGCAAGTGCCGGCGGATGGAAAAAGTCGAAATGCGCTACTGCACTGCACTCTCGAATAACAACTTTCCAATAGATTCAAACAATCGAGATCACGCTTGTGCGATGCGCGCGTGTCCACCGATCTCGACGGCGCGATCGGTGAGTGCGCGGCGCAGGGTCAGCGCGAACAGGGCCATCAGAATGATGAGGCCCAGCGGTATCGTCGTCAGCCCGGCGACGCTGCGCGAGAGTAGCGGCACGATCCAGGCGGCCGCGAGCACGCTGAGCTCGTAGTCGCGAAAGCCGTTCGCGAGGCCGTGCCGGACGAAGAAAATGATCGCAACCGCAACGACCACGAGGTCGTAGTCGAGCACGTAGGGCGTCGCCAGCAGGCTCGCGCTCGCCAGTGCCGAAGCCTTGAGATCGAACGCAGCCTCGCTCTGCCACAGCCAGGCAAGTCCGGCCGCGAGCGACAGCGCCAGCAGGCTTTGCAGCGCATAGGCGAACCTGACATCGGCGCCCCAATGGCGCGCGGCGGAGAATACCGACTGGATCTTCTCCCACCCGGTGCCGCCTTGCTCGAGCACGACGCTCTGTGTGAAAGTCATGGACTGGAAGAAGGCGTGCCAGACCTCGTTGCCGAGCGCGGCGAAGCTGATCGCGATCAGCGCGGCCACCGTGGCGGCTGCAGCAGCGATCGTCGGCCAGCGCGTGCCTGCGAGCAGCGCCACGGGAATGAGGACGCCGAATTGCGGCTTGTAGGCGAGCAGGCCGATCAGGATGCCGGCCGCCCACGGCCGGTCGCGCTCCATCAGCAACAGCGCGCCGCCGAGCAGCGCCGCGGTGAAGAACGCGTTCTGGCCGTGACCGATGTTGACGAACACGGCGGGAAAGGCGGTCGCCACCAGCAGGGTCTCGGAACGCGGCAGGATCGCGCGCATGACCGTGAGGTATGCGAGCAGGCTCGACACGACCCAGAGCGCGAGCCCTCCGGCATAGGGCAGCAGGGCGGTGATGGCGGCGATCGCGAAGAAGAAGGGCGGGTAGTGCCAGCCGAAGAACGGCACGTCGCGGCCATCGAACACGGCCTTTTCCATCGCATGCTGCAGCGGCGGATCGTAGGCATCCGCCGCCTTGCCGTGAAGGGTCAGCACGCCTGCCGCATAGACGTTGGAGAAGTCGGTCCCGATCGGCTTGCCGTTGCGGTCGATCAGCCCGTCGGACAGCGCGATCCAGCCGGCGATTGCCGCGATCGTGACCGCGAGCAGAATCCAGCTGTAGGACTTGATCCGCGTGGCCGTGAGCCAGTCGCCGGATCGCAGGGCGCACCCGATAGTGGTCATTTCGGCCTGAGACTCTGGACAATCGTGGGCCCACGCTAGCGGGGCGGTTTTAACGTTCCCTAAAGTCTTGGGAGCCATGTGCCCAAGCTTCTTGCGATGCCGCGCCGCGGGCCTTAAAAGCAGGCGTTTCCCTGACATGACTGGTCGTGGCCCCGAGGGGGTGATCCACGACGCCTGCATAGGAGCTGATGATGTCCTTTCTCGCCGCTGCGCTCGACCGTGTGAAGCCGTCCGCGACCATCGCGGTCACGGATAAAGCGCGCGTCCTCAAAGCGGCGGGCCGCAACGTCATCGGCCTCGGCGCCGGCGAGCCGGATTTCGACACCCCGGACAATATCAAGGAAGCTGCGATCCAGGCGATCCGGGCCGGCAAGACCAAGTACACCGCGGTCGACGGCATCCCCGAGCTGAAGGAAGCCATCATCGGCAAGTTCCAGCGCGAGAACGGCCTCACCTATAAGCCGAACCAGGTGATCGTCGGCGTCGGCGGCAAGCAGGTGCTGTACAATGCGCTGATGGCGACCATCAATCCCGGCGACCAGGTGATCATCCCGGCGCCGTATTGGGTCAGCTATCCGGAGATGGTGGCGCTCGCCGGCGGCGAGCCGGTGCCGGTGGTCTGCACCGCGGCGCATGGCTTCAAGCTGCAGCCGGAGGCGTTGGAGAAGGCGATCACGCCGAAGACCAAGTGGCTGATCCTGTGCTCGCCGTCGAATCCGACCGGCGCGGCCTATACCAAGGCCGAGTTGAAGGCGCTCACCGAGGTGCTGGTCAAGCATCCGCATGTCTGGATCATGACCGACGACATGTACGAGCACCTCGTCTATGACGACTTCGTGTTCACCACGCCGGCGCAGGTCGAGCCGTCGCTGTACGACCGCACGCTGACCGTGAACGGTGTCTCCAAGGCTTATTGCATGACCGGCTGGCGCATCGGCTATGCCGGTGGTCCGGCGCACCTGATCAAGGCGATGGCGACGATCCAGTCGCAGTCGACCTCGAACCCGTGCTCGATCGCGCAATGGGCGGCGGTGGAAGCCTTGAACGGTCCGCAGGACTTCATTCCCGCGAACAACAAGGTGTTCAAGGAGCGCCGCGACCTCGTGGTCTCGATGCTGAACCAGGCGAGCGGCATCGAATGCCCGCGGCCGGAAGGCGCCTTCTACGTCTATCCGTCCTGCGCCGGCACGATCGGCAAGACGGCGCCGTCGGGCAAGGTGATCGACAATGACGAGGCCTTCGTCACCGAGCTCTTGGAGACCGAGGGCGTCGCGGTGGTGCACGGCTCGGCGTTCGGCCTCGGCCCGGCGTTCCGCATCTCCTACGCGACCAAGACCTCCGACCTCGAGGACGCCTGCAAGCGCATCCAGCGCTTCTGCGGCAATCTGAGGTAATCGGGCAACATCCGTCTCGAAACTCCAGAAGCCAAGTTCCAGGCCGAAAGGCGCCATGCTTTGAACATGGCGCCTTTCTCTTGTCGGTCGATAAGTCTGGTGGCGTAGGGTTGGAGTTCGATGCGGCTGCTTCTGCTGTCGATCATGTTGCTTGTGTCGGTTGCTCCATTCGCGCAAGCCCACGCAAATCGCCCCATGCGCGCCGGTGTGCTTGAGTGCGCGGGACGAAAGACTTCCGGCAAGCTCGTGATGTCCCAGTCACGCCTCCGCTGCGTGTTTCGCAGCCAGGGCCGCCAGCCGGAGCGCTATGTCGCCAAGGTCCGGCGCTACGGCCTCGATGTCGGGCTGACGGATGAGACCAGGATGGCGTGGGCGGTCAGCGCACCGGTCAACGATTTCGGCCGCAGCGAGCTGCGCGGGCGCTACGGTGGATTGTCCGCCAACGCTGCGGCTCTGGTCGGCTTCGGCGGCAGCTTCCTGGTGCGCGACACCGATCGCGCCGCCGCCCTGCAGCCGATCAGCCTGCAGGGGCAGACCGGCCTGAACATCGCTGCCGGAATCACCGAGGTCGAGCTGGTGCCGCTGCTGCCGATCCACCCGAGCCCGAGCCGTTCATCGTCCTATTTCTCGCGCTTCTATCGCTGAGCCGCGGAAGCGTTCGGGCGAACGCGTCGCAATGGCCGGCGCGATGGCGCGTGCTGACGGCGCGGCGAATCTGGTGCGACTGTAAGGCTTGTGGCATAGATGTGATGCCCCGTGATCGTCAGTCCGATCGACGGGTCTGCATCACACGTTCATTTCAGCCGGAGTTTTTATTCATGCGCTCGACCATCCTCGCCGGGCTCGCTGCTGCGGTCGTCCTCTGCACCGGCGGCGCTGCCCAGGCGCAAGATCGCGTGCGGGTCGGCGTCCTCGAATGCCGCGGTGGCGCCAGCGTCGGCTTCATCGTCGGCTCGGTCACCCATCTCGGCTGCGTGCTGCGCGCCGACGGGCTGCCGGAGGATCGTTACGTCGCGACCATCCGCAAGGTCGGCCTCGATCTCGGCATCACCCAGGAATCGCTGCTGGCCTGGGTGGTCTATGCCCCGGTTGCACGGCTCGGGCCGGGCGATCTCTCCGGCGACTATGCCGGCGCCCAGGGCTCGGCCGCCGTCGGCGTCGGCCTTGGCGGCAATGTGCTGGTCGGCGGCTCCGCCAACTCGATCGCGCTGCAGCCACTCAGCGTCCAGGGCCAGGTCGGCCTCAGCGTCTCGGCGGGGCTGCAAAGCCTCGAATTGCGCCCGGGGCGGTGATCTTCCCTTTGCCGTGAATTGCGGGAAGACGGCGCGATCCCCCGCACTGCAGCAACGTTTTTCGCAGGCCGCCTGCTTGCCAAAGCGGCAGCCGAGGCAGAGCATTCGGCTTTGCCGACCCAATCAAGGGCCGAGCTCCACAACGAGGAGGCGGCGAATGGGACAAGACCTGAGAAGTCCCCGCGGTCCACGGTGCATTGCGCTGGTGGGCCCTTTCCAAAGCGGTAAAACCACTCTGTTGGAGGCGATCCTGGCGCGGACGGGCGTGATCCCACGCGCGGGCAGCGTCGACGCCGGCACATCCGTCGGCGATGCCAGCCCGGAGGCGCGTCAGCACAAGATGAGCGTCGCCATGACGGCGGCGACCACGACCTTCATGGGCGACAGCTACACCTTCCTCGATTGTCCCGGCTCGATCGAATTCATCCACGACATGCGCGCGGCGCTGCCGGCGGTCGATGCCGCCATCGTGGTCTGCGAGGCCGACGAGAAGAAGCTGCCGCAATTGCAGATCATCCTGCGCGAGCTCGAGGAGCTGCGCATCCCGCGCTTCCTGTTCCTCAACAAGATCGACCGCGCCAATGCGCGCATCAGGGAGACGCTTGCCACATTGCAGCCGGCCTCGCGCGTGCCGCTGGTGCTGCGCCAGATTCCGATCTGGAACGGCGAGCTGATCGAGGGCTTCGTCGACCTCGCGCTGGAGCGCGCCTTCATCTATCGCGAGCACAAGGCGTCGGAAGTTGTTGGGCTCGAAGGCGGCGATCTCGACCGCGAGAAGGAGGCGCGCTTCTCGATGCTGGAGAAGCTCGCCGATCACGATGACGCGCTCATGGAGCAACTGCTGGAGGACATCCCGCCGCCGCGCGACGCCGTGTTCGACGATCTCGCGCGCGAATTGCGCGAGGGGCTGATCTGCCCGGTGCTGCTCGGCTCGGCGCTGCGCGAGAACGGCGTGCTGAGGCTGATGAAGGCGCTGCGCCACGAGGCGCCCGGAATCGCCGAGACCGCGCAGCGGCTGGGCGTGAAGGACGCGAAGGAGGCGCTCGGCTACGTCTTCAAGACGTTGCACCTGCAGCATGGCGGCAAGCTGTCATTGACGCGCCTGCTTTCGGGCCATCTCGACGACGGCGCGACGCTGCATGCCGCTTCGGGCGAGGCGGCGCGCGTGTCCGGCATCCTGGCTGCGACCGGCGCCTATGACAGCAAGCGCGCGGGCGCCGAAGCCGGCGACACGGTCGCGCTCGGCAAGCTCGATGCGGTCAAGACCGGAGATACGGTTGCGACCGGCAAGACGGCGCCGCTGCCGCTGGCAAAGGTCGAGGCGTGTCCACCCGTGCTGGCGCTCTCGATCGCCGCCGTGGACCGCAAGGACGACGTCAAGCTCGGCCAAGCCTTGCAGCGGCTCCACGAGGAGGATCCATCGCTGACGATGGTACAGAACCCGCGCACCCACGACACGGTGCTGTGGGGGCAGGGCGAGATGCATCTGCGCGTCGCGCTGGAGCGGTTGCGCGACCGTTTCGGCGTCAACGTGAAATCGCATCAGCCTGCGATCGGCTATCAGGAGACCATCCGCAAGCCGATCACGCAGCGCGGCCGCCACAAGAAGCAGTCCGGCGGTCACGGCCAGTTCGGCGACGTCGTGCTCGACATCAGGCCGCTGCCGCGCGGCGAAGGCTTCCGCTTTGCCGAGAAGGTGGTCGGCGGCGCGGTGCCGCGCAACTACATCCCGGCGGTGGAGGAGGGCGTTGTCGACGCAATGGCCCGTGGCCCCCTGGGCTTTCCGGTGATCGACGTCGAGGTCACGCTGACCGACGGCTCCTATCACAGCGTGGATTCGTCCGACCTCGCGTTCCGCACCGCGGCGCGGGTCGGCGTCGGCGAGGGGCTGCCGCAATGCCAGCCGGTGCTGCTGGAGCCGATTCACACCGTTGAGATCGTCTGCCCCACGGAAGCGACCGCCAGAATCAACGCGATCCTGTCGGCGCGGCGCGGCCAGATCCTGTCGTTCGACACCCGCGACGGCTGGCCGGGCTGGGATTGCGTCCGCGCGATGATGCCGGAGGCCGAGATCGGCGAGCTGATCGTCGAATTGCGCTCGGCCACGGCCGGCGCCGGCAGCTTCACCCGCCAGTTCGACCACATGGCCGAGGTGACGGGCCGCGCCGCCGACCACATCATCGCCTCCCACCGCGACGCCGCCTGAGCCGAACGCTCCGCGCCGAGCAGCACCGGCCCGTCATCCTCTCTCGGGATGGCGGGCCGGATCGCGTCGGGACCTTTGCTCGGGCGCGCAGGGAACAGTGGGCGAGGGCCGGTTCCAGCTTGCCTCCGAAAGCAATTTATGATGTATTTTACATCATTGTCTTTGTCTCAGACATCATTTATGGTGTCTGCTACGTGAGGCCATCGTGATCACGTCGTTCCAGATGCGAGCAGCCCGTGCGCTGCTCGGGATAGATCAGAGAACCTTGGCCGAGCTGGCCGGCGTGTCGCTGCCGACGATCCAGCGGATGGAAGCCTCCACGGGCAACGTCCGCGGCGTGGTGGACTCGCTGACCAAGGTCGTCGATGCGCTCAATCGTGCGGGCGTGGATCTGATCGGTGAGCATTCCCGCAGCGAGAATGGCGGGCGTGGTGTTCGCCTGAAGGACCCGGGGCCGCCCCGCCGCATGGGCCGTCAAACTGACATTGTGCGCGATGACGCGAGCTAGGCTCATCGCGCGGCACGGGGCCCCTGGGCGCTTCGTGTGGGACGCATCGTCGGCTGCGCCGCGGCCCGATGAGGCGACGGGAGCGTGATGGGCATGAGCATCGCAAACGAACACCGTTCGCACGGGCGGGTCGGACATCATGAGCCGACCTTCGCCGAGCTTTATTCCCCCAAACTCCTGACGGTCTTGCGCGAGGGCTACGGCCTCAGCGACTTTCGCGCCGACGCGCTGGCGGGCCTGACCGTGGCGATCGTGGCGCTGCCGCTGTCGATGGCGATCGCGATCGCCTCCGGTGTCTCGCCGGGGCGTGGTCTCTACACCGCCGTGATCGGCGGCTTCCTGGTCTCGCTGCTCGGCGGCAGCCGCTTTCAGATCGGCGGTCCCGCGGGTGCCTTCATCGTGCTGGTCGCTGCGACGGTCGATCGCCAGGGTCTCGATGGCCTGCTGATCGCGACGATGATGTCCGGCGTGATCCTGGTGATCGCAGGATATTTGCGGCTCGGCACCTACATCAAGTTCATTCCCTATCCGGTCACGGTCGGCTTCACCGCGGGCATCGCCGTCATCATCTTTGCCAGCCAGCTGAAGGATCTGTTCGGTATCACGCTTGCGGGCAAGGAGCCGGGCGAGCTGCTTCCGAAGCTCACGGCGCTCGCGCATGGCGCGCCGACCGCGAGCATGTCTGCGGTCGTGACGGCCGCGCTGTCGATAGCGATCATCATCGGCCTCAAGCATCTGCGGCCGACTTGGCCCGGCATCCTGATCGCGGTCGTGGTCGCGGCCATCATCACCTTCGCGCTGCAGCTTCCGGTCGAGACCATTGGGACGAAATTCGGCGGTATCCCGCGCGAGCTGCCGGCGCCGGCGTTGCCGGCGTTCTCGCTCGCCAAGGTCCAGGCGGTGTTCCCCGACGCGATCGCCTTCGCACTGCTCGGCGCCATCGAATCGCTGCTGTCGGCCGTCGTCGCCGACGGCATGACCGGCCGTCGCCATCGCTCGAACTGCGAGCTGGTAGCGCAGGGCTTTGCCAATGTCGGCTCGGCGCTGTTCGGCGGCATCTGCGTCACCGGCACCATCGCGCGCACCGCCACCAACGTTCGCGCCGGCGCACGCGGGCCGGTGTCGGGCATGCTGCATTCGCTGTTCCTGCTGGTGTTCATGCTGATCGCGGCTCCGCTCGCGAGCTACATCCCGCTGTCGGCGCTCGCCGCGGTGCTGGTGGTGGTGGCCTGGAACATGGCCGAGAAGCACGAGTTCGCCACCCTGATCCGATCGTCCTGGGGCGATGCCACGGTGTTGCTCGCGACCTTCGGGCTGACGGTCTTCCGCGATCTCACCGAGGGCATCCTGGTCGGCTTTGCGCTCGGCGCCGTGCTGTTCATCAACCGCATGGCGCAGATGACCGGCGTCGAGGACAGCACGCCGCTGGTCGCGCAGGACCGTGCGGATTTCGAGGACAGCGCGCGGGTGCCCTACAATCCCAAGCTCAGCACCGACAAGGACGTGCTGGTCTATCGCATCACCGGGGCGTTCTTCTTCGGCGCCGCCTCGACCGTTGGCACCGTGCTCGACTCGATCGCCGACCGCCGCAAAGCCTTCGTGGTCGATTTCGCCGCCGTGCCGTTCCTGGATTCGACGGCCGCCAACGCCATGAGCCGCGTCGCCGCCAAGGCCAGGCGCCAGGGCATCCGCCTGTTCATCACGGGCGCGTCGCCGACCGTGCGCCGGGCGCTGCTGACCCACGGCGTGCGGCCGCCGCTGGTGCGCTATCGCGAGACAATCGAGCGCGCCGTGGCCGACATCAAGGGCAAGGAGACGGCGCCGGCGGACGTCGCCGATGGGCTCGCCGCGAGCTGACACGCGACCTCAACGCCGCGTCGTCGTTGGGGCCATGGCGCCTCTCGGCCGCTGCGACGCTTTCCCGGGGGGCGACTGCCGAGCCCCAGCATTGACTCCAGCCGGGGCTTGTCCGATGTCACGGCCATGACCCTCGCCGCCAAACCCCGCGCTGCGTGCCTGATCGGCTGGCCTGCCGCGCATTCGCGCTCGCCTTTGATCCATCATCATTGGCTGCACGAGCTTGGCATTGCCGGCGGCTACACCATCGAGGCGGTGCCGCCGGAAGAGCTGGCGGACTTCGTCATGCATCTCGACCGTCGCGGCTTCGTCGGCGCCAACGTCACGATCCCGCACAAGGAGCGCGTGCTGGAGCTGAGCGAGCCGGACGCGCGTGCCCGCGCGGTCGGCGCGGCCAACACGCTCTGGTACGAGGACCGCATCCTGCGGGCCACCAACACCGACGTCGAAGGCTTCATCGGCAATCTGGATGCCGCCGCCCCAGGCTGGGACCGCACCGACGAGGCGCTGGTGCTTGGCTCCGGCGGCTCGGCGCGGGCCGTCGTGTTCGGCCTGCTCGAGCGCGGCATCGGCCGCGTCCACGTCATCAATCGCACCGCGGCGCGCGCACAAGCACTGGCTGATCAGTTCGGCAGCCATGTCGTTGCCGAAGGCTGGGACCGCGTCGGCGCGCTGCTGCCGCGCGCGGGCCTGTTCGTGAACACCACCTCGCTCGGCATGCACGGCCAGCCGCCGCTCGAGCTCGACGTCGAGCTGTTGCCGCAGCAGGCTGTCGTCGCCGACATCGTCTACGTGCCGCTGGAGACGCAGTTGCTCGCGGCGGCGCGGGCGAGGGGGCTGCGCACTGCCGATGGGCTCGGCATGCTGCTGCACCAGGCCGTGCGTGGCTTCGAATTGTGGTTCGGCCGCCGTCCGCAGGTCACGCCCGAGTTGCGCGCGCTGGTCGAGGCCGATCTCACAAGGGCTTGAACGCGGAATAAGCGCAGATGGTCGGCGTCTCATTGATCGAGCGTCCGCGTAGCCCCGCATTGGACGCGGATGATCTTCTCTCGCCCTCGGAGCCCTGCATGTCCGCTCGTCTCGTCCTGATCCGTTCCGTCGCTTCACTCGCCATGGTTGCGGCTGTATCCGCGCTCGCCATTGCCCAGCAGGCGCCGGTGCCGACGCGCGTGCGCGGCGCCATCGAAAGCGTCGACGCCGACATGATGACGGTGAAAGCCCGCAGCGGCGAGATCTTCAAGCTGCGCATGGCCGGTGATCTGCGCGTTTCGGGTGTCGTCAAGGCGCAGCTTTCCGACATCAAGCTGGGCTCGTTCATCGGCGCCACCACGGTGCCCGGCCCGGACGGCGCGCCGAAGGCGGTCGAGATCCACATTTTTCCCGAGGACATGCGCGGCACGGGCGAAGGCTCGCGGTCGTGGGACCTGAAGCCGAATTCGAGCATGACCAACGCCACCGTATCCGAAAGCTCGGTCTCGACCGACGGTCACTCGCTGCTCGTCAAATACAAGGGCGGCGAGAAGCGGGTCGACATCGCGCCGGACACGCCGATCGTGACCTTCGTGCCCGGCGACAAGTCCGAGCTGACGGCCGGCGCCAAGGTGATCGCCACCGTCAAGCCGTTGCCTGACGGCTCGCTCGAGACCAGCCGCGTCAGCGTCGGCCGCGATGGGCTGACGCCGCCGATGTGACCCAGCTCATCTGGAGCGTATGCCGCATCCTGACAAAAGGTGTCGTCCCTGCGAACGCAGGGACCCATAACCCCAGGATGGAGTGTCGGGGCACGCCAGGGTGTCTTAGTCTGAGCAGATGCCCAAACGCACCATGCAGTGGCGCGACCGCCCGAAATAACTGACAGCGGTGGCTATGGGTCCCTGCGTTCGCAGGGACGACAGCTTTTGCTTGGCAAGCGCTTCGGATCATCACGGTGTGAGACCAGCGTCATGCTTTGTCCCAACCGGTTAAGTGTCGATCAATCCGCCAGCACCTTCCGGTCGATCTCGGCCACCGTGTTGATGCCGCACAGGCCCATCGTCGTCAGCAGCTCGTTGCGGATGATGTCGATCGCCTTGGCGACGCCGGCCTGGCCGCCGGCGCCGAGGCCGTAGGCATAGGCGCGGCCGAGCATGCACGACTTGGCGCCGAGCGCGAGCGCGCGCATCACGTCCTGGCCCGAGCGGATGCCGCCGTCGAACATGATCTCGATCTTGTCGCCGACCGCTTCCGCAATGCCGGGCAGCACGTGGATCGAGGACGGTGCGCCGTCGAGCTGGCGGCCGCCATGGTTGGAGACGACAAGCGCCTGCGCGCCGGTCGCGGCCGCGAGCTTCGCGTCCTCGATGTCGTGGATGCCCTTGATGATCAGCTTGCCCGGCCAGATCGAGCGGATCCAGTCGACGTCCTTCCAGTTCAGCGAAGTGTCGAACTGCGCCGCGGTCCAGGCCGAGAGCTTGGTGAGATCCTCGGTGTTCTTCACGTGGCCGGCGATGTTGCCGAAGGTGCGGCGCTTGCCCTGCAGCACGCCCTGCACCCAGGCCGGCTTGGTGGCGAAGTCGAACAGCTTCGACAGCGTCCATTCCGGCGGCACGCTCATGCCGTTCTTGATGTCCTGGTGGCGCTGGCCGATCACCTGCAGGTCGACGGTCAGGCATAGCGCGCTGCACTTCGCGGCGATCGCGCGCTCGACCAGGGCCTTGATGAAGCCGCGATCCTTCATGACGTAGAGCTGGAACCAGAACGGCTTCTCGACGCTGCCCGCGATGTCCTCGATCGAGCAGATCGACATCGTGCTCTGCGTGAACGGGATGCCGGCGGCCTGGGCGGCGCGGCAGGCGTGAATCTCGCCGTCGCCGTGCTGCATGCCCAGGAGGCCGACCGGCGCCAGGATCAGCGGCATCGATGACGGCTCGCCAAGGATCGTCGTCGACAGATCCCGCTTGGACACGTCGACCAGAATGCGCTGGCGGAATTTGATCTTCTGCAGATCGTCGCGGTTGGCCCGCAGCGTCTCCTCGGCATAGGAGCCGCGATCAGCGTAGTCGAAGAAGGCTTTGGGCACGCGGCGCTTGTGCAGCAGGCGCAGGTCTTCAATGCAGGTGACGTGTTTCATCGCGCTCTTCGACTCCCCACCGACGTCTCGTTTCTTGGGCTCGGCAGTCATCTAGCATCTTTGCGGCGCCTGCCAAATCCAACTTGGGAACCGCCACGGCGTCCGGGCAAGACACGCAAACTGCGAGCGTTCCGCAACAGGACGTCAGGGGCCGCCGGAGCGAGCACATTCCTGCTGCGGGGGCGCTCCGAGGGGGGCCCTCCGGAGCCGTCAGGTCGAGTGAAAAATTAGCCTTAACAATGACTTGCGGCGGCCGTGGCGGTTTCGTGGTAATGATTGATCACATTTTTTGAATCCATCTTAGCTTTAAGGCGACTATAACCCGCGGGCTGACCGGAGGGGCTTGCGATGTGATTCGCCCCCGCCGGTAACGAAATCCAGAAGCCGTTGCTGGGGGTCATATGAGCCGTAACTATTTCGGGACCGATGGGATTCGTGGCCGCGCCAACGGCCTGATCACGCCGGAACTCGCGCTCAAGGTCGGGCAGGCCGCAGGTCTTCTGTTTCAGCGCGGCGAGCATCGCCACCGGGTGGTGATCGGCAAGGATACCCGCCTGTCCGGCTACATGATCGAATACGCGATGGTGGCCGGCTTCACCTCGGTCGGCATGGACGTGCTGCTGGTCGGCCCGATGCCGACGCCGGCGGTCGCCATGCTCACCAAGTCGATGCGCGCCGATCTCGGCGTCATGATCTCGGCCTCGCACAATCTGTTCGAGGACAACGGCATCAAGCTGTTCGGGCCGCAGGGCTTCAAGCTGTCAGACGATGTCGAGAAGCAGATCGAGCAGCTGCTGGACGAGTCGCTCGACAAGAAGCTGGCGCAGAGCGCGAGCCTCGGCCGCGCCCGCCGCATCGACGGCGTGCATGATCGCTACATCGAATTCGCCAAACGCACCCTGCCGCGCGACCTCTCGCTCGACGGCCTGCGCGTCGTGGTCGATTGCGCCAATGGTGCGGCCTACAAGGTCGTGCCCGAGGCGCTGTGGGAGCTCGGTGCCGACGTGATCTCGATCGGCGTGGAGCCGGACGGCTTCAACATCAACAAGGAATGCGGCTCGACCTCGCCGGAGGCACTGTGCCGCAAGGTGCGTGAGATGCGCGCCGACATCGGCATTGCGCTCGACGGCGACGCGGATCGCGTGATCCTGGTCGACGAGCGCGGCCACATCGTCGATGGCGATCAGCTGCTCGCGGTCATCGCGCAGAGCTGGAAGGAAGACGGCCGCCTGGCGCGCGCCGGCATCGTCGCGACCGTGATGTCCAATCTCGGTCTCGAGCGCTTCCTGCAGGGGCAGGGGCTCGAGCTGGTGCGCACACCGGTCGGCGACCGCTATGTGCTCGAGCGCATGCTGGCCGACGGCTACAATCTCGGCGGCGAGCAGTCGGGCCATATCATTCTCTCGGACTACGCGACCACGGGGGACGGCTTCGTCGCCGCGCTGCAGGTGCTGGCGACGGTGCAGAGGCTGCGCCGTCCGGTCTCCGAGGTCTGCCATCGCTTCGATCCGCTGCCGCAGATCCTCAAGAACGTCCGCTATCGCAGCGGCAAGCCACTCGACGCGGACGAGGTGAAGTCGGCGATCGACACCGGACAGAAGCGCCTCAACGGCCATGGCCGACTGCTCGTGCGCTCCTCCGGAACCGAGCCGGTGATCCGCGTGATGGGCGAGGGTGACGACCGCGATCTGGTCGAGGAGGTCGTCGACGAGATCGTTGCTGCGGTCGGCAACGCGGCTGCGGCCGCCGCATAATCATCAACCGTCATATTCGGCCTTTGCGGCCTGCCATCATCGTCTGATGGCAGGCCGTTTTGTTGGCAGCTTGTCGTCCTGCGCGCGAGAGCGGTGGGCTCGGGTCTGCCGGCGCGATCCGCGGCTCGTCGTAAAGCGGGCAGGGGCCAGGACAGGGCGATGCATCGATGAAATCGGCCAATCGCGGCGGGCAAGTCTGCCAATCCGTTACGTCGTGCCCGGGCTTGACCCGGGCATCCACGACGTTCCTTCCGAGCGCAACAAGGACGGGGCTGGCCGAGACAGGCCGGCCACGACGATGTGGGAGCAGACGGCGCAAAACGCAGATCGCCATATGCGATCGCTCCGTCTGGAGAGAGGCGATGTCTACAATTTTAAGTTGAACTAATTAGTTGATGATTACTACAAAGACGAGACGGAGATGACGAATTGTTAGGAGGTGTTGCGCGGTCGTTAACGGTTCTTGTGCGCTCAGGAAATATCAACCTTAATAATTAGGGTTAAGCGCCGCTTAAGAATTTGGCGCGATTGTACGGTCGTCAGTTGTGATGTGGGGCCGGATTCTCGATCGCCTCACCGGCCAAAGGGACGAAGCCAATGCGTAGCGTTAAGTCTTTGATCGCCGCCGGAGCGGCCTCTCTGTTTTCAACTCTCGCCTTTGCGGCCGACATGCCCATCGCGCCTCCTCCGGTCTACGCGCCGCCGCCGGCGGCCGATTTCGGTGGCTGGTATCTGCGCGGCGACATCGGTTTCAGCAATCAAAAGGTCAAGGACGTTCATTACTCGCGCGAGTCCGCCTACACGCCGATGACGTCGTTCAACCAGACCTCGGCGTTCGACACCGCGGGCATCTACGGCGTCGGCGTCGGCTATCGCTTCAACAGCTGGTTCCGCGCCGACGTCACCGGCCAGTATCGCGGCAATTCGAACTTCAAGGCCACCGACCGCTTCAATGCAACGGCGGGCGGCGTGCCCTACAGCGGCATCGACAATTACAGCGGCAGCAAGTCCGAATGGCTGGTGCTCGCCAACGCCTACGTCGATCTCGGCACCTGGTGGTGCGTGACGCCGTTCATCGGCGCGGGTGTCGGCGGTGCGCGGGTGACGATTTCGAATTTCACCGACACGGGCATCAACAACCTGCCGTTCACGACCACGAGCTTCGCGACGGCGCCGACCTCCTCGAAATGGAATTTCGCTTGGGCGGCCCATGCGGGTCTTGCCTACAACGTCAATCCGAACCTGGTGTTGGAGCTGGCCTACAGCTACGTCGATCTCGGTCAAGGGCAGACCGGCGTCTTGTCCGACTATGTCGGCAACACCACCGGCAACGTCTTCAAGTTCAAGGACATCACCTCGCACGACCTGAAGCTCGGCGTGCGCTGGAATTTCGACCAGCCTCCGCCGCCCCCGATGATGCCGCCCTTGATCCGCAAGGGTTGAGCCGAGCGGTCCTCATCACTGTAGACAATCAAGCGGCGCGGGCCTCCCGCGCCGTTTGGTGTTTCTGATCCCGCTGTTCGAACGCCTCCGCGCTGAAAGAATTTCCGCGCAGAGCGCTGCGACAACGAATGATTAAGGTTAACGCGCGATGATCGGAACAGAGAGTCAAGTGTTGATTGGAGCGTTGCGATGCGTAGCCTGGTGGTGGCGGTTTCGGTGTGCGGCATGATCTCCGCGGCGCAGGCCGCGGATTTGTCCGACCTTCCGATCCTGCGGGGCGGCCTGACCGAGGGCCTGAACAATTCGCGGGTCAACTGGGACGGCTATTACGTCGGCGTCCAGGGCGGCTACGGCTCGTCCGATGAAAATTTCAACGGCTCGACCAAGAACATCACGGCGGCGGTGCTTGCCAACACGCTGATCGAGAGCCAGATGCAGGTATCGTCGTGGAACCCCAATCTCGGCAAGCAGTCCTCGCGCGCATCTGGCTTCGGCGCCTTCGTCGGCTACAACAGTCAGTGGGACGACGTCGTGCTCGGCGTCGAGGCGAGCTATCTGCATGGCAAGTATGGCGGCATGGCCTCTTCGAGCCGCACGCTTGTCAGCACGGCCGCACTGTCTGACGGCAACTTTCACGCCGTGACCTCGACGCAGTCCTCGCAGATCTCGATCACCGACATGGCAACGATCCGGGGGCGTGCCGGCTATGCAATGGGCTGTTTCCTGCCTTATGGGTTCTTCGGCCTTGCGCTCGGCAATGCAGATCTCGGCCAGTCCGTGACGGTTCAGGATCGGGTCAGCACCACTTTTCTGGGGACCTACACGCCGCTCGCGCCGCTCAGCGCCAACAACATTCAGCACAATCACCTGATCTATGGCTACAGCGCCGGTCTCGGCGTCGACGTCAATCTCGTCGGCGGACTGTTTGCGCGGGCCGAATACGAATACATCCGCTTCACCTCGACGGTCGACACCAGCATCAACACGGTGCGCGCGGGCCTCGGCTACAAGTTCTGAGCCGTCTGCAAGCCTGTCCTGAAAGCTCATGTCCATCAGCATTCGACCCGCGCAACGCGACGACGTCGGCGCCATTGTCGCCATGCTCGCCGACGATCATCTCGGCCGGGCGCGGGAGCGTGTCGAGCAGCCGTTGCCGCAGTCCTACTACGACGCATTCGAGGCGATCGTGCGGGACGCGAATATCACCCTGGTCGTCGCCGTGGAGGCGGACAGGGTGGTCGGCTGCCTGCAACTCTGCATCCTGCCCGGGCTCAGCTCGCAAGGCGCATCACGGGCGCTGGTCGAGGACGTTCGGGTCGCAACCGACCGCCGCAGCCGGGGCATCGGCGAGCAGCTGCTGCAATGGGCGATTGCCGAGGCCCGCAGCCGGCGCTGCAATCTGGTCGAGCTCATGACGCATCAGAGCCGCACCGACGCACAGCGCTTCTATGAGCGGCTCGGCTTCGCCAAGAGCCATTTCGGCATGGTGATGCGATTCTGATCTAATCAGAGCGGCAGGCGGTAGGCTGCGACGGCGTTGGGGCCGAAGGCCATGTCGCGGACCTCGGCACCGAGCCGGGCCAGGCAGTGCTGGAGCGCCTGCTTGATTTCGCCATAGCTGCCGGCGAGCAGGCACACCGGCCAGTCCGAGCCGAAGATCAGCCTGTCGGCGCCGAAGCAGCGTGCGACGTGCGCGACATAGGGAAACAGCCGCTCGGCATCCCAGTCGGTCCAGACGGCTTCCGTCGCCAGCCCCGACACCTTGCACCAGACATTGCCGCAGGCCCCGAGCTCGGCGATGCGATCGGCCCAGTCCTGATCGAACCCGGTTACGATCGGCGGCTTGGCGGCGTGGTCCAGCACGAAGCGTGCTCTTGGAAACGCGCGCACGGTCGCGATCGCCGCCGGCAGCTCGCGCGTGCGCACCAGCAGATCGTAGGTCAGGTCGTGCGCGAACACGATGTCGAGGCCGCGCCTGACATCGCCGCGATAGATCCACGCCGGATCGGCCTCGTCATGGACCTGGTGGCGGATGCCGACCAGCTTGTCGCCGCCGGGCAGGCCGCGCAGCCTGTGGATCGTCGACCCTACCGATGGATCGCTCAGGTCGACCCAGCCGACGACACCGGCAACGAACGGCGTCGCGTGCGCGACGCGCAGGAATTCCTCGGTCTCGTCGAGCGACGACCGGGTCTGCACCAGGATGCTGGCGTCGAGGCCATTTTCGGCGAGCAGCGGGGCGAGGTCGGCGGGACCATACGGACGGCGGATCGGCGCCAGCGCGTCGCCGGCCATCCACGGATAGTCGGCGCGGCCGGGATCCCAGAAATGCTGATGCGCATCGATGGCGCGGCTCATGGCGCCTCTCCCGGCAGCGGTGCGCGCGCATCGATCAGATTGCTGGCGCGCAGGTCGCGCCAGAACGTGTCGGGGATTCGCGCCTGCGCCAACGCGATGTTGTCGGCCGCCTCCTGCGCATTGCGCGCGCCCTGCAGGCCGACGGTGACGGCGGGATGGGCGAGACAGAACTGGATCGCGGCGGCCTTGAGCTCGGTGCCGTGTTGCTTGCACAGGGCGTCGAGCTGGCGCGCGCGGGCCACCAAGGCGGCATCGGCATCTTCGTAGTTGAACTTCGCCGGCCCGTAAGGATTGGCCAGGATGCCGCTGTTGTAGATCCCGCCGAGAATGATGGCGATGTTCTTCGCGCGGCAGATCGGAAACAGCGCCGTCAGCGCGCCCTGGTCGAGCAGCGTGTAGCGGCCGGCCAGGAGGAAGCAGTCGACCGGAACGGCCTCGGCGAAGCGCGCCAGCATCTCCGACTGGTTCATGCCGGCGCCGATCGCCTTGATGCTGCCGTCGTCGCGCAGCCGCTGCAGGGCACGGAAGGCGCCAGCCACGGCTTCGTCATAGTGGTCGTCGGGATCATGCACGAGCAGGATGTCGACGCGATCCAGGCCGAGCCGAACCAGGCTCTCCTCGACCGAACGCATCACGCCGTCGTAGGAATAGTCGAACTGCGGCCGCAGCGGCGGCGTGCCCTTATAGTGCGTATCTTCGCCCGACGCCGTCGGGTCCGGCCGCAGCAGCCGTCCGACCTTGGTCGAGATCACGTAGCTGTCGCGCGGCTGCCGGCGCAGAAACGCACCGAGCCTCTGCTCGGCGAGGCCGAAGCCGTAGAGCGGCGCGGTGTCGTAGAAGCGCACCCCGCGCGCCCACGCCGCAGCGATCGTGGCTTCGGCATCGCCATCGCTGACCGGCTCGAACAGGCCGCCGAGCGGCGCCGTGCCGAGGCCGAGGCGGGTGATGTCGAGCGGGCTCCTCCCGAGGCGGACGCGTTCCATTGTTCTGTCCTTGTTGTTTGGCGCGTACAGATCGCGTCATTGTGCATGGATGCGTTTGGCGAGACAATGACGTCGCTTGGTGCAGCACAACGAGGAGGAGGGGACGATGTCGGCGATCAATCCACTCACGGCCTTCGGTGTCGTCCTGGCGACTGCAGCGACCGACGCGGTCTACGTCATGTTCACTTCGGCGGTCGTTGCCAAGCGACGAGTGTCAGCGGCGACCTGGAGCTCGATCTGGTACATGCTCTCGTCCTTCGCCGTGATCAGCTACACCGAGAACTGGATCTACGTCGCGTTTGCGGCGGTCGGCTCCTGGATCGGCGCCTATGCCTCGATGACCTTCCTGCATCGTCCGCCGGCTGGTCAGGCACCGGTCGGTGCCGCACCGGAATGAATTGCATTCGCTTGCATGCCAGCACGACTGCGTGAACGCCGACAAGAGGGCGCGAAGTTCCTTGACGCGGAACGACCCTTCCCGTATTCACGCCGGCGGGACACCTCCCCCCAACGGGAGGCTTACTATCTGGAAGGATAGACGATGACTGCAGCGAAGCCCTCGCAGCGGCCTGCCGTGCCGCATTTCTCCTCCGGCCCCTGCGCCAAGCGCCCCGGATGGACCTCCGAAAATCTCAAGGACGCTCCCCTCGGCCGTTCGCATCGCGCGAAGATCGGCAAGGCCAAGCTCAAGCAGGCCATCGAGCTGACGCGCGACGTTCTCGAAGTGCCAGCCGACTACAAGATCGGCATCGTGCCCGCATCCGACACCGGCGCGGTCGAGATGGCGCTATGGTCGCTGCTCGGTGCGCGGCCCGTCACCACGATCGCCTGGGAATCCTTCGGCGAAGGCTGGGTCAGCGACATCGTCAAGGAGCTCAAGCTCAAGGACGTCACCAAGCTGCACGCCGGTTATGGCGAGATCCCCGATCTGTCGAAAGTCGATCCGGCAAGCGACGTGGTCTTCACCTGGAACGGCACCACGTCGGGCGTGCGTGTCCCGAATGCCGACTGGATCAGCGCGAGCCGTGAAGGCCTGACGATCTGCGACGCCACCTCGGCCGCATTCGCGCAGCCGCTCGACTGGCCGAAGCTCGACGTCGTCACCTTCTCCTGGCAGAAGGCGCTTGGCGGCGAGGCCGCGCATGGCATGCTCATCCTCTCGCCGCGCGCGGTGGAGCGTCTCGAGACCTACAAACCGGCCTGGCCGCTGCCGAAGATCTTCCGCCTCACCAAGGGCGGCAAGCTCAACGCCGGCATTTTCGAGGGCGAGACCATCAACACGCCATCGATGCTGTGCGTCGAGGACTATCTGGACGCGCTCAACTGGGGCAAGTCGATCGGCGGCCTCAAGGCGCTGATCGCCCGCGCCGACGCCAACACCAAGGTCCTGGCCGACTGGAAGGCGCGGACGCCGTGGATCGATTTTCTCGCCAAGGATCCCGCCATCCGCTCCAACACCTCAGTGTGCCTCAAGGTCGTCGATCCCGCGATCACATCGCTGTCGGCCGATGCCCAGGCGGAGTTCGCGAAGAAGCTGGTGTCGCTGGTCGAGAAGGAGAACGCCGGCTTCGACTTCGCGCACTACCGCGATGCGCCGGCCGGCCTGCGCATCTGGTGCGGCGCCACGGTGGAAGCCAGCGACGTCGCTCTGCTGACGCAGTGGATCGACTGGGCATTCACTCAAGCCAAGGCCGCGCTGCCCAAGGCGGCCTGACCCACGCTCGTCGTGCCGTCATTGCGAGCGCAGCGAAGCAATCCAGGGCCACGAAGAAAGTCTGGATTGCTTCGTCGCTGCGCTCCTCGCAATGACGAAATTCAAGACGCGTAGGGTGGGCAAAGGCGCAGCGCCGTGCCCACCATCAACGTCAACCGACGCGAAAGACGGTGGGCACGCTGCGCTTTGCCCACCCTACGATTCGATTGCTTCCACCCATTCCGGCGCCGATGCGCTGTCCCTCTCTCGCGAGAGGCGTGAAGGAACATCGTCATGTCCAAACCCAAAGTTCTCATTTCCGATGCGCTGTCGCCGGCGGCCGTGCAGATCTTCAAGGATCGCGGCATCGAGGTCGACTTCCAGCCCAATCTCGGCAAGGACAAGGACAAACTCGCTGACATCATCGGCGACTATGACGGCCTTGCGATCCGCTCCGCGACCAAGGCCACGGCCAAGATCATCGAGCGCGCCAAGCGGCTCAAGGTGATCGGCCGCGCCGGCATCGGCGTCGACAATGTCGAGATTCCCGCGGCGACCGCCAAGGGCATCATCGTGATGAACACGCCGTTCGGCAATTCGATCACGACCGCCGAGCACGCGATCACGATGATGCTGTCGCTGGCGCGCGAGATCCCGCAGGCTGATGCCTCGACGCAAGCCGGCAAGTGGGAGAAGAACCGCTTCATGGGCGTCGAGATCACCGGCAAGACGCTGGGCGTGATCGGCTGCGGCAATATCGGCTCGATCGTCTGCGACCGTGCGCAGGGCCTGCGCATGAAGGTGATCGGGTTCGATCCGTTCCTCACCGAGGAGCGCGCGCTCGATCTCGGTGTCGAGAAGGTCGAGCTCGAGGAGCTGCTGAAGCGCGCCGACTTCATCACGCTGCACACGCCGCTGACCGACAAGACCCGCAACATCATCGATGCCGCGGCGATCGCCAAGATGAAGCAGGGCGTGCGCATCATCAATTGCGCGCGCGGCGGCCTGATCGACGAGCAGGCGCTGCTCGAGGCCCTCGACAGCAAGCATGTCGCGGGTGCGGCGCTCGACGTGTTCGCCGAGGAGCCGGCGACCAGCAATCCGCTGTTCGGTCATGCCAATGTGATCTGCACGCCGCATCTCGGCGCTTCGACCACGGAAGCGCAGGAGAACGTCGCGCTGCAGATCGCAGAGCAGATGTCGGACTACCTGCTCACCGGCGCGATCTCGAACGCGATCAACTTCCCGTCGATCACCGCGGAAGAAGCGCCCAAGCTGAAGCCGTTCATCGCGCTCGCCGAGAAGCTCGGCTCGTTCGCGGGCCAGCTCACCGAAAGCAGCATCACCAAGATCCAGATCACCTATGAAGGCCACGTCGCCGAGATGAAGACCCGGGCGCTGACCTCGGCGGTGCTGGCCGGGCTGCTGCGGCCGATGCTGGGCGAGGTCAACGTCGTGTCGGCACCGGTGATCGCCAAGGAGCGCGGCATGATCGTCGACGAGGTGCTGCGCGCCGGCGAGAGCGACTATGAGAGCCTGATCACGGTCGCCGTCACCACCGAGCACCAGGAGCGCGCGGTGTCGGGCACGGTCTACGCCGACGGCAAGCCGCGTCTCGTCGACATCAAGGGCATCCGTGTCGACGCCGAGTTCGGCAAGTCGATGATCTACGTCACCAACGAGGACAAGCCGGGCTTCATCGGCAAGTTCGCAAGCCTCCTGGGCGACGCCAAGATCAACATCGCGACCTTCCATCTCGGCCGCGTGGCGCCGGGCAGCGACGCGATCGCGCTGGTCGAGGTCGACGGTGCGGTGCCGGCCGAGCTGCTCGGCAAGATCCAGGCATTGCCGCAGGTCAAGCAGGCCAAGGCGCTGGCGTTCTGATGACGCGCTAGAGCGCGCGGTGCTTCTTGGTTGAATCGACTTAGCCGCTGGCTCAGTTCACCTCTCTCGCTTGCGGGGGAGGTCGGCGCGAAGCGCCGGGTGGGGGCTCCCTCCACTCGGGCAGCCTCAATTGAGGAGACACCCCCACCCCAGCACTCCCCCGCAAGCGGGAGAGGGAGCGCACATCCTTCGCGGTTCGCAACCAGACCTCAACTCTTCACGCGCTGGGCCAAATTGACCGACCGGAAAGGGGCAGCACGGCACCGTGGCCGTGCTGCCTTTTTCTGTGCTCGTCTGTGCTCGGCGGAATTTCAACGGCAAGCTTTGCGGTCGCACGATTTGAACCCGCGGACCTCTCGTGGCGTCTAACGCCCCGCAAGGGACCGGCTCATCCGGTTCTCAGGGGCGCTGGGATACGGAGAGATCGATGGCAATGCGAACGACGTGGCTGGTTACGACAACTCTCGTTCTCGGTGCCTCGCTGGCGGCGGCGCCGGGCCATGCGGCAAGCCTCGACACGACGTCCACCGTCGATGCTGTCACCGTGTATCCCGACGGCGCGACCGTGACCCGGGTCATCTCGCTCGACCTTCCCGCCGGCGACACGACGGCGATTGCCAAGGACTTCCCGCTCGGACTCGATGCGTCCTCGCTTCGTGTGGAAGGCGAGGCCGGCGCCAAGCTCGTGATCGGCACCGTCGACGCCAAGCCGCCGCGTGCGGCGCCGCCGGTCAACCTGCCCGATATTGACAAGCGCATCGAAGCGCTGAAGGACGAGCGCGCCAATCTCGATGGCACGATCGCCGCGGCCCTGGCGCGCAAAAAGTTTGCCGAGCGTTTTGCCGAGGCGTCACCGGCCGGGCTCGGCGAGAAGGGCGAGGCGCGTCCGATCACAGAATGGCGTGCCGCGTTCGCCGCCGTTGCCGACGAGGTTGGACAGGCCGACGCGGCGATCCGTGATGCCGAGCGCAAGCAGCGCGAGATCGATCGCGAGATCGCGCGCCTGCAGGACAATCTTACGACGAAGCCCCCGAGCAAGCTGGAGGTGCGGATCGAATTGTCGGCTGCAGCTGCGACCAAGGCGACCTTGCGCGTGACCTACGCGGTGCGCAATGCCCGCTGGGTGCCGCTCTACGACGCGCGTCTCGACACGTCGGCGAAGGACCGCAAACCGGCTCTCGAACTGGTGCGACGCGCCGAGATCCAGCAGGCCACCGGGGAGGACTGGTCCGAGGTCGCGCTGACGGTTTCGACGGTGCGGACCGGACGCGGCGGCAGCGCGCCCGAGCTCAGGACGATCATCGCGCAATATCCGCCGCCGCCACAGCCAGCGCCGAAGCCGGCCGCCGTCAGCGCCGCGCGAGGACTCATGGAGAGCCGACAGGAGTTTCGCTTTGGCGGAGGGACGACGTTCGGAGATGTCGCGGACAAGGCCGTCGAGCAGCAGACGGTTGCGGAGATCAGCGCCTTTCAGACCGTCTTCCACCTCCCCGGACGCGTCAGCGTCGGTGCCAATGATGGCGCGAAGAGCCTGCGTATTTCCACCGCGACGATCACGCCCGAACTGACGATCCGTTCGGCGCCCGTCATCGATCCCACCGCCTATCTCGAAGCGAGCTTCCCCCAGAACGAGGAGGCACCGCTGCTGCCGGGCAAGGTCTCGATCTATCGCGACGGCATGTTCGTCGGCACCAGCAGACTGGCGTCGGCCGGCAAGGACGAGGTCGTTCATGTCGGCTTCGGGGCCGACGACAAGGTCAAGGTCGAGCGCAGTGTGGTCAAGCGCAACGAAGGCTCGGCCGGCCTGATCGTGACGACGGCGAAGATCGACGAGCGCACCTTCAAGACGACAGTCCGCAACGCTCACGACTTCCCGCTGAAGGTCGCGATCCAGGATCAGCTGCCGGTCAGCGAGAACGAGGAGATCGTGGTCGAGATGCTGCCCGCGACCACGCCGGCGACGTCGACGAACGTGCGCGATCGCCGCGGCGTCGTCGAATGGGTCATCGACGCCAAACCGGGCGAGGCCAAGGATATCGCCTTCGCCTGGCGGGTGCGCTGGCCGAAGGACAAGTCGATCGTGATGCAGCCGTCGGGTTGAAGCGGGGCGTGAGGCCACGGGCCGGCGCCGTTTGATCCATGACAAGCCGCCCGGTCCCGCTCCTGTTATGCGCGTGGGAACCCGTTCGATCACGTCCTGTCCGGCCGTGATCGAACTCGACCGAGAGCGCCGCCATGGAATCCGACCCGAACACCCGCAAGCAGGCCGTCGCCGTCGGCTACATCTTCCTCGCCGGCGTCGGCATGCTGCTGCTGCAATGGCTGCTGACGACCTACAACACGGTCGAAACCATTCCCTATAGCCAGTTCGAGCAGCTGATCGAGCAGGGCAAGATCACCGAAGTGGCGGTTGGCCAGGACACGATCCAGGGCAAGTTCAAGGACAAGCAGCCGGACGGCAAGACCTCGTTCATCACCACGCGTGTCGATCCGCCGTTGGCGGCGAAGCTTGCCGCGAAGGGCGTGACGGTGACCGGCGTACCCTCGGGCGGGCTGATTCAGGCGCTGCTGTCCTGGGTCGTGCCGGCGCTGATGTTCTATCTGATCTGGGTGTTCCTCGGCCGCAAGGTGATGGACCGCCAGGGCTTCGGCGGCCTGATGTCGATCGGCAAGTCGCGCGCCAAGGTCTATGTCGAGACCGACACCAAGGTGACCTTCGCCGATGTCGCTGGCGTCGACGAGGCCAAGTTCGAGCTGCAGGAGGTCGTGCAGTTCCTGAAGGATCCGAAGAGCTATGGCCGGCTCGGCGCACACGTGCCCAAGGGCATCCTGCTGGTCGGCCCGCCCGGCACCGGCAAGACCCTGCTAGCGCGTGCCGTCGCGGGCGAAGCGGGTGTGGCGTTCTTCTCCATCTCCGGATCCGAATTCGTCGAGATGTTCGTCGGCGTCGGCGCCGCGCGGGTGCGCGACCTGTTCGAGCAGGCGCGCAAGGCCGCGCCCTGCATCATCTTCATCGACGAGCTCGATGCCCTCGGGCGCAGCCGAAGCGGCGGCGGCCAGTTTGGCGGCTACGACGAGAAGGAGCAGACGCTCAATCAATTGCTGGCGGAGCTCGACGGCTTCGACCCAAGCTCCGGCGTCATCCTGCTCGCCGCGACCAACCGGCCGGAGATCCTCGATCCCGCACTCATGCGCGCTGGCCGCTTCGATCGCCAGGTGCTGGTCGACCGTCCCGACAGGGGCGGGCGGCTTGCCATTCTCAAGGTGCATGTCCGCAAGATCACGGTCGCCGACAGCGTCGATCTCGACAAGGTCGCGGCCCTGACGACCGGCTTCACCGGCGCCGACCTCGCCAACCTGATCAACGAGGCTGCGATCGCGGCGACGCGCCGCAAGGGCCACGAGGTGACGTTCGACGATTTCACGATGGCGATCGAGCGCATCGTCGCCGGCATCGAGAAGAAGAGCCGCGTGCTCAGTCCCGCCGAGCGCCGCCGCGTCGCCTATCACGAGATGGGGCACGCGCTGGTCGCAGCCAATCTCGTCGGCGTCGATCCGGTGCAGAAGGTCTCGATCATTCCGCGCGGCGTCGGCGCGCTCGGCTACACGATGCAGCGCCCGACAGAAGATCGCTTCCTGCTCGCGGTCAGCGAATTGAAGAACCGCATCGCCGTGCTGATGGGCGGACGGGCTTCCGAGCAGTTGATCTTCGACGGCGACGTCTCGACCGGTGCCGCCGACGATCTGCAGCGTGCGACCGAGATCGCGATCGAGATGGTCACCAAATACGGGATGGATGCGACCGTCGGGCAGCGCACATACGCGCCGCGTCCACAGGTCTCGTTCCTGCAGCCACAGGATCAGATCGTGTCGGCGGCGGAGGAGACCGGCCGCGAGATCGATCTCGCCGTGCGGGATCTGATCGCAGACGGCGGCACCCGCGCTCGCGCGATCCTCGAAAGCCATCGCCCGGACCTCGAGCGCGGCGTCACGCTCCTGATCGCCAAGGAGACGCTGACCGCCGAGGAGTTTGCGCCGTTGCGGCCGGCCTCCGCTGCGGTCCCGGTCCGGGATGCCGTTGTCTCGAGCTGATCCGGGTTTCTACGGGGGATGTTCGCAACCGAAATCTAACCATCGCCTGATCAGTTGACCAGCAGCTCACCTTGACAGATCGAGGTCGTCGATCGGGGACCGGGCGGAGTTCGTTACGTGCTGCTGAATAACCTGAAGATTGCCCCCAAGCTCGCCATCGTCGTCGGCGTGGCGATGCTGGGCCTTGCCGCGGCCGGTACGTTTGCCGGCACTCTGATGCAAAAGGAGATGGTCGACGCCCGCATCGAACAGTGCCGGGCGATCGTCGAGACCGCGCGTAACATGGCCATGGGCCTCATCAAGGAGGTCGAAGCCGGCAAGCTGACGAAGGAGGCCGCGCTCGACGAGTTCGTCAATCGCGCGAGAACGATGACCTTCGACAAGGGCATGGGTTATCTGTTCGCCTACACGATGGACGGCAACGTGGTGTTGTCCCAGGATCCGAAGCAGCGTGGCTCGAATGTGATCGATTTCGAGCTCAACGGCCGCAAGCTCGTCGTCGAGCTGCGCGACGGCGTTGCCAAGAACGGCGAAGTCACCTTGCACTACGAATATCTGCGTCCCGGTCAGGAGCAGCCGACCCGCAAGATCTCCTATGCGGTGATGATTCCCGGCTGGAATACGTTCGTGGGCACCGGCGTCTACGTCGACGATCTCGATGCGAAGATGAAGCCCCTGAAATGGCTGATCTGGATGGCCTGCGCGGGCATCGCGGTCATCGCCGGCGGGATCGCCTGGCTGATCAGCCGCAGCATCAGCGTGCCGCTCGATCGTCTCGGCATCCGCATGCGCGAGATCGCAGATGGCCGGCTCGATGGCGAGATTCCCGGTGTCGGCCGCGGCGACGAGATCGGCGGGATGGCCGCCACCGTCCAGATCTTCAAGGACAACGCGCTGCGGATGCGCGAGCTCGAGCAGGCCGAGGCCGCCACCCAGCAGCGCGCGGCCGCCGAGCGGACCGCGGCCATGCAGAACCTCGCCGCCGACTTCGAGCGCAGCGTCAACGGCATCGTCCGCTCGGTGGCGTCGGCGGCCGAGAGCATGCAGCACACCGCGCAATCGATGACCTCGACCGCGAGCGATGCCAGCTCGCGCGCCTCGACCGTCAGCGCCGCCACCCAGAGCGCCAATGACAATGTCGGCACGGTCGCGGCCGCGGCCGAAGAGCTGTCGAGCTCGGTCAATGAGATTTCGCGCCAGGTCGCCCGTTCCAGCGAGATTGCGAGCAAAGCCGTGGGCGATGCGGAGCGCACCAATGCGACCGTTCAGGTGCTGTCGACCGGCGCCGAGAAGATCGGCGAGGTCGTCAAGCTGATCCACTCGATCGCGGCGCAGACCAACCTGCTGGCGCTGAACGCCACCATCGAAGCCGCGCGCGCCGGCGAGTCCGGCAAGGGCTTTGCCGTCGTCGCCTCGGAGGTGAAGGCGCTCGCCAACCAGACGGCGAAGGCGACCGAGGAGATTTCGGCACAGGTCGCGGCGATGCAGACCTCGACCCAGGATGCGGTCACCGCCATCAGCGGCATCACCCAGACCATCGCGCAGATGAGCGAGATCACCAATTCGATCTCGACCTCGATCGCGCAGCAGGGCGACGCGACGCGCGAGATCGCCCGCAACATCCAGTCCGTCGCTGCAGGCTCCAACGAGATCAGCGCCCATATCGGCGGCGTCACCAAGGCGGCGGAAGCGACCGGCATGGCTGCCTCCGAAGTGCTGTCGAGCGCGCGCGAGCTCGACAGCCAGTCGGGCCTGCTGCAGCAGGCCGTCGATGGCTTCATGGCGAAGGTGCGAACGGCCTGATCAGGTCAGGGCGCGCCGTTGATCCGGGGCTCTCGGATCAACGGCGGCCGTCAAGTCGTAGGCGTGCCAGCCGTCACTTGGCTTTGAGGAAGTCGCCGACCTCCAGCAGCACGAACTCGTTGTCGTCGGCCTTGTTGGGATCCCGGCTGGACGAGAACGGCAGGTTGTTGTCGTTGCCGACGATGATGTGGGTGTCGTCGACGCGGTCGACATTCTCGATCGTGAAGAACGGGAAGGCGAGCACGCCGTCGTTGAGCGGCTTGCGCGCCTTGTTGTCCGGATCCTTGATCTTCATCAGGTCGATAGAGGCGATCTTGCGGAGCGGCTTGCCGACGTTGGCGTCGGAGAGTTCGATCTTGTAGACGCGCTTGAACTTGGCGAGATCGGGAAAGCAGTTGTCGCCGCGCGTGCCCTGCGGGCAGGCCTTGTCGCTGGTGCCCTCGCCATTGTCGCGCTCGATGATCAGACCCTGGGTCGGATCGATCATGTTGAAGTCGCCGATCGCGTTGCCGTTCTGCTCGAACACGTACTGCCAAAACCGGCCGGTGAACCGCTCCGCCGCGACGTCGAATTCGAGGATGCGCGAGGCTTCCTTGCCGTCGACCTTCTCCCAATCCTTCTTCTCGGCGTCCCACAGCGGGCCTTCGAGCAGGCCGTAGATGAACTTGCCGTCGACCGAGGACGCGAAGCCTTCGTAGCCCTTCGAGCGCCGCAGGTTGACGTTCGCATAGGTCGCGCCTGGCGCGCCCGGCGATTGCACCGCCCAATGGTCGGGCGAGCGCACCGGCTTGCCGTCGGCGACCGTGTCGAACACGGCCAGCACCTTGCCGGTCCTGTCCGCCTTGATGACGTAGGGACCGAACTCGTCGCCGATCCAGAGATTGTCGCCGATGATCTGGAAGCCCTCGGTATCGAAATCAGCACCGGTCAAATAGCGCTTGGCGGTGTCCTCATGGACGATGCGGAAGGGAACCTTCCTGTCGGGATCATGCAGGAAGATCGTCTCGAGCCGCTCGACCTTGCCGCTGGTCCAGTCGATCTTGTGGTGGTTCAGATAGAGCATCGAGTCGGGCGAGTTGTAGCGCGAGCCCATGCCGTTGTCGGTGAGGACCCAGAACGTGCCGTCGGCCATCTTCTTGATGCCGGAGTGGCCCTGGAGAGGTTGTCCCTTGAACGGGAGCGACACCCCGGTCGGACGCTCATAGGACTTGCCCATCACGCTGCCGATCGCGTCGATGCGCTTGCCGGTGGTGTATTTGCCGGAGGTCTTGAGATCGTTCGGGGCATCGGCCGGCGCCTCGACGAAGGACTCGGCCGGCATCACGGCATGGCCGGAGAGCGTCGCCGGGAATTCGCCTTCGCCCTGGGCGAATGCGGAGCCGGCGCTGAGGACCATCGCGGCCACGGTGGTAAGAAGATATCGATGCATGAAAAGCCTCCTGGGAGCTTGAACACGCGCCGTTCTGAACAGGAGGCCTGACGCGCCGCTGACATTTCGATGACAGCCGGATGATGCTCCCCGGTCTTCATGAGGCGTCTTGCCGCACGCTCACACCTTGAGCCGGTCACCCGTGCCGGGAGGCCGGATCGGGACCCGCGACGCGATGATCACTCCGGCAATGACCAGCGCGTAGCCCGCAAGGTGGAACAGCCTGAGCTCCTCGCCGAGGAGCAGGATCGCGAGCACCGAGCCGAACAATGGCACCAGATGGAGGAACGGCGCGGCGCGGTTCGGTCCGATCAGGCTGATGCCGCGATTGAAGAACAGGTAGGCCAGTGTCGACGCAAACACGACCACGTAGCCGAGCGTCAGGACCGACAGCAGATCGGGCTTGAGCACGAAGCCCGACGCGTATTCCCAAGCCGCGAACGGCAGCAGCAGCACGGCGCCGGCCGCCGTGCAGGCTGAGATCAGCGACAGCTGGTGCACCGCCGGCCGTCGCGTCATGGCGGCCGAGTAGAGCCCGAATACCATCAGCGCGCCCGCAAACATCAGGTCACCGCGGTTGAATTGGATGCCGGCGAGCGCACCGAGATCGCCGCGCAGCAGGATCACCAGCACGCCGATCAGCGACATCGCAATGCCGGCGAATTGGGCGATGGTCAGGCGCACACCGAACAAGGCCAGCGACCACAGCGCGACGAACAGCGGCGTCGAGGATTGGATCAGGAGACCGTTCAGCGCCTGGGTATATTGCATCGCCCAATAGGACAGCGCGTTGTTGATGGCAAAGCCCGTCAGCGACAACAGCAGGATCAGCGGCCAATGCGCGCGCAATGTTCGCCAGTCGCGGGCGAGATGCGCGCGGGCGAAAGGCCACAGCATCAGGAACGTTCCGACCCAGCGGATGCAGGACAAGGTCAGCGGCGGGACATGACCGGCCACATAGCGCGCGAGCACGATGTTGCCGGCCCAGAACAGCGAGGCCAGCGTGAGCAGCAGATAGGGCTGGTTGTTCAGCCAGGAGAGCGGATGACGGTGTTGGGCAGGCAAAGGCAGCCAAGCGTGCTTGGAGAGACGAGGCAATCTGGGCTGAATCGTATCCCCTCGCAAGCCGGCGCAGCGGATTGGTGCCATGCATCGGATAGCAAAGGGCCGCGGGGGCGCGCGCAGGACGTGGATATCAGGTCGCCTGCTTGCGCGACGCCACGAACACGCCGGCGAGCACCAGCGCGAAGCCGATCACGTGGAAGACCTCCGGCTGCTCGCCGAGGAACACGAAGGCCATGATCGAGCCGAACACCGGGACCACGTGAAAGAATGGCGCGGCGCGATTGGCGCCGATCAGGAGCACGCCGCGATTGAAGCAGAGATAGGCGATCGTCGAAGGAAAGATGGCGACGTAGAGCAGCGACAACAGGTTCTGCGCGTCGAGCGCCATGACCGGTCGCGCGTTGAGTTCCCAGATCAGCAGCGGAATGAGGCTGGCTGCGCCGCAACCGAAGGTGAAGGCGACCATCGACAGGCCGTGGATCTGCGGCCGCTTGATCGTCAGCACCGAGTAGAAGCCGAACACCGCCATCGCGAGCAGGAAGATCAGATCCCCTCTGTTGAAGCTGATGTCGGCCAGCGCGGTGGGGTGACCGCGCGTCAGGATGAGCAGCACGCCCACGAGCGACAGCACGATGCCGATGGCCTGCGCCAGGGTCAGGTGCACGCGCAACAGCAGCATCGACCAAATTGCCACGATCAGCGGACCAGCCGACTGCAGCAGCAGGGTGTTGAGTGCCTGCGTATATTCGAGCGACCAGTATTGCAGCGTGTTGAAGGCGCCGATGCCCGTCACGGACAACGCGATCATGATGCCGAGCCGCGACCGGATCGCGGGCCAGTCCTGGCGCAGCTGTTTCCAGGCGAGCGGCAGGATCAGCAGGAAGGCGAGCGACCAGCGCAGGAACGACAATGTCACCGGCGGGATGTGGCCGGCGGCAAGCCGCCCGACGATCGAGTTGCCGGCCCAGCACAGCGCCGTGATGCTGAGCAGCACATAGGGCTGGTTGGCGATCCAGGCGCGCGTGGGCGCGGCGGACGCGGTGGGATCGGCGGCGGACATGCGGCGGTGTTGGCCTGGTTCGATGCGCCGCGGCGCGCGGCCGGGATGTCCGGCCGCCGTTCCTCCCGGCGCTTTCGACAGACACCAATTGCAGCTGCCTATCAAGAGGGCAGATGCATCGCGACCATGCAGCTATGGTCGTCGTCAAGATCGCGCACGAGCGTGTCCCCGGTGCGGTCTCCGCGGTCCGGATCGCACCGCGAGCGATTTGAGGCCCTCCGCACTGACCAGATAGGCGACGACGAGGGCGGCGATGGCAGCCAAGACGGCGAGGGGCGGTGCAACGAAGCCGAACCATGCGCCGGCCGGTGTGAAGGGCACGACCAGTGCGACGGCGAGCGCAGTGAGCGACGAAGCCGTCAGCATCGGATCCGCCCGGTTGCTCCATGGCCGCCCATTGGTCCGGATGATGAAGATGACGAGAATCTGGGTTGCCATCGATTCGAGGAACCATGCGGTGCGGAACTCATCGGGCGTCGCATGGAACAAATACAGCAGCGCGCCGAAGGTGAGAAAGTCGAACAGGGACGACAGGGGCCCCATGATCGCGGCAAAGCGCATGAGCCGCTTCATATCCCAGCGCTGCGGCCGCGCGGTCGCCTGCCGGCTCACGCGGTCGAACGGAATGCCGAGCTCGGAGAGATCGTAGAGCAGATTGTTGAGCAGGATCTGCGTCGGCAGCATCGGCAGGAACGGCAGCACCATCGATGCGGCGGCCATCGACAGCATGTTGCCGACATTCGAGCTCGCGCCCATTCGGACATACTTCAGGATGTTGGCGAAGGTGCGTCGGCCTTCTTCGACGCCGTTGGCGACGACGTCGAGATCAGAGGCGAGCAGGATGATGTCGGCGGCCGATTGGGCGACGCCGGTGGCGCCTTCGACGGACAGGCCGATGTCGGCCGCCTTCAGCGCCGGCGCATCGTTGATGCCGTCCCCGAGGAAGCCAACGATCTCGCCGGAGGCCTGCAGCGCCTTGACGATGCGCGATTTCTGATCGGGCGCGAGACGGCCGAACGCATCGGCCGAGTGCACCTGCACCGCGAGCGCGTCGTCGCTGAGCTCGGCGATGTCGCTGCCGGACAGCACGCGATCCGCCTTCAGCCCGACCAGGCCGGCCAGCCGCTTGACCACGACGGGATCGTCGCCGGAGAGGATCTTCAGCGCGATGCCGGCGCGGGCAAGCTGCGCGATCGCTGCCGCCGCGGTCGGCTTGGGCGGATCGGCGAACGCGCACAGCCCTTCGAAGATCAGTTCCTGCTCGTCGTCGGTTTCGATCTCGCGCGGCGCGCCGTTCCACGGCCGTGACGCGATCGCGACCGTGCGCAAGCCCTCGCGTGCGAGCGCGTGAACGCGCTCGTACATCTCGGTGCGGCCGTTGTCGTCGAGCGGCGCGAACGTGCCGCCATGCCGCTGCTGCGTGCACAACTCGATCACCGCCTCAGGCGCGCCCTTCACGATCAGGATCCGATCCTGGCCGCGGATCGCCAGCACCGAGCCGAGCCGGCGCGAGAAGTCGAAGGTCTGCTGGCCGCCCAAGGACCATCCCTCGGCCGCATGATTGGCGCCTGCGACGAGCGCGCAATCGAGCGAGCCGCGATCACCGCCGAGTGCGGCCGCGATCGCGCCGAGCTCCGCAGCTCGCGGATGGTCGGTGCCGTCGGGCGCGACGCTGCGGGCGAGCGTGATCTCCGCGGATGTCAGTGTTCCCGTCTTGTCGGTGCACAGCACCGACATCGCGCCGAGATCATGAATCGCCGCAAGCCGCTTCACGATCACCTTGCGCTTGGCCATGCGCAGTGCGCCGCGCGACAGTGTCACCGTCGTGATCATCGGCAGCAGCTCGGGCGTCAATCCGACCGCGAGCGCGACCGAGAACAACAGCGAGTCGAGCACATCGCGTCCGAATACGACGCGAACCGTGAGCACGATCACGACCAGGGCCAGCGTAAGCCGCGCGATGACGAGGCCGAATTCATGCAGGTCGCGCTCGAACGGCGTGCGCGCCTGCCCCTCGGCGAGCGCCGCGGCGGCCGCGCCGAACATCGTGTTCGGTCCAGTGTTGACGACGATGGCGACGGCCTCGCCGGTCTGCGCCACCGAGCCGCGGAACAGCGCATTCGACGTGTCGTTCTCAACGGCCGGAATGCCGGCCTGTTTCGTCACGGGATAGGGCTCTCCCGTGAGCGCCGCCTCGCCGGCGGTGAACGCCTTGCTTTCGATGACCAGCGCATCGGCAGGAACGATGTCGCCCGCGCGTACGCGCAGGATGTCTCCGGGAACGACCGCCTCGACGTCGATCTGGCGATAGGCGCCATCCCGCTTGACCTCGGCCTTCAAGGCGACGGAGCGGCGGAGCTCCTCGGCCGCCTTGACGGCATGTCCCTCCTGAACCGTGTCGAGGCCGATCGACAGCGTCAGGATGAGAACGATGATGGCGCCGCCGATCACGTCTCCCGTCACCATCGAGATGATGCCCGCCACCAGCAGGATCAGCGACAGCGGCTCGAGTAGGCGGCGGAGCACGGCGCGCAATGGACCCACGACGTGCGAGGGCGCATCGGCGTTGTGGCCGTAGCGTTGCAGCCGCTGCTCGGCGTCGGCCGCGCCGAGACCGTTCAGGTCGCAGCCGAGCGTCGCGCCCGCCTGTGCGGGCGACAGGCGCCAAAATTGGTGCGGGCCGGAGGTCGTCTCAGTGCTCACGCGGGCCTGTCCAAGTTGGTGGATGAATAGTCGTGGTCATCATGGTTGATTTGCATGAAGCTCTCCGGGCGGCGGTTGACCTAGCGCAACATCCCGCTGCCGTGATGGCCTCGGTTGCCGCAATGCGCCGCATCGCCGCCGTGCTGATCGTCTCGGTGATCCAGCGCTCCAAGGAGATCGGGATCCTGCGTGCGATGGGCAGCTCGCGCGGACAGATTTTGCGTGTGTTTCTGCTGCAGGCGGACTGCTCGGCTTCGTCGGCTCGCTGGTCGATCGCGGCTTCCCCGGCCCCGAGATCGAGGCGCAGGCGTCGGAGCTGCTCGACCAGGTCGGGCTGGCGAAATTCGCCGACCATCTCGCGAGCAACATGTCGGGCGGCCAGCAGCAGCGCGTCGCGGTGGCGCGGGCGCTGGCGATGAACCCCGATCTGGTGCTGGCGGACGAGCCGACCGGCAACCTCGACACCAAGTCGGCCGAGGCGGTCTTTGGCCTGATGCGCGAGGTCAATCGGGAGGTCGGCACGAGCTTCCTGCTCGTCACCCACAACCTTGATCTGGCCCGGCGCTGCGATCGCATCATCGAGGTTGTCGACGGCCGCATCCAGAGCTGAGAGCGCGCCGCTTCGATCGTAGATTCGCCGCCGTTCGGGTGCTCAATGGAACCGCCCGGGTCGATGCGCCGCCAGAAGCGTACGGCCGGGTCGCCCGATCCGCAGCCGGGGCGGCATGAAATTTTGGGGCTTATCAAAGGCTTGGTGGCGCTCTTGTGTGCTCCGAAGGCCCGTTCTCGCTTGCCTAGCCCGGCGGCTTCCTTTATCCGGTGGGTCGCCTCGCAAGCGAGCGGTCCCGGCCGCGATTTGGGCTGGGCGCATGGTTGGCCAGGCTGGCCCCTCATCGGAAGCGATTTCGTCCGAACCGATCGTGCTGTTTTGGATCTTGGCAGAGGAAAGAGCTGCGAATGGCTAACGTGGTCGTCGTCGGCGCCCAATGGGGTGACGAGGGGAAGGGCAAGATCGTCGACTGGCTGTCGGAGCAGGCCGACATCGTCGTGCGCTTCCAGGGCGGCCACAATGCCGGCCATACCCTCGTCATCAACGGCGCCACCTACAAGCTCGCTTTGCTGCCGTCGGGCGTGCTGCGCACCGGCAAACTGTCGGTGATCGGCAATGGCGTCGTGTTCGATCCGCAGGCCTTCCTCGACGAGGTCGGCAAGCTCCAGTCGCAGGGCGTCGCCATCAGCCCGGACAATCTGCGCGTTGCCGAGAACGTCACGCTGATCCTGCCACTGCACCGCGAACTCGACGCGCTGCGCGAGTCCGCGAGCGCGGCGACCGCGATCGGCACCACCCGCCGCGGCATCGGCCCGGCCTATGAGGACAAGGTCGGCCGCCGCGCGATCCGCCTGATGGACCTCGCCGACCTCGATACGCTGCCGCACAAGATCGATCGGCTCCTCGCGCACCACAATGCGCTCCGCCGCGGCCTCGGCCTCGAGCCGATCGACGGCCAGCAGATCCTGCGCGAGCTGACGGCCTTTGCGCCGAAGCTGCTCCCCTATGCGGAGACGGTCTGGCGTCTGCTCGACATCAAGCGCCGCGAAGGCAAGCGGATGTTGTTCGAGGGCGCGCAGGGCGCGCTGCTCGACGTCGATCACGGCACCTATCCCTACGTGACCTCGTCCAACACGGTCGCGGCGCAGGCGGCCACGGGCGCGGGCCTCGGGCCGGGCGCGATCGGCTATGTGCTCGGCCTGTGCAAGGCCTACACGACCCGGGTCGGGCAGGGGCCGTTTCCCACCGAGCAGGACAACGAGACCGGCCGCAAGATCGGCGAGCGTGGCCGCGAATTCGGAACGAATACCGGCCGGCCGCGTCGTTGCGGCTGGTTCGATGCGGTCCTGGTCCGCCAGGCGGTGCGGACCTGCGGCATTAACGGTCTTGCGCTGACCAAGCTGGACATTCTCGATGGTTTCGACACCATCGATGTCTGTACCGGCTACAGGCTGGACGGCAAGGAGATCGATCATTTCCCGGCAGGTGAGGGCGCGCAGGCTCGGGTCGAACCGATCTACGAGACCATCGAAGGCTGGAAGCAGCCGACTGCAAACGCGCGCTCCTGGGCCGATCTGCCGGCACAGGCCATCAAATACGTCCGGCGGATCGAGGAACTGGTGGGTTGCCCGATCGCGCTGCTTTCCACCAGCCCCGAACGCGAGGATACTATTCTGGTCCAGAATCCCTTCGAGGCGTGACGGGACCCGACAGCTGAGCGCGCGAATTGAGTTGATATGGCCGACTACTACCCGCTGATAGCCCGTGCCATTGCCGGATTGGACCCCAACGCTCCCGGGGAAAGCCGGCGTGCGCTTTACGAGCGGGCGCGGGCGGCCTTGATCGCACAGTTGCGCAGCGTCCAGCCGCCGCTGAGCGAATCCGAGATCACGCGCGAGCGGCTGTCGCTCGAGGAAGCCGTGCGCAAGGTCGAGGCGGAAGCGGCCCAGCGCGCCCGCGAGGCACAGCGGGCGTCCAGCGGCGCGGCCCGCCCAGGTGATGCGCTCCGGCGGGCCGGTGCGCGCAATTCGGATGCTCCGGCCACCCCCGCGGCTCAGCCCGCTCCGACTCCAGATCAAGCCGCCACGACCGCCCCGCGGCCACGACCGGCGGCCCCGGCCGCTGCCCGGGCCGAGCGGCCGCCGCTCGGCGGCGAGACGGCCGAGCCGCGTCCGGCGCGCAATCCGCGACCGGAAGCGCCGCCGGCTGCCGCTGGCGCACCGGCTGTGCCGCCGCGGCCCCAGCCGCCTCAAACGCCTCCACAGGATGGGGCGGCGCCTCCAGTGCGCGAACGTCCGGCGGCCGCCCGCCGCGGTGCTCAGGACAACGGCAATCCGGCAACGCCGCCCGCCATGCGCGGCTTCCGCGACATCACCGCTGATGTCGACGATCTCGGCAAGGCCACTGCCCAGGCCAACCGTGCGGCGCGCAAGACCTACGCCAACGTTCCGACCACCGATCTCGATCGGCTCGAGGGCGACGACGATGACCGGCCGCCGCTGCCCGAGGCGCCATACTCCTATGACGAGTCGGTCCAGGAGGCCGAGCGCTACGCGCTGCCTGCCACCTCGACCCGCCAGCGCGGCGCCGCGCCGGATCGCGAGGGCAAGAAGAAGTCGGAGCGCAGCGGCTCGACCTTTCCGTTCAAGGCCGCCATCGCCGCAGGGATCGTGCTGATCCTGATCGGCGCCGGAATTCTGTGGGGCCGGCCGCTGGTCGGGATGGTCAATGGCCTGTTCAAATCTTCCTCGACGGTCGAGGCGCCCAAGGACACCGGCACGCCGCTGAGCAAGCCGAAGATCACCGACCGTGTCGGCCAGTCGCCGTCCTCGGACCAGATCGCGCCGGTCGCGCAACGCGTCGTGCTCTATGACGAGGATCCCGCCGATCCGAAGGGCAAGCAATACATCGGCTCGGTGGTCTGGCGCACCGAGCAGATCAAGGCGACGGGGACGCAGAAGGCCGACATCGCCGTGCGCGCCGACATCGAGATTCCCGATCGCAAGTTCAAGATGACGATGTCGTTCCGCCGCAACACCGACACGTCGCTGCCGGCGAGCCACACCGCGGAACTGACCTTCATCCTGCCGCAGGATTTCTCTGGCGGCGGCGTCGGCAACGTGCCGGGGATCCTGATGAAATCCAACGAGCAGGCGCGCGGGACGCCGCTGGCCGGCCTCGCAGTGAAGGTCACCGACGGCTTCTTCCTGGTCGGCCTGTCCAATGTCGACGCCGACCGGACCCGCAACGTGCAGCTCCTGAAGGAGCGCTCCTGGTTCGACGTTCCGCTGGTCTACAGCAATCAGCGCCGGGCCATCATCGCGATCGAGAAGGGCGCGCCGGGCGAGCGCGCCTTCAACGACGCCTTCGCGCTGTGGGGTGACTGAGCAGTCCGCACGCGCCTCGCGCGTTGGGCGAATCGGCGAGGCAGGAGATTGGGCATGAAGCGATATCTCATCTTCGTTGCCGTGGGCCCGGCGCTGGGCGGTTTCGCGCTGCTTCTGGTCACGACCTACATGTCCGGCTATTGGACCAACACCAATCCCGGCGAAGTGGCCAAGCTGTTCAAGGTCTTCGTCACCTCGCTGCAATACAGCTACCTGTTCGGCTTCCTGCCGGCACTGATGATGTGCGCGATCGACGACATCCTGTTCCACGTCAGGCGCATCGGACCGACCATGCGGATGCTGCTGGTGGGCGGCATCGCCTTCCTGCTCGCCGGCTTCAACTACGCTTCGCACGGCTCCGAATACGGTGCCCTGCAATGGGTCCTTTACGGACTGGTCGGCTTCATTCCCGCGACGGTGTCGTCGTGGCTGGTGCACAAATTCGTCGACGAAACCCCGCCCGAAGCGCCGGCGGCTCAGCCCAGCGAGCACAGCGCGTGACGGCGTGACGCAACTTGCGCCCTGCTGCCGCGTTTCTATGTGATGGGTATGCAAGAGCAGATGACCCCCTCGCCCCGCCGCGCCTCCGGACGCGCCTCGCAGGCACGCTTCAACGCCAATGAGGCGCGCGGACCGATCATCGACCAGGACGGACGTGAGATCCCGCAGGGATCCTTCCAGTCCTCGTTCAATGGCGCCTTCGTCGGCCCGGGCGGCGTGCGCTTCGATTTCAGCACCTCCAATCCATTCGGCAATCTGACCCGTGAGCAGCGGATCGCGCGGCTGGAGGCGGTGGCGAAGCTGCTCGACGTCGCCTTCGTCCTGCCCGGCACCAACATCCGCTATGGCATCGACGGCATCATCGGCCTGATCCCCGTGGTCGGTGACCTCATCGCGACCGCGCTGTCGCTGTGGCTGGTGCGCGAGGCCCGTGCGCTGGGCGCGCCCTGGCACGTCATCACCCGGATGCTCGGCAATGTCGCGGTCGAGGGGGTGATCGGCATGGTGCCGGTGGCGGGCGACGCCTTCGACGTGCTGTTCCGCGCCAATATGCGCAACGCCAAGATCTTGCGGCGGTGGCTCGATACCCAGCCGCGTTGACGCGCCGCGAGACCGGGCCAAAAGGCGCACAAACCGACCCCCATAAAAAAACTGCCCCGCACAAGGCGGGGCAGGGTGTTGGAGAATGGTCTGGCAGCCGTCAGGCCGCATCGGCGTCCGGCGCCTTGTCGACCACCCGGCGCGGCAGCGGAAACGCCTCGCTCTCATACAGGGTACGGATGCCGTTCTGGTCGAACCGGGCTTCCTCGACCTGCAGGTAGGCGCCATTCAGCGAATCCGCAGGCAACTCCTCCATGGCAAAGCGCACGGCTTCAGCCGCAGTGCCGAACCGCCGATAGGCAAACCCCGCCCGCTTCTTCTTGCGGATGGCGGCGGGAAACAGTTCGGCAGAGGTGTTGAAGTTGAACGGACGCAGTGGACGCATGGTCTGAGACCTCTTCTTGTCGGCTGGAAGCGCTGACGCGAGCTTTCAAAACATTCAGCTTGGCGATGACGCCAGCGATTGCGGGGGTGGAGGGCGGGATTTGCCGCTCCAGGCGGCCCGGCCCTGCATAGTCAGTTACGACGCCTAATATAGGCCGATTTGGCAGAAATGCGAATCCTGCACGCTCACATCGTAAATCCGGCCTGGTTCGGACCGCGCTGAAATGTCCTCTTTTTTCAATAGTTTAATCGATCTGCAACTTGTGAATGCAGGAGAGCCCGATCTGCACGGCTAAAATCTCACCCCTGGTGGCCGGTTTTGGCCGCCCACGCCTCGCCGGCCGCCAGCCCAGCGGCCCCATTACCGTCCGTGACGGAACCGGGGCCGATGGTGACGTCAGCGCGGCTTCAACTTCAGGGCCGCGGAATTGATGCAATAGCGCAGGCCGGTCGGCCCCGGACCGTCGGGAAAGACATGGCCGAGATGGCCCGAGCATTTCGAGCACAGCACCTCGGTGCGGACCATGCCGTGGGTATAGTCGGTCTCCTCGTCGACGTGGCTCTCCGTCGCCGGCTGGGTGAAGCTCGGCCAGCCGCAGCCGGAGTCGAATTTGGCGTCGGACTCGAACAGGGTCTGGCCGCAGCCGGCACACACATAGGTCCCGGCGCGATGCTCATGCTCGTATTCGCCCGAGAACGGGCGCTCGGTCGCCTTCTCGCGCAGCACGGCGTACTGCATCGGCGTCAGCTCCTCGCGCCATTCCGCCTCGCTCTTGATGACCTTGTCGCCGGTCTTGGTGTCGCTCATCTCTTTTCCTCCGGCGGACCTAGACTCGTCCGCCCCTGTCATTGCGCTGATCGGCCGCCGTCGCGGCCTCAACGTCGTGGCGGCAGGTCGTCGCCTCAGTTCGTCGCTTTGGCCTCGCCGACCAGCGTCGGCTTCTCGATGTAGTTCTCCGCGAAGATCTTCTTCAGGTTCTCGATCTTCGGCAGGTCGTTATAGGCAATATAGGGCTGGCTCGGGTGCAGCGTCAGATAGTCCTGATGATAGGCCTCGGCCGGATAGAACGCCTCGAGCTTGCCGATCTTAGTGACGATCGGCTTGCCGAACGCCTTGGCCTTGTCGAGCTGGGCGACATAGGCCTCCGCGACCTTCCTCTGCGCCTCCGAAGTGGTGAAGATCGCCGAGCGATATTGCGGGCCTGAGTCCGGGCCCTGGCGGTTCAACTGGGTCGGATCGTGCACGACCGAAAAGAAGATCTGCAGGATCTTGCCGTAGGAGATCTTCTTCGGGTCGTATTTGATCTGGACCGATTCCGCATGGCCCGTCGTGCCGCTCGACACCGTGCGGTAATCGGCCGTGGCCTTGGTGCCGCCGGCATAGCCGGACACCGCGCTGACCACGCCCGCCGTGTGCTGGTAGACGCCCTGGACGCCCCAGAAGCAGCCGCCGGCGACCACGGCGGTTTCCAGCCCGTCGGAGGCCGGCTGATCCTGGGCCGGCGGCGGGATCACGACGGCCACCTCGGCGGCGTGCAGCGGCTGCCAGGCCAGGATGCCGGCCGCCATGGCACCGAGCACGGCTGTCTTGACGAAAAGGGAGCGGGTGAGGCGCATCTTTGGATCCTCGTGAGGGGTGGCTCTTCTCGCCAGCCGGAAACACTGGCCCGGTCCGGCCTCTGCTGCAAGATACGTCGGTGCTCGGCCGGCGTTACGGGGGACGCGACACGACTGCGTGAACGGCCGGGGTGGCGCGAGGCGTGCACAATTGCGCACTGGGCGCCGGGAACGACACTGTGAGTTGTGGCGGGAGCGTTCCAGACATGGCGATTTGTTCTCGCGGCTCGAATGGCCCGAGGGATACCGGTTCATTGGCCCTCCGGAAGCGGAGGGCGCAGGGAAGGCCGGACCTCGGCTGAGGCCCGTGGCCCGCCTGCTCAAAAAAATGCAGGCGGCAGGTACCACAGGTGCAGCCAGACAGATCCGGCCTTCCCCGCGCGATGGTGTTAACGCTTATACGTGCTCTCCTCGGGGACCGGCTGTCTTGCCCCCGTCGCCGGCGGATCATCACCACCAGCTTGGCCTCAGCGTCGGGAGGCCAGGACCACACGCTTTCGCCGTCCGCGCCATGTCGTTCGTCCGCAGGCGCTTCGCCCGCTGCAACATGTCGCGTCCATCGCATTTCGCTGCCAACGTCCGTGACGATCGCGATACGTCCCCTGCCGTGCAACGAAACGCGGGCATCATAAGCCTGATTTGGGCAAACCGCGAAACGATTTATGTTTTTCAGAAGACCTTGACAGCTTCTGTCGTCGTTGGCCGATTTGCCCGACGGGCCATCTAGTCCGCAAGCTCACGATGACATCACACTTCGTCGATCTTCGAACCATGATGTGGTTCAGGTCTCGTGGTCGTGATGCCCGCGCGGCGGAGACGCCGCGAATATTTCGTTCTCTCTGCGGTCAATACAGAGGCGGACGCGTCTCGATCGTCAGACCCCTGACCAGACATCGAATGCGCGTACTCCGCATCTTGAGAACCTGGAGAACAATCATGACATCCTGGAAATCAAAGGCGGCAGCGGTGCTGCTGTCGATGGCGACTGCCGCGCCGGCATCGGCGCAGGGCTGGTTCTACGGCGAGCAGGAGCCGGGGGCGTTTCAGGCGATGTATCCCGATCGCGACGTGCTCAACGGCGGCGCACTGACGCCGGCGGGACGAATGGGCCTGGTGCGCGCCTCAGGCGCGGCGCCCGCGTTTCCGCCGTCCGCTCATCTCCGCCCGTATGATTGGCTGCCGCAGCGGCGATGACGGGTCGCCTGGAAGGCGTCCTACGATCTGCTGCCCGGACAGCGGCTGCAGCGCTACGTCTGAGAGATGGGCGCGATCACGAACGGCCGTCACCTCGCGCGGTCGTGATTGGGATGCCGCTTTCGCCTGCCTACATCATCGCCTGCGCGAATTGGTGCGCAACAGGGAAGACCAATCATGATCGCATTCAGGAGCCTGGCGGCAGCTCTGCTGATGTCGCCACTGGCGGCCACCGCGGCGTCGGCCCAATTCTCCGAGCCGGCGGCCTATGCGGCCATGCATCCCGACCGCGATGTGCTCAATGGCGGCGCGCTGACGCCGGCGGCGCAGGCGGAGCTGGCTCGCCGTGGCCCGCCGGCCTTTCCGAATGCAAATGCAGCGATGCCGCCAGCCGATCCCGTGAGGGCGCATCGGCGTCATCGGCGCTGAGCGCGTCGCCTCAGCTCGCGTGCTCCTCGCGCTCGTGGATGACGCTGGCGCGGCCGACGATGAGATCGTCGACCTGCCCGATGCGCGAGGCGTCCTTGCCGGCATAGGGCAGGGAGTGCAGCACGCAGCGCATCGCGTTCAGCCGCGCGCGCTTCTTGTCGTCCGACTTGATCACGGTCCACGGGCAGTCGGCAGTGTCGGTGGAGAAGAACATCGCCTCCTTGGCGCGGGTGTAGTCATCCCATTTGTCGAGCGAGGCGGTGTCGATCGGCGACAGCTTCCACTGCTTGAGCGGATGCGCCTCGCGCTCCTTGAAGCGGCGGCGCTGCTCCTCGCGGCTGACCGAGAACCAGAACTTGATGAGATGCATGCCGCTGCGCACGAGATTGCGCTCGAACTCCGGCACCTGGCGCAGGAACTCGTCATATTCGGCCTGCGAGCAGAAGCCCATCACGCGCTCGACGCCGGCGCGGTTGTACCATGAGCGATCGAACAGCACGATCTCGCCCGCGGTCGGCAGGTGCTCGACATAGCGCTGAAAATACCATTGGCCGCGCTCGACGTCGCTCGGCTTGTCCAGCGCGACGACGCGGGCGCCGCGCGGATTGAGATGCTCCATGAAGCGCTTGATGGTGCCGCCCTTGCCGGCGGCATCGCGGCCCTCGAACAGCAGCACCAGGCGCTGCCGCGCATCCTTCATCCAGTTCTGCAGCTTGAGCAGCTCGGTCTGCAGGATGAATTTCTGTTCCTCATAGTCCTTGCGGTACATGCGGAATTTGTAGGGGTAGCCGCCCTGGCGCCAGTTGTCGGCGAGCTCGTCGGAGGTGTGACGCTTGTCGGGCTTGGCCTTGCCCTCGATCAGCGCCTTCATCAGCTTGGCATCGTCGGGCGCGGCACCATCCAGCATCGCCTTGACCGGCGCAGAGTTGGCGTCGAGGGCCGGCGGTCCGTTGAGCACGGTCTCGAACGCCGACAGCCCGGTGATCTGCGCGGCCTGCATCTGTTCGTCGACCAGCGACTGCGCGATCGGATCGAGCCTGGCGGCGGACTGCCGGCGCGCGACACGCGCGGTGGCGGCTGCGCGCTTCATGCGTTGGCCGTTGGAGGCCTTGCCCTTCGTGGTCCTGGACTTTGCCATGCGATCCCGCCGCCTGCTGCTGGATTAACAGAGATGTGAATCGATCTCTATCCGCCAAGGACCCTGCGTCAGGTTGACGTGGATCAACCGGCCGCAGGCGGGTACCAGCGAGGCGGGCGAAATCGCCTCGCGCGGTAAAGCCGGCGTTACACCACGATCGACAGCCGCTTCGCGGCCCGTGTGATTCCGGTGTAGAGCCAGCGGGCGCGGCTCTCCTGGAAGGCAAAGCTCTCGTCGAACAGCACCACGTCGTCCCATTGCGAGCCCTGCGACTTGTGCACGGTCAGCACGTAGCCGTAGTCGAACTCGTCGTAGGGCTTGCGCTGCTCCCACGGGATGTCCTCGATGCCGCCGCCGAAGCATTCGCCGCGCACCGAGACTTTCGTTACCTTGCGTCCGAGATCCTCGTCGGGCGCGACCCGCATCGTCACGATCTTGGATTTCGAGGTCGCGCGCGACTTCACTCGCCATAGCCCGCCATTGAACAGGCCCTTCTTGCGGTTGTTGCGCAGGCAGACCAGCTTGTCGCCGGCGACGGGGAGGGCGTCCTCGATGTCGAGGCGCTGCCGAAAGCGGTTGTTGTAGGCGCGGCGGGTGGCGTTGCGGCCGACCAGCACCTGGTCGGCCTCCATCACGCGCGACGGATCGAGCTCGCGGCGCTCCACCACCTCGCTCTCGCCGTAGCGGCCGATGTCGAGCGTGTTGCCCTCGCGCACGTCCATCGACATCCGCACGATCGGATCGTCCTTGGCCTGGCGATGCACCTCGGTGAGCATCACGTCGGGCTCGCTCTCGGTGAAGAAGCCGCCGCCCTTGACCGGCGGCAGCTGCGCGGGATCGCCGAGCACCAGCAACGGGCAGTCGAAGGACAGGAGATCACGGCCGAGATCGGCGTCGACCATCGAGCATTCGTCGATGATGATCAGCTTGGCCTTGGACGCCGGCGCGTCGTCCCACAATTCGAAGTTCGGCTGCTCCTCGCCGCTCTCCTGCGCGCGATAGATCAGCGAGTGGATGGTGGAGGCATTGTCGCAGCCCTTGCTGCGCATCACCAGCGCCGCCTTGCCGGTGAAGGCCGCGAACTTGACCTCGCCGTCGACGTCTTCGGCGATGTGCCGGGCGAGCGTGGTCTTGCCGGTTCCGGCATAGCCGAACAGCCGGAACACCTGCGGCGTGCCGTTCCTGCCCGGCTTGGCTTTCAGCCAGTCGCCGACGGCCTTGAGCGCGGAATCCTGATGCGGGGAGAAGGTGGTCATGGCTCAACGGAATGGAGCCGCGCGGCGACTCGGGGACATTCCGTGAACCTAAGGGCTGCGGGCGGGAGATCAAGCGCTGATGCGAGTGGGTCCACGCCTCCCCCGGTTGCGGGGGAGGTCGCATCGCATCGGAAGATGCGATGCGGGTGGGGGAACGCTCCGGCGGGACTGTCCGTGTGGCGCCCCCACCCCAGCCCTCCCCCGCAAGCGGGGGAGGGGGCGCAGCGTGCCTGCGGCGATCGCTCGTTCCCCTCCAGAAGAAGCCTACTGCCAGCCCGGGACGCCGCGCATGTCCGGCAGATGGTGCGCGATGCCCTTGTGGCAGTCGATGCAGGTCTTCTCGCCGGTGAAGAGGAAGCGCTGGTGCGCTTCGACGGCGCGCGGCGACTGCTTGGTGATGTCCATCGACTGCGCGCTGTGGCAGTTGCGGCATTCGAGCGAATCATTGGCCTTGAAGCGCGCCCATTCGTGCAAGGCCAGCTCCAGCCTGCGGTCGGTGAACTTCTCGCGGGTGTTGATCGAGCCGAACAGATGGCCCCAGACCTCCTTGGAGGCCTGCATCTTGCGCGCGATCTTGTCGGTCCAGTTGTGCGGCACATGGCAGTCCGGGCAACTGGCGCGCACGCCGGAGCGGTTGGAGAAGTGGACGGTCGACTTCAGCTCGGCGAACACGTTGTCGCGCATCTCGTGACAGCCGGTGCAGAATTTTTCGGTGTTGGTGATCTCCAGCGCGGTGTTGAAGCCGCCCCAGAAGATGACGCCGGCGAGGAAGCCGGCGAGCACCAGCACGCCGAGCCCGAACACGGAGCTCGGCTTCAGCAGCACGTCGATGAGGTCGAGAATGAACTGCCAGGCGCGGCGGACAAGGCCGAGCCGCTTCTCGGGGACGGGCGCTTTGGCGCCCTCCGGGATGTCGGCGCTGCTCATCGCTTGCCACCCGGCCTGTCGTGCGCCAGCAGCGTGTCGATGTCGACGAAGTCGTTGCTGACCGGCGGGTTGGCGACGCTCTGCGGCACATGGCATTGGGTGCAGAAGAAGCGGCGCGGTGACACCGAGGCCAGGAACTGGCCGTCGCGATCCATGAAGTGCGTGATCGACAGCATCGGCGCCTTCGACTCCGCGGTGCGCGCGCGGGCATGGCAGGACAGGCATTTGTTGCCCTGCATGTCGACCTGATAGCCGTCGATGGCATGCGGAATCACCGGCGGCTGCTCCGGATAGTTGCGCACCTCCTTCTCGGCGGTGTTCTTCATCGGCTGCATCGGCGGCGCAGGACCCTCGTCGTTGAGCGGTGCGGGACCGCGCAGCGAGGACGAGACGCTCTGGGCGAGCAGGGCGCTCGATCCGGCCGCAACGCTGGCCGCGATCAGCATGACAGCAATTTTTCTCATCATGATCGTCACACCCGCTCGATGCGCACGGCGCATTTCTTGTAGTCGGTCTGCAGCGAGATCGGATCGGTGGCGTCGAGCGTCACCTTGTTGATCAGCTTCGACTCGTCGAACCACGGCACGAACACGAGCCCGCGCGGCGGCTTGTCGCGGCCGCGGGTCTCGACGCGGGCGCGGATAAAGCCGCGCCGCGACGCGACCTTGACCTCGTCGCCGCGCCTCAAGTTCGCGGCCTCGGCATCGTCCGGATGCATGAAGCAGACGGCTTCGGGGAAGGCCTTATAGAGCTCGGGCACGCGGCGCGTCATCGTGCCGGAATGCCAATGCTCGACCACGCGGCCCGTCGACAGCCAGAACGGGTAGTCCTTGTCGGGCGATTCCGCCGGCGGCTCGTAGGGCAAAGCGAAGATGCGAGCCTTGCCGTCGGGGAAGCCGTAGAACTGCACGCCGGTGCCAGCCTTGACGTAAGGATCGGAGCCCTCGCGGAAGCGCCAGCGCGTCTCCTTGCCGTCGACCACCGGCCAACGCAGGCCGCGCTCTTTGTGGTAGGCCTCGAACGGCGCCAGGTCATGGCCATGGCCGCGGCCGAACGAGGCGTATTCCTCGAACAGGCCCTTATGGACGTAGAAGCCGAACGCCTTGGATTCGTCGTTGGCATAGCCCGGCTCGATCTGGTCGAGCGGAAACTTGTCGACCTGGCCGTTCCTGTAGAGCACGTCGAACAGCGTCTTGCCGCGATATTCCGGCTTCTTAGCGATCAATTCCTCGGGCCAGACCTCCTCGATCTTGAAACGCCTGGAGAACTCCATCAACTGCCAGAGATCCGAGCGTGCCTCGCCCGGTGCCGACACGAGCTGGTGCCAGAACTGGGTGCGGCGCTCGGCATTGCCATAGGCGCCTTCCTTCTCCACCCACATCGCGGTCGGCAGGATCAGATCGGCGGCGAGCGCGGTCACCGACGGATAGGCGTCGGAAACGACGATGAAATTGTCCGGATTGCGGAAGCCCGGATAGGTTTCCTCGTTCGCGTTGGGGCCGGCCTGGAGGTTGTTGTTGACCTGTACCCAATAGGCGTTGAGCAGGCCGTCCTTCAGCATCCGGCTCTGCAGCACGGCGTGATAGCCTGGCTTGTCGGGGATCGTGCCCTCCGGCAACTGCCAGATGTGCTCGGCCTTGGTGCGGTGCTCCTTGTTGGTGACGACCATGTCGGCGGGCAGGCGGTGCGAGAAGGTGCCGACCTCGCGCGCGGTGCCGCAGGCCGAGGGCTGGCCCGTGAGCGAGAACGGGCTGTTGCCGGGCTCGCTGATCTTTCCCGTCAGGAGATGGATGTTGTAGACGAGGTTGTTGCACCAGACGCCGCGGGTGTGCTGGTTGAAGCCCATGGTCCAGAACGAGACCACCTTGGTCTTCGGATCGGCATAGAGCTCGGCCAGCGCCTCGAGCCGATTCAGCGGCACGCCGGACATCTCGGCGGCCTTCTCCAGCGTGTAGTCGGAGACGAACTTGGCATACTCGTCGAAGCTGATGTCGGTGGCATCGTTGGCCTTGGCCGCACCCGTCGCCTTCTTCTGCAGCGGATGCTCCGGGCGCAGGCCGTAGCCGATGTCGGTCTGGCCCTTCTTGAACACCGTATGCGCCTGGACGAACTCCTTGTTGACGCGGCCGGTCTTGATGATGTGGTTGGCGATCGCGTTGAGGAGATAGAGATCGGTCTGCGGCTTGAACACCATGCCGATGTCGGCGAGGTCGAACGAGCGGTGCTCGAAGGTCGAGAGCACGGCGACCTTGACATGCGGCGCCGACAGCCTGCGGTCGGTGACGCGGCTCCACAGGATCGGATGCATCTCCGCCATGTTGGAGCCCCACAGCACGAACGCGTCGGTGGCCTCGATGTCGTCGTAGCAGCCGGGCGGCTCGTCGATGCCGAAGGTGCGCATCATGCCGGCGACGGCCGAGGCCATGCAGTGCCGCGCATTCGGATCGATGTTGTTGGAGCGGAAGCCGGCCTTGAACAGTTTCGAGGCCGCATAGCCTTCCCAGATCGTCCACTGTCCGGAGCCGAACATGCCGACACCGGAAGGCCCGCGCTTCTTCAGCGCCTCCTTGTACTTCGCGGCCATGACGTCGAACGCTTCGTCCCAGGAGACGGGCGTGAACTCGCCGTTCTTGTCGTATTTGCCGTTGGTCTTGCGCAGCATCGGATGCGTCAGGCGATCATGGCCGTACATGATCTTCGAGAGAAAGTAGCCCTTGACGCAGTTCAGGCCGCGATTGACCTCGGCCTTGATGTCGCCATGGGTGGCGACGACGCGGTTGTCCTTGGTCGCGACCATCACGCTGCAGCCGGTGCCGCAGAAGCGGCAGGCGGCCTTGTCCCATTTCAACTCGGAGGCTTCGCGCTCGGTGACGAGGTTTGCCGCGAGCGAGGCGCTCGGCATGCCGGCGGCGGCCGCGGCAATCGCGGCGGCCTCCAGCTTCAGCATCTGGCGGCGATCGATCTTCATGTCGGTCATTGGAGTCTCGTGTGATTAGCCGGCGTCGATGGCGTGGAAGACGAGGCAGGCGGAGTGCACGTGCGGCAGCAGTCCGATCCGGTTCATGGTGGCGCCGAGCGCGCCGGCATCGGGCGCATCGACGACCACGATCAGCTTGCCGCGCTCGTCGCGGCCGTGGATCTCGCAGCCGGACAGCGCGAGGATGTCGGCTTCGACGCGATCGAGCTGCTCGGGGCGGGTCTGCACGATGATGCTGGCGATCTCGCCCTTGGCCGGCGCGACGACGGGATCGGCGGTGAGGACACGGCCGGTGATCAGCGCGCGGCGGTCGAGGGAGGTGCGGTGGGAGAGCATAGGCGTGGTCGTTCCAATCAATGCGCAGCAGGCGGGCCGGGCGGCCCGACCATCATCTGGTAGACCCACACCGTGAGCCCGTAGGAGCCGACGGTGGCGACCGCGAGCGCGGGCATCAGCACGGCGGTGAGAAACAGGAAGGCAAAAATTTCCATGCGTCTGCGACGCGCATGCGCGTTCGCATCGCTGCCAACGAGCGACATGAGAGAATTCTCTGCTAGGGGAGGTTCAGGAGGGATTGCGGCATCCGGGCCGCGCCTAATCTTATGTTTAAGAAAGCTCCGGAAACCGGCGTTGACCTGGATCAAGCGGGCGGAACCTCGCGCACACCGGCGCACCGCCAGAGCGGAGTCGCGCCGGTCCCACCGAGATCTTGGTTGATGGGCCGTGAAGACGCGTGATCGCATCTTTGCTTGCGAGAAATTCTCGCTGCTTTGCGTGGGGGCCTCGATACGATCATCCCCTCTGGTCGTGAGCCGAGAGGACCGGCATCACTATTTTCCAGGGGTGCTCGACACGCGTTTCGCCCGCCACCATCATCCTGTGCATCGCATCAACGTAGATGCGCAAGGGTGATCGGAGAGGGCAATGAAGCGGCGTGATTTTCTGAAACTGTCGTTGGCATCGGCTGCGGTGATGGCCTCAGCGGCGCCGCTGCGCGCCGAGGACAAGCCGAAGGAGATCCGGATCGGCACCCAGAAGGGCGGCTTCTTCCCGGCGGTGAAGGCGCGCCGCACCATCGAGGATACGTTCAAGCCTGTCGGCATCGAGATCGTCTGGGTCGACTTCCAGTTCGGTCCGCCGCTGCTGGAAGCCATCAATGTCGGCAGCGTCGACTTCGGCTATGTCGGCGACGCCCCGCCGATCTTCGCGCAGGCCGCAAGTGCCAAGATCCGCTACGCGGCGGCCGTCAAGCAGAACGGCAGCAGCCAGGCGATCATCGTGCCCAAGGACTCGCCGATCAAGTCGCTCGCCGATCTCAAGGGCAAGCGCGTCGCCTTCGGCAAGGGCTCCAGCGCGCACAACCTGCTGGTCGCCGCGCTGGAGAAGGCGGGGCTGGCCTGGAGCGACATCACGCCGGCGCCGCTCGCGCCCGCCGATGCCACCGCCGCCTTCGTCAAGGGCTCGGTCGACGCTTGGTCGATTTGGGATCCGTATCTCGCGCTCGCCGAGCTCAAGGAGAATGCGCGGGTGATCGCGTGGGACAAAGACGTGCACAAGCCGAACTCGTTCTACATCGTCGGCTCCGACTTCGTCGAAAAGTACCCGGCCGTGGTGGCCAGGCTGAACGCCGCCTTCGCCGCGGAGGGCGTGTGGGCCAACAGCCATCACGAGGAGGTCGCCAAGGCCCAGGCCGAGGCCACCGGCGTCGATCTCGAGGCGGTCAAGCGCTTCGTCGACCGCTCGGTCTATAGCGTCGTGCCGATCGACGACGAGGTGATCAAGAGCCAGCAGGCCGTCGCCGACCGCTTCGCCCGGGTTGGGCTCATCCCGAAACAAGTCAACGTCGCCGACATCGTCTGGAAGTGGACGCCGTCCACCTGACGCTCGCCTGCGACACGATCCGAAAGAGAACGACATGAGCAATGCTTCGAAGCCCAATGTGCTGTGGTTCCTGCCGACCCATGGCGACGGCCGCTATCTCGGCACCTCGCAAGGCGGCCGCGAGGTCAACTTCAACTATCTGCGCCAGGTCGCGCAGGCCGCCGACCAGCTCGGCTATTTCGGCGTGCTGATCCCGACGGGGCGCAGCTGCGAGGATTCCTGGATCGTGGCGTCGGCCGTGGCGCCTTTCACCGAGAAGCTGCGCTATCTCGTCGCGGTGCGTCCGGGTCTGCAATCGCCGGCCGTGGCCGCGCGCATGACTGCGACGCTGGACCGCGTCACCAACGGACGCCTGCTGGTCAACGTCGTCACCGGCGGCGATCCGGTCGAAAACAAGGGCGACGGCGTCTTCCTGTCGCATGAGGAGCGCTACGAGGTCACCCGCGAGTTTCTCACCGTCTACAACGCGCTGCTCGAAGGCGAAGCCGTCAACTTCGCCGGCAAGCACATCAAGGTCGAGGATGGCCGGCTGCTGTTCCCACCGGTGCAGTCGCCACGCCCGCCGCTGTTCTTCGGTGGCTCGTCGGATGCCGGCATCGACGTCGCCGTCGATACGGTCGAGAAGTATCTTACCTGGGGCGAGCCGCCGGCAGATGTCGCGGCGAAGATCGCCAAGGTGAGAGCCGTCGCCGACAGCCGTGGCCGCAAGCTGTCGTTCGGCATCCGCCTGCACGTGATCGTGCGCGAGACCAACGCGGAGGCGTGGGCGGCCGCCGACGACCTCATCAAGCACGTCACCGACGACACCATCGCCTCGGCACAGAAGATTTTTGCGCGGATGGATTCGGTCGGCCAGCAGCGCATGTCGCAGCTCCACGGCGGCCGCCGCGACAAGCTCGAGATCAGCCCGAACCTGTGGGCCGGCGTCGGCCTCGTCCGCGGCGGCGCCGGGACCGCGCTGGTCGGCGATCCCGACACGGTCGCGGTGCGCATCCGCGAGTACCAGGAGCTTGGCATCGACACCTTCATCCTGTCCGGCTACCCGCACCTCGAAGAAGCCTACCGCTTCGCCGAGCTGGTGTTTCCCAAGCTTGGGCTGAACGTGTCGGAGCAGGCCGGCAACGTGACCAAGCTGCGCACCAACACCGGCCCGTTCGGCGAGACCATCGCCAACGAGCATCATCCCCTGCAGCGGGCGTCGCAATCATGAGCCTGATCGAAAGCCTTCCCAAGGTTCGCAAGCTCAGGATGCCCAAGGCGGATGGATTTCTGCCCTGGCTGGTTCCGCTCGCGATCATTCTGATCTGGCAGGCGGCCTCGGTCGCCGGTCTCGTGTCGCCGCGGGTGCTGCCGGCGCCGAGCGACGTCGCGCGCGCCGGGTGGAAGCTGCTGTGGTCGGGTGAGCTCGGCCGTAACATCTGGGTCAGCTTCTGGCGCGCCTCGATCGGCTTTTTGATCGGTGGCGGCATCGGCTTCGCCTTCGGGCTCGCCAATGGCCTGTCGCAGCTGTCGGCGAAGCTGACGGACACCACGCTGCAAATGGTGCGCAACGTGCCACATCTGGCGCTGATCCCGCTGGTCATCCTGTGGTTCGGCATCGACGAGAGCGCAAAACTGTTCCTGGTGGCCCTCGGCGTGTTCTTCCCCGTCTACCTCAACACGCTGCACGGGATTCGCACCGTCGATCCGCAACTCATTGAAATGGGCCGCGTCTACGGCATGACCGACGGCGAGCTGTTTCGCCGCATGATCTTCCCCGGCGCGCTGCCGTCGATCTTCGTCGGCCTGCGCTTCGCGCTCGGCATCATGTGGCTCACCTTGATTGTCGCCGAGACGATCGCGGCCTCTTCAGGCCTCGGCTACATGGCGATGCAGGCGCGCGAGTTCATGCAGATCGACGTCGTCGTGCTCTCCATCCTGATCTACGCCCTGCTGGGCAAGGTCGCCGACAGCGCTTCGCGGGTGCTGGAACGGATGACGCTGTCCTGGCATCCGGCCTTCAGCAAACATTGAGGTTCGTAAATGCAGCAAGCGCTCCGAATTCCCGTGTCCGGCGCCGAGGCGATCGACGGCACTGACGTGATCGGGCAGGCTGAGGCCTTCCGCCGCGCGAGGAAGCCAGGCGTGACCCCGGCCAAACCCGAGACGCGCGGCCTGCCGCTGGTGATCCGCGACCTTCGCAAGGCGTTCGGCGACAACGAGGTGCTGCGCGGCATCGATCTCGAGATTCCGGCCGGTCAGTTCGTCGCGATCGTCGGTCAGAGTGGCTGCGGCAAGAGCACGCTGCTCCGCCTGATCGCAGGTCTGGACAAGCCGACGTCGGGCAGCATCAGCTTCGGTGAAGCCGCGGCGCGGCCCGAGGACGTCCGCGTCATGTTCCAGGAACCGCGGCTGCTGCCGTGGGCGCGGGTGCTCGGCAATGTCGAGGTCGGCCTCGGCCGCGAGCGCAAGGCCGCCGGCGCGCATGAGCGCGCGCGGCAGGCGCTGGAGGAAGTGGGTCTCGCCGACAAGCGCGACCAATGGCCGGCGGTGCTGTCCGGCGGCCAGAAGCAGCGCGTCGCGCTGGCGCGCGCGCTCGTCAGCGGTCCGCGCCTGCTGGCGTTCGACGAGCCGCTCGGCGCCCTCGATGCGTTGACGCGGATCGCGATGCAGCGGCTGCTGGAGCGGGTCTGGGCCGATCAAACCTTCACCGCAATCCTGGTCACCCATGACGTGGCGGAAGCCGTGGCCCTGGCCGACCGGGTTCTGGTCATCGAGAATGGCCGGATCGCCGAGGACATCAGGGTCGATCTGCCGCGCCCGCGCCAGCGCGGCTCTGCGGAGCTTGCGGCGCTGGAAGGCTCGATCCTGGGCCAGTTGCTCGGACCGGGCACGACGGGTTAGGAGATAATATCGCAATGAACTCCATCGTCCGCCTCATGCCCGACGTCACCGCGCTTCAGCCCGATTTCCGCTCCGCGATGCGCCAACTGGTCGGGGGCGTGAGCGTGATCACCGTGGGGCGGGGCGATGAGGTCACCGGCATGACGGTGAGTTCGCTGTCATCGCTCTCGATCGAGCCGGCGTCCGTGATCGTGAGCCTCAATCGGAACGCCTCGTCCTGGCCGATCCTGCAGCGGGAGCGTGTTTTCGGCGCCAATCTGCTCGCCGCGGACCAGATCGGCGTGGCCGAGCGGTTCTCGGGTAAAGGCGGTCTCAGAGGCGCCGAGCGGTTCGCCGGCGCCGAGTGGCGCAAGCACGTGACCGGCGTGCCGCTCCTGGTCGGGGCGCTCGCCGCGCTGGACTGCGAGGTCGAGGAGATCATCGAGCGGCATTCCCATGGCATCGTGATCGGCCGCGTGGTGCATGTCGAGGTGGCGCCGCAAGCGGCAGCCCTGGCGTATTGGCATGGCGGCTATGTGCACGTCGACCGCGACGCGGACATCGCCCGACTTGGCCCCCTCGGCGGGGCCGATCCGCAGGACGTGCCGTAGGGGGTGAGCGGCGGTTGGTCGCAGGGTGGCGTCCCGAAGCTGAACGCCGTAAAAGCACCGCGGCCTTGAGGCGGTGTTTGCGGCGGAGCTGATGAAACGGATCGGAACCTGGGCGCTCTACGTGATCGGCACCGTCGCGATCCTTTATCTCGCGCTCTATGCCTATGCCGTGCTGACGCAACGCGAGTTCACGCCCGGCGATCCCATTCACATTTTCCGCAATCCTGAGGCGCCGAACTATTCGTGAGGTGGTGCCCGGCGACGACGCGCCGGCGTGTTCTCGCGAACCCACGGATCCGGGGACTGCTGACAGTCCTGTAGCTGCATCCAATCGTCGGTCAGAAACTGCACGCGGCAGCGGCGCCACACTTTGATGCGCCCGCCATCCGGCGACGTCTCGGCATCGGACAACGAGAGGGTGGGCGGCCGCCAGCGATAGCTGCGTTCATTGTCCCAGCCGTCGCAGCCCTCCCTGCCACAGGCGATCGTTCGCGAGATCAGCTTGCCCTTGCCTGCGAAGCACCAGCTCTGGGCGCCCCATTCCTGACCCGACGACGGATTGACGAGCGGTGCGTGCGACGTCTGCTCCCAGCAGCTGGACAGCACGCCGCGCGTTGCGGCATCAGCCGGCGGAACGGCAAGCGGCGCGCCGAGGGCCAGCGCGCCGCCGAGAACGATCCGGATGGGCAGATTATACGGCGCTCGGCATGCGCGGCGTGTCGCCGGAGCCTGGCGGCGGGATCGGCACGCCGCCGTCGGCATATTCGTTGAGCTTGTTGCGCAACGTGCGGATCGAGATGCCCAAGATATTGGCCGCATGTGTCCGGTTGCCCAGGCAGTGCTTCAGGGTCTCCAGGATCAGGTCACGTTCGACATCGGCGACCGTGCGGCCGACCAAAGCGCGTGTGACCTGTTCCGCGGCCATCGTAGCATGCGCGACGGCAGGCTGGGTCTTGCCGATGTCGAGACGGGTGCCGTCCGGCGTGAGGATGGCATCCGGCCCGATCTCGTCGCCCTGCGCCATCAGCACCGCGCGATGCATCGTGTTCTCCAGCTCGCGCACGTTCCCCGGCCAGCGATTGGTGGTGAGGATGCGCTTGGCTTCCGCCGAGATCGGCCGCAGCGGCACGGCATTGGCATCGGAGTATTTGCGCGCGAAATGCTGCGCCAGCTCGAGAATGTCGGCGGGGCGTTCGCGCAGCGGCGGGATCTTCAGGTTGACGACGTTGAGGCGGAACAGCAGGTCCTCGCGGAACGTGCCCTCGCGAACGGCGTCGGCAAGGTTGCGGTTGGAGGTCGCGATGATGCGGATATCGACCGGCACCGGGCGGGTGCCGCCGACGCGGTCGATCACGCGCTCCTGGATGGCGCGCAGCAGCTTGGACTGCAGCCGCACGTCCATTTCCGAGATTTCGTCGAGCAGCAGGGTGCCGCCATTGGCCTCCTCGAACTTGCCGATGCGGCGGGCGACCGCGCCGGTGAAGGCGCCCTTCTCGTGGCCGAACAGCTCGGATTCCAGCAGATGCTCGGGGATCGCGGCGCAGTTGATCGAGATGAAGGGACGCTTGGCGCGGGCCGAGCGGGTGTGGACGTAGCGCGCCAGCACTTCTTTGCCGGTGCCGGACTCGCCGGTGATCATCACCGAGGCGTCGGAGCCGGCGATCTGTTGGGCAAGCTTGATCACCTTCGCCATCGCCTCGTCGCGATAGACGAGGTCGCGTGAATCGTTGGCGACGGCGGCGAGCACCGCCGCGATCAACTCGGGATCCGGCGGCAGCGGAATGTATTCCTTGGCGCCGGCATGGATGGCGGCGACCGCGGCGCGTGCATCGCTGGTGATGCCGCAGGCGACGATCGGCACGTGGATGTGCTCGGCGTCGAGCCGCATCACCAGGTCGCGGATGTCGAGCGCGACGTCGACCAGCAGCAGGTCGGCGCCCTTGCCGCCGCGCAGCACCCGCATCGCCTGCTCGTTGTCCTCGGCATGGGTGACGGTGGCGCCGTTCTCCATGGCGATCTTGGTGGCCGTCGTCAACTGGCCCTTCAGCGTTCCGACGATGAGAAGCCGCATGTTGGTCTCCTATTCGGTCGCGCCGCTCTCGATCGGCACGCAGGTCATGCCTGTCAGTTGCGGTCGGACTTGATGATTTCGGTCATCGTCACGCCGAGCTTGTCTTCGACCAGAACCACCTCGCCGCGTGCCACGAGCCGGTTGTTGACGTAGATGTCGATCGCCTCGCCGACCTTGCGGTCGAGCTCGAGCACAGTGCCGGGCCCGAGCTTCAGGAGCTCGCCAACGTCCATCTTCGAGCGGCCGAGCACGGCCGAGACCTGAACCGGGACGTCGAACACCGCCTCGAGGTCGGCCGCGATGCGCGCGGCATGCTCTTCTTCGTTGTAGCCGACGTCCCCGCCCAACGGAGGCGCGTCCGCGGAATTGAGGTCGGGAAGCGGGATCTCGTTGTCGCTCATGACTTAAACTCCTTCGGCCGCCACAGCGGCCTAGTTCTTCCTGGACGCCATGTAGCGTCCGACCAGCTCGTTGATCTTGGCGTCGATCGCAGCGCGCTCCAGCACCACGCCGCCATCGGCCCATTCGATGCGGCAGTCGCCGGTCGCGATCTCCGGCTCGGCGAGGATCACGAGGCGCCCCTCGAAGCCGCTCTGCTTGGCGAGCTTCTCGATCTTCTCGCGGGCGAGCTCGTACAGCGTCTCGTTGATGCGCAGCACGAGGTGCGGCGTGGCGACCAGATGCGCGAAGCAGTCGTGCACGAGGCCGATGATCTCGCCGAGCGGCTCCGCCTCGATCAGCGCCGCGCACAGCTTGCGGGCGACGGCGACCGCCACATCGACGGCCTCAGTTTCCATCCGCTGCTCGATGCCTTCGAAGCGGGCGGAGATGCCCTGCAATTGGATGTTGATCTGCTCCAGCGCCGACGCGACGCGGCGGTCGGCTTCGACCTTGGCTTCGCGCTGCGCCGCCTCGTAGCCGTTGCGGTAGGCGGCGGCTTCGGCGGCCGCGACCTTCTGTGCGATCTCGGCGGACGTGGCCGCACGCTCCCGCGTCGTCTTCTCCGGCGCGGCGAAGTCGGTATCGAACAGGAATTTCGCGGGCTGAGCCATCAATACACCAGTTCGTCGTCGGCGCGGTTCTTGCTGAGCATGATCTCGCCCTTGGCGGCGAGATCCTTGGCGAGATTGACGAGCAGGGCCTGCGCCTCGTCGACGTCGCGCAGCCGCACCGGTCCCATGGCGGCCATGTCGTCCTGCAGCATCTTGGCGGCGCGCGACGACATGTTGCCGAAGAAGAAGTTGCGCACCTCCTCGTTGGCGCTCTTGAGCGCCACGCCGAGCTTGTCCTTGTCGACATTGCGCAGCAGCGTCTGCGCCGAGGCGGAATCGAGCTTGATCAGGTCGTCGAAGGTGAACATCAGCGCCTTGATGCGCTCGGCTGACTCCCGGTTATCTTCCTCCAGCGAGGTGATGAAGCGGGTCTCGGTCTGGCGGTCGAAATTGTTGAAGATCTCGGCCATGACCTCGTGGGCGTCGCGGCGCCGGGTCTGCGACAGGTTCGACATGAATTCGGTGCGCAAGGTCTGCTCTACCCGCTCGATGACCTCCTTCTGGACCGCTTCCATGCGGAGCATGCGGCCGATCACGTCGAGCGCCATGTCCTCGGGCAGGATCGCGAGCACGCGCGCGGCATGCTCCGGCTTCAGCTTGGACAGCACGACCGCGATGGTCTGCGGATATTCGTTCTTGAGGTAGTTGGCGAGCACCTCTTCCTGGACGTTGGAGAGCTTCTCCCACATGTTGCGGCCGGCGGGGCCGCGGATCTCGTCCATGATGCCGTTGACGCGCTCCGGCGGCAGATATTGCTGCAGCAGCCGCTCGGTGGCGTCGAAATTGCCCATCAGCGCGCCGGAAGCAGACATGCGCGAGACGAATTCGAGCATCAGGTCCTCGACGACGTCGGCTTCGATGGTTCCCAGCGTCGACATCGCGAGCGACAGTTCACGCACCTCGTCGTCATCGAGCTGCTGCCAGATCTTGCCGCCATACTGCTCGCCGAGCGCGAGCATCATCACGGCAGCGCGCCGCGGGCCGCTCAAGGGCTCGGTCTTCGGGCGCTGCGCCTGGCGGCTCGCCAGCGTCGCGATCACCGTGGAAATGTCGTTGTTGTTGGCGTTGGCGTTCTGGGTCTGCGGCAGCGACATGGCGTCTACGTTCTTTTCAGTTCAGGCGGTTCACGTCGGTGGGATCAGTTCTGCTGCGGCTCGGCGAGCCACTGGCGGATGATGGCGGCGGCTTCGCCCGGGTTGCGGTCGGCCAGCTCGCCCACCCGGTGGACGGACTGGGCGTGGACCTGGCCCTGGACCTGGGCGACGTCGATCAGGCTGGCGGTCTGCTGGGCGTGAGCGGCTGCCTGGACGGTTTCGTCGGTGAGCGCCGGCAGGCCGCCGCCCAGGGCGGCGACCTCTTCGGTGGCAATGATCTTCTTCACCAGCGGCCGCACCACCATGAACACGACGACAATGCCGAGCAGCATCATCACCGCGAGCTCGATGACGTACATGACGTCATCCTTGGTGAAGTGGAGCATGCCGAGGAAGCCGGTGGGCTCGTTGATCTGCGGCACCGTGGGAGCGTCGGCGAATTTCAGGTTGACCACCTCGACCTGGTCGCCGCGCTTCTGGTCGAAGCCGATTGCGGAGCGGACCAGCGCGGCGATGCGGTCGAGCTCGTCCTTGCTGCGCTCCTGATAGACCAGCTCGCCCTTTTCGTTCTTGGAGTAGGCGCCGTCGACCAGCACCGCGACCGAGATGCGGTTGACCCGTCCGGCCTCGGTGACCTCCGTCTTGGTGGTCCGGGAGATCTCGTAATTGTTGGTCTCTTCGGTCTTCTTGCTCTGGTCCCGCGGCTGCTGCGGCGGCTGGTTCTGCTGGTTGCCCGGCAGCTCGTTGTTGACCGTAACCTGGCCGTTACTCTCGTTGGTCGCCGACTGCTCTTCGCGGGTCTGGCTCGAGCGCAGCACGCGGCCTTCCGGATCGTAGCGGTCGGAGGTCTGAGTGATGCGGTTGAAGTCGAAGTCGGCGGAGAGCTGGACGCGGGCGCGGCCCGCACCGACGACCGAGGAGACGATGTCCTCGACCTGCTTGCGCATCCGCTTCTCGAAGGCGTTGCGGCGCTCGTCGCCGACCTGCTGGTCGATGTCGGTCTGGGTGCCGTCGGCGAGCAGCTGTCCGGCCTCGTCGACGATCGACACCCGCTGCGGCTTCAGGCCGTTGACGGCGGAAGCGACGAGGTGGCGGATGGCGCGGATCTGCGCCGGCTCGAGGGTGCCGCGCACGCGCACGACGATCGAGGCGGACGGCTCCGGGGTCTCGCGCGAGAACAGCGGCCGCTCCGGCAGGACGAGATGGACGCGTGCCGCCTGGACGCGGTCGATGGCGCGGATGGTGCGGGCGAGCTCGCCCTCGAGCGCGCGGAGATGGTTGATGTTCTGGACGAAGCTCGTGGTGCCCAGCGCGTCCGACTTGTCGAAGATCTCGTAGCCGACGCCACCGCCCTTGGGCAGGCCGCCCTCGGCGAGCTTCATGCGCAGCCGGGTGACCTTGTCCTTCGGCACCAGGATCACGCTGCCTTCATTGCGGATCTCGAAGGCGATGCCCTGCCGCTCCAGATCCTTGATGATGCTGGAGGAGTCTTCCATGGTCAGGTCGGTGAAGAGGGTGGTCATCTGCGGCGCCGTCACGCGCATGATGACGAAACCGAAGAAGCCGATCAGAGCAGCGGTGACTGCGATCATGGCGGTGAGCCGCGCGGCGCCCAAACCCTTCAGAAAGTCCAAGAGACCTTGCAAGCAACTGCCCCATAGTTCGGCATTTCGACGGGTGGCTGCTGAAAGGTGATTTGAGCTTCGCGGGCCTTTACGGCCGGTTGCATAGATCGCGAAATTCAATCCTTAACCTTCACCAACACCCGCATTTCAGGTGGCGATCCGATGTCAGCCGCTGCCCCCGCCATTCGCGGGACGGGTTGCGGAGGTTGAAACGAACCACTGGGCAATTATTGCCTATGGGAAGGTTTCGATATGGTTAACGGTGGTTAAAGGGTCCTAACAAAGTGTAGACATGCAAAAAATCGGCTTGGCAGGGCCAAGCCGATTTTCGAAGAAGTCCAGTCGCGTCGGTAACGATCTATTGGCGATATTGCTGAATTCGGGTGGTGCGCAGGCCGGCCAGACCGTGCTGGTCGATCGAGAACTGCCACGACAGGAATTCGTCGACGGTCAGGGTGTAGCGGCTGCACGCTTCCTCGAGGGATAGCAAGCCGCCGCGAACGGCGGCAACGACTTCCGCCTTCCGGCGAATGACCCACCTCTTGGTGCCTGGGGCAGGCAAATCCGCGATGGTGAGCGGGCTGCCGTCAGGCCCGATGACGTATTTCACCCTCGGGCGATGGGGTTCTGTCATGGCGTACTCACAAACTCTTAACCACTGAACTCACGGTAAGACCCTACGCCGCCTCGCTTAAAATTTGCCTAAGCCAAGGGCGCGAATCCGGCGATGTGCGCGAACGCCGCCACTTCCGGTGGCGAGACGCCCCGGGAGCGGAATCGTGGTAAATGATTGGTTAAGAATTTCCGGCGCTTACGCTGACATGTCGCCGCGGCAGCTGAGCTTGATGTTCAAGCTCAGCTGCAGGCGCATCCGCGGTCTCAGGAGCCGGTTGCGGGCCGTGGGGGCTAGCCGACGATCTGCCGGATCTGGTTGACCGTGTAGGTCTGGCCGCCGATCGTCAGCAATGGCGGCTGCTGGGTCAGGTCGACCGAGGACACCGCGCCCTGGACCTGGGTCTTGATCGCAACCGGATTGCCGTTGGTGGCGTCGGTCGCCACCGTCGTGATCTTGTACTGTCCATCCGGCCATTGCGTGCCGTCATTGCCCTGACCATTCCAGCTGTAGGTCTGGTTGTCACCGGCGTTGGCCGTATATTTGCCGGTGAAGACGGTCTGCCCGGCCTTGTTGATGATGTTGACCGTCAGATTGCAGTTCTTGGGGATGGTGAGGCCCCAGCTCGCCTTTCCACTGGACAGGCTGGTGGTGTCGCCGGCGACGACCGCGGTCTTGCCGACGAAGGCCAGCGCCTGGGTCGCCTGTGCCGTCTGCTGCATCGTGAGCAGCGATGCGAGCTGGTCGTTGGTCTTGAGCTGCTGCTCGACGCCGGCAAACTGCACGAGCTGCTGGGTGAACTGGTTGGTGTCGAGCGGATCCAGCGGATTCTGGTTCTGCAGCTGCGTCGTCAGCAGCGTCAGGAAGGTCTGGAAGTTGCCTGCAATCGTCGAGCCCGCGCTCGAGCCGAGGTTGCTGTTTCCGGATGACGAATTGGTGTTGGTCGTGCCCGAGACTGGCGGGCTTGACGTGATTGCGTCGCCGATTGCCATGGAAGCCTCCTGTTAAACCCTGATATCCACGCCGCCTTGCGCGCCGAACATCCGTCCATAGGACCGGCCGGCGAGCTGGACCGGGACGTTTTCGTCCTCGGTCACGATCAGGCGTTGTGCGTTGCCATTCTGTTGATAATCGCCGCCGTTCTGGCCGGACGAGTTCTGGTCGCGGAGCGAGAACTGCAATCCGCTGTTGTTGCTCTTGAGGCCGGCGTCCTGCAGCGCCTGCTGCAGCTGCGGCGCTGTCTGCTGCAGCATCGCCAGCGTCTCCGGCTTCTCGACCCGCAGATGCGAGGTCACCTGGCCGTTGCGGTCGACGTCGATCCGGACGTCGATGCGGCCGAGCTCTGCCGGATCCAGCCTGATCTCGAAGCGGCTCTTGCCGTTGAGCGCGGAGGCTGCGATCTCGACGGCAAGCCCGTGCAGCGGCACAGCGGCCGCCGTGGCGGCTGTCGCGGTCAGGTTGGCCGAGGTGATCTGGCTGGTCGATGCGGCCGGCGTCGACAGCTGGGGCTGCACGGCGGCCGTGGCCTGTGCGCTCGGGTCGGGCGCCGGCGCGTTGGTCGGGCTGGTCGTCGGCGCGGCGTTGCGATCATGTGAGGCTGGTGCCTGCACGTTGCCATTCGCCTTCCCGTCGCCGGCCTCGACGGAGTCCGGCTTGGCTGCAACAGCGGGCTGTTGGGCGAGGGCGCCATGGCCCGGCTGCTGAGCGGCCTGGACGTCGCCATTGCCCGGTTCGGTGACCTTGCCGGCTGCGCCGTCGGCGAGCCCCGTCTTGGTCTGGGTGCCCGGCTTGCCCGTCGTCTTGGTGCCGCCGGGAACGGCCGCATCGAGCGCGGCGGTGAAGGTCTGATCGGCAGATGCGGCAGCGTCGCCGGAGGCCGCCGCTGCCGTCTCGGGCGCCGCCGCGGCGGATCCGGCTCCGTCGGCATCCTTGGCCGCGCCGGTGGATTTGGCTGCGGCCGCCAGCAGACCTGCTGCGGCATCGACCGAGCCCTGCAGGCCAACACCGGCCGCTCCGACGGGCGCGGTCGCGCCGGGTGCGTTGGATGTGCCGTCGCCGTCCGCCGTGCCATCGCCGGTGGCGGGGTTGGCGAGGGTGATGTCGGGCTGGATGGCGACGGCGACCGGCGTCGGCACGGCCACGGTCTGCTCGGCTATAGCGGTCGTTGCAGCGCTCGCATCCGTGCCGGCCTGATCGCCGTCCTTCTTGTCGCCCGTCTTGCCGTCGCTGGTCTTTCCGTCGGCGGTCCCGGCCGCATCGGTCTTGGTCGGCGTGCCGGTGGTCGCGTCGGCCGTGGTATCGGGACCGCTGGCGTCGGCGCCCGCACTGCTGCCGTCGGCCTTGTCCGCCGGCTTGTCCTGCGACCTGGCCTGGGTGGTGCGATCGGCGTCGCCGGCCCGCGCCGGCTCGCGGCTCGGGGTGGAGGCGCTGCCGGCGCGCGGTGACGGCGACGTGGAGGTGGGCGGCGACGCTGTCGACGGATCCGGAGTCGCGGCGTCGACCAGCGCCGAGAAGCTGTCGGACGGCTGCGGAGCATCCTGACGGGACTGTCTCGGCGCCGTGGTCTTGAGAGCCGTGCCGGCCTGGATGTCTGACGTGACGCTGAACACCTTGGAACCTCTCGCGATGAACTCGACGAAGCAGTTCAGCAAGGAGCGGGCCAAGCCAGTTCTGTCAAAAATAGTCAATAAATTCAAATTCTTATGGAATCGATCGAGGCGTGGATCCCCCGCCGCGTCCTCGCCATTTCTGCCCGGCCGGCAAGATTTGCCGCCGGCATCTGCGACCGGCGCAATTGCTTCGCAGGAAGTGCGCCTATATTAGAGACAGATGCTTTCGTGTTGTTTCCGATCAGGACATCCTGTCGGAGATCGCCGGAAGCAAGCCATCCGCAAAGACGGCGCATGCGAGGCGTTCCCGCGCCGGGAACCCGTTGCCTGACGCCGCGATCGCAGTGACCGGATCATGCTCAACAGTCTCGATCTCGAAGGCCGTCCTGAAGACACCAGGGTCGTCGTCGCCATGTCCGGCGGCGTGGACTCGTCGGTGACGGCCGCGCTGTTGAAGTCGGAAGGCTACGACGTCGTCGGCATCACCCTGCAGCTCTACGATCACGGCGCGGCGACGCACCGCAAGGGCGCGTGCTGCGCCGGCCAGGACATCCACGATGCCCGCAACGTCGCCGAGCGCCTCGGCATCCCGCATTACGTGCTGGACTACGAAGACCGCTTCCGCGAGTCGGTGATCGACAATTTCGCCGCCAGTTACGCTTCGGGCGAGACGCCGGTGCCGTGCATCGAGTGCAACCGCGCCATCAAGTTCGGCGATCTCCTGAAGACCGCGCGCGAGCTCGGCGCCTCCGTGCTCGCCACCGGCCACTACGTCGCCTCGCGCCGGCTGGCGGACGGATCGCGCGCGCTCACTTGCGCGGCGGACAGCGATCGCGACCAGAGCTACTTCCTGTTCGCGACCACGCGCGAGCAGCTCGATTATCTGCGCTTTCCGCTCGGCGACATGACCAAGCCGGAGGTGCGCGAGCTCGCGCGCCGCTTCGGCCTGGAGGTCGCCGACAAGCACGACAGCCAGGACATCTGCTTCGTGCCGACCGGCCGCTACACCGACATCATCGGCAAGCTGCGCCCGAACGCGATGGAGCCGGGCGAGATCGTCGATCTCCAGGGCCGCGTGCTCGGTGTGCATCACGGCATCGCGAACTACACGATCGGTCAGCGCAAGGGCCTCGGCATCGCTGCCGGCGCGCCGCTCTACGTCGTCAAGCTGGACGTCGCCACCCGCCGCGTCGTGGTCGGCCCGCGCGAGGCGCTGCGGACGCATCGCATCACGCTACGCGAGGTCAACTGGATCGGTGACGGCGCGCTCGACGCGGCCGCGCGCGAGGGCCTCGAATTGTTCGTGCGGGTGCGCTCGACGCGGCCGCCGCAGCCGGCCTGGCTGCGCGGTGCGGACGGCCATTACGAGGTCGAGCTCGTCGCCGGCGAAGAGGGCGTCTCGCCCGGCCAGGCCTGCGTGTTCTACGATGCCGCGTCCGGCCGCGCCCGCGTGCTCGGTGGCGGCTTCATCCAGAGCGCTGTTGCGGAAAGCAGCAGCTTGGGCGGCAACGTGATCAGGCCGCAGCGCGTGGCCGAGCCGGTCCGCGGCTGATCAGCATCCATCATTCGGGGCAGGGGCATGGGGGACATCGACCGCGCGGGGGTCGAAAAGGCCTATGAGCGCTGGGCGCCGATCTACGATCTGGTGTTCGGCAAGGTCTTCGATCAGGGCCGCCAATCGACCATCGCGGAAGCCGATCGCATCGGCGGCCGCATTCTCGACGTCGGCGTCGGCACCGGCCTGTCTTTGTCGGACTATGCCCGGACCACGAAGATCTGCGGCGTCGATATCTCCGAGCCGATGCTGCGGCGGGCGCAGGCCCGCGTGCGCGAGCTGAAGCTCTTCAACGTCGAGACGCTTGCGGTGATGGACGCGAAGCATCTCGCTTTTCCCGACAATTTCTTCGACGCGGTGGTCGCGCAATACGTCATCACCGCGGTGCCGGATCCCGAAGCGACGCTCGATGATTTCATCCGTGTGTTGAAGCCCGGCGGCGAGCTGATCCTGGTCAACCACATCGGCGCCGAGAGCGGCCCGCGCCGCCTCTTCGAGCTCGCCTTCGCGCCGATCGCGCGCCGGCTTGGCTGGCGGCCGGAGTTCCCCTGGGCCCGCCTCGTGAACTGGGCCGCGAAGCATGGCGGCGTCACGCTGTCCGAGCGCCGGCCGATGCCGCCGCTCGGACACTTCTCGCTCATTCGCTACCGCAAGGGCTGATCGCCAGATACTCTGGCAGCGCTTTGCCATGCCCTCCGCGCGGAACGCGAGCGCGGGGTTTGCGTTGCCCCGTCATGAGCATCAGGCAATCCTTGTTCCTCTCGTTCGCACTGGCCTCGGCCGCGGCTGCGGCCCACGCCCAGGCGCCCCCGACGCCGGCCACGCCGCCGCAGGCGACCGCGCCGGCGCCCGATGCGAATGCCGCCTGCGCGCCGAACGTTCGCGCGACGGCGACGCCCGACGGCATCACCATCGGCCGCGCCGGCGAGCCGCTCGGCGACAAGCTGGCGAAGACCAACGGCGTGTTGTGTCCGCCGAGCGGGGTCGATCCGGAGATGCACGCGCCGACCCCGGAGGGCGGCACGACGCCGGTGATTCCGCCGCCCGGCAGCCCCGGCGGCAATCCGAACGTGCAGCCGAAGTGAGCCTCTTGTGATCTGCATTGCCGAGCTGCCGCTCTCTCCCGCGCGCGTCGGCCCGTGCCCCTCGGCGAGTGGCGGATACATTCGCAAGGCCTTGGAGAGTCGCCTAGAATCCGCTGGTGCGAAAACCGCTGCGGCCCGCGAGCTTTGCTTGACAGGGGCGGAGACGCCTCCTTATATGCCGCCCGTTCACAAGGCCCGGCGCCCGCTTCGGCTGGTCTTGCCTTGATCGAACACCGTGGCGGGGTAGCTCAGCTGGTTAGAGCACGGGAATCATAATCCTGGGGTCGGGGGTTCGAGTCCCTCCCCCGCTACCACGCGTGACCCACTATTGTAGCGGGCCTCTGGAAACACATCTGCCCCGAGCAATGCTGCCAGCTTTCCCTTGACTTCAATCTCAAAGCCCTCCCGGGGTCCCTTCGGGTGAACCGTGACGCCATGCACGAGGGCCCGGAAATCGTCGATCAGGGTGCCTCGGTCGTCCTCCGCGCTGGCGTGGTACGCCATCGTTTCCGCTAGCGCGCCGACAGTCGCGACATAGCGGTCCAAGGTTGCCGGATGCAGGGCAACAGGGACGGGGGCTTCCTCGAGCGCGGCCAGTTCCGCCTCAACACGCTGTCGTTCCTCCTTCAGCTGGGCGATCCGCTGCCGGGCATCCTCCTCGGAGATGACGTAGCGAATCACAAGGTCGATGTTGCGCTGCCGCTCGCCCTCGATCCGATCGCGCTTCGCCTCCAGTCGCGTGCGCGTTGCGGCCGCGTCTCCGGTAAGCCGCTCTCTTTCACGATTGTAGTTGCGCACGTAGATTTCGATCAGCCGAGGATCCTTCAATCCTCGGCCATGCCGCTTAGGACCAGATTCTCGACGTCCCGAACGTACAAGATCCTGCGGTTCGAACAGCTGCCGCTTTCGCGCGCGGCCGAACAGCGGACCCGGGTCTTAGCAATCGCGCGATTTCCGGGTACGAACCTCCTTCGTGCGCAACAGCGCACGGACGCAACGGCGTAGTGCTCCATGCGCGGCGTCCACACGCATTGCGTTGCGTCGCGCCCAATCCTCAAGCCCAAGGGTCACGCACAATGTTGCTGCGCTGATTGTGGCTCTTGATGTGCAACTCATGCATTGCGACGGTGTACGAGATAAGTGACCTGTTACTTGGAGCGCGAACAAATTCAAACTTGCCACTCACCGCAGTGCCTTCGATGGACGTTAGCACCAATCGATGTCGATCTATTCGGTAGAGCACAGGCGTAGGAGATATCGTTCGCGATCGGCGATAGTGGGCATCGTTCTCAAATTGTAAGGCTTGGCCGCGCATCATAAATTTAGAATGAGGCATATTCGACTTGATGAAACTGATTGAGGTCAAGTCAACCATTCAAGACCGGTAAGCGGGCGCTGTGCCATTTCGAAAGAATGCGATCAGGCACCTCGGAGGCCGTTCCTGATCGGTCGACGGGGAGGCGCTTCGCGTCGATTGGGACGAACCCGATCGAAATGAAAGCCAGTAGCACCGTTGATCCAGATCAATAGCAGTCGGCTGTAACGGCGCGATCTTTTTACAAAAGAGGTGCACCATGTCCGTGCAGTCGCCTTTGACTGACTCACCGGGACCTTCGAGCCGAGACGAACGCACTCGCCAGATCGATTCAGCAGCCTGGGCGGTGTTCTTCATCTGGGTCGGTGTCGTCATGCTCGCCGACCTGCCCTGGGCTTGGTTCCTTGTAGGAGTCGGCGTCCTCATTGTAGGCGCGCAGATCGTGCGACAGCAACGGGGCCTGAAGGTCGAGATGTTTGGTGTAATCGTGGGGCTCATCATGCTCGCGGCCGGCATCTGGGATCTTGTTGCTCTGCCCTTGCCGCTTATGCCCATTATCTTGATCGTGCTCGGCGGCTATCTGCTTTGGAAGACGCTTTCGCGAAGGGCTGAATCTTCGTAGGCGCGTGGTAGTGCGCGGCGCAGGGAGGCCGGGATGACTTGGATGGAATGGTCTCATCATCACTGACGCCGGCACGTGCGATCGCACCTACAGCCTTCCCGTCCATATCGCAGGTGGACATGTGCTGTCCGGAGGAATGGCCGAGGTTGCTGGCAGTGTCCCTCGCAGCGGTGATCCCAGTCTCGCTGGTCCATCATTCGGTTCAGACGATGAGTGTCCTTTCGCCTACTTCATCTTTGGGTTCAGTCGAGAGTCCGCTAAACCATTGTGGGCGCAAGTTCCAGGCACATTGGGCCGGTCGTGACGATCGGCGTCTCGCACGCGACTATCTATGATACAGGCCGACCAGAGTGGCCTCGGCAAGGGTGACCTTGCGCGCCTCGCGTTCGACGTCGCGGCACGAAGCATTCGCCCGTAGATTCAGATGATCCGCCGAGAGCGCAAGGAGCCGGAAATGATAGTGGTGGACGCCACGTCCCGGCGGAGGACACGGTCCTCCATAGCCAATCTTCCGGAAATCGTTGGCGGCCTGCTTCAGCCCGGGCTTCTGTGCTGCGCCATCCACAAGGCCGGTTTGCGTGGGTGGGATGTCGTAGACCGCCCAATGATGCCAGGTGCCGCTTGGGGCATCGGGATCGTCACAGAGCAGGACATAACTGCGGGTTCCCTCGGGTGCGTTGGCCCACTGCAGGTGCGGGGACAGGTTTTCGCCGTCGCAGGTGAAGCGTCGCGGAATAGTCGATCGGTCGACAAAAGCGCCGGACAGGAGTTCCATGGTTCTCTCCTAGCTTGAGGTGGGGACAGGCGCTGGTGTGCGCAGATATCGCTCGAACCACTGGCTGGCATGGTCGATGACGGTGTTCATTGCGCCCGGCTCTGGAAACAGGTGCGTCGCGCCGGGAATGATTTCCAGTTCCGTTGGCCCACCAAGCCGGGTGAGCGCCTCCTCGTTCAGCTCGATCACGCCGGAGTCGGCGCCGCCCACGATCAGCAGGGTTGGCGCATGGACATGAGACAAGGCCTCGCCAGCCAAATCCGGACGGCCGCCGCGGGAGACTACGGCGGCAATTCGATGAGGCAATTGAGCCGCGGCAACAAGGGCGGCCGCGGCGCCGGTGCTGGCGCCGAACAATCCAACCGGGAGGCCGGCAATCGCCGGTTTAAGGCCTTGAAGCCAGTCGATGGCTGCGACCAGCCGCTTTCCAAGCATTCCGATATTGAAAACGTTCGAGCGGTCATGCTCTTCTTGCTGTGTGAGAAGATCGAATAGCAGCGTCGCAAAGCCGCGCTCATTCAGCCCCTGCGCGACCGCAATGTTCCGGATACTGAATCGGCTTGAGCCGCTGCCGTGTGCAAAGACGACCAGGCCGCGTGCATTTTCCGGCAGGGTCAGCGTTCCTGCCAGCCCGAATGGCGGAATGCGAACGTCGAACGCTTGATCGATCTTCATGACGCATCCGCTCTGGGTCAGCCCTTCTGGATCAGCCCTGGAGGTTTCTGAGTTGGGCCGGAAGATGGGCCATCAATTTCTCGAATTCGCCGGGATCCAGCTTTTCCCATAGCACTTCGTAGATTCCACGCGCGGCCGTGAGGGGATCGATGGGAAATTGCGGCGGAAGCTCTCGGCCAACATGCGCTACAAATTCGTCGATGTGCCGCTCCTTGGTCGGAGTCGCCGCCATATGCCAGCCCTCGTAGTAGATGCCGCGCACGATGATCGGTAGCTGCGCGCCGAGCTTGGCTGCGACCTCCGGCGGCAGACGGTCGCGCAGCGCGTGCAGGACGGCTCGCAACGCATTGTAGGCATGGTGGCGGCTTTCCAGGGCCAACTGCTCATCGATCGCTTTGAGCCAAACATTGGTTTCCTGAACCGAATGATCCAATGCAGTCACACCCGTTGTTGTGCTCATGGTCTCACTCCCAGGACAGAGACAGATGGTCAATTAGTCGCAGCCTGTCCTCGGCCTGCTTTGACCTGCCGCAAAGTTCCCCGAAGGAGGGCAACAAAATGAGCGCCGCCGGGCGTTCTGGACCGGCGGCTAGTTACCTGGTTGAGGGCGTCGGGCCGGGTTGATTTCGCGCAAGGCCGTGCGCGGGCGGCGTGCTCAGATCGGTCGCCTTTTCTGAGGAGCAAGATCATGCAAACCCCGGCTCAAATCGAATTCGAGAATCTGACGCCGTCTCCTGAGCTGCAAGCTGCGATCAGCCAGCACATTTCCGAGCTGGAAAAGCGCTTCGGTCGAGCGACCGCAGGGCGCGTCATCGTGCGAGGCCCTGGCGAGCGTCACAAGACGGGCGGTCAGTACCAGGTAAACATCCGGCTCGTTCTTCCCGACGGGCGCGAAGTCAACGTGGGCCGGACGCCCAAGGAGGATGAAAGGTATGCCGACCCGACCTTTGCAGTGGACGACGCTTTCAAGCGGGCGCGGCGGCAACTGCAGGATCAGGTGCTTGTGATGCACCGCGAGACGAAGCACCACCAAGGAGAGCCGGTTGGCACCGTGCTACGGATCGATCCTAGCGGCGAATTCGGATTCCTCGAGGCGGACGACGGCCACGAGGTTTATTTCAATTGCAACAGTGTTCTGGAAGGCCGCGCGAACATCGCCGTCGGCGCGCGTGTCGGCTATGTCGAGGAGCTCGGAGAAAAGGGGCCTCAGGCCAGCACGGTCAGGCTCCTGAGCAAACACGGCATGCGGACGTAGGTGGTTCCTCATCTCAATTGGTGGTGTGCTCACAATGGACAGTAGCTGGACGCCTCGTACCGCACGGACGCGGAGCGATCGGTTGCGCCTTTTTGCCTTGAATGGCAGCACGGAGCTGGGCGAGCGGATTGCGTCCTCATTGGGCTGCAAGCTGGCGGCCCACGAAGAGCGCAGCTTTGAAGACGGCGAGCACAAGGTCCGGCCACTCGATACGGTTGCCGGGTGCGATGTCTTTGTCGTTCACAGTCTTCATGGAGGTCCGATTGAGAGTCCGAACGACAAGCTTTGTCGTCTGTTGTTCATGATCGGCGCACTGAAAGACGCAGGTGCCACGAGCGTGACCGCAGTCACGCCATATCTTTGCTACGCGCGAAAGGATCGCAGAACGAAAGAGAATGACCCCGTGACGATCCGCTACCTGGCGTCGTTGTTCGAGGCGGTCGGCACGGCCAGGATGGTGACGCTCGATGTGCATAACGAGGCTGCCTTCGAGAATGCATTCCGCTGTCCTTCGATTGCACTCACCACGGCGCCGCTGCTGATCGGAAGGATAAAATCAATCGCCGGCGACAGGCCGATCAGCGTCGTCTCTCCCGATCTCGGTGGTGGCAAGCGGGCCGATCTGTTGCGGGAGGCATTGCAAAAGGCCTTGCAGAGACCCATAGGCAAGGCCTTCGTCGAGAAACATCGCAGCTCCGGCCGGGTGTCCGGCGACCTCTTTGCCGGCGACGTGGCTGATGCGTTCTGCGTCGTCGTCGACGATCTCATCAGCAGTGGCGGAACCCTGGTGCGTGCGGCGAAAGCGGCGCGCGCGCACGGCGCAGGAAGTGTCATTGCGTGCGTCGCTCACGGCCTGTTCATGCCGGGGGCGGAAACGGCACTTGCGGACGCGTCTATCGATCACATTATCGCGACGGACACCGTTCCGCCGTTTCGGCTGCGCCCGGGTCAGGTTCTTGCCAAGCTTGAGGTGATCTCGGCGGCTCCGCTGCTGGCAGAAGCCATCAGACGGCTGCATCAGAACGAGTCGCTGGCCGATTTGATGATGTATCAGGCTTGACGAAGCCTTGCTCGATTCATCGGGCGAGCAGCCGTTCAAGCCACTTTGCATCGGCTTCGGCAAGGGCGAGATAGTGGTGCGCGACGCGGGGCCATTTTTCCGGCGTGCGCGGCCGGGCATCGAGCAAATGCGCGATGGACAAGCGCGCCCGTAGCATCGCGCGACCAACTCGATAAAACAGGAATACGCCGCTTGCCGGATCATCGTGCAGCGTGCGTGCCAGCCCTTGTCGGATCGTGTCGCCGAACCATCGGCTGCCAAGCCGTTCGCATTCCAGGTGCAGAAACGCGATCTCGTCCAGTGCATCGCTGGCCCGCAAACGCGAATTGAACTCGAGACAGTCGATGATCGGATGGGCAGGCGTGAGCCAGATGTGCTCTGGTCTCAGGTCGCCGTGACCATCGACGATAAGCCTTTGCGAGACCCGATCGATGAGGATCCGGGCGTTCTGCTTGAGAAATCGTCTTTGAACGGACGCAACGCGCAAGATCGTGCCGTGCGGCAGGGCGAAGCGTCGATTCAGCAGGACTTGCAAATCGAGGACGGCGGCTTCGTGCAACGAAGCCAAATAGGTCTCTGGGTCGATCAGGACCCGCGAAGCATGCGAATAGAACCCGGCGAGAACGGCTGCGAGCTGGTCGGCATCGGTCTGGCGAGCCGTGCCGTTGCGCAGCATGGCCTCGAGCGTTTCGTCCTCGTTCAGCCGGCGCATGACGACGAGCCAGTCAGCCACCGGACCGGAGCCGCCGATCGCGTACCCCGAAGCAGTCTCGGTCAGCGGAACGACGCCGAGATAGACGTCGGGTGCCAGCCGGTGGTTGAGGCTGGCTTCTGCCAGGCAGGCCGTCCTGCGGCGAGCCAGAGTCGAAAAATCGAGATAGGCAAAACGGACCGGCTTCTTGAGCTTGTAGACCCGCCCGCCATTCATGAAGACCCAGGACATGTGGGTCTCGCGCGTCTGAAGGCGGTCGGGAACGGGAGTGTAGCCCTCGGGGCGGCTCAGGAATGCGACCTTGCCGGAAAGGGCAGAAACGCTGACGTTCTCGGCACCGTCCGTCGTGAGTTCGTTCTGGCGGTCCAGCATGACAATCACTTGCCAAACGAAGACCGAGACAGTTTGACACCGATCAACGATCCCGGGCGCCGGAGCAATAATCTGGCAAAAATTCAAGCGGATCTGCCGACATGTTGTTTCAGGACCGGGAAGACGCCGGCCGTCAGCTGGCAAAAACCTTGCTGAAGTACAAGAGCCGCCATCCCGTGATTCTGGCGTTGCCTCGCGGCGGCGTTCCCGTGGCGGCTGAGGTGGCCGAACGGTTGGAAGCGCCGCTCGATCTGGTTCTGGTGCGCAAGATCGGCGCGCCCATGCAGCCGGAGCTCGCGATCGGGGCGGTGGTGGACGGAGACGATCCGATCATTGTTCGCAATCAGGACGTCATCGATCTGACCGGCGTGAGCGAGAAGACGTTCGACGCCATCTGCGCCGGTGAGCTTGCCGAGATCGACAGGCGGCGCGAACTTTATCTTGGCGGTCGCCTGCGGTCCGACGTCAAAGGGCAGGTCGCGATCATCGTCGACGACGGCATTGCGACGGGGGCGACGACGCTCGCAGCGATCCGCGCGCTGCGAAGACGAGAGCCGAAGGAGTTGGTCCTAGCCGTCCCGGTCGCGCCGCTCGAGACCTTGCAGCGGTTGCACACGGAGGTCGATGCAGTCGTTTGCCTGGACACGCCGCGAGACTTTGGCGCGATCGGCTACTATTATCGTGACTTCGGCCAAGTCAGCGATGACGAGGTCATCGCAACCTTAAAGCGGTTCCCGGCGAAGACGACGACGACACCGGCCTCCTGATCTCGGGGTTGCTCATGAATACGTCGTCAAGCGCGCTCCTGACGGACCTGTACCAACTGAACATGGTGCAGGCGTATCTGGAAGCGGGCCAGACGCAGACCGCCGTCTTCGAATTCTTCGTCCGGAAGCTGCCGCCCCAGCGCAACTTCCTGGTGGCGGCCGGTCTGGAGCAGGCGCTCGAGTTCCTGCGAGGTCTGCGCTTTTCCGACGACGAACTGAGCTGGCTGGTACGAAGCGGCCGGTTCAGCGCGAGCCTGATCCGTTATATCGCGGATTTCCGCTTCAGCGGTGACGTCCACGCCATGCCGGAGGGCACGGTATTTTTCGCCAACGAACCTATCCTCCGCGTCACGGCGCCTCTCCCCGAGGCTCAGCTCGTCGAGACCCGCTTGATCAATCTGTTGCATTTCCAGTCGCTGATCGCGTCCAAGGCCGCCCGCATGGCGCTGCTCGCGCCGAACAAGCTGTTGGTCGATTTCGGGCTGCGCCGGGCTCATGGCGCGGAAGCCGGTCTTTTGGCAGCCCGCGCCAGCTATATCGGGGGCTTTGCCGGGACTGCGACCGTTCTCGCCGAGAAATGCTTTGGAATCCCTTCCTATGGCACGATGGCGCATTCGTTCGTCCAATCGTTCGATGACGAGACGGCAGCGTTTGAAGCTTTTGCGCGGGCAAGACCGAAGGATCTCGTACTGTTGATCGACACCTACGACACGGAGATGGCGGCCAGAAAGGTGGTGGCCTTGGCTCCCCGGCTGCGGGCCCTTGGCATTTCCATCCGTGGAGTACGGATCGACAGCGGTGACCTGGTGGCGCTCTCGAGAAGCGTCCGGCGGATCCTTGATGAGGGCGATCTCGAGGACGTGACCATTTTCGTCAGCGGCGGCATCGACGAAGAAGCACTGTCTTCCTTTGCTTGCGAGGCCGCCCCCATCGACGGTGTCGGGATCGGCACCAGCCTGGCGACATCCTCCGATGCCCCCGCCCTCGACTGCGCCTATAAGCTACAAGAGTATGCAGGCACGCCGCGGCGAAAGCGTTCGACCGGAAAGGCGACTTGGCCGGGCCGCAAGCAGGTGTGGCGTCGCTATGATCCCGACGGCCACATGACATCCGACGTGCTCTCGACGGAAGATGATGTCCGAGAGGGAGAAGCCCTGATCGTCCCTGTCTTGCAACAAGGGCGTCCGGTCACGCATCAGCCCTCGCTCCAGGATATCCGCGCCTACGCCCGGACTCAATTGGGGCGACTGCCGAGAGCCCTTGAGGGACTCCAGGTCGGCTCGTCCTATCCGGTCCATGTGGCGGCACGGCTCCGAGAATTGGCCGCTGTTGTCGACTTGAAGACGAAGTAGGTTGCTGCGGCTAATTCTCGTCATCTGTATCAAGAGCGGAACGCCCGGTGTGCGCCTAGAAGGCGTGGAGAGCGCCTATGCCGGTTCAGAATGCCGAAATTGCCAAGATGTTCGACCAGGCCGCGGAGCTCCTGGAGATCAAGGGCCGTTCTCGCGCGTATCGTAACGCAGCCCGCCTGATCGAGTGCCTGCCCAAGAGCATCACCGGCCTGCTGAAGGCAGGCGAGGATCTCTCCGAGCTACCTGGGATCGGCAAGGACCTCGCGGGCAAGATCGAGGCCATCGTAACGTCGCACAAGTTCGATGTGCTTGACCGGCTCAGGCGCGAGCTGCCGGGGGACCTCGGTGAGATCGCGGCGCTTCCCGGGGCTCGGGCCCAAGCGGGTCAAACTGCTCTACGACAAGCTGGGCGTCCGCTCACTCGAGGATGTGCGACGCGCGATCAGATCGGGGCGACTGCGCGAGCTGAAAGGGGGCGGGGTCAAGAGCGAGCAGAAGCTCTTGCTCAACGAAGCGCCGCATCAGCTTCCCCGCAGAGAGAATCATCAAATCCGGCTGTTGCCGGTCGGGTGATGGTACAGACGGTGTACCTCCAGCTTCGGAAATACGCCCTCCATTCGGGGGACCGACGTTTCGTGCCATAAGCGGACCAACCACTTGCCGCTAGATCGTACGCGCTGTTGATGGACCAGCTGCGGGGGCAGTGACAGTGCAATCAATTGACAAACGGCACCGCCAAGGAGCGCCATTGTTGCTCTGCGAGTTCAGTACGCATTCAACGTAGTCCGCTAGAAGCGATAGTTGATGCCCACGCGAACGATCTGGAGTTTCGTGCTCACCGTATGGTTGGCTACTTGTCCAGGGGGGCCAAATCCGGGTGCGTTATTGAAAGTCGAATAGGAGAAGTTGCCGAGGTCGGCGTAGAGATACTCAGCCTTCGCGGACCAATGGTCTCGGAATGCCCATTCGACGCCACCGCCGGCTGTCCAGCCGACACGGGTGCTGCTGCGGCCGCCGACATGACATTCATTCAAGCCGTTCACGATCGGGCAGCCGTCGGCAAAATCCCACGCAAATCTCTTTGATGCGTCGACATTGGCGATCGCCGCGCCGCCCGTGCCATAGATCATGAATCGGTCAAAGGCCCAGCCAATGCGCCCTCGGACCGTGGCGAACCAATTCATGCCAATGTCGTCGACTGATGCAACCGTTCTCCCCGATACCGGCTCGACAACATTGCCGGTGTTTCGCGACACTTTGCCGTCAATGCCGTTGAAATCGCCCTCGATACCCAAGACCAGGTGCGACCAGCCTCCGGTTGTTGGCTGCCAGTTGCACCCGACCTGTCCGCCACCGGTAATGCCGGTGTGACTAAGGTTCGCCAGACCGGCATTGTTGATTGCCGTTCTTGCAATGCCATTGATGAGATTGGGCGGGAACGGAGGCGCGTCGGTCGTCAGGTTGTGTTTCACCTGGCCCCCGCCGAGGTTCGCGCCGACATAGCATCCCGTCCAACTAAACACGGCGAGCGGCGCAGCGCGGGGCGGGGCCTTCAGCGGCAGATCGGCCGCCGACGCGGCCTGCGCAAATGGAAGGATTGAAACAGCAGAAATGATTGCGACGGATGCGTTACGCATCGTTGCCTCCCACCACCAGACCCGAGCCATGCTATTCGGTGCGCGGGTCCGTGGGCAATAACGTCGGGTTGTTTCATTTATAAGTTTCAACCCAGTGTGATGTTTTAACCACAGGTTGTATGTTGCAAAATATGAAGCTCATCGCGCAGTCTTGGATTGGGGATGCATCGCTCACCTAACAACGCCGAGATGCAGGGAGCCGCAGTCCATTGCTGGGGATCACCGTGGTTTCGGGGGCGCCTATCGCGCCGGCGGCGGGGACTTTGTGGCGTGTGCCGGGGCAACTTTCCCCGCGCTCCCTTTGCTCGGCTCGAGAGGCCTGTCCGCTGATCGGCGGGTTGAGATGATGAGACCGTGTCCGTTTCCACCAGGTCTGGGTTGCTTCTGATGGCTCTGAAAATCATGCTTGCCGGCCTTGCCGTGTTTCCTTTGGTGCAGCTCTGGTTCGGAGGTCCGATCGTCTGGACTGCCCTGCGAACTGGGCGGCTGCTTGGTCGTGGCGCCGTCTACGATCGTGACGTGCAGCCCAAGATGTACTTTTTTGGCTTGGTGTTCTGGCTTTGCATATTTCTCGTTGTGGCAGGGAATAGCGTATTAGTGCTCATGCATGTCGACGATTGGCTGTTCAATTGAACGCCACCTGCGCCATTCCACCGCGCTATCGCGCTTCGCCCTGGAATGGCAGCGAGGGGCCGACAAAAAAACGGCGGCCGGGGGGCCGCCGTTGGAGTCGAGACCACGCGAAGCGCGGCGTGGTGCTCAGGAGGTTCGGAGCTGGACGCGCTGGATGTTGCCGACGATCAGCAAGTAGGCACACGCCGCGACCAGGGCATTGAGGCCGACGAACACCAGCGCGCCGTTGAACGAGCCGGTGGCCGACAGGATGTAGCCGATCACGATCGGGGTGGTGATGCTGGAGAGGTTGCCGAAGGTGTTGAACAGGCCGCCGGAGACGCCGCCGGCTTCCTTCGGCGAGGTGTCGGAGACGACCGCCCAGCCGAGCGCGCCGATACCCTTGCCGAAGAAGGCCAGCGCCATCAGGCCGACCACCAGCGCCTGGCCGTCGACATAGTTGCAGCCGATGATCGCCATCGACAGCAGCATGCCGCCGACGATCGGGATCTTGCGGGCGAGCGTCAGCGATCCCGTCTTGCGTAGGATGGCGTCGGAGATGAAACCGCCGAGCACGCCGCCGATGAAGCCGCACAGCGCCGGCAGGGTGGCGACGAAGCCGGCCTGCAGGATCGACAGGCCGCGCTCCTTGACCAGATAGACCGGGAACCAGGTCAGGAAGAAATAGGTCAGCGTGTTGATGCAGTACTGGCCGATATAGACGCCGAGCATCATGCGGTTCGACAGCAACTGTCCGATGTGCGACCAGGTCGGACCACCGGAGGCGGCCTTGGCGTCTTTCGCGCCCTCCATGTCGACCAGCGCGCCGCCGTCCTTGATGTAGTCGAGCTCGGCCTGGTTGACGCTCGCGTGCTCCTTCGGTCCGTACATGGTCCTGATCCAGATCAGGCCCATGAGGATGCCGAGCGCGCCCATCACGGTGAAGACGTGGCGCCAGCCGAACGCGTGCGCGATCCAGCCCATCAGCGGCGCGAAGATCACGGTCGCGAAATACTGCCCCGAGTTGAAGAAGGCCGACGCCGTGCCGCGTTCGCTGCTCGGAAACCAGGCGGCGACGATGCGGGCATTGGCCGGGAAGCTCGGTGCCTCGGCGAGACCGACCATGAAGCGCAGCGTGAACAGCGCGGTGACGGCGGCGGCGCCGGAGAAGAAGCCGATCCAGCCCTGCATCATGGTGAAGATCGACCAGATCACGATGCTGCAGGCATAGACCCACCGCGAACCGAAGCGATCGAGCAGCCAGCCGCCCGGCACCTGCGCGAGCACATAGGACCAGCCGAAGGCGGAGAACACATAGCCCATCGCCACGGGATCGAGATGCAGCTCCTTGGACAGCGAAGGTCCTGCGATCGACAAGGTCGCGCGGTCGGCATAGTTCACGGTCGTGACCAGGAACAGCATGGTCACGATAAACAGCCGCACGCGCGATCGGCGCAGTTCGGCCGTGGTTACGATTGCGCTCATGCGCGCCACCTCTCTTGTCACGTTCCTCGAGAACTGTCCTAGAGGAGAGGGAGGGCCGCGGTCCAAACCGAAGCCTGTATCGATCGATCCAAATTTTGGATCAATCTCGGGGTCTCCATGCCGGGCAAAGGCTTCTCTCCTGACCATACGCGCAGGAGCCGATCAGGATTGCCCGTCGAGTTTTTCAGATTTCGTGGCGCATTCCGACGGCCGTCGCGGCAACCGCCAGCATGGCGGGCGGATCTCTCCCACCGCGCCTCACGCGCCGGATCGCCTGGATCCCGGCAAATTCGCTGCCGACAAGATGCGAAGCGCAGCGGTCCGTTCCGCCGGTTGGAAGCCGCCCACGGACCAATGGACGTGCGAACCATCTGTGCTTGTATCGGCTGCTACTGCGTGCACAATCGTCGGTGCAAGCGAACAGGAGCCATTGCGCGTGAAGGCCGTCTACACCGAGCTGCATCGCAGCCATGATCCGCAATTCTATCTGGTGCGCGGCGTCGTCAAGCGCACCACCGAGCAGCCCGAGCGGGCGGATCGTCTGCTTGCGGGATTGAAGGCCGGCCATCACGAGTTGGTCGCGCCGATTCATTTCGGCCAGGAAGCTCGCGCGCGCGTGCACAGTCCGGAATACCTCCATTTCCTGGAAGAGGCGTGGGACGCGTGGGCCGCGCTCGGCGATGCCGGTGCGGAGATGATTCCGAACATCCATCCCGTTCGCAATGCCGCCACCTATCCGACGCACATCGTCGGGCGGCTCGGCTGGCACACGACCGACACCTCGGCGCCGATCGGGCCGGGGACGTGGGAAGGCGCCTGCGCCGCGACCGACGTGGCTGCGACCGCGGCGCAACTGCTGCTCGATGGCGAGGATGCGGCGTATGCGCTGTGCCGGCCGCCGGGCCACCATGCCTATCGGGACATGGCCTCGGGCTTCTGCTTCATGAACAACTCCGCCATTGCAGCCGCGCATCTGCGTCAGCGCCACGAGCGGGTCGCCATCCTCGACGTCGACGTCCACCACGGCAACGGCACGCAGGGCATCTTCTATGAGCGGCCCGACGTGCTCACCATCTCGATCCACGCCGACCCCACGCACTACTACCCGTTCGTCTGGGGCTATGCGCATGAGCGCGGCGCCGGCGCGGGCCTTGGCGCCAACCTCAACATTCCGCTGCCGCTGAAGAGCGGCGACGACACCTATCTCAAGGCGTTCGAGACCGCGGCCAAGACGATCCATGCGTTCGCGCCCGGCGCGCTCGTGGTCGCGCTCGGTCTCGATGCCTCCGAGCACGATCCGCTCAAGGGGCTCTCCGTGACGACGCCGGGTTTCCGCCGCATCGGCGGCGCGGTCGCGCGGCTCGGCCTGCCCACGGTGTTCGTGCAGGAGGGGGGCTACCTCTCGGACATTCTCGGGCAGAACCTGACCGCAGTGCTCGGAGGTTTCGAAGCGGCGCGGTAAGCCTTCATCTCCTCCTCGTGATCTCTTCCTGGTGTGCGCCGAGAACGCCATCGCAAATCATTCGCATGGCTGCGCTTGACGTGCGGAGGCGAGCCGCGACGCGGCCGCTTCAGGCTCGACAGTGCGGCCGACTGTCGAAACATTCAGGTCCGATTGCTGCACCATTTAACAAGTGCTAGGCTTTGCGAACTACCCTCGGCTGTAGTCGGCTCGGAGGGACGTGATGAAGCGGCGAATGATCGGCCTGGATACCCTGGTCGCGGGACCCGAAGAGGCGTTGGCCCGGCCGATGGCCAAACTGACCGGGCCGGAGTTCGGCTCTGCAGCCTTGGCCGGCCGGCCATCCCGCCGAAGGCTGCTGGCCTCAGCCGGCCTCGGCGCTGCGGCCGTATCGTTCTCAGCCGGCCCGGCGATCGCGCAACCACGTGACGGCGCAAGCCTCGGCCGGCCGGTGCGCGTCAGCAAGGACCGGCTCGATGCGCTCGCAGCGAAGCTCCACGCCGTCTTCAATGAGCACAATATCTTGCCGCCATTCTCGGCCGAGAAGCACGGGGCGCGGGTCGACGTCGAACTGCGCCGGCTGACGACCTACACGCGCGTCCCCGAGACCGTTGAGCGCGTCAAGGTTAGCGGCCTGCTCGCGCTGCCCGCCGATCACAAGGGCGCACTGCCGGTCGTGTCGTGGCAGCACGGCACCATCCTGTCGTTCGATCAGGTCCCGTCCAATCTCGTCAGACTGGCTGATCCGAACTACGAACCGCGCGACAATGTCGATTCGATCGAGACGTTGTTCAACGTCCAGCGCCTGGTCGGCAACGGCTTTGCATTGATCGCGGCCGACTATCTCGGCAAGGGACCGTATCGCCAGGGGCGAGGCGAGGCCTATGCGGTGAAGGACGCGACCGTGCAGTGCTGCCTGGACGTGCTGAACGCGGGCCTGCTCGCGCTCGATCATCTCGGCCTGCGAAAGACCGAGCTGTTCCTGAACGGCTGGTCGCAGGGTGCCTTGAACACGCAATGGCTCGGCCAGGAGCTGCAGCGGCGGCGCGTCGCGGTGGCGGCGAGCGCAACGCAAAGTCCGTTCAATAATCTTGCGGATTCGATGCGCTATTGGGTGTCGGCCGAACCGGGCAGCGCGTCGACCGACAGCACCTATCCGAAGCAGCCGATTTGGATCACGCCGTGCGTCATCGTCCTCCTGGGCAGCTATCGCCAGTATTACCGGCTCGGCGACCTGTTCAAGACCGCGATCAAGCCGCAACACCTGGCGCTGGCCGAGAAATACTGGGCCGACTACAGCATGGACGAGACGTTCAGCAAGTCGGTGCCGCAGCCCTCGGACCTGCTGGTCGACGGCTTCTTCGAGCGCTTCACCCACGAGACCAACAGCCGCTTCCTCCGCCGCCTGGCCGGCAACAGCTCGACCTATTGGGATTATGACGCCCCGATGCGGTTCTACTACGGCCTTCTCGACGAGGCGCTGCCGCCGAGCCTGGTCAAGATGCCGCTGGCGGCCGACGGCCGCTTTGCGCAAGGCACAGCGGTCACCGGCGCCAGCCATCGCGGCACGTTCTTGGCAAGCCTCTATGGCGGCGGCGACGTCATGGGCGGCGCTTCGACCGTGCTGGACTTCTTCAAGACCAGCTCTTGAGCTTCGGCCATGATCAGCTCGCCAGCGCCTGCGGCGTGCGCGAGGCAAGCTCCCGCTCCGCAGTGCGGACGATCTCCATGGTGCGCACGACGCTCGCCGGATTGACGCTGATCGAATCGATGCCGAGTTCGGCCAGATAGCGCGCCACTTCGGGATAGTTGGCCGGCGCCTCGCCGCAGATGCCGACATGGCGACGGTTGCGATGCGCGCCTTCGACCGCCATCCTCAGCATCGCCAGCATGCCGGGATCGCGCTCGTCGAAATCGAACGCGACGATGTCGGAATCGCGGTCGACGCCGAGCGTGAGCTGGGTGAGATCATTGGAGCCGATCGAGAAGCCGTCGAAATGTTTGGCGAACTCGTCGATCAGGATCACGTTGTTCGGGATCTCGCACATCATGTAGATCTCGAGCCCGTTCTCGCCACGCACCAAGCCGTGCCCGGCCATCGCCGCGATCACCTTGCGCGCCTCCTCGACGCGGCGGCAGAACGGGATCATGATCTTCAGATTGGCGAGCCCCATCGTGTCGCGCACGCGCTTCAACGCCGCGCATTCCAGCGCGAAGCCGGCGGCGTAGGCGGGATGCGCATAGCGCGAGGCGCCGCGGAAGCCGAGCATGGGGTTCTCTTCCTTCGGCTCGAAATCGGAGCCACCGATCAGGCTGGCATATTCGTTGGTCTTGAAGTCTGAGAGGCGCACGATCACCGGTCGTGGGTAGAACGCCGCGGCGATGGTGCCGACGCCTTCCGACAGCCGCTCGACGAAGAAGTCGGCGGGCTTCTTGTAGCGCGCAGTCAGGCGCTTGATCGTCGCGCGGTCCTTTGCCGCGGTCACCTTTGCGGGCGTCGCCAGCGCCATCGGGTGGATGCCGATCGCCTGGTTGATGATGAACTCCATGCGGGCGAGGCCGACGCCATCGTTCGGCAGCAGCGCGGTCTTGAAGGCCAGTTCGGGATTGCCGAGATTGACCATGATCTCCGTGCGCGGCTTCTCCAGGCTGTCGATCGCCAGGCGCTCGACATCGAACGGCAGTGCGCCGTCGTAGACATGGCCGGCATCGCCCTCCGCACAGCAGACGGTGACGGTCGTTCCGGTCTTCGCGTGCTTGCTGAAATCCTCCGTGCCGACCACGGCCGGCACGCCGAGCTCGCGGGCGATGATCGCGGCATGGCAGGTGCGGCCGCCATGATCGGTGACGATCGCCGCCGCGGTCTTCATCACCGGCTCCCAGTCCGGACTGGTCGATGCGGCGACCAGCACCTCGCCGGGGCGGAACGCGTTCAGATCCTTGGGAGTGCGGATCAGGCGGATCTTGCCGGTGGCGATCCTTTCGCCCACGGCGCGGCCGGTTGCCAGCGCCTTGCCGGTCTTCTTCAGAACGTAGGTCTCGATCGCCTCGGGCCGCCGCTGCGAGGCCACCGTCTCCGGCCGCGCCTGGATGATGTAGAGCGCGCCGTCGCGGCCGTCCTTGGCCCATTCGACGTCCATCGGTGTCGGCCTGCCGGCCTTCTGCGAGTAGTGCTCCTCGACGACGATGGTGGCCTGCGCGAGCTCCAGCACGTCGGCATCGCTGATGCAGAATTTCGCCCTGTCAGCCGGCGGCGTCGCCTCGGTGCGCGTCGTGGGGCCACGACTGCGCGCGCCGGGCTTTGCGCCGGCTTTGGCATAGACCATCCGTTTGTCCTTGGCGCCGAGCCGGCGCGACAGCACGCTGCGGAAGCCGGCCGCGAAGGTCGGCTTGTGGACGTAGAATTCGTCCGGATCGACCGTGCCCTGCACGATGGTCTCGCCGAGGCCGTAGACCCCGGTGATGAAGGCGACATCGCGAAAGCCGCTTTCGGTGTCGAGTGAGAACATCACGCCGCTCGCGGCGCGGTCCGAGCGCACCATCTTCATCACGGCGACCGACAACGCGACCTTGTCGTGGTCGAAGCCGTTGTCGATGCGGTAGGAGATCGCGCGGTCCGTATAGAGCGAGGCGAAACAGCGGCGGCACGCCTCGAACAGATCCTTCGCGCCGCGAATGTTGAGAAAGCTCTCGTGCTGGCCTGCGAAGCTCGCATTCGGCAGGTCCTCGGCGGTGGCCGAGCTGCGCACGGCAACCGCGACGCCGCGGCCATACTCCTGCTCCAACTGCTTGTAGGCCTCTGCGACCTCGTGGCGCAGGTCGTCACGGTCGGTCGCCGCGATCACGATCGCGCGGGCCTTCGCCGCGCGCTTGGCGAGGTCGGCAATGCGGCGCTTGTCGAGGCCGGCGAGCAGCTTCCGTAGCTCGTCGTCGGCTCCGGCCGCGCGCAGCGCATCGCGATAGGCGGCCGCCGTCAGTGCGAAGCCGTTGGGCACGCGCACGCCGTGCGACGCCAGCGCCGAATACAGCTCGCCGAGCGACGCCGTCTTGCCGCCGACGCCGGGCACGTCCTCGATGCGGAGATCCTTGAACCAGCGGATGTAGCTAGGTGCCGTCATCGGTCATCTCCCGCATCGCAGCGCGAATCTCAGTTTGTCGCGGCGGGCGGCGGCTGCCTTGCGCAAGATCAAGCAGGGCGCTCCGCGAGCCCCTTAAATCGCGGGATGACAACGGTTCCACCATAGGCGAGGATGTTTGCTAAAACCCATCGATCACCTCCATCCGGATCACCGATGATCTCCGACGACCAGAACGAGGACGGTAATCGCGAATGGTCGCGATTCTGGCTCACGGCGCGGCAATTCTGGCTCGGATCGACGGCATGGCGGGTCTGGCTGCTTTGCGTCGCCCTGGTCGTCCTCGTGGTGCTCCAGCTCTACGTGCAGTTCCGCTTCAATTACTGGAACAGGGATTTCTTCGACGCGCTGGAGGGCCGCGATCCGACGCGGCTGCGGCAGCAGGCCGCTCTGCTCATTCCGCTTTGTCTGGCGAGCGTCGTGCTGGCGATCGTCTCGGTGTGGGGCCGCATGGTGATGCAACGCAGCTGGCGGCAATGGTTGAGCGCCAAGGTGATCAATTACTGGGTCGAGAACGACCGCTATGCGCGGCTCGCGACGGTGCAGGGCGATCTGAAGATTCCGGAGTATCGCATTGCCGAGGACGTCCGCATCGCCACCGATGCGCCGATCGACTTCGTGGTCAGTGTGATCTCCTCGCTGCTGACGGCGGTCGTGTTCGTCCAGGTGCTGTGGCAGGTCGGCGGATCCATCGGCTTCGTCGTGGCCGGGCAGCAGTTGTGGATTCCAGGCTACCTGGTGGTCAGCGTCGTCATCTATTCCGGGCTGGTGACCGGGGCCATGCTGTGGGTCGGTTCGCCGCTCACGCGCGTCATCCAGACCAAGAACCAGGCCGAGTCGGAGCTGATCACCGCGGCCCATCACTTGCGCGACATCGGCGAAGGCATCGCGCCGAAGCAGGAGGAACGCAGCGTCATTGCCGGGCTGTGGATGGCGCTCGACCGCACGATCCAGCAATGGAAGCGGCTGTGCTGGCAATTGATGCGCAACACCCTGGTGTCGCATCTGAATACGCTGCTGGCGCCGATCATCGGCCTCGTGCTGTGCGCGCCGAAGTTCCTCGGCGATCAGATGACGCTGGGCGAACTCACCCAGGCTGCCGCGGCGTTCACGCTGGTGCAGGGGTCGTTCAACTGGATGGTGGACAATTTCAACCGCCTCGCCGAGTGGATGTCGTCGATGGAGCGCGTCGGCGGGTTGCTGCTCTCGCTCGATCGGCTCAACGGCGATGCGAAGGCCGATGTCACGCCGTCTGAAGCTTCACGTCAGCAAGCAGGCGGCTGATGTCGGCGGGGTCGCACAGCGCGGTGCCGGTGCGCAGCAGCGCGGCGGCGCCGGCCGCAACCGCAAAGCGGAACGCGTCTTCGAGCGATGCGGCCGCCGCGAGCTTTGCCACCAGCGCGCCGAGAAAGCTGTCGCCGGCACCGACCGCGTTGACCGGCACCATCGTCAGCGGCTGGGCCCGCAGCACCCGATCGCGCGTGACGAGCAGCGCGCCGAGATGACCCATGGTCAGCGCGACCGTTCGGACCTTGCCGGTCGCGACCAGCGTGCGGGCTGCCTGCTCCCACGCCGCCGCATCCGGCAGCTCGCCGCCGACGAGCTCCTGCATCTCCCGCAATGACGGCTTGATCAGGTCGACGCCGCCGGCGACCGCCGCGGCCAGGGCAGGGCCCGATGTGTCGAGCACGACCTGCGCGCCGCGTGACCGTGCGAGCAGCGCGACGCGCGCGTAGAAGTCCGCCGGCACGCCGCGCGGCAGGCTGCCGCTGCCGATCACGAAGCGCGGAAACGGCTCCAGACCGGCGAGCAGGGCGAGGCCCGCCTGCCATTCCGATTCGGTGAGCGTCGGTCCCGGCAGGATGAAGCGGTAGGGCTGGCCGCTGGCGCGCTCCTGGACGAAGAAGTCCTCGCGGGTATCCTCGATCGTCGTCCAGGTCTGGCTGGTGACGCCTTCACTCGCCACCAGCTGCTGCAGCAGCAGTCCGGTCGGACCGCCCACGGGATAGAGCGCGGCGACGTCGCCGCCGAGCCGGGTGATGACCCGCGCGACATTGATGCCGCCGCCGCCGGGATCGCGGCGTTGCGTCGTGCCGCGCAGCTTGGCGACGGGCACGATCTTCTCGACGCTGGTCGAGACGTCGACGGCCGGGTTTGGCGTAATCGTGGCGATGTCGCTCATCTGTCAGTGCGCGGAAGAGCCGCCGCCCGCGGTGAGGCCGGACTCGTGGAAGGATCTGAGGCCGAGGAAGCTGATGTCGGGCTTGGTGACGATGTGCACCGGGATCGGCCGCAGATAGCTGTCATAGCGTCCCTTGCTCTCGAACTGCCGGCGGAAATCGGATCGTGCAAAGTAGTCGGGAAATCGCGGCGGGATGCCGCCGGCGATGTAGACGCCGCCGCGGGCGCAGAAGGTGAGCGTCAGATTGCCGGCGACGGCGCCGAGCCAGGCGCAGAACATGTCGAGCGTGGCGCGGCTGGTGGCGCAGCTGCCGTCGAGCGCGGCGCTGGTGATGGCGGCCGCGTCGCGCTTCGGCACCGAGGCTCCGTCGACGGCCGCGATGGCATGATAGACGTTTTCGAGACCCCTGCCGGACAGCGCGCGCTCGATCGAGACATGGCCGAAGTGCTCACGCATCTTGGCCAGCACCGCGGCCTCGCGCGCGGTGGTGGCCGGCAAGGTGGCGTGACCCGCCTCGGTGACGGCAACCGTGGGACGGCCGCCGCCAGGCAGATAGCAGGCCGCTCCGAACCCGGTGCCCGGGCCGATCACCAGCATCGGCGCGCCGGCGACCGCCGCGTTGCCGCCGAGCGGATACAGATCATCCGGCCGGAGCGCCGGCAGCGACCAGCCGACGGCCTCGAAATCGTTCAGCAGCTTCGCCGAGCGGAGATTGAATTGCGCGGCCAGCTCGGCGCCGTCGATGGCCCAGGTGCTGTTGGTCAGCATGCCGCGATTGCGCTCGATCGGCCCGGCAATATCGAGCACGGCCGCGGAGGGCGCGCCGCCTTCTGCGTGCCGCGACAGGAAGGCGGTGATCGCATCGGCAATGGTGGCGAAGTCCGCGACCTTCAGGTGCTCGACCTCGCCGATCGCGCCATTGTCGAGCAGCGCGAAGCGCGCATTGGTGCCGCCGATATCGCCCAGAAGAACGCGATCGCTCATGCCTCAGTCTTCCGCCCGGTTGTACGGCCCGTCGGAGGTCCGGTGGGCCGCGATCATGTCCGCATACCATCGCGCAGACGCCTTGGGAATGCGACGCTGCGTGGTGTGGTCGACATAGACAATGCCGAAACGCTGCGAATAGCCCGCCCCCCATTCAAAATTATCCAGCAGCGACCACACGAAATAGCCGCGGACGTCGGCGCCTTCTTTCATCGCCTGTTCCATGGCGGCAGTGTAGGCCTTGAGATAGGCGATCCGGTCCACGTCATGAACCTGGCCATCATTGCCGAGGACGTCGGCAGCTGCGGTGCCGTTTTCAAGCACGTAGATCGGAAGCTGGAACCGCTGGTGGATATCCAGGAGCGTGTCGTGGAACGCACCGGGCACGACCGGCCAGCCGATCGCGCTGCGCGGCACGGTGTCGGGCGCCGGCCCGAAGCTCGCCCCGATCAGGTTGGTGTCAGCCCTCACGTAATGCGGCGAGTAGTGGTTGAGCCCGAACCAGTCGACGGGCCGTGCGATCTGCGCCATGTCGCCGGGCGCAACATATGGCGCGACGGCCTCCGCCAGCTCCGGCGGGTAGCTGGCAAACGCTTGCGGGAACGGGAAAGCGTCGTTCCAATAGGCTGCGAGCCGCAGTGCCGCTGCAGCGTCCGCCGGCTTGCTGGTGCAGGGATAGCAGGGCTGGCGGTTGTGGATCGCGCCGATCGAGGCGCCGGCAACGTCTTTGCGCAGCACGTCGACGGCGCGGCCATGGCTGAGATTGACGTGATGGATCGCCTTGTGCAGCGCCGTCTTGTCGGCCAAGCCAGGGGCATGCCAGCCGAGGCCGTAGCCGAACAGCGTGAACACGCAGGGCTCGTTGAAGGTGGCGAAGCGCTTGACCCGGTCGCCATAGCGCCGCGCGACCAGCGCGGTATAGTCGGCGAACCAGCCGGCGATGTCGCGGTTTTGCCAGCCGCCGAGCGCCTCCAGCGCCTGCGGCAGGTCCCAGTGGTAGAGACAGAGCCACGGCTCTATCTCAGCGGCAAGCAGGGCGTCGATCAGGCGGTCGTAGAAGGCGAGGCCGGCTTCGTTGGCCGCGCCGCGGCCTTGCGGCAGCACCCGCGGCCAGGAGATCGAGAAGCGATAGGCGTTGAGGCCGAGCTCTTGCATCAACGCCACGTCGCCGGCGTAGCGATGATAATGGTCGCATGCGGTCTCGGCCGTGTCGTTGGTCTTGGTGCGGCCCGGCGCGCGCAGAAAGACATCCCAGATGCTGTCGGCGCGGCCGTCGAGATGGGCTGCGCCCTCGATCTGGAAGGCCGAGGTCGAGGCACCCCAGAGAAAGCTCGGACGGATGGTCATGATCGAGAGGGGCCCTTGCGTTGTTGCGATCAGCCGCATGATGGCGGTCGCCGGCGCTCCGCCGTTGACTGGGATCAAGCCGACGATACCGGGGCCGGTGTGGCCTGCGAAGATGTCCTGCGCCGGGCAATGGCAATCATGCAGGCAACAGGCTTGCATCGGAGCCGAAAGCTGTGGAACGTGCGGCCGCCGAAAACTGGAGTCCCGGCGCGAATGAGCGTTTTTCTGCTGCGGCGCTGCCTGACCTTGCTGGCGACCCTCGTCGGCGCGTCGCTGATCATATTCCTGGTGCTCGACGCGCTCCCGGGCAACGCCGCCCAGATGCTGATGGGCGCGGATGCCTCGCCCGATGCGGTCAGGGCGCTGACGGTCAAGCTCGGGCTGGATCAGCCGCTGGCCTGGCGCTACCTGCACTGGATCGGCGGCATGCTGAGCGGCGATCTCGGCAACAGCTATGCCTATGGCACGCCGGTGGCCGAACTGATCCGCGAGCGGCTGGCGATGACGATTCCGCTCGCGATCCTGGCCATGGGACTCACGACCGTGCTGGCGCTCGCGGCCGGCATCTACACGGCCGCCAATCACAACCGCCTCGGCGATGTCGGCGTGATGTCCCTGACCCAGATCGGCATCGCCTTGCCGAACTTCTGGTTCGCGATCCTCCTGATCCTCCTGTTTGCGGTGAAGCTGCAATGGCTGTCGGCCGGCGGCTTCCCCGGCTGGGAGGACGGCACTTGGCCGGGGCTGCGCGCGCTGCTGTTGCCGGCTGTGGCGCTGGCGGTGGTGCAGGCCGCGATCCTGGCGCGGGTGACGCGCTCTGCGGTGCTCGACGTTCTGCGCGAGGATTTCGTCCGGACCGCGCGCGCCAAGGGCCTGACGAAGCGCGAGGTGCTGTGGCAGCACGTCTTGCGCAACGCGATGATCCCGGTGCTCACCGTGATGGGCCTGCAATTCGCAAACCTGCTGGCCGGCACCATCGTGATCGAGAACGTGTTCTATCTGCCGGGCCTGGGGCGTCTCATCTTCCAGTCGATCGCCAATCGCGATCTCATCGTCGTGCGCAATTGCGTCATGCTGCTGGCGGCGATGGTCATTATCGTCAACTTTGTCGTCGACGTGCTCTATGCGGTGATCGATCCGCGCATCAAGGTGCACGAGCTGTGAGTTCGTCCGTGATCGTTCAAGCCGCAGCCGCCACGGCCCCCGCGTCGAGCGCGTTCTGGCGCCGCGCGCTGCGCCATCGCAGCTTCATCGTCGGCGCGCTGCTGTGTCTGCTGGTGCTCGGCGCTGCGCTGCTGTCGCTGGTGTGGACGCCGTGGTCGGCCTATGAGATCGACGTCGCCTCGAAGCTGCGGCCGCCGTCATCAGCACATTGGCTCGGCACCGACGTGCTCGGCCGCGATATCGTCTCGCTGCTCTTGGTCGGTGCGCGAGCGACCATTCTGGTCGGCATCATCGCCGTCGGCATCGGTCTCACCTGCGGCGTCTGCCTCGGCCTGATCGCAGCCGCGCAGCGCGGCTGGACCGAGGAGCTGATCATGCGCTTCAGCGATTTCACCTTCGCCTTTCCGGCGGTGTTGTCGGCGATCATGCTGGCGGCTGTGATCGGCCCGGGCATGGTGACCTCGATCACCGCGATCGGCATCTTCCAGATCCCGGTGTTCGTGCGCGTCACCCGCGGCCAGGCCGGTGCTGTCTGGGCGCGCGAGTTCATCCTGGCGGCACGCGCTGCCGGCAAGGGCCGCTTCCGCATCACCATCGAGCACGTGCTGCCGAACATCCTGTCGATCCTGATCGTGCAGGCGACGATCCAGTTTGCGCTGGCGATCCTGGCGGAGGCGGCGCTGTCTTATCTCGGCTTGGGCACCCAGCCGCCGCAGCCGTCCTGGGGGCGCATGCTGAACGATGCGCAGACCTTGCTGTTCCAGTCGCCGAGCCTCGCCGTGTACCCCGGCGCCGCCATCGCGCTCGCGGTGCTCGGCCTCAACCTGCTCGGCGACGGCCTGCGTGATCTGCTCGACCCTCGGCTGGCGAGGCAGCGATGATGGCGAGCGATCAACCTCTGCTCGATGTCAGCGGTCTCGGCATCCGGCTCAACACCAGCCGCGGCCCGGCGCAAGCGGTGCGCGAGGTGTCGTTCGCGCTCCGGCGCGGCGAGACCTTGGGCATCGTCGGCGAGTCCGGCTGCGGCAAGTCGATCACGGCGCTCGCTCTGCTCGGGCTTCTGCCTGACAGCGCTGTCGTCAGCGGCAGCATCAAGCTCGATGGCCGCGAGCTGGTCGGATTGCCCGATGCCGATTACTGCAAGCTGCGCGGCAACCGCATCAGCATGATCTTTCAGGAGCCGATGACCGCGCTCAACCCGATGCATACGATCGGCCACCAGGTGGCGGAGCCGCTGCTGCGACATACCGGCTGCTCCGCGACTGAAGCGAAACGCCAGGCGATCGCGCTGCTCGACCGCGTCGGTCTGCCGGACCCCACTCGACGCTACGACGCCTATCCGCACCAGTTCTCCGGCGGCCAGCGCCAGCGCGTCACCATCGCGATGGCGCTGGCCTGCAAGCCCGACGTGCTCATCGCCGACGAGCCGACCACCGCGCTCGACGTCACCATCCAGCGCCAGATCCTCGACCTCATCGCCGATCTCGTGGCCGAGCAGGGCATGGCGATGATCCTGATCTCGCATGACCTTGGCGTCATCGCCGAGAACGTCCAGCGCATGATCGTGATGTATGGCGGCACGGTGGTCGAGAGCGGCACGACGGATGCGGTGTTCTCGCGCATGGGGCATCCTTATACGCAGGGCCTGTTCAGGGCGCGGCCGCGGCTCGGCGCGCGCAAGGGCACGCGGCTGTCGACCATCGCCGGCACGGTGCCGGAGCTGGCCGATCTTCCGGCAGGATGCGCGTTCGCTGAACGTTGCGCGCTCGTCGTCGATGCCTGCCGCACGGCGCTGCCGCCGGCGATCGAGATCGGCGCTGGACACGGCGTCCGCTGCATCCGGACCGATGTCGCGCTTGCGCGTGATCCGGTGGGAGTTGTCGCTTGAGCACGGCATCGCAAGGAGCTGGGGAGACGCCGCTGCTCGAGGTCAGGGATCTCGTGCAGCGCTATACGCTGCCGCGGGAGAGCCTGCTGCGTCCAGCCGGACAGGTGCTCGCGCTCAATGGCGTGTCCTTGGCGTTGATGCCGGGCAAGAGCCTCGGCATCGTCGGCGAGTCCGGCTCGGGCAAGTCGACCCTGGCGCGGCTGATCATGGCGCTGGAGCGGCCGTCGTCGGGATCGGTGCTGATGGCGGGGCGCGATCTCGACCGACTGCCGGCCGACGAGCTGCGCCGCGCCCGCCGCGATTTCCAGATGGTGTTCCAGGACCCTTATGGCTCGCTCGATCCGCGCCAGACCATCGCGCGCATCGTGGCCGAGCCGCTCACGGTTCTGGAAAGCCCGGATCGCGAGTCCTTGCGGACGCGTGTCGCGAGCGTGCTGCGGCAGGTCGGGTTGCGCGATGCCGACATGGACAAATATCCGCATGAGTTCTCCGGCGGCCAGCGCCAGCGCATCGCGATCGCTCGCGCGCTGATCACGCAGCCGAAGCTGATCGTCGCCGACGAGCCCGTCAGCGCGCTCGACGTCTCGGTGCAGGCGCAGGTGCTCAATCTGATGCAGGACCTGCAGGAGCAATTCGGCCTCAGCTATGTGCTGATCAGTCATGATCTGGCAGTCGTCGACTATCTCTGCGACGAGGTCGCGGTGATGTATCTCGGGCGCATCGTCGAGCGCGGACGGCCCGAGGATCTGTTCGGCCAGTGCGCGCACCCGTACACCCGGGCGCTGCTCGACGCCGTGCCGCGGGCGCAGGCCGGCGCGATCCGGCGCCGGCGCGAGAGCGTCGCGATCGCGTCGCAATCCCTCGGCGCGGCCGGATGCGCCTACGCGCCGCGCTGTCCACTCGCTGATGCCCAGTGCCGGGCGACGGCACCCTCCCTGCGGGCGCTCACGGGGCTGCATTCCGCTGCCTGCCACAAGGCGGAAAGCGTGATGGCGCTGCCGGTGCTCGTCGCCGCAGAACACCAGCCTCTTGTCTCGAAGCCGCTTTGACGCGTAACTTGGTTCCGTCCGGGAGAAACGAACAATGTTGAAAAGACTATCCATCGTCGCATTGGCCGCGCTCGTCGCGGCCACCGCTGTGCCGGCCTCGGCACAAAGCAAGAAGGACAGCGTCGTCGTCGGCATGACCTTGGAGCCGCCGGGGCTCGATCCGACCAGCGCGGCCGCCGCGGCCATCGCCGAGGTCACGCTCTACAACGTCTATGAGACGCTGACCAAGATCAACGAGGACGGCTCGGTGTCGCCGCTGCTGGCCTCGAGCTGGCAGGCCTCGTCGGATCTGAAGAGCTACACTTTCAAGCTCGTCAAGGGCGTGAAATTCCAGAACGGCGAGGCATTCGATTCCGCCGCCGTGAAGTTCTCGTTCGAGCGCGCCGGCGCCGCGAACAGCACCAACAAGGACAAGGCGCTGTTCCAGGCGATGGAGGCGGTCAACGCGCCCGATGCCGAGACGATCGAGGTCAAGCTCAAATATTCCGAGCCCAACCTGCCGTTCCTGCTCGGACAGGCCACAGCCGCGATCGTCGAGCCGAAGAGCGCGCCGACCAACGCGACGCAGCCGGTCGGTACTGGGCCGTACACGCTGGGTAGCTGGGCCAAGGGCTCGTCCCTGAGCTTGAACAAATGGCCGGACTATCGCAACGCCGCAGCCGTGAAGCTGTCCAAGGTGACGATCCGCTTCATCTCCGATCCGGCGGCGCAGGTCGCGGCGCTGCTGTCGGGCGACGTTGACGCCTTTCCGCGCGGCACCACGGCGCGCACCATCGCGCAGTTCAAGTCCGACCCGCGCTTCACCGTGCTGATCGGCGGCTCAAAGGCGAAGACCATCGTCACCATCAACAACAAGAAGAAGCCGCTCGACGACGTCCGCGTCCGCCGCGCGATCCTTGCCGCGATCGATCGCAAGGCGATGATCGAAGGCGCCGTCGACGGCCTGGGTACGCCGATCGGCAGCTTCTACGTGCCGGGCTCGCTCGGCTATGTCGACACCACCGACATCAATCCCTACGACCCGGAGAAGGCCAAGAAGCTGCTGGCGGAAGCCGGCATCGCCACGCCGCTGCAACTGTCGCTGCGGCTGCCGCCGCCGGCCTATGCGCGCCAGGGCGGCGAGGTGCTCGCGGCTCAATTGGCCAAGGTCGGCATCGTCGCCAAGATCGAGAATCTCGAATGGGCGGCGTGGCTGTCACAGGTGTTCAACGGACCGCATGATTTCGACCTGACCATCGTCTCGCATGTCGAGCCGTTCGATCTCGTGAAGTTCACCGATAAGAACTACTACTTCGGCTATCAGTCCGAGGCCTTCGACAAGCTGTATCAGAAGATCGTCGACACGCCGAACGAGGCGGAGCGCACCAAGCTGCTCGGCGACGCCCAGCGCATGCTGGCAACGGATGCGGCCGCCGGCTTCCTGTTCCAGCCGCAGTGGATCACGGTGATCAACAAGAAGCTGAAGGGCGTCTGGAAGGACGTGCCTCAGTTCGAGAACGATTTCGCGAGCTGGTCGTGGGAATGATCGTGAGCCCGTTTTGCTTGGCTGCGAAATAATTCCTGCGCAATGCGGTGCCCTCTCCCCTTGTGGAAGAGGGCATCGCCGGTCCATCCATATGTGCGGTCGCGTGACGGGTATCTCTCCACGAACGACACCATTAATTCTACAGATCAGTTCGGCCATTCGATGGGCGTAAAGCGCATCTGCCGTCGTCGCATTTCAGCCTGAAGCTCCTGGGCGTATTGCTTGGCCCGGTCTCCGATGAGCCGATAGGGTCCCCCGATCCGACTATCAGCGGCAACTTGCTTTCGGACACTCTCATAATAGGCCAACAGACTTTCGTCGGTTGAATTCTCAAATCGCATCGATGCTCCCCGAAACGCAACCTTAGGTATCAAATTTTGCCACTATCGCCGCGGCATGGCAGTGATATAGGTTAAGTTCCGTTGCCCAAAAAAGTTCCTTGTGTGTTCCGGATTATGGCCGAGCGAATTTCGCTCCGGAGCCCGGGGGGGGGGGGGGGAACTTGGGACCGCTGGCTGCGTAGAATTTGGGGTGTCGGCGTCGACCGAGCGCTCAGGAACCTGCGGTTCGGCAGCGGTCGCGCGCATGGGACGAACAACGGTTTCGCGGCAGACGCGGCCGAGCTGTCAAGAAGGGCGAGGGGCTGCGATGCGCACCGAAGTTCTCGTCGTCGGCGGCGGGCCGGCCGGCCTGATGGCCGCGATCTATCTGGCGCGGTTCCGACGGGACGTCGTGATCATCGACAGCGGCGCATCTCGGGCAGCCCTGATTCCCCGCAGTCATAATCTACCTGGCTTTCCTGACGGCATTTCGGGACATGAGCTGCTCGCGCGGATGGAGCATCAGGTGGAGGACCTCCGCGTTCCGATCATCCGCGGCACGGTGACATCGCTCGACAGGACCGGCGCCGACGTCGTCGCGACATATGCTGACGGCGCAATCGCCGCGCAGCGGGTGATTCTGGCGACGGGGATCGTCGACAGGCAGTTTCCTCTTCCCGACTGGATCGAGGCGGTTCGCCAGGGTGAGCTGCGCTACTGCCCTGTCTGCGATGGCTACGAGGCAGCCGACCGCAAGATCGCGATCGTCGGTGCACTCGGTCATGCTGCAGGCAAGGCGCTGTTCATGCGTGTCTACAGCGCCGACATCACGTTGATCCCGAGCGATGACGCGCAGAACGACGCAGCGCGGGAGGAGCTGGCCGCGGCCGGGGTTCGCGTGATGCCGCCTCTCCAGTCGCTTCAGCGCCGGAGCGGTGCCATCGAGGCGGCGTTCGCAGATGGCGCCAGCGAACGCTTCGAGGTCATCTATCCCGCGCTGGGGGCTGAGGTCCGCTCGGAGCTCGCCATCCGGATGGGCGCGCGACACACGGCCGAGGATTTTCTGGAGGTGGACGCCAAGCAGCGCTGCGGCGTCGACGGGCTTTATGGTATCGGCGACGTCGTCACCGACCTACACCAGATCTCGGTCGCGTTCGGCCATGCCGCGGTGGCCGCCTGCCACGCACATCATTCGCTGCCGATGCGCTATGTGTAACCTTCCGGCAGGACAATCATGCGAAGTCGATCACAACCTCAGATCGCGCTATCCTGTGTTAACGCGTTTGGTGTTGATCTGTCGGACCTTGGCGCATGGACAGGAAATCGGCATGTTTGGCGGCGGCGTCAAGCTGCCATGAGGAAGCCGCACGCGATCCGGCACGCCGCGACCTTTGGCTGCAGGAAGCATCGAAATGGACGGCGCTGGCGGGCGAGCCGGCTGGCAACGCGGTGATCGTCTGCGAACAGGGCGCCTCTGCGACCAAGGAAGCCCGCGGCTGAGTGCAGCTATTGCAGCGTCGGGTCGAGCCGGTCACGCAGCCAGTCGCCGATCACGGACACCGCAAGCGTGGTCACGACGATGATGATCGCCGGCGCCAGCATGATCCACGGCGCGCGCGTGAGATATTCGCGGCCATAGCCGACCATGTTGCCGAGGCTCGTCATCGGCGGCTGCACGCCGAGCCCGAGGAACGAGAGGCCGGACTCCAGCAGGATGACTTCCGGAAACACCAGCGTCATCGACACGATCAGGGTCGAGGCGATGTTCGGCAGGATGTGCCTGAGATACACGCGCTGCGGCGTCGCGCCGAGCTGGCGGACGGCCGCGGCATAGCCCTGCGCATTGGCCGAGATGGCGAGCCCGCGCGCGATCCGCGCATAGCGCTCCCAGCCGAACAGGCCCATCAGCCCGATCAGCAGCGGCAGCGAGTTGCCGAAGAAGGCGAGCACGGCAAGCGCGAGGATCAGGAATGGCATGCTGGCCTGGAAGTCGGCGAGCATCAGCACGGCCTGCTCGACGAGGCCGCGGAAATGCGCGGCGAGAAAGCCCAGCGTGGTGCCGGCGATGGCGGAGATCGCGGTGGCGCCGAATGCGATCAGGAGCGAGATCCGGATCGAGACGATCAGACGCGACAGCACGTCACGGCCGAGTTCGTCGGTGCCGAGCCAATGCGCGGCGTTGCCGGGCAGCGTCAGGCGATTGCGCAGGTCGAACTTGGTGAAGCCATAAGGTGCGAACTGGTCGGCGAAGACGGCCAGCAGCAGCATTGCCGCGATCCAGCACGCGGCGATCGTGACGGAAACGGGAACGTCGGGCCAGCTCAGCCGCCGCGCGGCAGGTGCCTTCATCGCAACGTCGGTCATGCCTCCGCTCCCTTGCTGCGCAGCCGCGGATCGAGCAGGCCGTAGAGGAAATCGACGATCACGTTCGACGTGACCATCGTCATCGCCACCAGCAGCAGGATGCATTGCACGACGGCGAGGTCGCGGTTGGCGACGGCGACGACGAGCAGCCGGCCGACGCCGGGCCACGAGAACACGCTTTCCACCACCACCGCGCCGGCGATCAGGCTGCCGACCATGAAGCCGAGGATGGTGACGGTCGGGATCGCGGCGTTCGGCAGCGCATGGTCGGTGATGACCCGGCGCCAGGGCACGCCCTTGGCTGATGCGGTCCGTATATAGGGCTGGCCGAGGATCTCGAGCATCGCGCTACGCGTGAACCGCGCCAGCACCGCAGCGCCGCCGAAGCCCAGCGTCACGATCGGCAGGATGGCATGACGCCAGGAGTCCTGCCCGCCCGACGGCAGCCAGCCGAGCTGGACGGCGAAGATCAGCACCAGAATCAGCGCCAGCACGAAGCTCGGCACCGTGAAGCCGGCCACCGCCGTGATCATCACGGCGCGGTCGATGGCTGAGCCGCGGTGAAGCGCTGCATAGATGCCGGCGGGAATGCCGAGCAACACCTTCACCAGGAACGCCGGGATGGTCAGCGCCAGGGTCGCCGGGACGCGCTCGATGACGAGCCGGATCGCCGGCCGGCCGTCGCGCATCGAGCGTCCGAGCTCGCCCTGGCCGATTGCCTTGAAGTAGTCGAGATATTGCATCCAGATCGGATGATCGAGGCCCCACGCCTTGCGAAACGCGGCGATGACCTCGGGCGGCGCTTCCGGCCCCATGATCATCAGCGCGGGATCGCCCGACAGCCTGAGCACGATGAAGGCGAAGGTGACGACGAGTGCGATCGTCAGCAGCGCGCGCGACAGGCGGATCGCGAAATAGCGCAGCATCACGCGGCATCCTGGGTCTGTGACTGTGGCCCCATCACGAGATGGCAAGCCACCTGGCGCTGTTGATCCAGCGCGGTGAGCGCGGGCACCTCATTGGCGCAGCGGGCGGTCGCGCGGCTGCAGCGCGGATGGAAGGCGCAGCCGGAGGGGCGCGCGGCCGGATTCGGCGGATCGCCCGTCAGGACGATGCGGTTGGTGCTGCGGCGTCCCGGAGCAGGGGAGGCCGAGACGAGTGCCTGCGTATAGGGATGCTGAGGTCGCGCGAACAGATCGTCGGCATCGCCATATTCGACGATGCGGCCAAGATACATCACCGCCACCTTGCTGCTGATCTGCCGGACGACGCGCAGATCATGGCTGATGAACAGCATGGTCAGCCCGAGCCGCGCCTGGAGTTCGATGAGCAGGTTGATCACCTGGGCCTGGATCGAGACGTCGAGCGCGCTGACCGGCTCGTCGCACACCAGGAAGTCGGGCTTGGTCGCGAGCGCGCGCGCGAGCACGATACGCTGGCGCTGGCCGCCAGACAGAGCGCCCGGATAGCGGCGGCCATGGCTGTCGTTGAGATCGACGGATTGCAGCAGCTCGTGCACGCGCGCGTCGCGCTCGGATGTCGTTCCGATACCGTGGATCTCGAGCGGCTCGCGAATCTGCGCGGCAACAGGGAGCCTGCGATCGAGCGCGCCGAGCGGATCCTGGAAGATCATCTGCATGCGCGCGCGCTGCGCGCGCCAGGCCGCCGAGCCTGGTGCTGCGATCGGCGCACCGCCGAAGCGCACGCTGCCCTGGTCGGGCGGCTCGAGCCCGAGCACCATGCGCCCGGTGGTGGATTTGCCGGAGCCGGATTCGCCGACGATGCCGAGCGTCTCGCCCTTCGCAATCGCAAAGCTCAAGCAGTCAACGGCGTGGACCGATGCAGGACGCCCGAACAGGCCGGACCTCATCCGGTAGGTGCGCGAGATCCCGTGGACCTCGACCAGCGGCGCGGTCATTCGGCGGCGAGCTCCACCGGCAGACGCTGCGGCCGCAGGCAGGCCACCGCGCGGTCCGGCTCGATCGGCGCCAGTGGCGGCACGCCGGCATGGCAGCCGTCGCCGGCAAAGGTGCAGCGTGGCGCGAAGGCGCAACCGCTCGGCAGGGCGCGGGGATCAGGGACCGTGCCGGGAATGGCCTGCAGCCGCCGCCTGATGCCATCGAGCGGCGGCAGCGCACCGATCAGGCCCTGCGCGTAGGGGTGCCAGGGATCATCGAACAGCCTCGTCGCCGGGGCGCGCTCGACGATGCGGCCCGCATACATCACGCAGACGCGGTCGCAATTCTCGGCGACGACGCCGAGGTCGTGGCTGATCAGGACCATCGCCATGTTGAACTCGCGCCGGATGGCCGACAACAGATCGAGGATCTGCGCCTGGATCGTGGCGTCGAGCGCGGTGGTCGGCTCGTCGGCGATCAGGAGGTCGGGCTGGCCGGCGAGCGCCATCGCGATCATGATGCGCTGGACCTGGCCGCCGGAGAACTCGTGCGGATAAGCCGACAGCCGCCGCGCCGCATCGGGAATGCCGACGAGATTGAGCAGCCTGAGCGCCTCGGCCCGCGCGGCCTCGCCGCGCAGCCCGCGATGCAGCGCGAGGCTTTCGCACAACTGGCGGCGGATCGTGAGCACCGGATTGAGCGCGCTCGCCGGATCCTGGAAGATCATCGCGATGCGCCGGCCACGCACCTGGTCGAGCACCCCGCCATCAGCACCCAGCAGCTCGCGGCCTTCGAGCTTGGCTGATCCGGACACTTTCGCCTTGACCGGCAACAGGCCGAGCGCCGCGAGCCACGTCACCGACTTGCCGGATCCGGACTCGCCGACGAGGCCGACGGCCTCGCCCTTGCGGATGTCGAGATCGATGCCATGCAGCACGGGCGTGCCGTCGAACGCGACCCTGAGGCCGGAGATGCTGACCAGCGGCGCCACGGCATCACGCTCCGTAGTTGCCGGTGCGGAAGTCCATCGCGAAGGCCGGCGAGGCCTTCCACTTGATCGACTTCGGCTTGGCGGTGAAGGTCGCGTTCTGGTGCAGCACCGTGTAGGCCGGGTCCTCGCGCTCGGCGATCTCCAGCATCCGGCGGAACGCCTTCTTGCGGGCCTCGCGATCGGTCGAGGTTTCCAGGAACTCCGACAGCCGGTTGAGCTCGTCGTTGCTCCATTCGCCGACCTGCTGCTGCTGGCCGTTCGGACCGTGCTGGGCGACGAGCGACGACACCGGATCGTTGAACGCGGCCGAGTTCGACCAGTCGCGCACGGCGCGGGTGGGCGCGCGCTCCAGGATCTGCGACCAGTTCTCCTTGGTCTCGATCTGCACGTTCAGGCCGACCGCCTGCCACATCTCGACCAGCACCTGCGCGGTCGCGACCTGGTTGGTGTAGTAGTTGTTCAGCAGGCGATAGGGGATCGGGTCGCCCTTGTAGCCGGCCTGCTTCAGCAGGTCCTGCGCCAGCTTGGGATCGAATGCTGGCACGCTCCAATCGGCGACGAACATGTCGCCGTAGAACTCCCACTGCAGGCCCTTCGGCACGCGGGTGCGGCCGGCCCACAGGCTGTCGACGATGGCCTGGCGGTCGATCGCGTGGGTGAAGGCGCGCCGCACCAGGGGATTGGCGAGCTGCGGATGATTCTTGTCGAACACGGTCAGGCGGTGGTTGAGGATGGTGCCGCCCTGGACCTCGAACGCCGCATTCTTCTCGATGCCGGCGATCTGGTCCGGCGGGATGTCGCAGGCGAACTGATATTCGCCGGAGAGAAGCCCATTGATGCGGCTCGCGACCTCCGGCACTTCGAGGAAGCGGATGCGCTTCAGCGGCGGGCGGCCGCCCCAATATTCGTCGTGGGCCTCGAGCGTCAGCGACACGTCGGGCTTGAACTCGACGATCTTGTAGGGGCCGGTGGTGATCGGCTTGCGCGCCCAGTCGAGATAGCTCGCAGCTTCCTCCCAGCCGCGGCGGCTCATGATGTCGGAGCCGTAGCGCATCAGCCGGCCTTCGATGGTCACGTCGGGCGTCGCGTTGACGAAGCGCACGGTGTATTTGTCGATCGCATCGACGCGGACGAGATCCGGCCAGATGCGGCGGGCCACGCCGATGACGTCCGGCGGCAGCTCCTTGCCGGGGCGCGGCGCCGGGATCTTCTCGAATGCCTTGATGGTGCTGCGGCTCTTGGCCTCGCTGTCGCCGAACATGCGCTCGCGGCTGAACGAGAACACGACGTCCTCGGCCGTCATCTCGTCGCCATTGTGGAACTTGACGCCCTGGCGCAGCTTCAATTCGACGGTCTGGTCGTCGATGCGCTTCCACTCGGTGGCGAGGCCGGGAACGGCTTCGAGATTGCCGCGGAAGTTCTTGGAGATCAGGCCTTCCCACAGCGACGAGTAGAACACGCGCTCGCCGACATTGGACTGCTCGCGCAGCACGTCGAGCACGTTCGAGTTGGTCACCTTCTGCACGGCGATGGTGACCGAGGGACGGGTGTCGGCTTGCGCGATCGAGACGCGCGGCAGGATGAAGCTGCCGCCGATCGCGGCGCCGGCGCCGAGCAGGCCGCGGCGGGTGAGCTTGGTCATGGCAATATCTCTGTGGTCTGAGGTTGTCCGAGAAATGAGGATGCGTTGGCTTATTGAGCGAGCTCGAGCGAGGCGAGATACGCTGCGCCGGCCTTGACGTGATCATGATTGCGCAGTTCGAGGATCAGGCGCGGATTGGAATTCAGCTTCGCCAATGCGCGGAACACGGCGACCCAGCGGATATTGCCTTCGCCCGGCGCCCAGTGGCGGTCGGCGTAGCCGTCGGTGTCCTGCAGATGGACATGGGTCAGCATGTCGCCGGCAGAATCGACGTAGTAGTCGACGGGCGGCGCGCCGGTCGAATGGTGCGCGTAGTTGGCATGGCCGGTGTCGAGCGAGACCCGCACCTTGCTGCTGCCCAGCGCCTTCGCCAGTCCAACGCGATCCTGCGGGTTCTTGTCCTCGATGTTCTCGATCACGATCTCGCAGTTGGCCTGCTCGGCAGAGGCAATGACGTCGGTCAAGGTCGCCCGCACGCGCTCGATCAGCGCCTCGCGATTGTCCGGCAGCATGTCGATGTTGTTGGCATCCCAGGTCGTGTACGGCGAGTGGATCACCATCTGGGTGGCGCCGAGAAATTCGGCGACCTCGAGCCCCTGCAGCAGGCGTTTGGTCACGGCGCGGCGGATCATCGGGTCGTGACTGTCGATCTTGAAGCCCCAGAACGGGCCGTGGATGCCGAGCCGACCGGTGTGCCCGTCCAGCATCGACTTGATCTCCTTGGCGGTGCTGCGCCAGTCGCTGTCGAGAAGGTCCGCGCGGAAGAAGTCCTGGATCTCGAGATCGCGTTGACGTTCGAGCAGCCAGTCGCGATGAGCCGGAATGGACTTGACGGAGAGGGCGGCGCCGAGCACCGGCAGCGTGGTGGTCATGTCGAGGAAACCCTTTCGAGGAAGCCCTTGGCCTGCGTGAGACCCGGCAAGCGCTAGCGGAGTTCGATGACGCTCCCATGAAGGGCTGTGGAGGACGTCCGCGACATGTTGTGCCTTCGTGGGCACGAGGCCGGTCGGCCTCGCAATCCCTGGGGTAGTCGCACGTTCTTTGCTGCTACTTGACGTAGCCGCGGGAATTGCAACAATGCGGCGAAAACGGGGAATTGGGATGACGGTGCTGCGTACGATCGTTGGAACGATGCTTTCGCTCCTGGCGCTGGCGACAGCTGCGTTGAATGAGCCTGCGCATGCGAAGGGGCCTTACGGCTCCATCTCCGTCGCGGGCTGGTCGGGCGGCGCCTACACCGACGACAACACCGGAAAATTCTCGAGCTGCATCGCTTCCGCCAGCTACAAGAGCGGCATCAATTTCGGTGTTCTCGCGCTGCCGACCTTCAACTGGGCTCTCGCCTTCATCCATCCCGGCTGGTCGCTGTCGCAGGGACAGAAGTTTCCCATCGTGCTCAGCTTCGACGGGCGCAATTCCTACAATGTCGAGGGCTCGGTATGGTCGGCCAACATGGTCGTCGTGCCGATGCCGAACGACTCCAGCCTGATCAAGGCGTTCAGGGCGGCACGGACGATGTCGGCCTTCGCGCAGGGCAATCTGTTCCAGTTCGATCTGAACGGCACGTCGGTGCTGCTGCCGTCGCTGGCGAATTGCGTGCGCATGATCAATGCCGGCGGAATGGCGGCCGCGACGAATTTCACCGTGCAGCACGGCGCTCCCTCGGCGCAACGTCAGGGAGCGCCGCCCGCCGCCACCGCGACGGCGAGCACGCAGCCGGTACGGGCGTCGGAGGACTCTCCCGAGTTGCAATTGGAAGCGATGCAGATCGCCTCCAACTTCATTCTCAAAGCCGCGCTGTCGCATCCGGCCATTCTGGGCGGGGGCGAACGGCCAGTGTGGTTGACATCGGGCGGGGTCGCCTGGAAGGCCGACAACGCCACCGGGTTCGTTCGGATCGTGCCGCCGCAGCGGAATGTCGACGGCCTCGAAGTCGCCGCCACGATCATCGGCAACGATGCCCGCGACTGCAAGGGCAAGTTCATCTCGGCGCGCAACAGCGAACTGGTCGACAGCGCCGTTGTGTTCCGCGGCATGTCCTCCTGCGAGGACAGCGAGAAGTCGGACATCGCCGAATACTTCATCTTCCCGCGCAAGGCTGGCGGCTTCGTCCTGTTCTCGGTGGTCACGCCGACCAAGCCGGTCGGTGGCGGCGGTGGCCAGCAGCTGCAGACCCGCGAGGAAGCCAACGCCAACTTCCGCAAGGCGGCCTATACGTCGATCGGGAAATAGGGCTGCCTTCCCTTCGCTACGCCGTCCGCGGGTCGATTTGCCGGCTCATCCTCGCGACCGCTTCGGCCGCCTGACGGCGCGGACCTTGCCGCTGCCGCCGCCGCCGCAATACAGCGTTTCGCCGCCGTCGGATTCCATGCCGGAGACGCCGGTGCCGGCGGGCATGTCGAGCTGTTCGAGCACCTCGCCGGTCGCGGGATCGATGCGCCTGATGTCGCTGACGTCGTCTTCCCAGGTGCCATGCCAAAGCTCGCCATCGACCCAGGTGACGCCGGTGACGAAGCGCGTGCACGGGATGCTGCGCAGGATTTGCCCGGTCGCGGGATCGATCTGGTGGATCTTGCGATCGCGATAGGCGCCGACCCAGAGCGATCCCTCGGCCCAGGCTAGCCCCGAGTCCCCGCCGCCCGACGGCGCCGGGATCGTCGCGAGCACGCGGCCATTGTCGGGATCGACCTTGTGAATGCGATCTTCGGCAATCTGATAGAGGTGCCGGCCATCGAACGCCGTGCCGGCATGCGAGGGGATATCCAATGACTTCCGTACCGCGCCGTCGACCGGATCGAACGCCTTGATGCTGTTGCCGGTCGCGATCCACACCTGCCGGCCGTCATAGCTGACGCCGTTGACGCGCTCGGCGTTGTCGAACGGGCCGTACTCGCGAATGATCTCTGCGGTTGCTCGTGTCATGTCTGCCATCCCACTTTTTCCGATGGACCCACGCTAGTCGAGCGACGACCACGCCGGGAGTAACAACGCGGTCGCGAATTCCGGCACGACGGGGCAGGTCCAGCGTTGCGCGCGGCCCCGACCGAACGACTGGACCCTGCCGGACGATGCCAGTCCATCGAGGGCACGCTGCACCGTCCGCTGGCTCGCGCCCAGCGCCAGCGCAAGGCCGGAGCTCGACCATGCCTCACCGTCGGCGAGGCAAGCAAGCACGGTGGCATTGTCGTCCTCGATCGGCTGTGCGAGGACGACGACGTCGTGATCGCGACACGGCACCAGGGCAAAGCCGTCGCGCGTGGCATTGATATCGGCCAGGCCATGGAGGAGCTGGCGCAACCGTCCGATCTCGACGCGCAGGCGGGCGCGGTGCGACTCGTCGGCTTCCTTGCCGCGGAATGCATGCGCGATCAGTGCGGCCCGCGGCACATCATCGGGGACCCCCTCGGCCAGCCGCCGGGCGAGTGCAAACAGCACCGGGCGCCGCGCCAGCGACACGATCTGGCTCGCCCGGCGTACCGCCAATCGGCAGGCATCGACGATCAGCACATCCGACCGGAACAGCGATTCGACGTCGTCGAGCTGCAGCAGGCGTTCCTCGCCGCGCAGGATCATCCGCGCGGCCGGCGCCGACAGCGCCGACGAGGCCCGCTCGATCTCCGCCTGGAGCTCCGGAATGCGGGCCTGCCGCGCCGACCGCGTCGCGCGCTCGAGCGCCGATCGCGCGGTCTTTGTTTGTAGACGGCGCAAGGCCAGTCCGGCGACGATCAGCTCGTAGATCGTGCGCGCGGCCGGCAGAAGCGGCGAGGGATCGAGCTCGGCGAGGCTGCGCTCGGCGTCATCGAGGTGCCCGATCAGAATCATGCGCCTGATCTCTAGGCTGCGCGCATAGGCGGCATTGGCGCGGTCGCCCTGCTGCTCCAGGGTCTCACGCGCCGCTGCGAGCGACTTGGTCGGCCAGCCGAGATCGCGCGCTGCGAGTGCGATCTCGGCCTCTGCGACGGTGCAGCGGGCGCGGGCCAGAACTGCCTTGGGGCCAAAGCTTCGCGCGGCCTGCCGCAGCAGCGCCTTCGCGCGCCCGAAATCGCCAAGCCGCGCCATCGCGATGCCGCGCAGCGCCAGCGCCGGGGGATCATCGCGCAACGCAACCCGGTTCAATGCGCCGAGCGGATCGCCCGCAGCGAGTGCCTGCGCCGCCGCTGAGATCAGCGAGTCCATGCAAATCCCGCCATACTTGTCACTCCCGGCCCCTCCCGTACCGATCCTAGTCTGAGCTGCGGTCAACACGCAAAAGGATGACGATCATGACCATGCATATCACCGGGACGCGCGAAGATTGGTTGAAGGCCCGGCTCGACCTGCTGCAAGCCGAGAAGGAACTCACCCGCCGCAGCGACGAGTTGGCGGAGCGCCGCCAGGCCCTGCCATGGGTGCGCGTCGACAAGGCCTATCGCTTCGACACCGAGGACGGACCCGCCGCGCTGCCCGACCTGTTCAGGGGGCGCTCGCAGCTGCTCGTCTATCACTTCATGTTCGGACCCGACTTCCAGGCCGGCTGCCCGTCCTGCTCGATGATTGCCGACGGCTTCAACGGCTTCCAGGTCCATCTCGCCAATCACGACGTGATGCTGTGGGCGGTGTCACGCGCGCCGCTGGCGAAGCTGAAGGCGTACAAGGCGCGGATGGGCTGGACCTTCCCGTGGGCGTCATCGGCGAGCAGCGACTTCAACTTCGACTTCAACGTCGCGATCACCGAGGAGCAGCAGCGCCGGGGCGGCACCGACTACAACTACCGCACCAGTCCTCCGCTCGGGGCTGGCGACGTGCCGGCGATGGTGGCGGAGATCGCCGCCGGCACCGGCACGGATGGCGCGACCTTCATGCGTGATCGCCCGGGCATGAGCGCCTTCATCATCGAGGATGGTGCCGTCTATCACACCTATTCGGCCTATGCGCGCGGCCTCGATGGGCTGTGGGGCGCCTATCAATGGCTCGATCGCGCACCGAAGGGCCGCAACGAGCAGGGCGTGTGGTGGCGCCGCCGCGACGAATACGGCAAGCGCTGACACGCAGGAGCAAAGCCATGGCGTTCTTCCACTCCAGGATGCGCGCGATGCCCGACATCGCCAATGGTCTCCGCTTCGCTGCGGCGCCGACCTTCGCGCTGATGGCCGTGCTGAACGCCATGGCGCGTGACGGCCGGTCGGACGTGATCTGCACGGCCATGCCGGCGGGCGCGCCGCTCGGCGACATGACGGTGATGTATTTGCTGATGAGCGCGTTCCACCTCGTGCCATGGTTGAAGCGCATCGGCCGCTACGTTGCTATTCGAGCGAGCGGACGATGTGCTGCTTCAGCCGTTGCGCCGGCAGCGACAGACCCTTGACCTCGAGCAGCGCGATCTCGGTGTCCTTGAGATCCGGCAGGTCATGGCCGTCGAGCACGTGCAGGCCTGCCGGCACCATGTCCTTCGGCAGCACCGCGAGCCCGAGCCCGGCCTTGACCGCGGCATGCGCGCCGGACAAGGCGGCGCAGGTGTAGGAGATGCGCCACGGCTTCCCCGCTCTGTCGAGGGCCGTGGTGGCGCGCTTGCGGTAGACGCAGGGCGGCGGCGACACCACCAGCGGCACCTTCGCGCCGTGATGCAGGAAGTCGCGGCTGCCGGACACCCACACCAGCGGCTCGCGCCAGACGCGCAGGCCCTTGGCGCGCACCGACGGCTCCTGCTTGACCAGCACCAGATCGAAATCGCCGGCGCGGAAGCGGTCGACCAGGTTGAGCGTCAGGTCGCAGGTGACTTCGAGCGCGACAGACGGATAGGCCTGCGCGAATCGCGCGAGCACCTCGGGCAGATGGCGGGTCGCGAAATCCTCCGGCGTCCCCAGCCGCACCACGCCGGTCATCATCGGCTCGCCGAACCGCGCCACCGCCTCGTCGTTCAGGTCGAGCAGCTTCTGCGCGTAGTCCAGGAACAGCTTGCCCTCGGTGGTCAGTGCCACCGCGCGCGGCGAGCGCTCCAGCAGCTTGGCGTTGACCGCGCTTTCGAGCCGCCCGATCTGCAGCGAGATCGTCGATTGCTGGCGTCCGAGCCGCTCGGCGGCCTGGGTGAAGCTGCCGAGCCGCGCGATGGTCGCGAAGGTGCGCACGAGGTCGATGTCGAGATTGGTCAACGTCTTCGGCATGGGCGGACATGATTGAGAAACACAATGGTAAAGGTTTCAATTATCAATTTTACAAATTATCGCCATTTGCTGCAAGTGCGGCCGGCGCCCATTGGTGGCGCCCTTGGAGGGCGGAGGCCGGCACCAGAGGCCGTCCGCCCGATGCGGAGTAGGGCTTCATGGGGCTGACCGAACTTGCGTTTCAGAATCTGCTGTCGCCGATGGTGTTGTTCTTCGTGGTCGGCCTCGCCGCCGCGCTGGCGAAGTCCGATCTCACCGTGCCTGAGGCGGTGGCGAAGCTGCTGTCGCTCTATCTCCTGATGTCGATCGGCTTCCGCGGCGGTGTCGAGGTCGCGCATCACGGCATGAGCTGGGATCTGGTCGCCGCGATCTGCGCCGGCGTCCTGCTGTCATATTTCACGCCGATTCTGGCCTATCTGCTGCTGACGCGAATGAGCCGGCTGTCGCCGGTCGACGCCGCGGCCGTGGCCGGACACTACGGCTCGATCTCGGCGGTGACATTTGCCGCCGTCACCGGCGCGCTCAATCTCGTGTCGTTGCCGTTCGCGGGCTACATGGTCGCGGTCGCGGCTGCGATGGAGACGCCCGCGATCGTGTCAGCACTGCAGCTCGCGCGTCCGCATCGCAAGACTGAAACGGGGGACGGGCATTCGATGTGGCGCGAGGTGATGCTGAACGGCTCGGTGGTCACTCTGCTCGGCGCCTTCCTGGTCGGCATGATCACCGGCACCAAGGGGCTCGCGACGGTGAAGCCATTCCTGGTCGATCTCTTCCCAGGCGTCCTCTGCGTGTTCCTGCTCGACATGGGCTTGATTGCAGGCCGCGGCCTGCAGCACGGCCGCAAATATCTCAGCGTGCCGCTGTGCAGCTTCGCCGTGCTGATGCCGCTGGTCGGCGCGGCGCTGGGCGCTCTGCTCGCGAGCGCCATCGGGCTATCGGCCGGCTCGGCCGCCGTACTGATGACGCTCGCGGCCTCCGCGTCCTACATCGCCGTGCCCGCCGCGCTGCGGCTGGCGCTGCCGGAGGCCAATGCAGCGATCCCGCTCACGCTCTCGCTCGGGATCACCTTTCCGTTCAACCTGCTGGTCGGCATTCCGCTCTATATCGGCGCTGCGACGATGCTCGCCGGCGCCGTGAAATGAGGGAGGGGACGATGAAGACATTCGCCAAGAAGCGCATCGATCTGATCATCGAGATGCCGCTGCTGCGCCGGGTCACCGAGCGCTTCGATCAGGCCGGCGTGACCGGTTACTCCGTGCTGCCGGTGATCGCCGGGCGCGGCCAGTCCGGCCCCTGGTCGGCCGGCGGCCAGGTCTCGGAGGTCGGCCAGATGGCGGCCATCATGTGCATCGTCGATGGCGGCCGCGTCGATGCCGTGCTCGACGCCGTCTTTGCCGTGGTCCAGCATCAGATCGGCCTCGTTACCGTGTCCGATGTCGAGGTGGTCAGGCCCGAGCGGTTCTGATCGGGCGCGGCGGGGCTCACGCCTCCGCCGCGACCTTCAGCGCCTCGGCGCGGATCTCCTCGACCAGCCGCTCCTTGAGCGCCACGAACTCCGGCGAGGTCTTGACCTTGTAGGAGCGCGGATGCGGCAGCTCGATCTTGATGTCGGCCTTGATGCGGCCGGGCCGCGCGCTCATCACCAGCACCCGGCTGCCGAGGAAGATCGCCTCCTCAATGTCGTGGGTCACGAACAGCACCGTCTTCTGGTCGCGCTCCCAGATGCCGAGCAGCATCTCCTGCATCAGCACCCGCGTCTGGTTGTCGAGCGCGCCGAACGGCTCGTCGAGCAGCAGGATCTTCGGATCGTTGGCGAGAGCGCGCGCGATCGCGCAGCGTTGCTGCATGCCGCCGGACAGCTGCTTGGGCCAGTGGTTCTCAAAACCCTTGAGGCCGATCTGCTGGATGAAGCGATCGGCGATCGCGTTGCGCTCGGCCTCGGATACGCCGCGCTCGCGCAGGCCGAAGGCGATGTTCTCGCGCACGCTGAGCCAGGGAAACAGCGTGTAGGACTGGAACACCATGCCGCGATCGGCGCCGGGGCCGGTCACCTCGCTGCCGTCGAGCAGTACCTTGCCGCTGCTCGGATGGTCGAGGCCGGCAACGATGCGCAGCAAGGTCGACTTGCCGCAGCCGGAGGGGCCGAGGATGGTGACGAAGTCGTTGTTGCCGATGGTGAGCGCGACCGGCTCCAGCGCGCGCGTCGGGGCATGACCCTGGCGGGCCGGGAAGGTGCGGGTGACGCGATCGATGACGAGCGTGGTCATGCGAGCTTCCACGGGAACAGCCAGGCGTTGAACGCCTTGAACAGGAAGTCGGAGATCAGGCCGATCAGGCCGATCACGATGATGCCGAAGATGATCTGCCCGGTGTTGAGCAGCGCCTGGCTGTCGGTAATCATGTGGCCGATGCCGGAGGAGGAGCCGATCAGCTCGGCGACGATGACGTAGGTCCAGGCCCAGCCGAGCACGAGCCGCAGGATCTCGGCGATATCAGGCGCAGCGGACGGCAGCAGCACCCGGCCGATGATGCCGCGGTCGCTGGCGCCCAGCGTATACGCAGCCTCGACGAGATCGCGTCTGGTATTGCCGACAGTCACGGTGATCATCAGGATGATCTGGAACACCGAGCCGATGAAGATGATCAGAAGCTTCTGGAGCTCGCCGATGCCGGCCCACAGGATCAACAGCGGAATGAAAGCGGAGGCGGGCAGATAGCGCGCGAAGGACACGAACGGCTCGAGGAACGCCTCGACCGGCTTGTAGGCGCCCATCAGTAGGCCGAGCGGGACGGCGATGGCAGCCGCGAGCACGAACCCGCCGACGACACGCCAGACGGTCATGCCGATGTCATAGAGGAAGCCGAACTTGGTCAGCAGATCCCAGCCCTCGCGCAGCATGGTCAGGGGATCGGCGAGGAACGTCTTCGGCACATAGCCGCCGAACGTCGCCAGCGACCACGCGGCGACGAACACGACGAAGAAGCCGAGGCCGAGCGCTGTTCTTGACCTGGCGCTGACGGGATCGAGAGGTCGGATCACGGAGAAAGGCTTTCGTGGTGGAGGCGGTACGCCCGGTGTCGCGGGCTGCTGGTGGTCGGTTCGAATAAATTCACGAGGGCATGATCTCTCCACATCGTCATTGCGAGGAGCGAAGCGACGAAGCAATCCAGAGTCGCACCCCGCCCTGGATTGCTTCGCTACTGTTCAGCCCGGGAACATAGCTTACACCTGTTCGGAGACATAGTTGACACTATTCGGGTCGCACAAATCGATGGCCGCGATCTGATGTGCGGCAAAGAAAATTCCGAATTTTCCGTCGTTACTCAGCGGACGAATAGCGAGCCGCTCCCCCCGAAAAGCTTGCGGGACCTTCCAGAGCTGTCCCTTGAAGCTGACGTAGGCTTTCGTCGTGGAGACGGAACGAACGAGCTCTCCCTCGTCGTACTCCACCGCCGGAAGGCGATCCGGCATCGTGCGCTGACTGGGGCGATAACGGCTTGCCGGCACGTTGAAGTCCAACGCCTCGTGCGGCCGATCGAGATTGTAGACGGCTCGCCATTCGTCGAGCGCCCGCTGGACATCTTCGAGGTCGCGGTACCTTCTGAAGGCAAAGACCTCGGCCTTCAGGGTGCGGTGGAAGCGTTCGTTCTTGCCCCGGCTCTGAGGATGGTAAGGCCGGCTATGGATCGTTCGAACGCCGAGCTTCAGAAGCCAGACGGTCAGCTTGGTCCAAGGGTCTTCAAGGGTGAAGCCCCAGGGACCGCCGTTATCGACGAACATCGCATCCGGCAGTCCGTAGCGGCGGAACGTCGTCTCCAAATGTCCTTGGACTGTAGAGCCTCGTTCGTTGTCACAGGCCGCCAGGCACAAGGAAAAGCGCGAGTGGTCGTCCAACGCCGTCAGCGGATGACAGGACACGCCGTTCTCCAGCGTACTGTGCCCCTTGAAGTCCATCTGCCACAGCTGATTGGGCGCATCCTTCTCGAACCGCTTGTAGGGTTGCCCGGGCGTGCCCCCAGGGTCCGTCACCCGATCGTAACGGCGCAGGATGTTGTGCACGGTCGATATCGCCGGGACAGCTTGCCCGTCCCGTTCAAGGCGCCGTGCGAGCTTGCGCGCTCCCCAAGCCGGGTGAGCATCGCGCAACGCGACAATCTGCTGCTCCGTCATAGCCGAGGTACGCTCGGGACTACGATGAGGTCGCCGCGACCGGTCCACCAGCGTCGTATCGCCGCCATCATGCCTCTGGATCCACTTGTAGCCGGTCTGGGGGCTGATGCCGAACTGCCGACACAGCTTCCGCCGGTTCACTCCTTCCTGCTTGGCAAGCATCACAAACTCTCGCCGCTGGTCCATGACAGACACCTCTCGCCACGGCATCGTTCGCCCCCTCGTTTGACGAATCGAGCCGATCTTGACGTGTCAACCATGTCTCCGAACACCCGTCAGCCATGTCTCCGGGCTAAACACTACGCTCGCAATGACGGATCACTCAGAGCTTAGCTCCGAGCTACTTGATGAAGCTCGCGTCGTAGAGGTCGTCGATTTTCGGGATCTGCTTGACGATGCCGACCTCGAGCAGGAGCTCAGCGGCCTCCTTGTTGAAGGTCTTGAACTCGGTCTCGAAGAACTTCTGGCTCGCGGCCTTGTCCTGCCAGCGCAGATATTTGGCGGAGTTGCCGAACTGCTCAGCCGTCTGCTTCACGTCCGCGCCCATGATCTCATAGGCCTTGGCTTGGTCCTTGGCGATCATGTCCAGCGCCTCGTAATAGCTGTCGGCGAGCGCCTTGGCGGCCTTCGGGTTCTCGGACAGGAATTTCGGCGTGCAGCCGAACGTGTCCATCACCATCGGATAATCGAGCGTGGTGGCGATGATCTTGCCCTTGTCGGGCGCGGCCCGCACCGTCGACAGATACGGCTCGTAGGTCATCGCCGCATCGTTCTGGCCGGCGACGAAGGCCTGCGCGGCGGCGGCCGGCTCGAGGTTCACGATGGTGACGTCCTTCACTGTCAGGCCGTTCTTCTTCAGCATCCAGGCCAGCCCGAAATAGGGCGACGTACCGGGCGCCGAGGCCGCGACGGTCTTGCCCTTCAGGTCCTTGATCGCGGCGATGTCGTTGCGCACGGCCATGCCGTCGGCGCCGTAGCTCTTGTCGAGCTGGAAGATCTGCTTGGTGGCGACGCCGTTGGCGTTCCAGGAGATCCAGGTCTCGACCGTAGTTGCCGCGCACTGCACGTCGCCGGCGGCGATCGCGAGGTGGCGATCCTTCTGCGGGATCTTCTTGATGGTGACGTCGAGGCCGTTCTTCTTGAAGATGCCGGCCTCCTTCGCCAAGGTCAGCGGTGCGAAGCCGGTCCAGCCGGAAATGCCGATGCCGACCTTGACGTCGTCGGCGAAAGCGGTGGTGGAGGCCAGCAGCGCGGCCGTTAATGCGAGTAGCCCGAATCTGCGCATCGTCATCGTCCTTTGCGGTGGGAGGAAACTGGTCGCGCGGCTCGCGCGCCGTAAAAGCTGCGCGATCCGCCTGCGTCTGCAAGCGCGCTTGCAAATCTCGTGCTCAGGCCGGGCGCGCAGGAGCGTCTCATTCGCTGCCCCTGAAGCGCGCCACCAGCCGGTGCTGCTCGCCCGGATAGATCAGCCGCACCGCCGTGAGCGGGCGCCCGCTGCGCCAGGTGTGCCGCTCGATCACGAGGCAGGGCGCGCCGATCGCGATGTCGAGCCCATCGGCGATCGCCTCGTCGGCGACGATGGCGCTGATCGCATGCTCCGCCTCGGTCCATGGCACGTGATGTAGCAGCCAGGAGCCGGGCGGATCGACCTTGAAATTGGCCTTGGCCGCGTCGGGGACGGCATCGAGGTCGATCAGGCGATCCTCGATCGCGAATGGCAAATTGTCGGCGCTGTGCCGGCAGCGGATCGCGATCACCTTGCATGGCGTCTTGACGCCGAGGCGCTCGCGATCGGCCGCGTTGGCGGTGCGGCGCGTCGATGAGATCAGCTCGTAGCCATAGGCGCGGCCGAGCGCGCCGATCTCGGCGCGGATGTCGGGGATCTTCAGCACGGCCGACAGGAATTGCGGTCGCCGCACGAAAGTGCCGGCGCGCCGCCGCCGCTCGATCAGGTCGGCCTGGGCAAGCTCCGACAGCGCCTTGTTCACGGTCATGCGCGAGCAACCATAGTGCTCCATGATCTCGTGCTCGAACGGGATGCGATGGCCCGGCGGCCATTCGCCGGTGAGGATGCGGCGCTCGATGTCCTGCCGGATCGTCTTGTAGAGCGTGCCGGTTGCCTGCTTGGCGCTGTCATCGGCGAGGCTCATGCGAGCAGCCTCCGCACGGCTCTGTTGAAGCCGCGCCGGGCCGTGTCGCGCGAACGATGGTGGCCGCCCTGGACGACCTTGGCGCCGCCGGCCCAGACGCAGTCGATCGCGTCGTTCGACGTCGCGAAGATCCAGCCGTCGAGCAGCGCATCTTGCGTCCGCCCCGCGAGCGAAGGATGCGTCAGATCGAACGTGACGATGTCGGCACGGCCGCCCACCTGCAGCCCGGCGAGAGATTGCGCCAGCGCCTGCGCGCCGCCGGCGAGCGCGGCATCGAGAAGCGTGCGGCCCGTCGACGCATCCGGACTTGACGTCAGCACGTTGCGCTCGCGATGCGTCAGCCGCTGGCCGTATTCGAGCTGGCGCAACTCATCGCTAACGCCGACCAGCACGTTCGAGTCGGTGCCTACGCCGATGCGTCCACGCGCGCGCAAGAAGTCGCGCGCCGGGAAGATGCCGTCGCCGAGGCTGGCTTCGGTGATGGGGCAAAGGCCGGCCGTCGCGCCGCTGCTCGCGAGTGCCGCCGTTTCATCCGGCGTCATGTGCGTCGCGTGGATCAGGCACCAGCGAGCATCGACGGCATGATGATCGAGCAGCCATTGCACGGGACGCTGCGCCGACCAGGCCAGGCAGTCCTCGACCTCCTTGACCTGCTCGGCGGCGTGAATGTGGATCGGGCCGCCGTCCGCAAGCGGCAACAGCGTGCTCAGCTCATCCGGCGCGACGGCGCGCAGGCTGTGCGGCGCGATGCCGAGATTGGCGCCGGCAAGAGTGCTGATAGCCCTGCGCGACGCCGCGAGCAGCCTCTCGAAGCGATCGACATCGCAGATGAAGCGCCGCTGTCCCTCATGCGGCGCGGCGCCGCCGAACCCGCCATGCGCATAGAAGCTCGGCAGCAGCGTCAGGCCGATGCCGGATGATTGAGCTGCACCGGCGATGCGCACCGCCATCTCGGCGATGTCGGCGTAAGGCGTGCCATCGCGATCATGATGCAGATAATGGAATTCGCCGACCCGCGTAAAACCGCGCTCCAGCATCTCGACATAGAGCAGCGTCGCGACCGCCTCGACATCGTCAGGGCTCATCGCCAGCGCGAAGCGATACATCGTCTCGCGCCAGGTCCAGAACGTGTCGGTGGAAGGACCGCTGATCTCGGCAACCCCTGCCATGCCGCGCTGGAACGCGTGACTGTGCAGGCTGGCGATGCCGGGGATCGCGACCTCATGTTGCTCGTCGGCGGAGGTCGGAGGCACGCCCGCGGTGACCGACGCGATTGTGCCGTTGCTGATGACGACCTGCACGTCCTCGGCCCAACCCTTGGGCAGAAGCGCGGATGCGAAGTGCAGTGACGCCATGATCGATAAGCCCGCTGGACAGGACGGCGGAAGCGAGTTTATGTATAGACATATCGCCCGTCAAGCTTTCGTGAAGTTGGGAGGCAGCAGCATGGCCGAGCGCTTCGATCGGATCTGGCACAATGCGCGGCTCGCGACGCTGCGCGAGGGGCAGCCGGGCCTCGGCGTGATCGAGCAGGGCGTGGTGGCTGCGCGCGACGGCCGTATCGCCTTTGCCGGCCCGCAGTCCGATTTTCCAGCCAATGCGGATGCGCCCGAGCGCATCGATTGCGAGGGCCGCTGGATCACGCCGGGCCTCGTCGATTGTCACACCCATCTCGTCTACGGCGGCGACCGCGCCCATGAGTTCGAGCTGCGCTTGGCGGGCGCGAGCTATGAGGAGATCGCCCGCGCTGGCGGCGGCATCGTCTCGACCGTCGCTGCAACGCGCGCCGCCAGCGAGGAGGCGCTGGTTGCAAGCGCTCTGCCGCGGCTCGATGCACTGCTCGCCGAGGGCGTCACCACGATCGAGATCAAGTCCGGCTATGGCCTGGAAACCGCAACCGAGCTGCGGCAATTGTCCGCAGCCCGCGCGCTCGGCAGCAGGCGGCCGGTCGGCGTGCGCACCAGCTTTCTCGGCGCCCACGCGCTGCCGGTGGAGGCTGGCGGCGACAAGGACCGCTACATCGATCTCGTCTGCAATGAGATGCTGCCGGCGGTCGCAAGGTCGGGCCTCGCCGATGCCGTCGATGCGTTCATGGAAAACATCGCCTTCTCTCACGCGCAAACGTCGCGGGTATTTGCCGCGGCGAAAGCGCTCGGCCTGCCGGTCAAGCTGCATGCCGACCAGCTGTCCAATCTCGGTGGCGCTGCGCTCGCCGCCGAATTCGGCGCGCTCTCGGCCGATCATCTCGAGCACACCGACGATGCCGGCGCCGCCGCGATGGCGCGCGCCGGCACGGTCGCAGTGCTGCTGCCCGGTGCCTACTACTTCATCCGCGAGACGCAGAAGCCGCCGGTCGAGCTGTTCCGCAAACATGGCGTGAAGCTCGCGCTCGCCACCGACTGCAATCCAGGCTCGTCGCCTTTGACCTCGCTGCTGCTCACGATGAACATGGCCGCGACCTTGTTTCGCATGACCGTCGACGAGTGTCTTGCCGCAGTGACGCGCGAAGGCGCCCGCGCACTTGGTCTGTCGGCTGAGACCGGCACGCTCGACGCCGGCAAATGGTGCGATCTCGCGATCTGGGACATCAGCCGCCCGGCGGAGCTGGTTTACCGCATGGGCTTCAATCCGCTGCATCAGCGTGTCTGGAGGGGCCAATGAGCACGATCATTGCGGCGCCCGGCCGCGTCGGCCTCGACGATCTCGCGCAGATCTATGCGGGAGCTGCGGTCGTGCTCGAGCCTTCCTATTGGCCTGATATCGATGCGGCGGCCGCGATCGTCGCCAAGGCGGCGCAAGGCGCCGAGCCGGTCTATGGCATCAATACCGGTTTCGGCAAGCTGGCCTCGAAGCGCATCCCGCCCGACCAAACCGCGCAGCTCCAGCGCAACCTGATCCTCTCGCATTGTTGCGGCGTCGGTCCGGCGACGCCGCAACCAATTGTGCGGCTGATGATGGCGCTGAAGATCATCTCGCTCGGCCGCGGCGCTTCCGGCGTGCGGCGCGAGATCATCGAGCAGCTCCAGGCGATGCTGGCGCACGGCGTGTCTCCGTTCGTGCCGCAGCAGGGCTCCGTCGGCGCCTCCGGCGATCTGGCGCCGCTCGCGCACATGACGGCGGTCATGATCGGCGAGGGCCAGGCCTTCCACGATGGCCGGCTGGTGCCCGGGCGCGAGGCGCTGGCGCACGCCGGCCTGACGCCGGTCACGCTCGGGCCGAAAGAAGGCCTCGCGCTGATCAACGGGACGCAGTTCTCGACGGCCTATGCGCTCGCTGGCCTGTTGCGCGCGCATGATCTGCTCAACGCCGCGCTGGTGGCCGGCGCGCTGTCGGTCGATGCCGCGATGGCCTCGACTGCGCCGTTCCGCCCCGAGATCCAGGCGCTGCGCGGTCATCCCGGTCAGATCGAAGCTGGCCGCGTGCTGACGGAGCTGCTCGATGGCAGCGCCATCCGCCTGTCGCATCTGGAAGGCGACGAACGCGTGCAGGATCCGTATTGCCTGCGCTGCCAGCCGCAGGTCGCAGGCGCCGCGCTCGATCTGTTGACGCAGGCGGCGCGCACACTGGTGACCGAAGCCAATGCCGTCACCGACAATCCGCTGGTGCTGGTCGGGACCGGCGAGATCATCTCCGGCGGCAACTTCCATGCCGAGCCGGTGGCGTTCGCTGCGGACCAGATCGCGCTGGCGCTGTCCGAGCTCGGCGCGATCAGCGAGCGGCGCATCGCCACGCTGGTCGATCCCGCGCTGAATTTCGGCCTGCCGCCGTTCCTCACGCCGGAGCCGGGACTGAACTCCGGCTTCATGATCGCCGAGGTGACGGCGGCGGCTTTGTTCGCCGAGAACAAGCAGCGCGCGCTGCCATGCTCGATCGACTCCACGCCGACCAGCGCCAACCAGGAAGATCATGTGTCGATGGCCGCGCATGCGGCGCGGCGGCTGCACGACATGGCCGACAATCTCGCTGCTATCATCGGCATCGAGCTGCTCGTCGCCGCCCAAGGCATCGAGCTGCGAGCGCCGCACGACACCAGCGCGGCGCTGTCGGCCGTCATCGGTGCGCTGCGCGTGCACGTGCCGGCGCTGGAGAACGACCGCTACATGGCCGACGATCTCGCCAAGGCGGCCGCGCTCGTCGGTGGCGGTGTGTTGGCCACGGTTGCAACGCATGCACTCGGACGCGATCCGTTTCCCAAGCTTGGATGAGAGGGACCCATGAACCGACGCCTGGACAATGCGCGGGTGATCCGCGCCCCCATTGGCAGCGACATCAGCGCCAAGAGCTGGCTCACCGAAGCGCCCTTGCGCATGCTGATGAACAATCTCGATCCTGATGTGGCCGAGAAGCCGAGCGAACTGATCGTCTATGGCGGCATCGGCCGCGCCGCGCGCGACTGGGACAGTTTTGATCGCATCGTCGAATCCTTGCGCAAGCTGGAGGCGGATCAGACACTGGTCGTGCAATCCGGCAAGCCGGTCGGCATCTTCCGCACCCATCCGGATGCGCCGCGCGTCCTGATCGCCAACTCCAACATCGTGCCGCATTGGGCGACGCTCGATCATTTCAACGCGCTCGATAAAATGGGCCTGATGATGTACGGCCAGATGACGGCCGGCTCCTGGATCTACATCGGCAGCCAGGGCATCGTGCAGGGCACCTACGAGACCTTCGTCGAAGTCGGTCGACGTCACTACGACGGCGATCTCTCGGGCAAGTGGATCCTGACCGCCGGCCTCGGCGGCATGGGCGGCGCGCAGCCGTTGGCTGCCACGATGGCTGGCGCCTCGATGCTCGCCGTCGAATGCCAACCGAGCCGCATCGAGATGCGGCTGCGCACCGGCTATCTCGATCGCCAGGCCGCCACGCTCGACGAGGCGCTGGCGCTGATGGCGGAGGCCGCGACGACGAAGAAGGCGGTCTCGGTCGGCCTGCTCGGCAATGCTGCCGAGATCTTCTCGGAGCTCGTGCGCCGCGGCGTGCGCCCCGACATCGTCACCGACCAGACCAGCGCGCATGATCCGATCAACGGCTATCTGCCGAAGGGCTGGACGCTCGCCGAATGGGAGACCAAGCGTGCCTCCGACCCGAAGGCGGTCGAGCAGGCATCCAAGACCTCGATGGTCGGCCACGTCCAGGCGATGCTGGATTTCCACGCCATGGGCATTCCGACGCTCGACTACGGCAACAACATCCGCCAGATGGCGAAGGACATGGGCCTCGCCAACGCGTTCGATTTTCCGGGCTTCGTGCCGGCGTATATTCGTCCCTTGTTCTGCCGCGGCATCGGTCCGTTCCGCTGGGCTGCGCTGTCGGGCGATCCGCAAGACATCTACAAGACCGACGCCAAGGTGAAGGAGCTGCTGCCGGACAACAAGCACCTGCACAACTGGCTCGACATGGCGAGGCAGCGCATCAAGTTCCAGGGGCTGCCGGCGCGGATCTGCTGGGTGGGGCTCGGCGATCGTCATCGCCTCGGGCTTGCGTTCAACGAGATGGTCGCCCGTGGCGAATTGAAGGCGCCGATCGTGATCGGGCGCGACCATCTCGACTCCGGCTCGGTCGCGAGCCCGAACCGCGAGACTGAGGCGATGAAGGACGGCTCGGATGCTGTGTCGGACTGGCCGCTGCTCAACGCGCTCCTGAATTGCGCGAGCGGTGCGACCTGGGTGTCGCTGCATCATGGCGGCGGGGTTGGCATCGGCTATTCGCAGCATGCCGGCATGGTGATCGTGGCGGACGGCACACCGGACGCGGCGCGGCGGCTGGAGCGCGTGTTGTGGAACGATCCGGCCACCGGCGTGATGCGCCATGCCGATGCCGGCTACGAGGACGCGATCGCGTGCGCCGAGGCCTACGGCCTCGACCTGCCGAGCCTGGCACGCTGAGGGCGTGCATTCCTCACGGGTTGAAGTGCGGCCCCTGATTGCGATCTCATGCTGACAACGCGAAGGGAACTCGTCGCGGCGCACGGGAAGCTCATGGGGATCGCCTTCCGTTCTCGGCCATCGTCGGCCAGGACGAGATGAAGCTGGCGCTGATGATCGCTGTCGTCGATCCGAAGGTCGGCGGCGTGCTGGCCTTTGGCGATCGCGGCGCCGGCAAGTCGACCGCGGTCCGCGCGCTCGCAGCGGGCAACTAGCTCCCCTTTTCGGTTTCCTCGTCGTCGCTTTCTTCTGGTTGGCTGAGGTCATACCGATCGAGCTTGGCGTAAAGGCTTTGGCGGCTGAGACCAAGAATTTCGGCGGCCGACGTCCGATTCCCATTGGCGAGCTCGAGCGCCGCACGGACGTAATGCTGTTCAACGACCTCGACCGTGCTCTTCACCAGCTTGCGCAGCGGAGTCTTGCCGACGGATTCGTTCAGGGCGGCCAGCGCGACCCTGAGGTTGTCATGCTCCGCAGTCGGCAACAGCCGCCTGGCGACGTTGCGCAGCACCAGCGCAATCCGGGGATGGCCGTCCAGACCATAGGCCGCAGCCGAGATCTCGACCTCCGTTTCGGTGCCGAGCTCGCCTTGGATGGTCGTGGATAGCAGCCGAACGGTGCCGTGGCGCTCGACGTTGGAGATCAGGACCGAAAGGTCGGCGCCCGGGCGCGTCAACCAGCGGCTCAGCTTCTCGCCGATGACCGCCTCCGTCGACCCGATCTCGACCAGTTCCAGAAACGCGCGATTCGCGCGCTTGATGGCACCGCCGCCGTCGATGCTGATGACGGCGTCGGGGAGGCTGTCGATCAGCGCTTCGGGATTGTCCGGCACGAGGCCAGGCTGCGCAGCCTTGCCGATCGGCGCCATCTGCAGCAGGAACATCGGCCCGGTATTGCTGGTCATCAGGGATCCCCTGAGCATCCAGGGGACGGCCTCTGCGCCGAGATGGACCACGATGCCGGGCGCCTTGCCCTGGTCGCGCACGCGTCTCAGCATCTGTTCAACCAGCTCGCGGTCAGTGGCTGGAATCTCCTGCAGAAACTCGCGGCCGACCAGATTGTCCCTGCGGCGGCCGGATGCCCCCAGCGCGGAGGCCGCGGTCCGGTTGGCTTCGACGATGCGCAGATCCCGGACCTTCGTCAGCAGTACGGCCTCGTTGGAATCCTCGATCACGAGCCGGTAGCGCGTTTCGATCTCGCGCAGCTTCCAATAGTCGCGCTCGATGGTCTGCTGGGCCGAGATCAGCCGGGCCTGCAGCTCGGCCACGGCCTGCAGGTTCTTGCCGATCGCGAGCATGCCAGCCCGACCGCCGAGCAGTACAGTCGTGAATTCCATCGGAAGTTCGAGGCCGCTGGGGAAGCGCTGCGTGATCTGGCGGAATGCGGAAATGCCGGTCCGCTTGGTGTCCTGCATGATGCGTTCGATCTTCTCGCTCGCACCGTCGACGATCTCGGACCAGGGACGGCCAAGCCACACGTCGACATTTTCGGATGACATGTTGGGAGACAGCGTCGCCTCACGGATCACGCCGTCCATGTCGAGCAGTAATGTCACGTCGGCGCGTGGACCGTGAAATTCGGCCATGGTCTAGGCACCCGTTGGAGACGCTCAAGGACCACGGCCGACGCCGTCGGCGCGCATCTTGAAGGCGCTAGGTCGCATCCCGCTAACGTCTTGAGAGACTCGACAGTCCATGCTGCGCCCTCAGTGTCAAGGCTTATTTACAAGCACATACTCCCAACTGTATCCCTGCGCCTGCCGCATGTTCAAACTGCGGCTTGACCGCTCATTTTCAGCAATCATGTCACCGACACATGGCATGACAAGTATTCATTGCACTAATCACTGTAAGGGATAGCTGCGCGAGGATTCGGAAAATCGGGACAGCGCAGGATGCTGAGAGCGGGTGGGGTTGCGACGGTCGTGTTGGCAATTTCGGCCGACGGCACTCTCGGCGATCTGGGCCGAGATGGGGCTGGCGCAGGCCGCGTGAGGTCTGGTGCGCGCGCACATCGAAGTGCGCGCGCACGGTGCCACCACGCCGGTCCCTCACCGTGCCGTCAACGGGGCAGGAACCGTGCGCCCTCCTTGCCGAGGAAATCCAGCATGGCCTGCGCCGGCGGCAGCAGCAGCTTGTCGGCGCGCCGTACCGCATGCCATTGCCGGATCACGGGCAGTCCGGGCACCTTCAAGGTGACCAGGCGGCCCTCGGAGAGCTCGTGCGACACTGTGTGCTGCGAGATGAAGGCGATGCCGAGGCCGGCGATGACGGCCTGCTTGATGGTCTCGTTGCTGTCCATCTCCATGCTGGTCTTGAGATGCAGACCGTGCTTCTCCAGGAAGGTCTCCATCAGCATGCGGGTTCCCGAGCCGCTCTCGCGCGTGATGAACACCTCGCCCGCGAGCTCTGCGGCCGCGATCCGTTTTCGGCGCGCGAGCCGGTGCCCCGCCGGCGCGACGATGACATGCGGATGCTTGCCCATCGGCCGCATGTCGACGGGAATGTCCGCCGGCGGCCGTCCCATGATGGCGATGTCGAGATCGTATCCTCTGAGCGCTTCGCGGATGGTGTCGCGATTGCCGATCCGCAGGGTGACGTCGATCTTGGGGAACCGTCGCGAGAATTCCGCGATGGCGAAGGGAACGAAATATTTCGCCGTGCTGACCGCGCCGATCGCGACCCTGCCGCCGCTGCGCCCCGCCAAAATGTCGAGCGCCTGCTCGCAATCCTGCAGCGCCGCCTCGACGCGTTCGGCCAGCGCCAGCACGCTGCGTCCGGCTTCGGTGAGGATCATGCCGTCGGTGGTGCGCTGGATCAGCGGCAGGCCGGCGAGCTCCTGAAGGTTGCGAATTTGCAGCGTGACCGCAGGCTGCGTCAGGTGAAGACGGCCGGCCGCGGAGGTGACCGATCCGGACTCCTGCACGGCTGCGAGCGCGCGCAGCTGGCGAATGGTGAGGTCGCGTGAGAAGCGCCGGCTCATGGAACCCCCGATATAAGGAAAACTTTTGTCGATCCAAAGATAAAGAAATTTCCCTAATCACGCAAACCGGGCCTTGATGGGGGTGCGGCACGACCCCTTCGTGCCGCACGCATCAAGCTCTCCAAAGAATGGGCTGATGGCAAGGGAGTGGCCCATGGATCATCATCAGACATTGCAGGCACATCTGGCGGCGCAGGGTGCCGACGCCGATTGTGCCGCGGTCATCGAGGCTCTGGCCGAGGCGGCGCGCGAGCTCGCGCGGCAGATCGCTATCGCGCCGCTGTCCGGCGTCGACGAAGGCGCCGCCACCGTGAACGCCGACGGCGACGTCCAGAAGGCGCTCGACATCGTCGCCGACAATCTGATGCGGGATGCGCTGCGCCGGGCTCCTGTCGCGGGCATCCTGTCCGAAGAGGTCGATCGGCCGGAAACGGTCAACGCTGCTGCCCCACTTTGCGTGGCGATCGACCCGCTCGACGGCTCCTCGAACCTGCAGAACAACATCTCGGTCGGCACCATCTTCTCGATCCGGCCGCGCGGCCGCGACGTGCTCTCCAGCTTCTTCGAGCCCGGCACCGCACAGCTTGCCGCCGGCTTTTTCGTCTACGGACCGCAGACCTGCCTGGTGCTCGCGATCGACCGCCGCGTCGATCTCTACGTCCTGCATCCGACCTTGCACGAGTTCATGCTCGCCAAGTCCGGAATCCGCATCCCGCAGGATACGCCGGAGTTCGCCATCAACGCCTCGAACCGCCGGCACTGGAGCGGGACGGTGCGCAACTATGTCGACGAATGCCTGGCGGGCGCCGCGGGCCCGCGCGGCCGCGACTTCAACATGCGTTGGATCGCCTCGCTGGTCGCCGAGGCCTATCGCATCCTGATGCGCGGCGGCGTGTTCCTCTATCCGGCCGACTCCCGCCCCGGCTATCGTGAGGGCCGGCTGCGGCTGGTCTACGAGGCGCATCCGATGGCGCTGATCATGGAATGGGCCGGCGGCTCGGCCTCGAGCGGCCGTTCGCGCATTCTCGAACTGTCGGCGCGCTCGCCGCATCAGCGCGCGCCGCTGATCATGGGCGACGTTCGCCTTGTTCGCGACGTCGACCAGCTGCACGAGGGTGTCGAGCCGCTGTTCGAAACCAGCGATGCGCCCCTGTTCGCGCGGCGCGGCCTGTTCCGCTGAGCCAGCCTGCCGAACGCGCCTTCCGGAGAAAAGTCATGTCACGTCGTCATCCCATCATCTCGATCACGGGCTCGTCGGGCGCCGGCACCACGTCCGTCAAGAAGACCTTCGAGAACATCTTCCGCCGCGAGAACGTCAAGGCGGCCTACATCGAGGGCGATGCCTTCCATCGCTACAATCGCGAGGAGATGCGCCGCAAGATGGTCGAGGAGGCCGAACTCGGCAACAAGCACTTCAGCCATTTCAGCCCCGACACCAACCTGTTCGAGGAGCTCGAGAAGACCTTCCGCGATTACTCCGAGACCGGCACGGGCATGACGCGCCACTACGTCCATGACGAGGAGGAGGCGCGGCTCTACGACACAAGGCCCGGCAACTTCACCGACTGGACGCGGCTGCCGGAAGAGTCCGATCTTCTGTTCTACGAAGGCCTGCATGGCGCTGTCGTCACCGAGACGGTCAACATTGCCCAGCATGCGGACCTCAAGATCGGTGTCGTTCCGGTCATCAATCTCGAATGGATCCAGAAGCTGCACCGCGACCGTGCCTCGCGCGGCTATACCACCGAGGCGGTCACCGACACAATCCTGCGGCGCATGCCGGACTATGTGAACTACATCATTCCGCAGTTTTCCGAGACCGACATCAACTTCCAGCGTGTACCGACGGTCGACACGTCGAATCCCTTCATCGCGCGCTGGATTCCCACGCCCGACGAGTCGATGGTCGTCATCCGCCTGAAGAATCCGCGCGGCATCGACTTTCCCTATCTGCTCTCGATGATCCAGGGCAGCTTCATGTCGCGCGCGAATTCGATCGTGATCCATGGTTCCAGGCTCGATCTCGCCATGCAGCTCATTCTCACCCCCATGATCATGCAACTGATGGACCGAAAGAGGCGCACGCTATGACCGCCACCGCCGTGCAGACGCTGGCCCCCAAGACTGATAGCAAGACCGATATCAAGGCCGATCCCAGCCATGCGGAGATGGCGAATGCCATCCGCTTCCTCGCGATCGACGCCGTCGAAAAGGCGAAGTCGGGCCACCCCGGCATGCCGATGGGCATGGCCGATGTCGCCACTGTGCTGTATCAGCGCTTCCTGAAGTTCGATCCCGCCGATCCGGCCTGGCCCGATCGCGACCGGTTCGTGCTGTCGGCCGGACACGGCTCTATGCTGCTCTATGCGCTGCTGCATCTGACCGGCTACGAGGCGGTCACGATCGATGAGCTGAAGAAGTTCCGGCAATGGGGCGCCAAGACGCCCGGGCATCCGGAATATGGCCACACGCCGGGCGTCGAGACCACGACCGGTCCGCTGGGGCAGGGCATCGCGACGGCGGTCGGCATGGCGCTCGCCGAGCGCCTGATGAACGCGCGCTATGGCAACGATCTGGTCGATCACTACACCTATGTGATCGCCGGCGACGGCTGCCTGATGGAGGGCATCAGTCACGAGGCGATCTCGCTCGCGGGGCATCTCAAGCTGAATCGTTTGATCGTGCTGTTCGACGACAACGGCATCTCGATTGACGGCTCGACCGGGCTGGCATGCTCCGACGATCAGCTCGCGCGCTTTGCCGCCTCTGGTTGGACGACCTGCCGCATCGACGGCCATGATCCGGAAGCGATTGCTGCGGCGATCGCAGCGGCGCGGCAGAGCGATCGTCCCAGCATGATCGCGTGCCGGACGACGATCGGCTTCGGTTCACCCGGACGGCAGGGCTCGGAGAAGGCGCATGGCGCGCCGCTCGGGCCGGAGGAGGTCGAGAAGACCCGCGCGGCACTGCACTGGCCCCACCGTCCGTTCGAGGTGCCGGCCGACGTGCTGGTGAGCTGGCGCGAGATCGGCGCGCGAGGCCGCAGCGTGCGCCAGGCCTGGAAGGAGCGTGCGCGCAAGCTGTGCACCGCGGACCGGTCGCCCTGCCACGACGCGCTGAACAAGAAGCTTCCAGCCGCCTATACCGAGCGCATGGCGCAGTTCATCGCGCAGCTCACGGCCGAGCGGCCGAAGATCGCCACCCGCCAGGCCTCGCAGAACGTCATCGATGTCATCGCGACGGTGCTGCCCAATCTGCTCGGCGGCTCGGCGGATCTCACTCACTCCAACCTCACCAAGGCCAAGACGCACAAGTCGGTCACATCAGCGACCATGGACGGCAACTACATCCACTATGGCGTGCGCGAGCATGCGATGGCCGCGGCCATGAACGGCATCGCGCTGCATGGCGGCTTCATTCCCTACGGCGGCACCTTCCTCGCGTTCGCCGACTACAGCCGGCCGGCGATTCGCCTGGCCGCACTGATGGGCATCCGCGTCATCCACGTGATGACCCACGATTCCATCGGCCTCGGCGAGGACGGCCCGACGCATCAGCCGGTCGAGCATGTCGCGAGCTTGCGGGCCATTCCGAACCTCCTGGTATTCCGCCCGGCCGACGCGGTCGAGACGGCGGAAGCCTGGGATTGCGCGCTGCGTGCGGAGACCTCGCCGTCAGTGCTGTGCCTGTCGCGGCAGGCGCTGCCGGCGTTCCGCACCGAGGCATCGGATCACAACAAGGTAGCGCTCGGCGCTTACGTGGTCATCGAGCCCGAGGCCGGTCGCGACGTGACTTTGATTGCGACCGGCTCGGAGGTGGCCATCGCGCTGGAGGCGGCCAAGCTGCTGGCGGCCGAAGGCGTCCAGGCGGCGGTGGTGTCGGCGCCGTGCTTCGAATTGTTCCGCAAGCAGTCGGCAGAGTATCGCGCCGAAGTGCTCGGCCATGCGCCACGCATCGGGGTCGAAGCTGCGATCGAGGGCGACTGGGCGCGCTGGCTCGGTGATGCCGGCGAGTTCGTCGGCATGCAGGGCTTTGGCGCCTCGGCGCCGGCCGAGGTGCTGTATCGCGAATTCGGCATCACGCCTGCGGCGGTCGCCGATGCGGCCATGCGCAACATCATCCGGGCGCGGGCTTCCTGAGCCGCGTCACAGAACAGAACATCGAAACAGGAACGGAGATCAACATGGCGCGGATCACGCTCAGACAATTGCTGGACCATGCTGCCGAGCGCAGCTATGGCGTGCCGGCTTTCAACATCAACAACATGGAGCAGGGGCTCGCGATCATGGAGGCGGCCGCGGCGGTCGACGCCCCCGTGATCATCCAGGCCTCGCGCGGCGCGCGCTCCTATGCCGGCGACATCATGCTGTCGAAGATGATCGACGCGCTGGAGGAGATGTATCCGCAGATTCCGCTCTGCCTGCACCAGGACCACGGCAACGACGAGGCGACCTGCGCCACCGCGATCAAGTACGGCTTCACCTCTGTCATGATGGACGGGTCGCTCAAGGCCGACGCCAAGACCGCGGCGGATTATGACTACAATGTCGACATTACCCGCCGTGTCACTGACATGGCGCATTGGGTCGGCGCCTCGGTCGAGGGCGAACTCGGCGTGCTCGGCTCGCTCGAGCATGGCGGCGGCGAGCAGGAGGATGGTCATGGCCTCGAGGGCAAAGTCAGCCGCGAGCAGCTGCTGACCGATCCGGACCAGGCCGTGGATTTCGTCCGCGCCACCAAGGTCGATGCGCTGGCGATCGCGATGGGCACCTCGCACGGCGCCTACAAGTTCTCGCGCAAGCCGGACGGCGAGATCCTCGCCATGAACGTGATCGAGGAGATCCATCGCCGGCTGCCGAACACGCATCTGGTGATGCACGGCTCGTCCTCGGTGCCCCAGGCGCTGCAGGACATGTTCAATCAGTTCGGCGGCGAGATGCCGCAGACCTGGGGCGTCCCGGTCGAGGAGATCGTGCGCGGCATCCGCCATGGCGTCCGCAAGGTCAATATCGACACCGACTGCCGGCTGGCGATGACCGCGATCTTCCGCAAGGTCGGCGCGTCGTCGAAGGTCGAGTTCGATCCGCGCAAGTTCCTGAAGCCGGCGATGGATTCGATGCGCGAGTTGTGCCGCGAGCGGTTCGAGCAGTTCGGCGCTGCCGGCAATGCATCCAGGATCAAGGTCATTCCGCTCGCCGAAATGGCCAAGCGCTACCGCTCCGGCGCACTCGATCCGCGAGTTGGGGGAATGACTGAAGCTGCCTGACATCCACGGCCATAACGAACATTCAGGAGGAACACATGAACGACCCATCGATCACGGTGCGCGGCAAGGATCGCTACAAGTCCGGCGTCATGGAATACAAGCGCATGGGCTACTGGGAGCCGTCCTATCAGCCAAAGGACACCGACGTGATCGCGCTGTTCCGCGTCACGCCGCAGGACGGTGTCGACCCGACCGAGGCTTGCGCCGCGGTCGCCGGCGAATCCTCGACCGCGACCTGGACCGTGGTGTGGACCGACCGCCTGACGGCGGCCGAGAAGTACCGCGCCAAGTGCTACCGGGTCGAGCCGGTGCCGGGCTCGCCGGGCAGCTACTTCGCCTACATCGCCTATGACCTCGATCTGTTCGAGCCGGGCTCGATCTCCAACCTGACGGCCTCGATCATCGGCAACGTGTTCGGCTTCAAGCCGCTGAAGGCGCTGCGGCTGGAGGACATGCGGCTGCCGGTTGCCTATGTGAAGACGTTCCAGGGGCCGGCGACCGGCATCGTCGTCGAGCGCGAGCGGCTCGACAAGTTCGGCCGGCCGCTGCTGGGCGCTACCGTCAAGCCGAAGCTCGGCCTGTCCGGCCGCAACTACGGCCGCGTCGTCTACGAGGCGCTGAAGGGCGGGCTCGACTTCACCAAGGACGACGAGAACATCAACTCGCAGCCGTTCATGCATTGGCGCGAGCGCTTCCTGTACTGCATGGAGGCGGTCAACAAGGCGCAGGCGGCCACCGGTGAGATGAAGGGGACTTATCTCAACATTACCGCAGCGACCATGGAAGACATGTATGAGCGCGCCGAGTTCGCCAAGGAGCTCGGGTCATGCGTTGTCATGATCGACCTCGTGATCGGCTACACCGCGATCCAGTCGATGGCGAAGTGGGCTCGCAAGAACGACATGATCCTGCATCTGCATCGTGCAGGACACTCGACCTATACGCGGCAGCGCGCGCACGGCGTGTCGTTCCGCGTCATCGCCAAGTGGATGCGGCTCGCCGGTGTCGACCACATCCATGCCGGCACCGTGGTCGGCAAGCTCGAGGGCGACCCGAACACCACACGCGGCTACTACGACATCTGCCGCGAGGACTTTAATCCGATGCGGCTCGAGCACGGCGTGTTCTTCGACCAGCCCTGGGCCAGCCTGAACAAGCTGATGCCGGTGGCGTCCGGCGGCATCCATGCCGGCCAGATGCACCAGCTGCTCGACCTGCTCGGCGAGGACGTCGTGCTGCAGTTCGGCGGCGGCACCATTGGCCATCCGCGCGGCATCGCCGCCGGTGCGACCGCCAACCGCGTCGCGCTGGAGGCGATGATCCTCGCCCGCAACGAGGGCCGCGACTACGTGCATGAGGGCCCGGAGATCCTGGCCAAGGCGGCGCAGACCTGCACGCCGCTGCGCGAGGCGCTGGAGATCTGGAAGGACGTCACCTTCAACTACGAATCGACCGACTCGCCGGACTTCGTGCCGACCGTCACGCCCGCCGCCTAGTCATTATTCGATGCGCCGCCGCGACGCGGGCCGGAGCCCGCTCGCCCGCATCAGCCACACCAGGAGACATCAACATGCGCGTGACCCAAGGCTGCTTTTCTTTCCTACCCGATCTGACCGACGAGCAGATCACGGCCCAGATCCAGTATTGCCTCGAGAAGAATTGGGCCGTGAACATCGAGTTCACCGACGATCCGCATCCCCGCAACACCTATTGGGAGATGTGGGGCCTGCCGATGTTCGACCTGCGTGACGCCGCCGGCATCATGCGCGAGCTGGCCGAATGCCGGAAGATCTATGGCGACCGCTACATCCGCATCTCGGCCTTCGACTCCACCCACGGCTGGGAGTCGACCCGGCTGTCCTTCATCGTCAACCGGCCGCAGAACGAGCCGGGCTTCCGGCTCGACCGGCAGGAAACCGTCGGGCGCAATCAGCGTTATTCGACGCGGTCCTACGCGGCCGAGCGCCCCGAAGGCCAGCGTTACTGATCCCTGGCGGGCGGAGGTCGCTGCTGCGCCTGCAGGTCTGCGGCGTGGCAGGGATCTCCGCCCGGAGCGGCCATATCACCTTCTATTTGCCGTTGCTTCGTTGCTGCCAGGTTCGAAGGCACGGCGATCTGATGCGAGCGTCCCGAACGGAGCACGAGCGGATGATGCAGGCCACGCAGGCGGACACCACCCAGGCGACGCCGGTCGATACCGTCGACCTGCGCCGCGAGTTCGAGAGCGTCGATATTGCGCCCGTGCTGGAGCAGCTCGACCGTGAGCTGGTCGGGCTCGCGCCGGTCAAGACGCGGATCCGCGAGATCGCCTCGCTGCTGATGATGGAGCGGATCCGCCGCAAGATGGGGCTGGCGACGACGTTTCCGACCCTGCACATGTCGTTCACCGGCAATCCCGGCACCGGCAAGACCACGGTCGCGCTGCGCATGGCGGGCATCCTGCACCGGCTCGGCTTCGTCCGTCGCGGCCACGTCATCAGTGTCACCCGCGACGATCTCGTCGGCCAATATATCGGCCACACCGCGCCAAAGACCAAGGAAGTGCTGAAGAAGGCGATGGGGGGCGTCCTGTTCATTGACGAGGCCTATTATCTCTACCGTCCCGAGAACGAGCGCGACTACGGCCAGGAGTCGATCGAGATCCTGCTGCAGATCATGGAGTCGCAGCGCGAGGACCTCGTGGTCATTCTTGCCGGCTATGCCGACCGGATGGAGAAGTTCTTCCAGAGCAATCCCGGCTTCCGCTCGCGCATCGCCCACCACATCGACTTCCCCGACTATTCGGAAGCCGAGCTACTGACGATCTCCGAGATGATGCTGGAGGGGCAGAATTATCGCTTCACCCCGGAGGCCCGCGCCGCTTTCGAAAAGTACATCGCCGTCCGGCGCACCCAACCGTTGTTCTCGAACGCGCGCTCGATCCGCAACGCGCTGGATCGGATCCGCCTGCGTCAGGCCAACCGGCTGGTGTCGCGGCTCGACCGCGTGCTGACGTCCGATGACGTGATGTCGATCGAAGCGAGCGACGTGCTGGCGAGTCGCGTGTTCGCCAAGGGTGCCGACGCAGGCGACGGCAGGGCGGAGGCGCAATCATGAGTCTCGCTTTGGTGATGAACGCGCCGCTCGACGATCTCAGGCGCCGCATCGCCGACGCCGGCGCGCTGATCTTCGATGTCGACGGCACCATGGCCGAGACCGAGGAGATCCATCGCGAGGCTTTCAACGAGGCGTTCGTCGCGGTCGGCATCGACTGGCACTGGGGCCGCCGCATCTACAAGGAGCTGCTGCGCGTCGCCGGCGGCAAGGAGCGCATTCGCGCCTTCGACCAGATGCGGCGCACGGGGCCGCCGCTGAGCGACGCCGTCATTGCCCGGCTTCATCGCATCAAGACGGAGCGGTTTGCCGCGCTGATGGCCGACAAGGGATGCCCATTGCGCCCAGGCGTTCAAGCATTGCTGGGGGCTGCCTCGGCACGCGGGCAGCGGCTCGCGATCGCGACGACGACCACGCGCGCCAATATCGATGCCCTGCTGGCGCCCGTGTTGGGCGTGGATTGGGAGGCAGGATTTGCCGCCGTCGTGGCGGCCGACGATGTCGCGCGCAAGAAGCCTGCGCCCGATGTCTACCTGGAGGTCTTGTCGCAGCTCGATCTGCCCGCGGCCAGTTGCATCGCGATCGAGGACTCCGGTAACGGGTTGATGGCTGCGACCCGCGCCGGCGTTCCCGTGCTGATCACGCGCAGCCTCTACTTTCATGACGACACGTTCGACGGTGCGCTCGCTGTGCTCGACGACCTCGTGGAGTTTGTTGCCTGAGGTATTTTGAGGTGTCTGTGCTGATGCATTGCCGATTATGTACGCCACCATGCGCATAGCCGCGTGGCGTAGTTGTTCTATTGCCGTCTCGACAAGAACGTGTAATCCCTTAACGTTATGTCTTCATGTCGAGTCGAGGTCGTTGAGTATGGCCCGCACGCAGGCCAAATTGAAACGTACGGACGTTGCACGCACGGAAGCGTTTCGCGGGCGGGTGGGACGGCCGCCGAAGGCGCTGGCTGGAAACATCGAGGAACGTATTCTGGACGCTGCGCGCGCGGTGTTTCTCGAGCGCGGCTTTGACGGCGCCAGCATCGACGAGATCGCCGAACGCGCCCCCGCCAGCAAGCCGACGATTTATGCCCGATACACCGGCAAGGCCGCCTTGTTTGCCGCTGTCGTCGAGCGCTCCATCAACGACGTGATGAATCTCGGGGCCTACACGCCGGTCGCCGGCACTGCACAGGAAAAGCTGGTTGGACTTGCCATCGCCATCGTCGATCGCGCGCTGAAGGAATCGCTCGGATTGTTACGGGTCACGATCGGGGAGGCCTACCGGTTTCCCGATCTCAGTTGTCAGTTTCATGACGTCTCGCGCAAGCGCGCCACCCATGCCGTGGCGGCGCTGCTCGCCGAGACGATCGGCGTCTCGGCCATGACCGCCCGCCGGACGCCGTCGAAGGCGTCGGCGGCCTCCGCCGAGATCTTCATCGACCTGATCGTCATGCCGGTGATCATGCGCTCGCTGATGGGCGAGAGCGAAAGGACGATCCGCAGGGAGCTGCCCGGCTTCGTCCGTGACCGGGTCAAGATTTTCCTGGCGCTGCAGCCGAAGGCCTGAGCAGCGCGATCAGCGCCGCCGCAGCAATGACGGTTCGAGCGTCACCTGCTTGAGATCGTTGCCGCTGACGACGACCACGATGAAGGCGAGCTTGCCGTCCTTGTTCATCAGGCCGCCACTGATCGCCCGGCCGGCCGCCGAGCGCTCGGCGATCCGAATCGCATCCGACATCTTGAGCCGGACCGTGGTGAGGGCGGCCAGGCTGTTACGGTCGCTTTCGCTCAGTCCGTCCACGGTCGAGAACAGAACGCTGTTGCGCACCTTTGCCGTGGTGCCGTCGATGTCGGATTCCCAGATCCGTCCGCGCTGCAGGGTTCGGACCTTGTAGATGGGGGCGTCGAGCCCACCCTCGAAGCTGATGTCCGCGGTCTTGGAGCCAGGATGAATCCTTTCGGCGATCCGCAGCGCCTGGTGCAGTGACACCTCCGTCCGCCTGAACTTGTCGAGCTCGCGATCAATCGTCTCCTGGCTCAGCGCCGGATCGGTGGAGGCTTGCGGATCCCCCTCCGTCTGCATGCCGGTGCCGGTTCCGGCGACGGCGTGCGCCAGGGGAGTCCATGACAGCAGGATCAAGGTCAACAGAATGATTCGTTTCATGACGGCCTGCTGTCTCCGATCTCGGTCGGTGCTTGTAGAGCATTCCCTTGGGAAACGGTTGCGATAAAACGAAACTGTATCGTTTTATAATTGTCGATGGCGCGGTTGTCAAGGTAACGGCGCCGGCGGCGTCTGGGTCCAGAAGCGACCCGAGCGCGCGCCGTCATAGCCAAGGGTGTAGAGCGAGCGCATGTAGTCGGTGTCGAAGCCGACGCCTTGGCCCTCGGGGACGGACGGGTCGATCGCCGTCATGTTGAAGGCTAGGCCATTGTGCCGGGCGAACTGATAGGTGGCCGAGAGGTAGCTCCGGATCTCGCGTTTGCTCTTCATGGCCAGCGAGCGGATCGCGATCGCCTTGGCGCTGTTTTCGACCGGCTGGAAATCGGTGGACGTCCGGCCGTTCATGATGATGTAGATGGCGGGCCTCGCTGAGGCCATGCGCCGCGATGATTCGGGCTGCATCAGCAGACGGTCCGGAAAGGTGAACACCTGGGTCGAGACACCGCCGTCGACATGCATCTCCTCGATCGGCTTGCCGTCGGAGGAGGCCGCGATCAGCGACGGCGGAAACGCCACGGGAACGCTGGCGGACGCGGTCAGGACCTGCCGGAACAGGTCGAGCGCGCGCGGCGTCCGCGCCGAGGCGATCTCACCCATGTTCCACAACACCGGGCGCCCCGCGTCCAGATCGGTGGTCACGACGAACAGTCTCCGGCCCTTGGCGTGTTCTCTGGCGATCGCCGCGAGCAGGTCCGGCGTCGTGTAGTGGCTGATCGCGTCGCGGAGCGGCTGCCCATCGAACAGGGATGAGCCGAACACGGCGTTGAGCGCGTTGGGGGAGGCCGCGAACGAGCTGGCGAGCCCGCTCGTATACATCTCCTTCAGCGTCGCATCGTAGGCTGGCCCGAGGAAGGCGAACGGCGCGATCAGGGCACCGGTGCTGACGCCCGAGACGATCGTGAATTCGGGACGAGCCCCGCTTTCGCTCCAGCCGTTGAGAACGCCGGCGCCGAATGCGCCGTCGCCGCCGCCGCCGGACAGCGCAAGATAGGCGAAGGGCTTGCCAGGTTGCGGCTGCGGCTTGAACGCGGCGTTGTCGAAGCTCGCGGCCGGCGCATCGGCCCACATCCGGATCGCGCGAAAGCCGTCGATCGTGGCGCGTTTGGCGTCGTCGGCCGAATAGGCCGCGCGCTGAACGGCGGCACAGCCGCCGAGCAGGAGAGCCAGGCTGCAGAATGCGGCCAGACTCCCTGCCGCTCGGATCCAACGCGATCGCACGTCCCACCCATCCGTTCACTAAACGAAACCGTATAGTATTATTATTGCGATTTGATCAAGCCCGAGGCGATCGACGCGTATCCGCGGATCACGATTGCGGGAGCTGGATATCGGAACCTGCACGGCAGCCTGGGCCGATCGTCCTGCTGCTCGTTCACAGGCGGCACTCGGCGCGTTCATCTGCGGCTCACGCGCCGCCGGCTATGATTTTCTTCCATTTCCGATAGGTTGTCGCCGTTTCAACCAGGGGCGGCCGATATTGCCGCAGCGGCGCCTGATGTTCCGACAGGGGCACGATGCAGGCCGCATCGGCGGACGCGACCAGAGGAGTCTGAATGATCAACCGGCGGGCCATGATCACCTTCACGTTCACTGCCGCGACGCTGCTCGCAGCCTGCGGCGGCGTTGCGCAGGCGGCGCAGTGCGGCTCGTCGCCGGCGGGGTTCGAGGCGTGGAAGCGCGAATTCAGCGAGGAGGCGAGGGCGAAGGGCGTCGGCGGCACCGCGATCGCCGCGCTGATGCAGACCAACTACGCCTCGGCGACGGTCGCCGCCGATCGCGGCCAGCGCAGCTTCCAGCTCTCGCTCGATCAGTTCCTCGCCAAGCGCGGGGCTGCGGCGATCGTCGCGCGCGGCCGCCAGCTCAAGCAGTCGCAGGCGGCGATGTTCGCCTCGATCGAGCAGCGCTACGGCGTGCCGCCCGGACCCCTGATCGCGATCTGGGGCATGGAAAGCGCGTTCGGCAGCCAGCGCGGCAATCAGCACATGCTGTCGTCGATCGCGACGCTCGCCTATGATTGCCGCCGTCCGGAGTTCTTCACCGACCAGCTCTATGCCGCGCTCAAGCTGATCGACCGCGGCGTGCTCTCGGGCAACACCCGCGGCTCGATGCATGGCGAGGTCGGGCAGACTCAGTTCATGCCGAAGAACATCCTGGCCTATGGCACGGGCAATCTCGACGTTGCCGCCAACGCGTTGGCCTCGACCGCGAACTTCCTGCGCGCCAATGGCTGGAAGGCAGGCGCCGGCTATCAGCCGGGCGAGCCGAACTTCGCCGCCATCGAGGCCTGGAACGCCGCCGGCGTCTATCAGAAGGCGATCGCGCTGATGGGCCGCCAGATCGATGGCGGCGGCTCGGCCGCGGCGCGCTGACAGGCTTGCGACTGGCAAGCATGTCGAAATGAAAGAAGCGGCGCTTCATCACTGAAGCGCCGCCTCTCATTATTCTCGGTCAGTCAGCTTCTCGACTTAGGTCTTCAGCTCGAACCGATCCAGGTTCATCACCTTGGTCCAGGCGGCGACGAAGTCCTTGACGAACTTCTGCTTGGCATCCGAGCTCGCATAGACCTCGGCCAGCGCCCGCAACTGCGAGTGCGAGCCGAAGATCAGGTCGGCGCGGGTGGCCGTCCACTTGATCGCGCCGGACTTGCGGTCGCGGCCCTCGAAGGTGTGCTCGCCCTGATCGACCGGCCGCCACACCACGCCCATGTCGAGCAGGTTGGCGAAGAAGTCGTTCGTGAGCGTCTCGGTCTGCGCCGTGAACACGCCATGCTTGGAGCCGTTGGCGTTGGCGCCGAGCACGCGCAGGCCGCCGACCAGCACGGTCATCTCCGGCGCGGTCAAGGTGAGCAGTTGCGCCTTGTCGACCAGCAGCTCCTCGCCCGACAGCCACTGCTGGCCGCTGAGATAGTTGCGGAAGCCGTCATATTTCGGCTCGAGCACCGCGAACGACTCGACGTCGGTCTGCTCCTGCGAGGCATCGGTGCGGCCGGGCACGAACGGCACGGTCACCTCGACGCCGGCCTTCTTGGCCGCCGCTTCGACCCCGGCATTGCCGGCCAGCACGATCAGGTCGGCGAGCGACACCTTCTTGCCGCCGGTGGCCGATGCGTTGAACTCCTTCTGGATGCCTTCGAGCGTCGAGAGCACCTTGGCGAGCTGGGCCGGGTTGTTGACTGCCCAATCCTTCTGCGGAGCCAGGCGAATGCGCGCGCCATTGGCGCCGCCGCGCTTGTCCGAGCCGCGGAAGGTCGAGGCCGAGGCCCAGGCCGTCGACACCAATTGCGACACCGACAGACCCGAAGCGAGGATCTTCGCCTTGAGCGACGCGACGTCGTTGTCGTCCACGAGCGGATGGTCGACCGGCGGCACCGGATCCTGCCAGATCAGATCTTCCTTCGGCACCAGCGGGCCGAGGTAGCGCACCTTCGGACCCATGTCGCGATGGGTCAGCTTGAACCAGGCGCGGGCGAAGGCATCGGCGAACTGATCCGGGTTCTCCATGAACCGGCGCGAGATCTTCTCGTAGGCCGGATCGAACCGCAGCGCGAGGTCGGTGGTCAGCATCGACGGCGCGTGGCGCTTGGACTTGTCATGCGCATCCGGCACGGTGTTGGCGCCGGCGCCATGCTTCGGCTTCCACTGGTGCGCGCCGGCCGGGCTCTTGGTCAGCTCCCATTCATAGCCGAACAGATTCCAGAAGAAGTTGTTGCTCCACTTGGTTGGCGTCGTCGTCCAGATCACTTCGAGGCCGGAGGTGATGGTATCGCCGCCCTTGCCGGAGCCGTACTTGCTGGCCCAGCCGAGACCCTGCTGCGCGATGTCGGCGCCTTCCGGCTCGGCCCCGACCAGCGACGCATCACCCGCGCCGTGGGTCTTGCCGAAGGTGTGACCGCCGGCGATCAGCGCCACGGTCTCTTCGTCGTTCATCGCCATGCGGGCGAACGTCTCGCGGATGTCGCGCGCGGCAGCCAGCGGATCGGGATTGCCGTTCGGGCCTTCCGGGTTGACGTAGATGAGGCCCATCTGCACGGCAGCGAGCGAGCCTGCGAGCTCGCGGTCGCCGCTGTAGCGCTCGTCGGCGAGCCACTTGCCCTCGGGGCCCCAATAGATGTCCTGCTCGGGCTCCCAGGTATCGGCGCGACCACCGCCGAAGCCGAAGGTCTTGAAGCCCATCGATTCCAGCGCAACGTTGCCGGTCAGCACGAACAGGTCGGCCCAGGAGATCTTCTGGCCGTACTTCTGCTTGATCGGCCACAGCAGGCGGCGGGCCTTGTCGAGGTTGGCGTTGTCCGGCCAGCTGTTCAGCGGCGCAAAACGCTGCTGACCAGTGCCGGCGCCGCCACGGCCATCGCCGATGCGATAGGTGCCGGCGGCGTGCCAGGCCATGCGGATGAACAGCGGACCGTAATGGCCGAAATCGGCCGGCCACCATTCCTGCGAATCGGTCATCAGCGCGTGCAGATCCTTGACCAGCGCGTCGAGATCGAGGCTCTTGAATTCCTTGGAGTAATCGAACGCCTCGCCGAGCGGATCGGAGAGGTTCGAGTGCTGATGCAGGACCGACAGATTGAGCTGGTTCGGCCACCAATCCTTGTTCGAAAATCCCTTCAAGCCGCCCGAGAACGGGCACTTGCTGACGTCATCCATGTTTGCCTCCTGACGTGATCGTCATGGTTCCCCCCTGGGGTGGGAGCCGGGACCCTACGCGGCTACTTCGATCAGGGGAAATTGAGATTGATGATCATAACGATAAGATTATCTGATGAATATGGTGTGACGCTGTCCAAACGCATATGGACACGGTGCGTTACCTCCGCATCTCAAGATTGTGGTCAGGAAAATTGACTTCGCGGCGATGATCGATAAGATAATCTGATGATACATTTGACGATGCGGCAGCTTCGCTATTTCGACGCGCTGGCGCGTCTGGGGCATTTCGGCCGCGCCGCCGAGGCCTGCGCGATCTCGCAGCCGGCGCTGTCGATGCAGATCAAGGAGATGGAGGAGGCGCTCGGCGGCGTGCTGCTGGAGCGCAACGCCCGCCAGGTCGTGCTGACCCGGTTCGGCGAGCAACTCGCCGAGCGCGTGCGCGAGATCCTGCGCTCGGTCGATGAGCTCGGCGACTTCGCCCGCGCCTCGCGCGACAAGCTCACCGGCCGGCTCCGGCTCGGCATGATCCCGACGATTGCGCCTTATCTGCTGCCCAAGGTGATCGGGAACCTGACGCGCAAACATCCCGAGATCGACATCCACGTCCGCGAGTCCAAGACGCCGACCTTGATCGAGGAGCTGGTCGAGGGCCGCCTCGATGCCGCCATCGTCGCGCTGCCGGTCTCGGAGCCGTCGCTGACTGAGGTCGCGCTGTTCGCGGAGAACTTCCTGCTGGTGCGGCCGCCGGAATATGAAGGGGCGGCGGTGCCGAGCAGCGAGATGCTGCGCGAGATGCGGCTGCTGTTGCTGGAGGAGGGGCACTGCTTTCGCGACCAGGCGCTGTCGTTCTGCAACATGCAGGCGCCGCGCGAGATGCTCGATGCCTCCTCGCTGTCGACCCTGGTGCAGATGGTGGGCGCCGGCATGGGCGTGACGTTGATTCCGGAGATGGCGGTCGGCGTCGAGACGCGCTCGGCGTCGGTGTCGCTGGCGCGCTTCGCCGATCCGCAGCCGCAGCGCACGGTCGGCATGGTCTGGCGCAAGACCAGCCCGCTCGCCAAGCAACTGATGCAGATTTCCGAGATCGTCGGCAGCGCGGCCCAGGGTCTGCGCAAGCAGGCCGCGGCCGGGCAGGGCCGCAAGCGGCGAGGGTGAGCGCAGACGTCGTGCGTTTCTCCCGGAACGTTCCGCGATGCGGAGATTTGTCCGTCTCCTGCCGGAGAAGGAGAACGGGCGGCAGCAGCTCTCTACGGCTATGTCGGCGTCGGCTACGGGCCGTACTACGGTCGTCCATACGAGGCCCGTCCATATTGGCGGCACCGCTATGATGGTTGGGTGGTCATTGGCGCGGCCCGTGGTGGTGAGATCGGCCGATTGATCCTCTGACACGAGATCGTCTGCGCGCCAGATCGCGCAGGCGATCTGGCGTGACGGCTAGCCGGCTGACGAGACCTCCGCTGCGCCCCGCTGGGTCGGAACGCGCCGTCGTGATGGCCCCTGATGTCCTGCTTTCCCATGGCATAAGTCTTGTATCGATCTCCGCGAGCGGTTGAACGTCCGACGCGCATGCGGTGTGGCGATGCCGTCGGATTGTGATCTCGGTCGGTCGGTTCGCCGCTCGCGCGGCTTGCTGGTCGAGACCGCGAGCCTGGAGAACGGTCCATGTCTGAGCCGCGCAATGCCCGGGAGTTCTGGGCTGCCACGATTATCGATTGGCTCATCGAGAACGCGAGCCTCAGGCGGGAGCGCGTCGACCTCGCGCGGAAGTTCACCCAGGAGCCCTACAATCTAAGCGTCGTCAGGGTCCTGACCATGATGGACGAACTCGTTGCGCGCCACAATGCAGCGAGCGGCGCCAGGCTCGTGCTGTCGCAGAACTGGCGCCTGGCGCATCGCAGCGACACGGTCGGTGACTTCATCGCGGCTTTCCTGCAACTGGTACTTCCCGAGGGGCGCGGCGCGACAACGGACGACGCCGCGAGGGACAACGGCGTAGCGACGTCCGGCGACGCGTCGGAAAGCCGACAGGGCCGGACGCAGTCGCGCCGCATCGATGCGCTGCGGGCGAGTCCGGGCGGCGACTGGAAGCCGGTCGATTTCGAGATCATCGCCTCGCAATACGCGATCAAGTTTCGCAAGATCACCGGCACCCACGAGGTGTTCCTGCATCCCGCGGTCCCGAATTGCGTGACGATCCCGCTGAAGGCGAGGATCAGGCCGCCGCATGTCCGGGCCTTCGTGGCGATGATCGACGGAATGGACGAGGCGGCGCGATGAGCGATTCCCGCGTCTATGCCTATGAGGTCACGGCGCTCGGCGCCGAGGATGGCGGCGGCTTTCTCGTCACCTTCCCCGACATTCCCGGGGTCATCGGCATCGGCGCCAACGCCGAGGAGGCGGTTGCCGACGGTCAGCAGGCGCTGTTGGCATGTCTCGACGCGCTCAAGGCCGTCGATCGCGGGCCGCCGGTCCCGGCCGCGGCGCGAGCTGCCGTGCCGCTGGCGTGATTCTTGATGTGAGGTCCGGGACGCCAATGCGACGGGAGACAGCATGCCATTGACAGAGGACGCCATCCAGGTCGGCAAGTGCTACAAGACGAAGATCGCCGAGAGCTACAAGGTGCTGTCGATCACGCGCGGCATCGTCACCTATCAGACGCTGACCTCGCCCTTGCGCATCAACACCGGCATCAAGGCGTTTGCCGACGCCGTCTACAAGGAGATCAGCTGTCCGCGGCAGGGCTAGCGATCCGGCGGCGGCCGTATCGTGCGGACCGGGGGCAGGCGGCAGGCTCGGGGCGAACAGAGAGCGCATCACCTCTCCTCCGTCATTGCGAGGAGTGTCAGCGACGAAGCAATCCAGACTGCCTCTACGGAAAGACTCTGGATTGCGTCGCTGCGCTCGCAATGGCGTGGAGAAGGCTCGCCTTTGTTCACGCGCTGCGGAGGTAGGAATGAAAGTCGAACAGCGCGATGACGGCGTGTTGGCCGTCGTCGACGAGGAAGGCCGCGTCTGGGCGCAATGCGCGCGGTCCTCGCAACATGCCGATGAGACGGATTACGTGATCGAGGGGCCCCTCAGTGGATTCGTCTATGAGGACGGCACGTTCACGGCGGACAGCGAGCAGGCCTTCCGCGCCTGGCTCGCCGACCGCCTGATCAGCGACGAGATCTTCCATGTGAAGGACAGGGAGACCGCGTTGGCTCTGTGCCGGCGTATCGCGATCGCGGCCCGCGAGATCCTGAAGGACAAGGCAGGCCCGGCTCATTGTTGAGTGTCCCTGCGTTCCGCGGCGCCATCGCAGATCCCGATCCGGGCCTCAGCCGAGGTCCGGCCTTCCTCGCGCGCTCTCCTCATTCAGAGGGACATGATCGATGCACGACCTGGGCGCAGTGCGCCGCGTGGGATGAGCGGCAAGGTATCGATCGGCTTCGTTGATTTTGCTGCGTTCTCGTTCGATTTCGATTGAGTTCGTTGCGGTTTGTTCGGATCGTTTCTGGTGCGGCCCGTCGGGGGCAACATCCTCTCTAGGCTGAAACAGGGGTTCGATTCCCTAGAGAACCTTAAGATCACTTGGCAATCAGGGGGCCACCTCGTGTTGTCCGGAAGCCATCATTGGTACACAATGCATTTTCCGAGAGCTGGCAAACCCTGAGTCCTCAAGAAGAGACCGGCTGGAGGCTTGCCTGGGCCGTAGAGCCATCCTGCACACAAGCGGCTGAGCTTCGCTATTGGGAAGTCCCGCCCAGTCTAACTGAGGGAGTGTCAGTCAAACTCCCCCGTCAGATAACGACCTTCCGCCACTTGCAGCGCATGATCGTCTCGGTGTTGCCGGATGGATTGATGTCGGTGCCGACAATGACCGTGCCATCGGCGGCGACGCCGTTGTGCCGGCCTGAGATATTAATCCGGAAGCAGTCGGCGGACAGGGATCGATCGCATACCAGTGGCCGCAGTCTGGCGAACCGCGTTCTGACGCGGGAAGCAGGAAAACGTGAGAGTGTTGCCCCCGCAACAGCCGCCTTTTGCGGGTCGACGTGGAGAGCAGAGTACAGATTCTGTGACGAGTGCAGTTAACGCAAGGAGGCCTTGCGGTAGCGTAAGCTTCCCCGGCTGCGCTATTTCAGCGTCGACAGATAGGCGACGACGTCGGCCCGCTCCTTCGCGTCCGCCAATCCCTTGAAATACATCTTGACGCCGTGAACGTCCCCGCGCGGATCGGCGATATAGGCATCCAGCGCGGTCGTGGTCCAAGGCGCGTTGTTTTTTTTCATGCCCTCGGAGTAGGCGTAGTCCGGTACAGCCGCCGGTTGCCGTCCGACGATGTTCCAGAGGCTCGGGCCGACCTTGTTGATGCCTATCTCGGCAGAGTGGCAATTCTGGCAGATGCGCTGGAAGATGCCCTTCCCAGCGACGGGATCTCCATCCAGCGCCTGGGCGCTCGACGCCAGACTTGCGAGAACAACGACAAGAGCGATGCGGCGGAGCATGCGAATCCTTCCCTTTTGATCCGGAGCGGGCGCGGGCCAGCCCCGCGGCCAGGCCGGTGAGCAGATCGGTGCAGATGATCTGACGACAGCCCGGCCCAAGTCCTTGTTCTGGATCAAGCCGCGCAGTTGCCGTTGCTGCTCAATTGGCTTAATCTTCTAAAAAAACGAACGATCACCAACACGAAACCCAAGTGTCGTTCTGGGAGGTGCCCGGTGGGAGACGCCGATCCTCGGCCCGCGCGTCCGTCTGGCGTGATTGCGGCGAAGTCGAAGGCTGCGACGGAGGCCGCCGCGGCGGCCGACATCTGCGGCCAGTTGCCGGCTGACGGCTTGGCCATGGTGCTGATCTTCCTGTCGCCCCACTACGACCCAAACGCGTTCATGGCGGAAGTGACGACCCGTCTCGCAGACATCCCCGTGTATGGTTGTACGACGGCTGGAGAGCTGTCGCCCGATGGCTGGGACGACAACAGCGTCGTCGCTCTCGGCTTTGCCGCCGATGATTTCACGGTATTCGCACAGCCCATCTTCGGGCTGTCGGGCTTCCGCGTCGACGAGGGCCGCCGCCTTGGCGTCCAGTTGAGGCAGGATCTGTCGCGGCACGGCGGTCGCGACGATGACGGCGTGTTCGGGCTCGTCCTGATCGACGGCATGTGCCAGCGCGAAGAGGCGATCATGTCGGCGATCTATGCGTCGCTCGACAATATCCCCTTGGTCGGCGGGTCGGCCGGCGATGGTCTGCGCTTCGAGCGCACCTGGGTCTTTCACGACGGCAAAGCGCATACGGACATGGCGGTGCTGATCCTGATCAGGACGTCATTGCCGTTCCGGCTGTTCAAATGTGACAATTTCGAGCCGACCTCGACCAAGATGGTGGTGACGGAGGCCGATCTCGAACAGCGTATCGTCAAGCAGCTCAATGCCGAGCCGGCGGCGGAGGAATATTGCCGCGCGGTGGGCATCGCGGATTCCGAGCTCGACCCATTCCTGTTTGCAGCCCATCCGGTGCTGGTGCGCGTCGGCGGCTCCTATTTCGCGCGCTCGATTCAGCGCGTCAGCCCTGACGGCTCGCTGCGGTTCTTCTGCGCGATCGACGAAGGAATGGTGCTGACGGCGGCAAGGTCGCGCAACTCCGTGGCCGCCGCCCGCGAGATGCTGGCCGAGGTTCGAGACGACATCGGCGAGGTCTCGATCTTCATCGGTTTCGAGTGCATCCTCCGTCGTCTCGACGCTGAGCAGCATCAGTTCGCGCGGGAAATGTCCGAGCTCTATCGCGATAACCGGATCGTCGGGTTCCATACCTATGGTGAGCAGTACGGTTCAATGCACGTCAATCAGACGTTGACCGGCGTCGCGATCGGCAAGCGTCCAGGGGCGCAGCAATGACTGTCGTCGGGTCTCCGGAAGACCTGCAGCGCGAGGCGGCCAAGCTCAGGAAGATCAATGCCGCACTGATGTCCCGGGTCGAGCGCTCGATGGACCAGCAGTTCAATGCGTTCTCACTGTTCGAAACGGCGATCGCACTCGATCAGCAGGTGCGCGAGCGGACGCAGCAGCTGCGCGATGCGCTGCGTTCGATCGAAACGGCCAACAAGGACCTGTTTCGGGCCAAGCAGCAGGCCGAAGCGGCCAGCTCCCTGAAATCCTCGGTTCTCATCTCCGTCACGCATGATCTGCTTCAGCCACTCAACGCGGCGCGGCTGACGCTGTCGACCTTGGCGGACGAAGTCTCGTCCGATCGTGGCACAGCCATGGTCGGCCAGGTCGACCATTCGCTGGCCATGCTGGAAGATCTGCTGCGATCCCTGCTGGAGATTGCCAAGCTCGATGCCGGAGCCCTGCGGCCCGACGTGAGGCCCGTTCTGATCTCGAGCCTGTTCGAGCCGCTCGAACGCGAATTCGCCCCGATCGCGGCCAAACGCGGGTTGTCCTTGCGCATTTGTCCCTGCTCGGTCGCGGTGGTCTCGGATGCTATGATGCTGCGGCGCATCTTGCAGAATCTCCTCGCGAACGCTCTGCGCTACACGCGGCGAGGCGGCGTCGTCATGGGATGCCGGCGCGGACCGGGGGCAGGCCGGGTTCGCATCGAGGTCTACGATACCGGCCCTGGCATTCCCAAGCCGCAGCAGGAAGCGATCTTCCTCGAATTCCAGCGCGGTCATTCGAGCGCCGAGGACCAGGCCGGCTTTGGGCTCGGCCTGTCGATCGTCCGTCGCTTCGCCAATGCATTGGACCATGAGGTCAGGCTGGCTTCGCGGGTTGGCCATGGATCCACATTCAAGCTCGCGCTCGACCGGGCAGACCCGGCAGCCGTACCGCCGGATCCGCATCCTGCTGAGCACGTCGAGCACGATTATGGCGGGCTCGAAGGCGCCAAGATCCTGTTGATCGAAAACGACCTGGCCACCGCCGATGCCATGGTCGGTCTGCTGGAGAAATGGGGCTGCGACGTCGTGGCCACGGTCTCGTCGAAGGACGCGCTGCAGCGCCTGAGTGCGCTCGGGGCGGCCCCCGAGGCGATCATCGCGGATCTTCACCTGGATGGCGACGAGAGCGGGCTTGCCGCCATCCGGGACATCCGGCAATTCCTCAGCCGAGATGTTGCGGCCATGATCGTCACCGCTGACTATTCCGAAGATGCAGCCAGGGAAGCGAGCCAATACGGGCTCGAGATCCTGACCAAGCCGGTCAGGCCTGCGGAGCTTCGCGCGCTGTTGTCGTTCCTGCTGTCATGAGCGCGTCAACGCCGCTCGCCCGCGCCGGCATGCGTGGCCCGCTGATGAGGTTCACGAAGTCGATCTTTTCCATCTCGATGATGGCCTTGGTCCGGCTCATCACGCGGAGCTTTCGCAGGATCTCAGAGACGTGGACCTTCACTGTCGTCTCGCAGATCCCGAGCTCGAAGGCGATCTGCTTGTTCTGCAGTCCGCGGCGGATCAGGTCGAGCACGCGCAGCTGCTGCGGCGTCAGCTCGTGAAGACGCTTCAGGAGATCTTGAGCGGGAAGTCGGCCACGGCGCACGCCGGCGCAGAGGGAGCCACCTTCAACGTGGACCTCGCCGCGCAGCACCGCCTTGATCGCGTCGGCCAGTTGCTGCTTCGAGGTTGATTTCGAGATGTAACCGGAAACACCCAGCGCGAGAACATGGGCGACGAGGCGCGGGTCCTGATGCGCGGAAACCACCAGGATCGGTGTGCGCGGCACGGTCTTGCGAATGCGGATCACGCCGGAGAGCCCGGTCGTTCCGGGTGTTGAGAGGTCGAGCAGGATCAGGTCGAATCTCGGAGGCGATGACAGAAGATCGACGGCCATGTCGATGGATGTTGCCTCGCGCATCTCGGCATCAGCCAGAGCGGCGCGGATCGCGCTCTCCAGCGCCTCGCGAAACAGCGGATGGTCCTCGACGATGAGCAATCGAGCCACGTGCCTGTCACCCCCCGGCCGGATCGGAGATCCGGTTTGTTCATTGTCGCGGATCTGACATTCAAACCAGTGCGCGCGCTGCGTCTTCGAAAGAACGTCAGGGCCGGAGCACCAGCGATAGCGCGTCGGTCGGCCTCAATCAACGACCAAGACGCCATCAACGGTGCGACGCCTGCGGCGGCCGTCACCTCTTGCAGCGCAGCAATAGCGCTACGGGTGCTTTCTGCGCGAGGCGTTGCGCGATCCCTGGCGGTCGGCCGGAACGGGCAGCGCGATCTTGCCGGTCTCGATAACGGCCTTGTTGCGGCTGAACAGGCGGAGTTTTCTCAGGATCTCCGTGATGTGCGCCTTGACGGTCGACTCCGCGAGTTGAAGCTCGCCCGCGATTTCCCGGTTCTGATAGCCACGCCTGATCAGGTCGAGGACGCGAAGCTGTTGCGGGGTCAGCTCCTCGAGGCGCGCCTGCAGCGCGCGGGCGGAGCCGTTGCCGTGGCGCTCGGCCACGGGCACGAAGTCCTTCGGGACCGAGATCGAGCCGCTGAGCACGCGCTCAATCGCGGACGTCAGCTCACGCTTCGAGGTCGACTTCGGCAGATAGCCGGCGGCGCCGAGCGAAAGCGCCTCGCGCACGACGTTGAGGTCTTCATCACTGGAGACGATCGCGACCGGAAGCCGGGGATGCGTGGCACGAAGCCGCAGGAATCCTGAGAAGCCCACGGCATCGGGCAGCGTCAGGTCGAGCAGCGCCAGGTCGATGTCGGGTTCTAGCGCGAGGGTGTTGAGCGCATCGGCAATCGACAGCGCCTCGAAGATCTCGGCGTCAGGATGCGCCAGACGCACCGCATTGCCAAGGGCTTCGCGAAACAGCGGATGATCGTCGATGATCAGAAAGCGCGTCATGTCCGCCCCCCTCACTTGCCCCCTGCACGCGCCAGGTGATCCGGCAGATCGAGCGGCCGGTGTCCGCCTCCTTCAATTGGCCGTTTCGGACGACTGCACAGTCTGCAGGAACGCATAGATGCTCTCGAACTGCTCGTCGGTAAAGACCTCCTTCCAGGCCGGCATGCCCTTGGACGGACGGCCTTCATGCACGGTGGTCCAAAACTTGTCGCGCATATCCTCGCCATAACGGGTCTGCAGCCGCCGCAGGTCGATCTTCCGTTCCGCCTGCACGGCGTCCGGTCCATGACAATGTGCGCAGGTGCCGTTGAAGATCTCCTTGCCGGCGCTGACCGCCTCGGTCTTGGAATCGCTCGCAGCAGCCGAGTCCGAAACCCTGATCACGGCCGCCTCGGCGACCGGCTGGCGGAGAAGCTGAGCAGGGTCAGTCGTCGACGCCAGCTTGATCGGGCGCGGCACGGCGCCGAGCCTGATCGACGGCTCGCTTGGCAGTCCGTATTTGACCGCCAGCTCGGCGATCCGCGATGCGAGCTGCGGCAGGGCGGCGTCGATCTGATCGCGCAATTGCGTGGAGCTCTTGGCAAGGCCGATTGCGGCATCCCAGGACAGACCGTCGCCCTCGACCGGCTGGATCCGGAAGCTGCTCTGGTAGGTCGTCTTGTTAAGCCAGCCTGCAACCGGCCCCCAGACGAAGGCGATGTCGGCCTTGCCGTGAGCCAGCGCCGCCAAGCCTTCGTCCGGCGTCAGCACCGTCACCTTCTCGATGTCGTCGCGCTGGGCCAGCAGATTTTGCGGCGTGGTCTGGTATTGCACGGCGACGCGCTTGCCTCGGAGGTCGTCGATGCTGTGGACGACGAGCGTTCCGCGGCTGACAAGCGCGTAGGTCTCGGTCGCGATCTTCTTCGAGAAGATCACCGTCGGTCCCATGAAATCCGAGGACAGCGGCAGGCCGATCATCGCGTCGCACTGCTTGCCCAGCAGCGTCACGCGCACGGTTCGCTTGCCGAAATAGGATTTGTACCAGTCATACGTCACGGGGCGGCCGAGCTCACGCGACAGCGCCTGGCCGACCTCGAGATAGAATCCCGGCTGCGTTGGATTGTCGCTCGAAAACGGAAGATTGGTCGGATCCGCACAAAGCCGCAGCGGCTCCGCCTCGTTGGCCAGGCCCGCCGCCGACGCGACCAGCACGGTGGAGGCCACCAAGGCGACGAAAGCTGTCGCGCTTGCTGCCAGTTCGGCGGCGGCCCGCCAATTAGAGCCAGTCTGACGGCGATTCAGGCGCATCCTCGATCCCTCAGGTCTTGTTTATCTGTTTGTACGGCTCGGTCTCGCGGCCGGACCGTCTTCGTCCGCTTGATGCGGATTGGCTGAACGCTGCGCGTGTCCCGCGTCCGGGGACACGCGTATCCGTCGCGAGCGTTGCGGCTATTGAACCGCGAAGACGAACAGGGCGCCGCCTTCGGGAGCCGCGTTCGTCATCTTCTTGCCGATCTCGCCCAGGAAGGCCGGGATCGAGGCGGTGCGGCCGACGACGACGGCGACGTACTGCTTGCCGTCCACCGAATAGGTCACCGGACCGGCGCCGATGCCGGAGCCGAGATTCTTCTTCCACAGGATCTTGCCGGTCTTGGCGTCGATGGCGCGGAAATCGCCGTGCAGATTGCCGGAGAACACCAGGCCGCCGGCGGTGCTGAGCGTGCCTCCGTTGAACGGAAGGTCTTCCTGGATCGACCACACCTTCTTGTTGTTCACGGGATCCCAGGCGATGAGCTCACCGAGGAAGCCGCCGGGGCCTTCCTTGGTCGGGAATTCCGCACCGAGATAGAACACACCGCGCTTGTACGAGACGTCGCTGACCGACCAGTCCATGCAGACATTGTTCGCCGGGATGTAGACCAGCCCGGTGTCCGGATTGTACGACATCGGCTGCCAGTTCTTGCCGCCGATCAGGTTCGGGCAGACGTCCTTGACGGGATGTCCAGGGCCCGGCCGTTTGTCCGGATCCTCGACCGCGCGCAACGTCGAGATGTCCCATTTCTGCGCCCAGTTGGCGAAGACGTACTTCTCGGCCGAGATCACCTTGCCGGTCTCGCGGTTGGCCACGAAGAAGAAGCCGTTGCGATCGGCCTTCATCAGCGTCGGGACAGCCGCACCGCCAACCTTGAGATCGGCGAGAATAGCCTCGTTGACGCCGTCATAGTCCCAGGCATCGGCAGGCGTCGTCTGGATGTGCCACTTGATCTTGCCGGTGTTCGGATCGAGCGCCAGCGTGGACGCCGTATACAGATTGGTCAGCTTGCCGAAATCGCCATTGCCGGTCGAGCGCACAGCGGTGTTCCAAGGACCGGGGTTGCTGGTGCCCCAATAGACCGTGTCGCTCTTCGGATCGTAGGAGCCGACCAGCCAGGCCGCGCCGCCGCCATGCAGGCCGGTGTCGCCCTTCCAGGTCTCGCTGCCGGGCTCGCCGGGCGCAGGCACGGTATAGGTCTGCCAGACCATTTTGCCGGAGTTGATGTCGTAGGCCTGCAGCGAGCCGCGCACGCCGTACTCGCCGCCGCCGAAGCCGGTGATGACCTTGTCGCGCACGACCAGCGGCGGCGAGGTGATCACCGAGCCCTGCTTGTAGTCGACCACCTTGGACGTCCAGAGCTCCTTGCCGGTGGCGGCATCGAGCGCGGTCAGCTTGCCGTCGAGCCGGCCGACGAACAGCTTGCCGTCGGCATAGGAGATGCCGCGGCTGTTCACGTCGCAGCAGGCATATTGCAGCGTATCGTCCGGAATGTCCGGCTCATAGGTCCATTTGCGCGCGCCGGTCGCGGCATCAAGCGCATAGACGTATTTCGGCCCCCACGACGTCGAGACGTAGAGCGTGTTGCCGATCACGATCGGCGAGGCCTCGTTCGAGCGTAGCGAGGCCAGCGAGAACGAATAGACCAGCGACAGCTTGCCGGCGTTCTCGGTGTTGATCTCCTTGAGCGGGCTGAACCGGGTGTTGCCGTAATCATGGCCCGCCATCGCCCAGGCCCCGGGCTCGCCGGCGGCCTTCAGCGCCGAGTCGTTGGCGCGGACGCCAAGCGTGCCGGCAACGAGGAAGGCAACCGTCGAGATGCCAGCCAAGAATCTCCTGCTCGTGAAATTCATCAGTTCCCTCCGCATATTTCTTTGTTGTGGCACGTGCGCGCCAAGCCCCAGATGTGCAGTCGCGCTGCAAGCATCGGGAGCGATTACAGCATCAGCTCTGCCAGGCTCTCATAGGCGGAAGGTAGTAGGCCGTGGGGCTGCCGTTGAACGTCGATTCTCCAGCAGTTTCGCAGGCTTATGAAGTCCGGACGCCAAATGTCCGACTTCAACACGATGGTCAATCGCGTGATCAAGGAAGCGGGTATCGACAAATTCACGATACGTGACTTGAGGCGCAGCTTACGCACCGTCGTGCCGCGCGCGTCTACGTCCCATCGATAAAAAGCTCGCCGGCAATCTGGGCCATCAGCGCGGGAGCAGGGGTGGTCCGGCAGAGGGCAGCGGACGAGGCACTGACGACTGCACAGCCGATGACTGCGCCCTGGGTTGCGAGGGTTTATGCTGCGGGATCGGGGCCGCTAGCTGCTGGGACAGCGACGAAGGCGGGGTTGTCGACATTCTCTGTCTGATGTCGTCTGCGACAGCTTGCAGCGTCGCAATGCTCTGGGCCATCTGCTCTTGCTTGCCGGCGAGTTGCTCGACGCTGCGCCGCACGACATCGAGATTGAACGCCAGGGGCTCAAGCTGCTGCATCGGGTCCGGGACAGTTGCAGCAATGGCTGGCGACTTCGTCGTCGAGACGGATAACAACCAGCCCAGCGATGGAGCCCGGGCCACCACCTTGTCCCTTGCTGCGTTACCGTAGGACTGCCAGGCAAGGGTGGCGCCGATACCGATGAGAACTGCAATAACGAGCCGGGCAAGGGTGTGGAGTGTTCGCCTGCCAATCGACGGCCGGTCGCTCGCGATATTGTCGTCCTTGAGGCCGGAGGGGCGAGGAGAACGGCCAGGCGGTTTCATGGGCTTTCCAATCCGCGGATCGAATCGGGCGTTTGGATCGCGCGCAGGCCCGTCCCACGCATTCTCTACGAGAGGTATGCTTTGCGAGTACATAAGTAGCTCCTTCCTGACTATTCACGGATCGTGATCGCGAGCTGAGCCTGCGCGACGAGTTTCAGCACAATCAGTCTCAGCAATGTCGATTTTCCGGACCCGTTCCGATTGTTCCGGGGCGTGAAGCCAGGGTCGACCGGCTTGATGCCTTGGTCATCACGGCATGGCGATAGACAGTTTCGATTCCTTTCCCGAAGGCGTCGACGGAATATTGCGTCGTTGCGCGAAGCCGGGCGGCATGGCCCATGCGCCAGCGCCGCTCTGGATCGCGGAGCAATATCTCGATTGCTTCCGCCAACCGAACATGATTGCCGGGTGGAACGGTGATGGCCTCGATGCCGTCGCGCGCCACGCGTGGAACGGCTGTGTCAAGCCATGTATTGATGATCGGCCGTCCCGCCGCCATCGCTTCCAGTTGAGCGATGCCAAACGTTTCCGCATTGGTCACGGACGGCAGGACAAAGACGTCCGCTGTACACATGAGACTGGCGAGTTTGGCCTTCGGCGCGGAGCCGAGCAGGCGGACGCGATCCGCGACGCCGAGGCTATGAATCATTCGTTCAAGCCGCGCCCGGTCTGGACCCTCGCCGATGATCCAGACCTCAAAGCGGTGACCGACCGCCGCTCGCACCAGCACATCGAAGCCCTTGTAGGGGACGAGTTGCCCGCAAGCCAGCACGAGCCGTCCACGATCGCGTTCGGCAGCGTCATTGTCGCGCGGCTCCGGCCAATCGTACTTCGAGGCATCGACGCCGAACGGAACGACGTGACATTTCTCAGCGAATTCCTGCAGCAGCGGGCTGCTGTACAGCAGAATGGCATTGGACACGATGATTGCGTCCGCCTGCCGCAGCGTCCGGCGCAACAGCGGCTTCATAAACCACCTCAGTCCGGCATGCGAAACGATGTCCGCATGGTAGTGCACGACCAAAGGTCGATCGCGGCCCAACCCCAGGGCGAGCATGAGATCGGCGAGCGAAAACGGTGCATGAAGCGCGAGCAGATCGTGATCGGCGACCTGGCGCCACAACCGCAGCGGATAAGTCGGCGCGGCCGGAAGCGAACCTACATCGCCGAACGAGCGCACGCGCTCGATCGTTACGCCATTCACGACGATGCGCCGTTGCCCGTTCGACTTGGAGCAGACCAGCACGCAGGCGGTGAACGCGTCTTTCAGTCCTGCGCATATGTCGCGGATCACCGACGGGGCTCCGCCGAACAGGTCTGGATAGCAGTCATTGAAGATGTGAAGCACCGAGAGGCGCCGAGAGGGAGCGAGCATGGCCGAACTCTCCATGACTGAGCGCTCTCTGTATATGTGGGAAAATTTCACACGTCAATTGGTCTCGACGAAAAAGTGGGATTGTATCCCACGGGGCTCGCCGCTACAATTTCGCCATGAACGCCAAATCCCGGAGATCGAAGTCGGCTTCGCATCAGCCGATTGCGGCGGCGAGCCTGCGCGCGCCCTTGGCGCGCCTGCTGCGCCCGCTGGTGCGGCTATGCATCCGCGGCGGAATGACATTTCCTGAGCTGGCTCAGCTGTTGCGAGAACTCTTCGTCAATGTTGCCGAGCACGACTTTGCCCTGGAGGGAAAGGAGCAGACCGACAGCCGCGTGAGTCTGCTCACCGGAATTCACCGCAAGGAGGTTGCGCGGCTGCGCGGCGCCGGTGCGCCGGTCAATGAAACGCCTGCCACTCTGTCGCTGACCAGCGCGATCATGGCACGCTGGCTCGCCGCTCCGGAGTTCACGGACGCGAACGGCGATCCGCTGCCCTTGCCGCGCATGGCCAGTGGCGATGCGCCCTCGTTCGAGCAGCTCGTCAGTTCGATCACGAAGGATGTCCGCCCGCGCGCAGTGCTGGATGAATGGCTGGACCGCGAGCTCGTGACCATCAACGGCGATGAAGAGATCGTGTTGGTGGATACTGGCTTCGTTCCGCGCGGCGATGACGAGCGCAAATGGCACTATCTCGGCCGTAACCTGCATGATCATATCGCGGCAGCCGCCGAAAACGTATCCGGGCCAGCACCCCGTTTCCTCGAACGCGCGGTGCACTATGACGGCCTTTCGGCCAAGCTCGCAAAACGTCTCGAAGGGCGTTCGCGCGAACTGGCCATGGACGCCCTGAAGATCGCCAACCGGGAAGCAAACCGCGCGCTCGCCAGGGACAAGGGCGGCGACCACCGCTGGAATTTCGGCATCTACATTTACAGCGAAGGTCCGGACGACGCGGCGAATGGTGATGCTGACGAAGGCGGCTCGTCATGACCAAGCAGCCCGTCATCTCGCGCCGCTCGTTGCTTATGGGACTCTGGCTTGCCGGATCGTCCTCCGCCTGGGCGCAGGTGCGCCGCGGCAGCGATCAGGGTATCGGCGGCACCGGTATCACGCGTGGCCACGATCAGGGCATCGGCGGCACCGGCATTGTTGGCGTCATTCAGCGTTTCGGCAGCATTTTCGTCAACGGCCAACGCATCAGCTATGCGCCGAACGTCCCGGTGCGGATCGATGGCGAACCGGTATCGGCGAAGGCGCTCAAGATCGGACATCTGGCCCGTGTGCTGGCGCTGCCGCAGGCGAACGGTTCGCTGATCACCCGCGGCGTCAACGTGGTCAGCGAGGTGATGGGGCCTATCGAAAGCGTCAGGGACGGCGAGATGACCGTGCTGGGCCAGCGGATCATAGCGGCCGGCCACGAAAGCTGGCGCCGTCCGGGCGCCAATGTCGCGGTCTTCGGGGTGCGCCGCATCGACGGCGTGATCGTCTCAAGCCTGGTCGAGCAACGCCTTAACGCGACAACGCGGGTTTCCGGACCACTCGAACGCGATCGCGGCGGCCTGCGAATAGGCGGGTTGCGACTCAACGGCGCCGATGCCGCACTCGTCGGACAACGTGTTCAGGCTGAGGGCCGCGTTACGCAAGGCGTGATGCAGATCTCGCGCATAAGGGCTGACGACCTCTCTGATTTCTTCGGCGCGAACCGTCTGTCGATCGAAGGCTATGTCCGCCGCGTCGGCAGCTATCTGCAATTCGGCTCGGGCTATGTCGCGCATGACAATAGTCGCTTCGCATCCTCAGGTAATGCCCGCGTGGTCGTGAACGCCACCTTTGACAGTTCCCGTGGCTTGCGGGTTGAATCCATCCAGTCCGTCAACAAATTTCCGGGTGACTCGATCCAAGGTACGAGATCCGAGCAAACTCCGGGCGCGACGCCCGGCGGCTCGGACGTCCCGGGCGGCGCTACTGTGCCAGGCGGCGGTCCTCCCGGGCTGGGCGGTGGCGGTCCTCCCGGCCTTGGCGGCGGCGGTCCTCCCGGCCTTGGCGGTGGCGGTCCTCCCGGCCTTGGCGGTGGCGGTCCTCCCGGCCTTGGAGGCGGCGGTCCTCCCGGTCTTGGCGGCGGGGGTCCTCCCGGCCTTGGCGGCGGCAGTCCTCCCGGCCTGGGCGGCGGCCGCGGCCGGCGATGAACAACGAAGATTTGGCAGAGCGGGCGAGAGGCGCGCGCTCGCAGCGTCGTCCAGCTTCGCTATGCGATTCATCGCGAGCAACTTGCGCTGCGAACTGCTAGCCCGAGTTCGCGGATTCGCGCTTGAAAATAGGGATTTTGCGATTTTTTGGCGAGCTAAGTAATTGATCTGCAAAGGGTGGGGTGTTCGATTTCGGGCGAGAATGGTTGTAGTGAAGACCTCCCCGATTCCCAAGGGCGTGGCGATGCGGGTGGATTCGCCGCGCGATGTTTCTGCGACGCACGGAGCGACGAGCCCGCGGCTGAGCAGAATATGAACAACCCGACGGCGCTCGCGGCTCTGGCGAGCGCCGTCTCGCAGACAGTGCGGCGACAGAAGATTGGCTGAGTTTCCGCTGATCGGCGGAGAGACGTTTGGTGGATCGAAGCGGATGCGGAGAGCACGCTATCTTGCCGGCGATGACAACTCGATTGAGACGTCGAGCGCGCTATTGTGTCTGTGTTGCCCCGCGATCCTGACGAGGACATGTGCGCCCGCTTGGCAGGCGGGGCTGAGCACGGACTCCCGGATGGACCACCAGATGTCATCACCGCGAGATCACGACGGAAGCCGGACCAATGCTATGTTGTCGACCGCTCATGTGCAGCCGTGTAGTATCGAACAGAGGAGACGATCATGTCGAATAAGAAGGCGAAGAGACGCCCGATGTAAGCGTCCGGCCGCTGCACATGGCCTCAGATCTTGACATGATCGGCCGGCTTCCAGCTCCACGGCAGCACGTCGCCGTTGTGAGCCATCGGACGCCGAACTTGGCAGTGTTTCCGCACGAACGAAAAGTGGACGTATCTGGTGCGCCGAGCCCGCAATGGCAAAATCACACAAGCCGTTCATTGAGATCGCTGGTGGGCCCGGCAGGACTCGAACCTGCAACCAGACCGTTATGAGCGGGCCTGCTTGCTCGAAGGTCTCGGAGAACATTGACGTTTTTCGTGGCGTCGCCTCACGAGCTTCCACGTTCGTTCACCCTGTAGCGGTGGTCAATCGGTGGTCGAATTCTGAGGGGCGGCGCACAACGTCGGTCGACGAGCCAATTAGCAGTAAGTAGGTCTCGGCTTGACGCTGCTCCCTTTCTCGGACGCTCTACGAGCACGCCTCCGTAATTATCACCACCAATCTTGCTTTCGGCGAATGGCTCAGCGTGTTCGGCGACGCCAAGATGATAACCGCGCTGCTTGGCCGGCTGACCCATCACTGCGACATCGTCGAGACCGGCAACGACGGTTGGCGGTTCAAAGGCCGAGACGACGATCACGCCACCATCTCGCCTCCGATATTCCAGTCGGCTCCGACAAGACGAGCGCTATCGCCAAAACCCGCCGCGCAAAGGGCGAAGATAGACACACCAGAGTAGTAAGGCCTAGAGTCGCATGGCGCCGAAATCTCAAAAACCCGCAACCCAATAGCAGGCGGGTCGAGGTTTGCGTCTTCATCGGGCCTGGGGCATCAGCTGCGTCTAGTATTCCAGATATCGGGCTCGGCTTCGGCTTGAGAGCGAAATTGGTCCCGTAACTCAATTGAAGCTAAAGGAATTTTAGTCCATCTCCGGCTTCTCGACCGAGCGCAAAAATGGAACAAAAACCCGAACAATCCGGGATTTCCGGTCCAAAAGTCCCAGAATAAGTCCCAGACTTGGATTCATCGTTCTTGGGAGGTTCTCGGCGCAACGGCCACCGCCCAAAGGGGCGGAGGCCGTGTTTTTCACGTCCTGGCTGGCCCGCAAGGCGGCCGATCGAGCAATGTTTCGTACACGCCGATTTTCCGTCGCAGCTCCCCGACTGCGTCAATGGAGGCGCCCATCGGGTACAGGGAGGGCGCCGATTTCAGGCTTTCGAGCCGGCGTCGTCTATCGGAAATTCGCGCACGCCAATTGTCGCAGAAGCCGCACATAGTGGCCTCGTCTGATTGGGTTTCGGATGTTCGAACTTCCCAAGCGGCGCGCTGGGGTCCCGTCGATCAGGCGATCTGCGGCGCGCAGACCAATTCAGCAGCGGCCTCGGCGCGAGACCTGAACAGCTAGGGTCCATATATCCCATTTTGGGCGACGAAACAAACAATTCCCTGGGCTGCGCCTCCTCCGAGGACCCTTGTCGGCCCTCGATAGAGCCGCAAGTGCGGCCCCGGAAGCGCCGCTCGCTCTCTGACCGAGAACCGAACTGCGACGAGCTGATTGCGACGTATAGCCCGCGCACCCGCATCAAGCGTCCTTCCGATTGCGAGTCAACTTGCGTCAACCACGACTCGGTTATTCGAACATTTCTTGATCAACCGTGGCCGCGTGGTCGAAAGAGAAGAGCGTCGACCCGGCTAAACTCAAGGTGCGGTCGTAGCGCTCGATCCGAAGATTGTCGTGCCATGATGAGCCATCCATCATGATCTGATATTGGCCTAGAAGTGGGCGTTCTTAGCCTCGAGCCAGGTGCCATCGATGAGATGGAAATACACCCATAGTCCCTCCGAAGAAGGTCTCCGGCCCACGACCGAAAGCAGAAACCCCGGAAGATGGTGGGCGGATCGGCGGACCTTCTCGTCGAGGCTCGTCGGGTCGTTGGAGGAAGGGGTGTCAGTCAAGAGCATTGAATAGTAAGCGGTTTTCGAACCTTGGCTTATAAAACTACGGTCCTAGCTGTGGAGCCTCAGGAGGTTGTCCTCGGTTAAACCGAGTCTGCTGATAGGCGGCTGGGAGTTTATGCCGCCGTGAGGCCGGTGCCAATTATACTGGTGCAGCCAGATGGGCAGTTGCGCGGCGCGCTGATCGGAAGTGGGATAGGTGTGTGCATAGGCCCACTCCCGGAGCGCTGTCTGGATAAAGCGCTCAGCCTTGCCATTGGTTCTGGGCGTGTAGGGCTTGGTGCGGATATGCTTGAGACCAATATCGCGGCAGGCCTTATCGAAATCGAAGCCGATATAGCAGCCACCGTTGTCGGTCATGACGCGGGTGACGGTAACGCCCAAGCTCTTGTAGTGAGCGACAGCGGCCTTGAGAAACGCAACAGCACTCTCGGCGGTCTGATCAGGCTTGAGCTGTGAAAAGGCGACACGGGAGTGGTCATCGATGCAGACATGCATGTACTCCCAGCCAAGTCCGCGACAATGACTATAGCCGTTCCGATTGCCGGTGACGCGATGGCCGCTTTGCGCGAAACGGCCGAGCTTTTTGATATCGATATGGATCATCTCGCCCGGCGCAGCGTGCTCATAGCGACGCACGGGTTCGATCGGCTCCAGATCACGGATTCGGTTCAACCCCAGTCGTCGCAGAACGCGGCTGACCGTGGCCGGCGACACCTTAACCTCAGCCGCAATCTGCTTGCCCGTGTGGCGCTGACGGCGCAAAGCCTCGATAGCGGTACATGTGGCAGCAGTGGTTTGGCCTGGCGATGAGTGCGGTCTGGAGGAGCGATCGAGCAATCCCTCGACACCTTCCTCGCGGAACCGCTTCACCCATTTGGCTACGGTCTTCGGCGTCGTATTGTACTGGTAAGCAGCTTCAGCATAGCTCAGCCCACCCTCAACGACACTCCGCACCATCGCCTCTCGACCTTTCGGTGTCATAGGCGCATTCTTGTGGACGTCCATCTGGTCTCTCCTTGGAACACTGAAGCTTCGCAACCTCAGCTTCCTCGGTTCAGACCGGATGGACAACCTCCTGGAAGACCACACCTAGCCACCGTGCACGCGAGGGACCGTAGCTTCGACAACTGGGCATTTGCGTAATTCAAGCGAGCCGCGGGTCGGTCCGTCGAGAGCATGGATGAGAAGGGACGAGCACAGCAGGGCACCACACCTGGTCTAGTGATTGCAAAACGGCTCTTCCGGGACAAGTTGACACAAGACGTTTGCGGCGAAGCACGTTTCTAGCTCGCCGAGGCCTGTCGAACACACGGCGCGCGCCATCAATCAACGCGAATCGTCGAACGTCAATCTCGGAACGCGCGCGTATCAGAGAGCAGCTGCCTTGGCGAGAGCCTGCACGTATCTGGCGTAGTCGCTCTTGCCGAGCGCTGCCCCCAGCCGCTCCAGCTGCTTCTGCTCGATGAAACCCTGTTTGAACGCGATCTCCTCCGGACAGGCGATGCGAAAGCCTTGCCGTTTCTCCAGGGTCGCGACGAAGTCCGCGGCGGCCATGAGACTGTCGGGTGTTCCAGTATCCAACCAAGCGAAGCCGCGGCCCATTTGCTCAACAGCGAGCAGCCCTCGTTCCAAATAGACCCTGTTGACGTCGGTAATCTCAAGCTCCCCTCGCGCGGAGGGAACAATGCTGGCGGCAATTTCGACCACCTGGGGATCATAAAAATATAGCCCCGTCACGGCAAAGTTCGATTTTGGAGTTGCGGGTTTCTCTTCTATCGAAGTTGCTTGTCCTGTGCTGTCGAAGCCAACCACGCCGTACCGTTCGGGGTCGGCGACATGATAGGCAAAGACCGTCGCACCGAACCGGCGGCCAGCGGCCCTGACAAGCATGTCCGGCAGACCATGGCCAAAATAGATGTTGTCGCCCAAGATTAAGGCTGACGATTCGCCGCGCACAAAATCTGCCCCGATAATGTAGGCTTGAGCCAGGCCTTCAGGTTTGGGTTGTACGGCATAGGATAGCGTCAGTCCCCATTGCCCGCCGTCGCCCAGCAGGGACTGAAATAGCGGAAGATCGCCCGGTGTCGATATAATCAGTATGTCCCTGATACCCGCCAGCATCAATGTCGTTAGCGGGTAGTAGATCATTGGCTTGTCGTAAATCGGCAGGAGCTGTTTGGACACCACCAACGTCATGGGATAGAGGCGGGTGCCGGTTCCGCCAGCCAGAATGATGCCTTTCAAGATCTACTCCAAATTGGCGTGAGCGGGATCGCACAGGCGATCGAGGCAGATCCGCAAGGATTGCGATGAGTGAGGCAGGCGCAGCCCGAAGACAGAGTTCAATCTGTCGCAGTTCAGACGGGAATTCGCCGGCCTAACAGCGGCCGTCGGATAGTCCTTCGTCGAGATCGCCTCAACACGGGCTGGACAATCTCGTCTCGTTGCGAGGTCGAGGACGATGCGTCTGGCGAACTCGAACCAGCTCATTTCGTCAGGACCCGCCAGATGCGTGACGCCGCCATGACCAGACTGCCAGCCCGAACCCGCGATCTGCCGAGCGACGGCAATGATGGCATCGGCGATGTCGGGCGCGTAAGTGGGGCAGCCGATCTGGTCGTTGACGATACCCAATCGATCCCGTTGCCGGGCGAGCCGCATGACCGTCTTTACGAAATTGTTGCCATAGGGCGCGTAGACCCATGAAGTTCGCAAGATCAGGTAACGATCGGCGGCAGACGCCACCGCGACTTCGCCGGCGAGCTTCGATCGACCATATACGCTCTGCGGCGAAGTCGCGTCGGTTTCGACGTAAGGAGCCGGATTCTTGCCGTCGAAAACGTAATCCGTCGACAGATGGATGAGGGGAACATCCAATCGACTTGCTGCTGATGCGACCGCACCAGCTGCCTTGGAATTGATCGAGTAGGCCAGATCCGGTTCCGTCTCCGCACGATCGACAGCGGTATAGGCGGCAGGATTTACAACGATGTCTGGCGAGAACTCCGCCAAAGCCCTTTCAATCTGTTCGATGCGCAACAGGTCGAGGTCGGAGCGCGTGGAGCATCTGATCGTGATGTCGGGGTTCGCTGCGGCAGCCTCCCGCAATGATCGAGCGACCTGCCCTTCGCTCCCAATAACATATAGACGCATCGTTCTGCTCAATGTCGACCAAGACCTAGTCGCTCGCCACGGTATACGTTTTCGCGCAGCGGCCTCCACCACGCGGGATGCTCGAGATACCATCTGACCGTCTTTTTGATGCCGCTTTCCAGAGTCTCCTCAGCGCGCCAACCCAGAGCCGTTTCGAGCTTTGTTGCGTCGATGGCGTAGCGCAAATCGTGACCCGGACGATCCTCGGTATAGGTGATCAAGCCGTCGTGCGAATGTGCGGGCCCACGCAGTTCGTCAAGGCATGCGCAGATTTGTCTTACCACCTCGATGTTGGAGCGTTCGTTGCGACCACCGACATTATAGGTCTCGCCTGGAACTCCTTTCTCGAGGATCAAGCCCAGCGCGCGCGCATGATCCTCGACAAACAGCCAATCCCGGACATTTAGACCATTTCCATACACCGGCAACGGCTCCCCATGCAGAGCGTTGAGGACCATCAACGGAATGAGCTTTTCAGGAAATTGATAGGGCCCATAATTGTTTGAGCAATTGGATACAATGACGGGCACGTCGTAGGTTCTGTGCCAGGCCTTTGCAAGATGATCGGACGCGGCCTTGGTCGCTGAATAGGGGGAACTCGGATCATATCGCGTAAGTTCGGTGAAAAGTCCGGTCTCTCCCAACGAGCCGTAGACTTCATCGGTCGAAACGTGAATGAACCGGAATCGATCGGCGAGCAGGGGATTATGGTCGAGATGGCGGCGCGTGGCCTCCAGCAGGGTGAAGGTGCCTACAACGTTTGTTTGGATAAATGCATTTGCGCTGGTGATCGACCTGTCGACGTGGCTTTCTGCTGCAAGATGAACGACTGCAGTCGGTCTATGCTTGATGAAAATCTTCTGCAGGGCATCGGCATCGCAGATGTCGGCCCTCTCGAACGCATAGTTGGGATGCTCGGCAACCAGCGCAAGCGAGGCCAAATTGCCGGCATAGGTCAATTTGTCGACGACAACGACCTTGAGGCCAAGGTCAAAAACAAAATGCCGACAGACCGACGAGCCGATAAATCCTGCTCCGCCCGTGACAAGAATGTGCATGTTCAGTCGTTCCCCAGCGCATTCTCGAAGGAAGAGAAAACGGAGAAGGGAGAGACAACGGAACTGAGTCGAGGATTCCGCTGATCCTTTTCAGACAAAATGGGCTCACCTGCTAATCGCCAATCGATTGCAAGGTCCGGATCGTCCCAGGCGATCCCTCGCTCGAGATCCGGGGCCCAATAGTCGGTCACCTTATAAATAACCTCGACCGGTGCTTCCAAGGTCACATAGCCGTGAGCGAAACCTGGGGGTACCCACAATTGCTTCCAGTTCGCCGCTGACAACTCGATCGCTACATGACGTCCGTAGGTCGGTGATCCTCGCCGGATGTCCACGGTCACATCCAGGATCGATCCTCCGACGCAACGAACGAGCTTGCCCTGGGCTTTGGGAGGCAGTTGAAAATGAAGTCCGCGCAGCACCCCGCGTTCGGCGGAGAAGACATGGTTCTCCTGGACCAGATCGTCCATCACGCCGTGTGCCCTCAGATCATCCTTGCGGAAGGTCTCCGAAAAAAAACCCCGATGGTCACCACGCCTTGAGGGGACGATGAGAACAAGACCATCGATTTCGAAATGCTGAAAATCCATTTCACACCAAGCTCATTAGGTGCCAGCACCAGGAAGCTTCCGTCCGATCGCGCGACAATAGCGGGAAGCCGCATCTTTGCAAGGCGCGTCCAGTCGCGAGTGACCCGGCGCGCTTAAGGCCGAGCCCGCGCGCGGCATCTCGTTAGCACCGACAGCAGCACCACCAAACTGATGCCTGATCTGCTCATGAAAAAGAAAATTTGATTTTCGTCAGCTCGATAGGCTGCGGCTTCGCGACGCAGCTACGAGAACTCGCAGCAATGCTGTTCCAAATCTGATTGTCGTGTAATTTTCATTTGCAACCTCTGAATGCGTCGAGGTACTATCAACTTCAGGGCATCGTCCGTGAGCTCGGCGGAATCCTTAGCTTCGGATTCGTCTGATGGTGGGGATGTGAAGCTTGGAGAGTCGTTATGCAGCCTATCCTCGTTCATAAACCCATTATGAATGCTGTGGTGGCAGCTCAGGAAGGCACGAATTCAAGTAAGTAACCAACGGTCAATAGTCACGATGATCTTCACCGCCAACGCAATGGTCCGACGGCAACATCACCAACAGGGACCAGAAGTGTCGCCGTATCCCCCAAATCGGTTATGGATCAGCTCGAAGAAAGGCGCGGCTGTCGTAGGCAAGGGGGTGCGACATGAGGGTATTTGAACAATTCGTTCAAAATCTGACGACATGCGACAACGCGGATGAAATCGAGCGTCTATTGCGACAGACCTTGGATCAGTACGGCTTTCCATGTTTCGCTTATCTAAGCTTCACGCCGCGAGGTGACGAAGACGATACACTGGCAATGACGACGTATCCGAGTTCCTGGGTGGAGCGGTACTGTGCAAATCGGTACGACAGGATCGATCCGGTGATCGCCCGCTCGGTTACAACGACGCTTCCCTTCGCTTGGTCGGCTGATCGATTTGATGCAGGGCTGACCAACAGGCAGAAGGGGCTTCTAAAAGAGGCCAGCGAGTTCAACATTCGACGTGGTGTCACGATTCCGATCCATGATCGCCAGGGTAAAGTTGCCACACTCACGCTCTCGGCTGGCAATTCCCGTCCGGCGTTCGAATCCCAAGTCGAGAAATACCGCCATCAGCTGCATCTCATTGCGATCTACCTGTATGCGCAATTGCGTGACGTAACGCCATCGCCCACGTCATCGCCTCGCCCATACCTGACACAGCGCGAGAGGGTCTGCCTGCAATGGGCAGCTCGCGGAAAGAGCGCTTTGGACACAGCGGAAATCATAAACGTCAGCCGACGAACGGTTGTCTTTCACACCCAGAATGCCAAGCGCAAGCTCGGAGTTGCGACCGTGCAACAGGCGGTCGCCAAGGGACTGGCGTACGACATCATCAGCATGTAGCCGTTCGTCGAGCGGTCCGAAGTGCCGCGACCTTGGAGTGGCCGCGCCTGGGCTTGCAGATGCGCGTCTTGATAGCGTCGCTCTCCGTAGCGTCGCTCTTCGAGGTCACTTGGTGTCGCATCCGTCTATCGTGTCGGCACCACCCGTTGTGGCCGCGTCGGTGCATAGCGCAGCATGTTCGCGAGCTACCGACGCCGACTCTAGGGCAGTCTCCAAACACGGGATACCTGCAAAGGTAGACAGCTCGAGCTGATGTTGGCGCCGGGTCATACTCCAGCCTGACGGACGGCACGAGGACGCCAATGATACGAATTGTCACGAAGGACAATGCAGAACGCCACATCAGCGGTAGCGGTTTGTATCAAATGCATCGTCTTCGGAAGGCGGTCTTCAAGGACCGGCTCGGTTGGGACGTCATCGTAAGCGGCGAACTTGAGGTTGACGAATACGACGCCTTGCGGCCTCGCTATCTGCTCTCGATGGACAGACACGGCATCCTGAACGGTTGCGTCCGCCTCCTGCCGACGACCGGTCCGAATATGCTTCGCGATATCTTTGCGTCCCTTGTGACCAAGGCAGCCGTGCCTCGCGGAGAACGCGTGTGGGAAGCCAGCCGATTTGCAGTGAGCGGGAACACCGGCGGCACTCAATCGGGCATATCACAAGCGACCTACGATCTGCTGATCGGAGTTCTGAAATTCAGTTTGTCGAACGGCATAAACACGATCGCTTGTGTCGTCGACGTGCGTATGGAGCGAGTCCTGCGGCGGGCCGGCTGGCGACTCGAGCGCCTCGGCCCCGCGCGCCGAGTCGGCAACACCATCGCCATGGCCGGACAGCTTGACGTGTCTACACAAATCCTTCGACAGCTTGAAGCGCGTGTGGGCCTCGCGCACGCAGCCGCGGCCTGATCGTGGGCGCACGACTGAAGTCATCCCCTAGTCGAGATCGGAGCACGAGACGTGAGTAACCCTTTCGATGATCAGGGCGGCACCTTCGTCGTCCTGCTCAATGACCAAGGTCAACATTCGCTCTGGCCCGCAGCTGCGGAGATTCCGGCCGGCTGGTCCGTGGTCTACGCACAGAACAGCCGCCGGGCCTGCATCGACTACATCGACACAAACTGGACGGACATGCTTCCGAGAGCCCGCGCTGATAGCCATTCGGCATAGCCGCAGACTCGATCATCCGTCTAAGGCATAATACATGGTTGGGGAAGCCGTGAACGCGATCAACGAACCTTCACAGGTATTGCCACTCTCCGCGGCTCAGACGGGCATGTGGTTTGCGCAGAAGTTCAGTTCGCCGGACTCGATATTCAATCTTGCGGAGTCCATAGAGATACACGGTCCGATTGATCCGCCGCTGTTCGAGGCGGCCTTGCGGCAAGCCGGGATGGAAGCGGAAACCGTGCGAGTGCGGTTCATCGAGCGAAGTGATGGAATTCGCCAGATGATTCCCCGCAGATTGGATACGACCTTTCCATTCATCGACGTTAGCTCCGAACCTGACCCGCGGGCGGCAGCAGAAAGCTGGATGATGGCAGAGTTGACCCAACCGGTCGATCTGCTGACAGGGCCGCTTTGGACCTGCGCATTGTTCAAGGCCGCGGCGGATCACTATTTCTGGTATCATCGCAGCCATCACATCGTCATGGACGGTTTCACCGGCGGGCTCTTCGCCCGGCGCGTCGCCGAGATCTACACGGCTCTCACCGAGGGACGCGCTCCCGAACAAGGTACTTTCGGTCCTTTGGCGCTTCTCCTCGAAGAAGAGACCGCGTATCGGAGCTCCGAACGATTTGCACGCGACCGCGAGTATTGGCTGAAGCACTTCGCCGATCGCCCGGTTGCGTTTAGTCTTGCCGATCAGCGAAGGCAAAATGTCGGTGGCCTTCTCCGCCAGACGACCCATCTCGGTGCTGGAAGCGTGAAGGCGATGCGCGCAACGGCGCAGGCCAGCGGCGCAAGTCTCCCACAGATCATGATCGCCGCGATCGCAGCCTATCTCTATCGCGTGACAGGTATTGACGATTTGGTCGTTGGCCTGCCGGTTGCCGCCCGGCCCAAGGGACGGCTGCGGCGTGTTCCCGGCATGGTTGCCAACGCCGTGCCGCTACGTTTGGCGATGAGTCCGAGCATGAGCGCGACGGCACTCATTCGCGATGTGGGAAGGCAGGTCCGCGAAGCGATTCGACACCAGTCCTACAGATACGAGGACCTCAGGCGGGACCTTAGCCTGCTTTCCACCAACGGGCACCTTTTTACCACTGTCATCAATATCGAGCCATTCGACTACGACCTCCGGTTCGGCGGCCATTCCGCAACGACTCACAACCTCTCCAATGGCTCGGCCGACGACCTCGCAATTTTCGTCTACGACCGTGGAGATGGAAAAGGGCTTCGAATTGATTTCGACGCCAATCCCGCCCTTTACACCTCGAACGATCTCGCCTTTCACCAGCAACGTCTCGTGAGGCTGGTCGAGGCAATCGCACACGATCCCAGTCGGCCGATTGGCGCAATCGACATTCTCGACGCGGCGGAGCGGCGTCGGGTGCTGGCGGAGTGGAATGACACGGTGCGCG
>NZ_JAUHID010000012.1:0-174376 GCF_032377735.1 Bradyrhizobium sp. SZCCHNRI3043
TGCCGGAGAGCCTGCGCTGCGTCCGGCTGGTGCTGTGGGACGAGTCGCAGCGCCGGCTGGTGTCGTTCCGCGAAGCCAGGATGGCGAGGCGCTAAAGCCCCGGGAATCGTAGGGTGGGCAAAGCGACGCCGTCAGGCGGCGCGTGCCCACCGACGGCGCCGGTGCGTGACGGCGGTGGGCACGGCGCGCGATACTGCGGTGCAAGCCGAGATCGCGGTGGAGCGCGCCTTTGCCCACCCTACGATTGCTTCGCTGCGCCGCTGCGCTCGCAATCAAAGTATGTAGGGCGGATTAGCGGAGCGTAATCCGCCAACGGGCGGCGTAGCATCGTGCGGCGGGTTACGCTGCGCTAACCCGCCCTACGGACTGACAACGCCATCAAAACCCATACAGCCGCGCCGGATTGTCGACCAGGATCTTCTTGCGGATCGCGGCGTCTGGAGCCCACACCGGGAGCTGGTTCATCAGCCGGCCGTCGTCGATCGGATAGAACGGCCTGATATCCGTGACCTTCAATTCGGGATGCGGCGACGAATCCGGGTGGGGCCAGTCGGTGCCCCAGACGATGCGATCGGGGTTGGCTTCGATCAGGGCCTTCGCGAGCGGGATCACGTCCGCGTAGTCGGGGCCGCGGGTCGAGGCGCGATAGGCGCCGGAGATCTTTACATGGGCCTTGCCGCTGCGGACGAGCTCGACCAGATCGGCAAAGCCCGGCTGCCCGAGGCCGAGATCAGCCTGCGCGCCGCCGAAATGATCGAACACGGCCGTCACGGGCGATTGCATCACGAGGTCCTTGATGGCCGCGATCATCGCCGTGTTGGTGTAGAGCTGGACATGCCAGCCGCGCGCCTTCATCCGCTCGACCGCGACATGGAAGCGGGCGCGGCCGACATTGGGGTCGTTGATGCCACCGGTCGCGAGATTGAGGCGGATGCCGCGGAAGCCCTCGGCATGCATGGCATCCAATTGTGCCTCGGTGGTCTTGTCGTCGATGACCGCGACGCCGCGCGCGTCATTGCCGCGCGCCTTCATGCCGTACAGCGTCGCAGAGTTGTCGGTGCCGTAGACGCTCGGCGTCACGATCACCACGCGCTGGATATGTAGAGCCTTGTGCAGCGCCGCCATCTCGTCGGGCAGGGCCGGCTCCGGCGTGTAGACCCGGCTCGCCGCAAACGGAAATTTTTCGGGGTCGCCGTGGATGTGGGTGTGGCAGTCGCAGGCCTGTGGCGGCACGTCGAAATCGACCGGGGTCGAAGGTTGCGCCGGCTTGGCGCGCGCGGCTGTCGTGGTCATCGTCACTCCGGCGGCAAGCGAGGCGAGCAGCAGGCTGCGGCGGTTCAGCATGGCGATCCTTCCCAGGGCTTGGCGCGTGCATTGTGGCTGACGCGCTCATTGTCGATGAAGGGAGCCTGAACCCGCTGTCGTCAGTGGGCAAGAACGAAGTGCGGCATCGCTGTTCGCAGGACGAGAGCGAGACGAGGAAGTCTATGGTGAGGCCGCGGCCGCCGGCCGCAGCAACCGGTCGGAAAGGACCGGTGCTGCCGACCGAACAGATCGGTCTTACTCCTTGACGATGCGCACCGCGCCCTTGGCGGCGCTCGACGCGAACGCCGCATAGGCTTTCAGCGCGGTCGAGACCTTGCGGGCGCGCGTCTTCGGCTTCCAGGCTTGATCGCCCTTCGCCGCCATCGCTGCGCGCCGGTTGGCGAGCTCCTCATCCGACACTGCGAGATGGATGGTGCGGTTGGGGATGTCGATCTCGATGCGGTCGCCGTCCTGGACGAGGCCGATCAGGCCGCCCTCGGCAGCTTCCGGCGAGACGTGGCCGATCGAGAGCCCCGAGGTGCCGCCGGAGAAGCGGCCGTCGGTGATCAGCGCACAAGCTTTGCCGAGGCCCTTCGACTTCAGATAGCTGGTCGGATACAGCATCTCCTGCATGCCAGGGCCGCCGCGCGGGCCCTCATAGATGATGACGACGACGTCGCCTGCCTTGATCTTGTTGGTCAGGATGGCTTCGACCGCGGCGTCCTGGCTCTCCATGACGCGCGCAGGGCCGGAGAACTTCAGGATCGAGGCATCGACGCCCGCGGTCTTCACGATGCAGCCGTCGCGCGCGATGTTGCCGGTCAGCACGGCCAAGCCGCCGTCCTTGGAATAGGCGTGCTCGATGTCGCGGATGCAGCCTTTCTCGCGGTCGAGATCGAGCTCCTCGTAGCGGCGGTCCTGGCTGAAGGCGACCTGCGTCGGCACGCCGCCGGGCGCGGCTTGATAGAAGTTCTTCACGCTCTCGCTCGCGGTCCGGCGGATGTCCCAACGCTCCAGCGCAGCCGCCAGCGAAGTCGAATGCACGCTCGGCAATTCCGTGTGCAGCAGGCCGGCGCGGGCGAGCTCGCCGAGGATGCCCATCACGCCGCCGGCGCGATGCACGTCCTCCATGTGCACGTCGGCCACAGCGGGCGCGACCTTGCACAGGCAAGGGACCTTGCGCGAGAGGCGATCGATATCCGTCATGGTGAAGGGGATTTCCCCCTCATGCGCGGCCGCGAGCAGATGCAGCACGGTGTTGGTCGAGCCGCCCATCGCGATGTCCAGGCTCATCGCGTTCTCGAACGCCTTGAAGTTGGCGATGTTGCGCGGGAGCACGGATGCGTCGTCCTGCTCGTAATAGCGGCGGGCGAGGTCGACGACGAGATGGCCGGCCTCGACGAACAGGCCCTTGCGGTCGGCATGGGTCGCCAGCACCGAGCCGTTGCCGGGCAGGGACAGGCCGAGCGCCTCGGTCAGGCAGTTCATCGAGTTCGCCGTGAACATGCCGGAGCAGGAGCCGCAGGTCGGGCAGGCCGAGCGCTCCATCACCTCGACATCCGCGTCCGACACCTTGTCGTCGGCGGCGGTCACCATGGCGTCGATCAGATCGACCTTGCGCAGCTTGCCCGCGATGTTGACCTTGCCGGCCTCCATCGGGCCGCCCGAGACGAACACGGCCGGGATGTTGAGCCGCATCGCGGCCATCAGCATGCCAGGGGTGATCTTGTCGCAATTGGAGATGCACACCATGGCGTCGGCGCAATGCGCGTTGACCATGTATTCGACGCTGTCGGCGATCAGCTCGCGCGAGGGCAGGCTGTAGAGCATGCCGTCATGGCCCATCGCGATGCCGTCGTCGACCGCGATGGTGTCGAACTCCTTGGCGACGCCGCCGGCCTTCTCGATCTCGCGGGCGACCAGCTGGCCGAGATCCTTCAGATGCACATGGCCGGGCACGAACTGGGTGAAGGAGTTGACGACCGCGATGATCGGCTTGCCGAAATCCTCGTTGGTCATGCCGGTGGCGCGCCACAGGCCGCGGGCGCCGGCCATGTTGCGGCCATGGGTTGATGTGCGGGAGCGATAGGCGGGCATGACGGTTTCCTTAGGCGTTCCTCGGGATCAGGCAATGTTGGTCCGCGGGCGGAAAGGATCCCGACAACCGACGGACGGCAATGATGCGGCGAGGCATACAGCGAAGTGCTTGATGATTCGACCCTAAATTTCGCTGTTCCGGGATGCCCTCCGGGCAGGGCCGGGGCCTCGTGCCGCTCCCGCAGGTTCCGGCCGGCCCCGGTCACGCGTTTGTGGCTACGTCGGGAACAGGAAGGTCGCTTAGATTAGAACGGTCGAGTTTTGTTCGTCCCGGTCTTGTCCCCGAACGTCCCTGCCGCAGCCTCCGCCGCCCGCGCGTCCCATGCCGTCCGTCATCCGCTTCCGCCACCTGCCGACCCTTGCCGCGCTGCTTCTGGGCGTTCCCGGCGCCGCCTCGGCCCATGCCATCATCGTCTCGTCGCAGCCCGCGGCGGGCGGGACCATCGAGACGCAGCCGACACTGATCCGGCTGCGCTTCAACAGCCGCATCGATCACGCCCGCTCGCGGCTGAAGCTGCGCGCGCCCGACGGAGCCGAGCAGGCGCTTACTCCGGCAGCCGACGCGCCTGCCGACGAGATCGACGCCGAGGCCAAGGCGCTCAGCCCCGGCGCCTGGCATCTGCAATGGCAGGTGCTCAGCGTCGATGGCCACATCACCCGTGGCGACATTCCTTTCAACGTGCGCTAGCCGTGTCGCTGTTGCTCGACATCTTCGGCTATCTCTCGGTGGTGCTGCGCGGCCTGACCCTGCTGGCACAGTCCTTCACCATCGGCGGCTTGGCATTTCTGCTGTTGCTGCTGCGCCCGCTACAGCAAAGGCTGTCCGCTGACGCGATCGTGGTCGGCAAACGCGGCCAGCGTTTCCTGCGCCGAAGCGCATTCGGCTGGTTCGCGGTGGTGCTGGCCTCGCTCGCGGTCAACATGGCGGCGCTGATCGGGACGCTCGACCTGTCGCTCGGCGCGGCGGCGAGCGCGGATTTCGCCCGCTCCGACATGGCCGTTGCCGCCTGCGCGCTCGGCATCGCCGTGCTCGCCCGGACCGGCAGTTGGGCCGCCTGGCGCGTCGTGGCGCTGACTGTGCTGACCTTTTCAGCGCTGCTGCTGCAGCTCAACCTGACGCACGCGGCGAGCCGGCTCGAGGTGCGCTGGCCGCTGCTTGCCGCCGACTTCCTGCACATGCTCGGCGCCGGCGTCTGGATCGGCGGCCTGCCGTATTTCCTGATGGCGCTGAACGGCTGCAAGGCGGATGACGATCAGCGCCTGATCGGCCGGCGCTACTCGCTGATGTCGATGGTCTCGGTGGCGGCGATCGTGCTCGGCGGCATCGTGATGGCGATCGCCTATCTCGGCGCGTTCGCGGCGATCTACGGCACCGCTTACGGCGTCATGACCTCGGCCAAGGTCGCGATGCTGCTGATGCTGCTCGCGCTCGGGGCGGCCAACTTCTTCGCCGTGGAGCGGCTGCGCCGTCGCGATCGCGCTGCGCCTCTGCTGCGGATGAAGCGCTTCGTCGAGGTCGAGCTCGGCATCGGGCTGACGGTGCTGCTCACCGCGGGCTCGCTGACCTCGCTGCCGCCGGGCATCGATCTCAGCCAGGACCGGCTGAGCTGGCAGGAGATCGTCGCGCGCGCCGCGCCGCAATGGCCGCGGCTGACGAGCCCCTCGGTCGACCAGCTCACGATCTCGCAGCTGCAGGCCAGGATCGATGCCGCCGACGCGCAGCGCGTGACCGCGCCGCAGGCCTATGTCCCCGGCGAGGGCGTGATCCTGCCGCGCAGCGCCGCCGACATCGCCTGGTCGGAATACAACCACCATTGGGCGGGCATCTTCGTCGTGCTGATCGGCGTGCTCGCGCTGATCGAGCGCTTCGCCTGGGGCCGCTGGGCGCGGCACTGGCCGTTGCTGTTCCTGGGGATGGCGGCGTTCCTATTCCTGCGCGCCGACGAGATGGCCTGGCCGCTCGGCCCGATCGGCTTCTTCGCGTCGCTGCGCGATCCCGAAGTGGCGCAGCACCGGCTGTTCGTGGTGCTGATCATTCTGTTCGGCCTGTTCGAATGGCGGGTGCGGCTGCGCGGGCAGGCGGCGGGCCGGGCGGCGCTGGTGCTTCCGCTAACGGTCGCCGCCGGCGGCGCGCTGCTGCTGACGCATTCGCACGCCATCGCCAACATCAAGGACCAGCTCCTGATCGAGATGAGCCACACGCCGCTGGCGCTGTGCGGCATCACCGCCGGCTGGGCGCGCTGGCTCGAGCTGCGCCTGGACGGCCGCATCAGCCGTGCCGCCGCCTGGGTCTGGCCGGTGGCCTTCGTGCTGGTCGGGCTGATCCTGCTGGATTATCGCGAGGCGTAACGAGCCTCACTCCTTCCGCAGGAATACGTAATCCGCGGAATAGGCGACGCTGCGGAATTGCCCGGCGGTGTCGCAGGTGCCTTCCAGCTTGCCGCCGGCGGTGTTGATCCGCTGCACCGTGGTGACGTCGGAGAGCACGCCCTGAGCGCCGCGGTGAGAAATGACGGCGAGCTTCAGCCAGGGAATGTCGTTGTCGGTGGCGCCGATGGCGGTGCCTTGCACCCGGCCGCCGACGATCGAGCCGTCCTGATGCTCCCAGCTCGGCCCGGCATAGTGCCGGCCGACGGTCTTGCCGTCCGCGAACAGGGTGGCAATCGGCTCACGGAAGGTCCAGGCGAGCTTGCCGTCCTTGTCGGTCTTGCAGTCGTAGACCTGCGCGCCTTCGGCATGCAGCGTCAGCACGGCCTTTTCGCCGGCGGCGACCAGCGCATCGGGAATCGTGGTCTCCGCGGCGTGGGAGGAGCCGATCTGGGCACCGAGCAACAGCAGGGCGAGCGATGAGGTCAAGCGCATGATCAGGTTCCTCGACGGCAGGGGAAAACGGAAACGGGCCACGCTGGTGGCGCGGCCCGTTGATAGGTGACGAAACCAGAAGGCGAAAGTGGGGAAATTTACGCCGCCATCGCCTTGGTCAGGTTTTCCGCGATCTTGTCGAGGAATCCGGTGGTCGACAGCCAGCGCTGGTCGGCGCCGACCAGGAGCGCGAGGTCCTTGGTCATGTAGCCGGACTCGACGGTGTCGACGCAGACCTTCTCCAGGGTGGCGGCGAACTTCGCCAGTTCGGCATTGTTGTCGAGCTTGGCGCGGTGCGACAGGCCGCGGGTCCAGGCGAAGATCGAGGCGATCGAGTTGGTCGAGGTCTCCTTGCCCTTCTGGTGCTCGCGGAAATGGCGGGTCACCGTGCCGTGGGCGGCCTCGGCCTCGACGGTCTGGCCATCCGGGGTCATCAGCACCGAGGTCATCAGGCCGAGCGAGCCGTAACCCTGGGCCACGGTGTCGGACTGCACGTCGCCGTCATAGTTCTTGCAGGCCCAGACATAGCCGCCCGACCACTTCAGCGCCGCGGCGACCATGTCGTCGATCAGGCGGTGCTCATAGGTGATCTTCTTGGCCTCGAACTTGTCCTTGAACTCCTTGTCGTACACCTCCTGGAAGATGTCCTTGAAGCGGCCGTCATAGACCTTCAGGATGGTGTTCTTGGTCGACAGGTAGACCGAATAGTTCTTGGCGAGGCCCATGTTGAGCGAGGCGCGGGCGAAGTCGTAGATCGACTCGTCGAGGTTGTACATCTCCATCGCGACGCCGGCGCCGGGCGCCCTGAAGACCTCCTTCTCGATCACGGTGCCGTCGTCGCCGACGAACTTCATCGTCAGCACGCCCTTGCCGGGGAACTTGAAGTCGGTGGCGCGGTACTGGTCGCCATAGGCGTGGCGGCCGATGATGATCGGCTTGGTCCAGCCGGGAACGAGGCGCGGCACGTTCTTGCAGATGATCGGCTCGCGGAACACGACGCCGCCCAGGATGTTGCGGATGGTGCCGTTCGGCGACTTCCACATCTCCTTGAGGCCGAACTCCTTCACGCGCGCCTCGTCCGGGGTGATGGTGGCGCACTTGACGCCGACGCCGACCTTCTTGATCGCGTTGGCGGCATCGATCGTGATCTGGTCGTTGGTCTTGTCGCGGCTCTCCATCCCCAGGTCGAAATACATCAGGTCGATATCAAGGAAGGGGTTGATCAGCTTGTCCTTGATGTACTGCCAGATGATCCGGGTCATCTCGTCGCCGTCGAGCTCGACGACCGGGTTGGTCACCTTGATTTTTGCCATGATCGATGGGGCCTCTTGGGAACAGCGCGCCAGGAGTGGAAAGCGCTTGTGAAATCAAGCGCGTCATAGCACTGCTGCACCGCGGGCGGAAGCGCACCCGGTATGCGCCCGGTGCCGATTTTCGCAGCCCGCTCATGCGGTGGGCAACGGCGGCTGCCGGCCGGCCTGCAGGTTCGAGCAAACCCTAAAATTCTTGGCTAAGCCGATTATTTTGCTTGAGAATTCTCCCCGGTCAGGTCAACGGAGCGGGCAGGGCGCGCCGCGGGCGCTTCAACCGGATTCAGAGGGCGAGGATTGAGCGTGTCGGGCACCGACAAGACCAAGGTGGGATTGGAGATTGCAGGCCCGGTGGTGATCCTGGTCGAGCCGCAGCTCGGTGAGAACATCGGCATGGCGGCGCGCGCCATGGGCAATTTCGCGCTGTCCGAGCTGCGCCTGGTCAATCCGCGCGACGGCTGGCCGAACATCGCCGCCCAGCGGGCGGCCGCCGGGGCCGACCACATCATCGATCATGTCCGGCTGTTCGACACCCTGCCGGAGGCGATCGCCGACCTCGACCTCGTCTTCGCGACCACCGCCCGCGCCCACGACCAGGCCAAGCCGGTGACGGGGCCGGAAGCGGCCGCCCGCGAGATGCAGGGCCAGATCGCCGCTGGCGGCCGGGCTGGCATCCTGTTCGGCCGCGAGCGCGCGGGCCTGACCAACGAGGAGGTCGCCCGCGCCAACCGCATCGTCACCTATCCGGTCAATCCAGGCTTTGCCTCGCTGAACCTCGCCCAGGCGGTGCTGCTGATGGGCTATGAATGGTTCAAGCTGGTCACGTCAGGCTCGCTGCCGTTCGCGATGCCGGAGCGCTCCGAGCGCGCCTCCCAGGATCAGATGGAAGCGTTCTTCGAGAACCTGGTGCGCGAGCTCGACCGGGTCGAATTCCTGCGGCCGGCCGAGAAGCGCGAGACCATGCTGGTCAACCTGCGCAACATCTTCTTCCGCATGGAGCCGTCGCGGCAGGACATCCACACCCTGCACGGCGTGGTCATGGCGATCGCCGAGGGGCGCAAGGGGCCGGCCAAGGGCGGCGTGCTCGACAGCGAGCAGGCCACGCGTCTGCGCGCCCTGATCGCCGAGCAGGGCACGGTGGCGAACCTGCCGGATTCGCGCGGCTCGCTGCGCGGGCTGGCGCGGCTGCTCCGCCGCAACCCGACCGACGCCGAGCGCGCGCTGTGGCACGCGCTGTCGCGCGACCGCCGCTTCGCTGGCCAGTTCAAGCGCCAGACCCCGGTCGGCCGCCACATCCCCGACTTCGTCTCCTTCATCCACCGCCTGGCGATCGAGCTGGTGGGCCCCGACGAGAGCGAGAGCGTCGTCGCCGACCGCAGCGCACGGCGGGCGTGGCTGGAAAGCCGCGACTACCGCGTCACCGAAGTGAAGGCGGCGGATGTCGAAGGGAATCTCGAGGCCGAGCTGGTGCGGCTTCAGGCGCTCATCGCCGAAGCGAAGTAGCTGACGGTCGCATTGCCGGCTGCATGGCGCCGACTGCCAGCTCCCCGCGTGAGCGCAATCGCCGATTGAGCCGTCGCGTGGCTCACACCGCCGTAGCAGTTGATCCAAACATCCAGGGCAGGCCGAGTCTGCGATCCCGTTTACACCGGCTGAAGGATGATTTGCGATCGCAATTCCAGATTGTGGTTTGCCCGATCGGTTTTGGTTAGATCGCAGCACAAAGAGCAAGACCAAGGGGGCATTCATGACTACGCGACGATGGCGCTCGTTTCTGTGTTGTGCGTTGATCATCGGTTCGATCTTCGGCTTGTCGGCAAGTGCCCACGCAGCCGGCGCGAAGCGGTGCACGACCGCGGCCGATCTCGGCGCCGAAGAGCGCATTGCCGGTTGCACCATGGTGATCGAGCACGGCAAGCCGGCGACGCCGCTGGTGATCGAGGCCCGTTTCGCGCGCGCCGGAGCCTATTTCCGCAAGGGAGACGTCGAGCATGCGATCGACGACTACAAGATCGTCATCGAGCAGTCCTCGGCCGGTCTTCTTGCCGCATTCGATCGCGCCGCTCCTGATCTGCGCGAGAGCGAGCCGCAGCCGGGGTCGGGTTTCGGGCGGGCGTTCGGGCGCAACGGCTACCGGGCGCAAGCCTATCGCGCGCTGGGGATCGCAAGCTTCCAGGCGGGTCTTCTGGAGCAGTCGCACGACGATTTCAGATGGCTCAGCGAGATCGATCCCCACAATGCCGATGCGGCCCTGTGGCTGGATCTGGCCCGCCGCCGCGCCGGCCTGCCGAGCGAGCTCGCCGACCACGCGAAGCGGCTCGACATGGGCAAATGGCCGGCCCCGATCGTCCGTCTCTTCCTCGGGCAGGAGACGACAGAGGCTGTGCTTGCGGCGGCCGACCGTGGTGCTCCCGCCACGCGCAGGGCACGGCGTTGCGAGGCGAGCTTCTTCGCCGGCGAGCTGATGCTCGACCAGAGTCGTGAGCGTGATGCCATGCAATTGATCGACCGCGCTCTCGCCGAGTGCCCGTGGACATCGCGCGAACGCTCGGTCGCCGAGGCTGAGGCGCGCGCGCTCCGCGTCATGCCGTAGGCCTCCTGCGTCGCTCGCGCGGGAAGAACGGATCGGCGCGGCGATCGCGCCGCGACCGGATCCCCGGCCGCATGCTTAACGCGCACGCGCGCATTTGAGTGAAAATGCCCGGTCAAATCCGCACGGCGCGGGTTACGGAACGCTCGGGTTCGAACGCTATGATCTGCGCATTGCCCTTTCATCGTTGCAACTGTGCGGCCTTTCATCATGAACGAAACCAGATCGGTGTTGCGGGACCTCGAGGATGCGATTGCGCGGGGAACCGCCGACAGCCGCGAGCGCGCGCTGTGGCATGCGACCGACCTGCTGATCGCGGGGCGCTACTGCGAGGAGGAGATCGCCACCTTCGGCGAGGTGATCGGCCGGCTCGCCGACGAGATCGAGATCGAAGCGCGCGCCAAGCTTGCGGATCGCCTCGCCAGGATCGAATATTCGCCGGCCAGCGTCATCCGCAAGCTGGCCTTCGACGACGAGATCTGGGTCGCCGGTCCAGTGCTGCGCGAGTCCGAGCGGCTCGATGACGCCACGCTGGTCGAGAACGCCAGCACCAAGAGCCAGGACCATCTGCTCGCGATCGCCGAACGCCGAACGCTGAGCCCGGCGGTGACCGACGTGCTGGCCACGCGCGGCAACCGTGACGTCGCCACGGCGGTGGCGCGCAATCAGGGCGCCCAGTTCTCCGGTGCCGGTTTCCTGCACATGGTCCAGCGAGCAGAGAACGACTCGATCCTCGCCGAGCATCTCGGCCGGCGGCTCGACATCCCGCGCCACCTGTTCCAGCAACTGATCGCCAAGGCCTCGGACGATGTCGGCAAGCGGCTGGCCGGGGAGCGGCCGGAGCTGCTTGGCGAGATCAGTAGCTCGGTCGCCAACATCGCCGGCGACCTGCAGTCGAAGTTCGGCCCCGGCTCGCGCAACTACTTCGTCGCCAAGCGCACCGTGACGATCCAGCATCGCCTCGGCAATCTGCACGAGAGCACCATTGCCAGCTATGCGACGGCACACAAGGTCGAGGAGGTGACGATCGGCCTCGCGCTGCTGTCGGGACTGCCGGTCGACGTCGTCGAGCGCGCCTTGTTCGACCGTAACCGTGAGATGCTGCTGATGCTCGCCAAGGCGCTTGGCTTTACCTGGGATACGATGATGGCGCTCGCCTTCCTCGGCGCCCGCGAACATCGCATCACGGCCGGCGAGCTGCAGGAGCTGGAGCGCGACTATGCCAAGCTCCAGTCGCAGACGTCGCGCAGCGTGCTCGAATTCTATCAGTCCCGCAAGAATCCAGGCAAAGGCGGCAAGGCGTCCGCGCCGCGCGCCGCGGCGTATTGAACCTGCAGCGACGGACGGAGGTGATCGCGGATGAGCGGCATGGGATTTCCTCTTCGCGGAGAGCAACGGCTCGGCCATCGCGAGGCGCCTGCGGACGGCGCGGCAGTCGATGCGGCCTGGCATGTGCTCGAAGCGGCCAACGAGCTCGGCGACGAGGCTGCGGTCGCCGCCTGCCGCCGCGTGATCGATTCGAGCCTGAACGGCGCAGTCGCGGATCAGGCCGACGTGAAGCTTGTGACAGACTACTTCCGTTAGTTCGATTGATGGCTTTGCACGGGCGCTCCGCGGCGTCACGAGTTGACAGCTCCGTCCTCCCCGTCCATTCCGCCGTCATTCCGGGGCAATCGCCAACGCGCTTGCGCGTTGGCGATTGAATCCGGAATCTCGAGATTGTGAGGAATGGACGCAAGACAAGATAGAGCTTCCAGGTTCAAGGCCTGCGGCCTTGCCCCGGAATGACGGTGGGTGGGACTCAGGGCGAGCAGGCCGCTTCACACAGCGGCGAGCTGCGTGTCCGGCTTGCCGAGGCGCTTTCCCGTCTTGTGCTTCGCCGGCTCGATCAGCGCCTTCGCGGCCAGCCCGGCCGTGTCCGCGACCTCGGGATTGCGTGACACCATCGCCGCCACGATCGCGCCGTCGATCAGCAGTGCGAGCTGATGCGAGAAGCTCTCCGGCTCGGCAGCGCCCATCTCACGGGCGAGCTTCTCGATATGCGCCAGCACCACTTTCTTGTGGCGCATTGCAATGGTGCGAAACTGCTTCTGGTCCTTGTCGTGCTCGCCGACTGCATTGATGAAGGGACAGCCGTAGAAGCGCTCCTCGCCGAACCAGCTCTTCAGCGCCGGAAAGATGCGTGCCAGCTTGGTCTCGGCGTCACCGCCGCCGCTCTCCATTTCCGCGATGAACCATTCACGCCACTGCTTGCCTTCGCTTTCGAGCACGGCTGTGACGAGCGCGGTCTTCGATCCGAACAGCTTGTAGAGCGTGGTCTTCGCGGTGCCCGCCTCACTGATGATCGCATCGATGCCGGTGGCATTGATGCCGTTCTTGCAGAACAGCCGCGTGGCGGCGCCGAGCAGACGGCCGCGCGCGGATTCGTCATCGCTGGCCGCGATCGTCCTTGCGATCGCCTGCTTCTTGCCGGTTTGTTTGCCCGCAGCTGACTTGCCCATGTGTACGAGCTTAATCGCTGTGCGCGTGAGTCAGCAAGGCTGCTGATGCGGTCGAGGCAGCGTTGCGCTCAATTTGATCGCTGGAGGCGGCATTCTGCATCGCGCTTGGGCAGCGGCTGGGTCGTGGCGGGGCGCTGCTCGCCACCCTGATCGCGTAAGCCGCGAGGATCATTCCGGCTTTTGATTTTCGGCCTCTCTGGCACGCTTCGTGCAGGATACAGACCGTTCGGTATCCTCATCCCAGGGAGAGAAATGAGATGACCGCTGTGGTTCAGAAGACGGCGCTGACGGGCTGCCTCGCACCCATCGACAAGAACGGGCTCGAACAGCTCATCGTCAACGGCAAGGCCAACCCCAAGGTCATCAAGACCCTGAAGTGCAAGACCGTGGCGGAAGGAAAGTTCCGCCACGCCAACTACATCCGCAACCTCGCGCCCTACATCGTCGACGAGCCGCCGGGCCTGCTCGGTGACGACACCGCGCCCAATCCGTCGGAGGCCTCGCTGGCCGCGCTCGGCTCCTGCCTTGCAGTGGGCCTGCACGCCAATGCCGTGCATCGCGGCTGGACCGTCAACAAGCTCGAGCTGGAGCTCGAGGGCGACCTCAACATCACCGCCGTCTGGGGCACCGGCGACGTCAGCGAGAAGCCGGTCGGCTTCACCGACGTGCGCGTCAAGGTCGACATGGAGTGCGAAGGCATTTCCAAGGAGGAGGTCCAGGCCCTGGTCGACCACGTGAAGAAGTGGTCGCCCGTCGCCAACACCTTCACGCGGCCCGTCAATCTCGAGGTCGGCGTCTGAGCCTGGCTCGAGACCACGTGGAGCGGAGGACGTCATGGGTTCACTTGGACAGCATCTGGCGATCGACAGTGCGGGCGTGATGCCCGTGCCGTCGACCGTGGAGCAGGTCGCGGCGATCGCGCGCAACGAGCTTGCGCCGCTGGCCAGCGGAATCGACGCCGGAACGGTGTATCCGGCTGACGTTCTCCGCCGCTTCGGCGAGGTCGGTGCGTGGAGCAGCCACGTGCCTGAGAGCGGCAAGGCCGATCTCAACTGCGCCATCGATTCGATCTCGGCGATCGGCGAGGTCTGCGGCGCTTCCGCCTTCATGGCGTGGTGCCAGAACACGCTGGTCTGGTACATCGCCAATTCGGACAACAGGGCGCTCAAGAAGCGTCTGCTCGACGATGCCGCGAGCGGCAGGCTGCTCGGCGGCACCGGCCTTTCCAATCCGATGAAGAGCTTCTTCGGCATCGAGAAGCTCAAGCTGAAGGGCCGGAAGGTGGAGGGCGGCTACGTCGTGCGCGGCGTGCTGCCCTGGGTCTCGAACCTCGGGCCGGACCACATGTTCGGCACGATCTTCGAGCGCGAGGATGCGCCCGGCGAGATCGTGATGTTCATCGTCGACTGTTCGGACCCGGCGGTGACGCTGCAGCCGTGCCAGCAGTTCCTCGCAATGGACGGCACCGGCACCTACGGCATCCAGCTCCGCGACCTGTTCGTGCCGGACGAACTGATTCTGGCAGATCCCGCTGGCCCCTTCGTGAAGAAGATCCGTGCCGGCTTCATTCTTCTGCAGGCCGGCATGGCGCTCGGCCTGATCAGGGACTGCATCAAGATCATGCAGGAGGTCGAGGCGCCGCTCGGCCACGTCAACCGCTATCTGCCGCAGCAGCCGGTCGACTTCAGCGCGCTCGCCGATGAGCTCGCACGGGAGACCATGATCCTCGCCGGCGATCCGTTCAACACGGACGAGACCACCTGGCGCAAGGTCGTCGCGCTGCGCCTCCGGGCCGGGGAGGCCAGCGTGGCTGCGGCTCACGCCGCGATGCTCCATTGCGGAGCGCGCGGCTACATCAAGGGCAATCGCGCCGAACGTCGCCTGCGCGAGGCCTATTTCGTCGCGATCGTCACCCCCGCGACCAAGCAGCTCCGCAAGATGCTCGCCGACGGCTGACGCCGGCGAGAACGGCAAACCAACAAAGTTTAGACCAGGAGAGGCCTGCCATGACGGACGTTCTGATTACTGCCGGCGAACTCGCTGACTTCATCAAGAAAGAACCGTGTGTCGTCATCGACACCCGCAATCCGGATGCCTATGGCGCGGGACATCTTCCCGGCGCGGTCAACGTGCATGAGATCTTCACCTATCTCGCGACGTCGACGCCGGAAGGCATCGAGGAGCTGAAGGCGAAGTTCGCCGACGCGTTCGGCGCCGCCGGCCTGTCGGGAGCCGAGACCGCCGTCGTCTACGAGCAGTCGATGAACTCCGGCTTCGGCCAGTCGTGCCGCGGCTACTTCCTGCTGACGATGCTGGGCTATCCCAAGATCAAGGTGTTGCATGGCGGCTACGATGCCTGGGTTGCCGCAGGCATGGCCGTGACCACCGATGCGCCGTCGCCGACCAAGGCCTCGTTCTCCATCGTGCCGGAGGCGGGCAGCATCCTGATCGATGCCAAGGCCATGCTCGCGGCCGTCGGCAATCCGGGAATCGCGATCCTCGACGTCCGCGACGTCGACGAGTGGATCGGCGACTCGTCCTCGCCCTACGGCAAGGATTTCTGCCCGCGCAAGGGGCGCATCCCCGGCGCCGTCTGGCTCGAATGGTACCGCATGATGAAGCCGACCGCCGAAGGTCCGCGCTTCAAGTCGAAGGACGAGATCCTCGCCGAATGCGCCACCGTCGGCATCACCCAGGACACGCCGGTCTATCTCTACTGCTTCAAGGGCGCGCGTGCGTCGAACACCTTTCTGGCGCTGAAGAACGCGGGGGTGAAGGATGTGCGGATGTACTTCGGCTCGTGGAACGAGTGGTCGCGCGACCCGTCGCTGCCGATCGAGGAAGGTCTGCCGATGCCGGCGATGACCAGCAAGGCGGCATAGAAGCTGCATGTTATGCACGTCCGGCCGCTGAAAAATGCGGCCGGATGAGCAGTTCGAAGGCGCAGTCAGCGCAGGTGTGACAAAGGGGCGCAGCACATGTCGATTTTCGATGATCCGTTCGATGCCGAGGCCAGCGTGAATGCCGGTTGTATCTGCGGCCAGCATCGCAGTCCGGCCGAACACGAGCACGCCGTGCGGGCGCTGCGCTGCGAGCCCGTGACGGACTCCACCGAGAAGCGTTACGAGAACGTGGTCGCGTCAGCCGTGCTGCGCGCGGTGTTTCCGGAAGCAGCCACCCGTCGCGCGTTCCTGAAGTCGGTGGGCGCGGCCACCGCGCTCGCCGCGGTCTCACAATTCTTTCCGCTGAAGACGGCGACCGAAGCCTTTGCCGAAGCGGGCGCGCCCGAGAAGAAGGATCTCAAGGTCGGCTTCATCCCGATCACCTGCGCGACGCCGATCATCATGGCCGCGCCGCTCGGCTTTTATTCCAAGGCCGGCCTGAACGTCGAGGTCGTGAAGACGGCGGGCTGGGCCGTCATCCGTGACAAGACCATCAACAAGGAATACGACGCCTCGCACATGCTGGCACCGATGCCGATCGCGATCTCGCTCGGACTCGGCGCGCAGCCGATCCCGTTTACCGTGCCCGCGATCGAGAACATCAACGGGCAGGGCATCGTGCTTGCGATGAAGCACAAGGACAAGCGCGACCCGAAGGACTGGAAGGGCATGAAGTTCGCCATTCCGTTCGACTATTCGATGCACAATTATCTCTTGCGCTATTATCTCGCCGAGCACGGCCTCGATCCCGACACCGACGTGCAACTGCGCTCGGTGCCGCCGCCGGAGATGGTCGCGAACCTGCGCGCCGACAACATCGACGGCTTCCTCGCGCCGGACAACATCTGCCAGCGTGCGATCTTTGACGGCGTCGGCTTCCTGCATATTCTCTCGAAGGAGATCTGGGACGGTCACCCCTGCTGCAGCTTCGCGGCGAGCCGCGAGTTCATCACGGCCGCGCCGAACAGCTTCGCCGCGCTGACCCGCGCCATCGTCGATGCCACCGCCTATGCGTCGAAGGCCGAGAACCGGAAGCAGATCGCCGAGGCGATCGCGCCGGCCAATTACATCAATGCGCCGGTGACGGTGCTGGAGCAGGTGCTGACCGGCACCTATGCCGACGGCCTCGGCGGGGTGAAGACCGATCCGAAGCGCGTCGATTTCGATCCGTTCCCGTGGCAGTCCTTTGCGGTGTGGATGCTGACCCAGATGAAGCGCTGGGGCCAGATCAAGGGCGATGTCGACTACAAGGCGGTCGCCGAGCAGATCTATCTTGCCACCGACACCCGTAAGGTCATGACCGACATGGGGCTCTCGCCGCCAAAGGACTCCTACAAATCGTTCTCGGTGATGGGCAAGCCGTTCGACCCGACCAAGCCGAACGACTACGTCGCCAGCTTCAAGATCAAGAAGGCGTCGTGATGGGGGCGACGAGGGCGACGCTGCCGACCCCACCCATGGTGATGAACACGCCGCCAACCACACTACCGGTGTCGTCCCCGCGAACGCGGGGACCCATACGCCGTGACCTGTCTTGGGGCAGGGGCGGTAGCGACAATCGTTTCCACCAACTGCCGACGGTGGTTATGGGTCCCTGCGTTCGCAGGGACGACAGCGTGGGTGGAGCGACGTCATGACCGCCTCACTCCGCCTGCGCGCCGCCGTCGTCTCGATCTTTCTGCTCGCCGTCTTCCTCGGCGCCTGGCATATCGCCACCCGCAGCACGGGCACGGCTGCCAACATGAGCCCCGAATACGCCAAGCTGATGGGCATGACAGCGACGCAAGGCAAGTCGGCGATGCCCGGGCCGCTCGATGTCGGCGCCAAGCTGTGGGAGCATCTGCGGCGGCCGTTCTACGACAACGGTCCGAACGACAAGGGGCTCGGCATCCAGCTCGCCTTCTCGCTCGGGCGGGTCATGCTCGGCTACCTGATCGCGGTCGCGGTCGCGATCCCGCTCGGCTTCCTGATCGGCATGTCGCCCTTGATGAGCAAGGCGCTCGATCCGTTCATCCAGATCCTCAAGCCGATCTCGCCGCTCGCCTGGATGCCGCTGGCGCTCTACACCATCAAGGATTCCAGCCTGTCGGCGATCTTCGTGATCTTCATCTGCTCGGTGTGGCCGATGCTGATCAACACCGCCTTCGGCGTCGCCAGCGTCCGCAAGGAGTGGATCAACGTCGCCCGTACCCTCGAGGTCGGGAATTTCCGCCGCGCCTTCACCGTCATCCTGCCAGCGGCGGCGCCGACCATCCTGACGGGCATGCGGATCTCGATCGGCATCGCCTGGCTCGTGATCGTCGCCGCCGAGATGCTCGTCGGCGGCACCGGCATCGGCTACTTCGTCTGGAACGAGTGGAACAATCTGTCGATCACGAACGTGATCATCGCGATCCTGCTGATCGGTCTCGTCGGCATGGTGCTGGATCAGATCCTGGCCCGCGTGTCGCGGCTCGTGACGTTTCCGGAGTAGGGCATGATCAGGCGAACTGCTGCAAGGTGCGCAACTCCGTTCCCCTCCCCCTTGCGGGGAGGGGTTAGGGGTGGGGGTGCCTCACGCGCGAGTCTTCGTGGGGGACCCCCCTCCCTGACCCTCCCCCACAAGGGGGGAGGGAACGGAAAGACCTTCCTATGACCGACAAGTTCATCTCCATCGAAGGGATCGCCAAGCGCTATGATGGGGCGCGCAGCACGACGATCTTCGAGAACCTGTGGCTGGCGATGGCGCGCGGCGAGTTCGTCTGCGTGATCGGCCATTCCGGCTGCGGCAAGACCACGGTGCTGAATGTTCTTGCCGGCCTCGACGTGCCGAGCGAGGGCGCCGTCATCGTCGACGGCCAGGCGATCGAGGGGCCGAGCCTCGACCGCGCCGTCATCTTCCAGAGCCACGCGCTGCTGCCATGGCGGACGGTGCTCGGCAATGTCGCCTATGCGGTCTCGTCGAAGTGGCGCAAATGGGACCGTGCCAAGGTCAAGGCGCATGCGCTGAAATATATCGAGCTCGTCGGCCTCGCCGGCTCGGAGCACAAGCGGCCGTCGGAGCTGTCCGGCGGCATGAAGCAGCGCGTCGGCATTGCCCGCGCGCTGTCGATCACGCCGAAGATCATGCTGATGGACGAGCCGTTCTCAGCGCTCGATGCGCTGACGCGCGGCACGCTGCAGGACGAGGTGCGGCGCATCTGCGTCGAGACCGGCCAGACCGTGTTCATGATCACCCACGATGTCGATGAGGCGATCTATCTCGCCGACAAGATCGTGCTGATGACCAACGGGCCGGGCGCGGTGCTGGCGGAGATCGTCGAGAACCCGCTGCCGAAGGACCGGCTGCGCGGCGACCTGCACCGCCATCCGCTGTACTACGCGCTGCGCAACCACATCATCGACTTCCTAGTCAGCCGCAGCAAGACCTTCACCGCCGAGACGCCCGATTACGACCCGCGCAAGGTGCCGGTGGTGAAGATCGGGCGCAGCGAGCCGACGATCGTCGCGTCCAACCCGGTCGAGAACGACGCGCCGCAGGCGATCGCCCGCTGACGCCCCGCCGGAAGAAACCCATCAACGAAGACTCTCAAGGGAGACCAAGCATGAAGCGATCCGACCTCACCGAGAAGCTGCTCGATATCAAGCGCGAGAAGGGCTGGAGCTGGAAGTACATCTGCGAGACGATCGGCGGCTATTCCGAGGTGCTGATCGTCGGCGCCATCCTCGGCCAGATGAAGCTGACCAAGCCGCAGGCCGCCAATGCGGGCGAGCTGTTCGGCCTGTCGAAGTCCGAGATCGCGATGCTGAACGAGACGCCGATGCGCGGCGAGGGCGTGCAGATGCCGCCGACCGATCCGCTGATCTACCGCTTCTACGAGCTCGTGATGATCAACGGCCCGGCCTGGAAGGAGCTGATCCAGGAGGAATTCGGCGACGGCATCATGTCGGCGATCGATTTCGACATGGTGATGGAGCGCCTGCCCAATGCCAAGGGCGACCGCGTCAAGATCACGATGTCGGGCAAGTTCCTGCCGTACAAATATTACGGCGCCAGCGGCAACGTGCCGGAATATGGATTTAAAGAGGAATAGCGAGCAGGGAATAGCGAGTAGCGAATAGAACGACATCCTATTTGCTGCTCGCCATTCACTCTGGTGTCAGATATGTCTATCCGCGATTGGCCAGATCGCGCGGAGACTGCGCTTGAGCGTCATCCAGACCACGTTCCTGTTCTCCTATGGCACGCTTCAGCTCGAAAGCGTTCAATTGAAGTCTTTCGGCCGACGTCTCGTCGGGCGTGCCGATTCGATGCCGGGCTTCAGAAAGAGCTTCATTGAGATCACGGACCCGGATGTGCTCGCCAGCAGTGGAGAGCAGTTTCACCCTATCGTCGTGCCGAGCGACGATCCTGACGATGCCGTCGACGGAACGGTGTTTGAAATCACGGCAGCCGAACTGCACGCAGCCGACCAGTACGAGGTGGCCGATTACAAGCGGGTAGATGTGGTGCTGCGCTCCGGCACTCGCGCGTGGGTGTACGTCAAAGCAGGCGAGTAGCGAAGAGGGGACGGACATCCCCATTCGCTACTCCCAAGCCGCTATTGGCCTCGCACTATCCCGCCTTGATCTGGGCGACCGCGGTCGCCAGCAGCTCGCTCATCTTGGCGCGGACCTCGGCCTCGGTAACGGAAGCGCCCTTGGCGGTGAGGTCGCCCAGCACCTTGCGCAGCACGTCGGCATCGCCCGCTTCCTCGAAATCGGCCGCGACGACCTCCTTTGCGTAGGCGTCGGCGTCAGCGCCGGACTTGCCGAGCTTTTCGGCTGCCCACAGGCCGAGCAGCTTGTTGCGGCGGGCTTCTGCCTTGAACTTCAATTCCTCGTCATGGGCGAATTGCTTCTCGAAGGCGTCCTCGCGCTTGTCGAACGTGGTCATGGTCGGAACTTCCAGTGTTGCCGAAGAGGGTTAACCGCGCAGGCGGTTGCGGGGCGGTGGCCGCACGCCTAAATAATTGGAACATCTTGCCAATACAACGGGTACGAGGCCGCAGGGAAGGGCGGTAAAACTCCGCTCCCGAGGCCCGGATCGATTGTGCTCGGGACACCAATGAGATAGGTTTCCCACAGGCCCGGTTCTCGTTCTGTTTCCTTAACATCCGGGCCCTCGCGGCAGCTCCGTCGTGGTCCTGTCCAAAGTCATCCGGAGCCCACCATTTCATGGATTTCAACAAAACACGGTACATCCCAATGAGCCGTCGGCGTCGCATTTATGAAGGCAAGGCCAAGGTCCTGTACGAAGGCCCCGAGCCGGGCACCCTGATCCAGCACTTCAAGGACGACGCCACCGCCTTCAATGCCAAGAAGCACCAGGTGATCGAAGGCAAGGGCGTCCTCAACAACCGCATCTCGGAGTACCTGTTTCAGCACCTCAACGACATCGGGGTACCGACTCACTTCATCCGCCGGCTCAACATGCGCGAACAGTTGATTCGCGAGGTCGAGATCGTGCCGCTCGAGGTCGTCGTTCGAAATGTGGCGGCGGGCTCGCTGTCGCAGCGCCTCGGCATCGAGGAAGGCACCCAGCTGCCGCGTTCGATCATCGAATTCTATTACAAGAACGACCAGCTCAACGACCCCATGGTGTCGGAGGAGCACATCACCGCGTTCGGCTGGGCGACCCCCCAGGAGATCGACGACATCATGGCGCTCGCCATCCGCGTCAACGACTTCCTGACCGGGCTCTTCCTCGGCATCGGCATCCGCCTCGTCGACTTCAAGATGGAGTGCGGCCGGCTGTTCGAGAACGAGATGATGCGGATCATCGTCGCCGACGAGATTTCCCCCGATTCCTGCCGGCTGTGGGACATCAAGTCGAACGAGAAGCTCGACAAGGACCGCTTCCGCCGCGATCTTGGCGGCCTTCTGGAGGCCTATACCGAGGTCGCCAAGCGGCTCGGCATCCTGATGGAGAACGAGCGTCCGGTGGGCTCCGGTCCGGTTCTCGTCAAGAGCTAAAAGGGAACAAGACGTGAAAGCGCGTGTCACGGTGACGCTGAAATCCGGCATCCTCGATCCGCAGGGCAAGGCGATCGAGGGCGCCCTCAAATCGCTCGGCGTCGACGGCGTCGCGAGCGTGCGCCAGGGCAAGGTGTTCGACATCGAGCTCGAAGGCGCCGACAAGGCCAAGGCGGAGGCCGCCCTGAAGGCGGCCGCCGACAAGCTGCTCGCCAACACGGTGATCGAGAATTACCGGGTGGAGCTGCTGGGATAGGGCAATGGCCGTGACCGAGCGCGAGATCTACGAGCGACTGCTGGAGATCTCGCGTGATCTGGTCCTTGTCGAACATTCGGTCGATGAGCTCCTTGCCGGCGTGCGAGCGTTGAATTTGGAGTTCTCGTCAGACTCAAACACTCTCGCGTGGCCGCGAGGGAGCGATCCTCGAGCAAGCACGTAAGATCATGAAATCCGCCGTTCTCGTCTTCCCCGGCATCAATCGCGAGCGCGACATGGCGCGCGCGCTGCGCATGATCTCCGGCCATGAGCCGGCGATGGTATGGCACGCCGAGACGGCGCTGCCGAAGGGCACCGATCTCGTCGTCGTTCCCGGCGGCTTCTCCTATGGCGACTATCTGCGCTGTGGCGCGATCGCGGCCAGGGCACCTGTCATGGACGCGGTGCGCGACCACGCCGCCAAAGGCGGTCTTGTGCTCGGCGTCTGCAACGGCTTCCAGATCCTGTGCGAATCCGGCCTGCTGCCGGGCGTGCTGATGCGCAACGACAAGCTGAAGTTCATCTGCAAGGACGTGCATCTGCGGGTCGAGCGCTCCGACTCGCCGTTCACGCGCGGCTACAATGCCGGCCAGGTGATCCGCGTGCCGGTCGCCCATGGCGAGGGCAACTATGCAGCCGACGAGGAGACCCTGAAGCGCCTCAATGGCGATGGCCGCGTGCTCTATCGCTACTGCTCGGCCGATGGCGAGGTCGGCGACATCAGCAACATCAACGGTGCTGCGCATTCCATCGCCGGCATCGTCAACGAGAACGGGAATGTGCTCGGCATGATGCCGCATCCCGAGAATCACGTCGAGGACATCATGGGCTGCACCGACGGTCGTGGCCTGTTTGCCGGTCTCGTCGCCCATCTCGATCGCGCGGCCTGAAGGCCGTTCATCGAAATCGTTCCGTAGCTTTTTTCTCGCGCCGCCCGGCAACACCGGGCGGCTGTTTGCGTTGTCCGCCCGATTCCATGGGGCATGAACCAAGGAGGTTCTTATATGACGACGAAACATTGGCTGGGAACTGCCGCCATCATTCTCGCGATCGGCGCGGGTGCGAATGCCGCGTCAGCGCAATCGGAAATGAAGCACGAGGGTGGCCCGGCGGCGGCCTCGCCGCGCGAGGCGGCCCGTCCGGGCGCGGAGTCGAAGGGCGGCGGCGCTGCCGCGGCGGAACGCGCCGGGTCCGATGCGAAGCAGAGCGCGCAGGATCTGCGCCGCAGCGAACCTTCGTCCTCGACCGGGCGCGAGCAGGCGCAGGAGCGAGCCTCGGAGCGCTCGGCGCATGAGACCAAGCAGGGCGCTGACAGCAAGGCTGAGCGCGGGCCGGCCTCGGCGCAGCGCGACCACGATGCCAAGGACAGCGCCGAGACCAGGTCCCAGGCTGACAGCAAGCAGTCTGACAGCAAGGGCAAGGCCGAGTCGAAGCAACAGCAGGGACGCGCCGACGAACCGCGCAAGGGCGAGGATCGCGCGGCCGAGAGCAAGTCGGGTGCAACCGACCGCAAGTCCGACCGCGAGGCCGATCGCAGCGGCATCGACAAGAGCCGGCAGAGCCAGGACGAGCGCAAGGCCGGCACGTCGGACCAGGCGGCCGACAAGCAGACCGACCGCAGCAGGCAGCCCAATCAGCCGGGCGCAACGGACAGCAAGAGCACGACCGCGCAGCAGAACCAGCAGACCGGTCCGGCCGGCGCCACCGCGGGCAAGCCGGATGCGACCGGGCAGGCCAGCAACCAGACCCAGACCAACAGCACCCGCTCGAGCACGCAGGTTTCGGTCAACGAGCAGCAGAAGACCCGCGTGGTCGACCAGCTCAAGCGTGATCACGACTTCGACCGTGCCCGCACCGATATCGACATCCGCATCAATGTCGGCGAGCGCCTGCCGGAGCGCGTGCGGCCGCGTCCGCTGCCGTCGGACATCGTCACCATCGTTCCGCAATATCGCGGCTACGAGTATACGGTTGTGCATGACGAGATCGCCATCATCGATCCGCGCAGCCGCGAGATCGTCGACGTGATCCCGCAAAACGGCATGCGCGCCGATCTCGGCTATGACCGCGGTGGCTACGGCGTAAGCTCGACCCGCATCGTGCTGTCGGACGATCAGCGCCAGATCCTGCGCCGCGCCGCCACCGAGACGGGCACGGTGGGCTCGACGACATCGCCATCGACCTCGTCCGGACCGAGCTGCCTGAGCCTGCGCCGCGTGCCCGATGAGCTCGCGCGCAGCAATCCGGAACTCGCCAACTACCAGTATCTGGCGATCGGCGAGCAGGTCGTGCTGGTTGACCCCCGCGATCAGAAGGTGGTGCAGGTCATCGACCAGCAGCAATAACGGCGCGGCGATACGACGGCGGCTCGAGGGCGGGAGCGCGACGCGCTTCCGCCCTTTTTGCGCGACAGGATCGCCTTCCGTACGGCGATTGAACAAGCCTTGCTCTGCTGTTTGAACCGGCCGTTGTCCCGATGCGTCCAACCGGCATCGTCAATTGAGCCGGCGGATGCGGGATTGTCGGCCGCGCTCGGCCACGCTATCAACGTCGGCGTGTAGGGATTGGCCGTGGGGACCGTCGTGCCGGTTGCACTCGTCATTATACTTCTTCAGATCTCGCTGATCTACCACGCCTCGCGTACCGGGCGGATGCAGCCCTGGGCGTTCATCATTTTGCTGGTCCCCTTGATCGGCGCGCTCGCCTACATCGTGGTCGAGCTGGTGCCGGAATGGCTGGGCAGCCACGACGTCCAGAAGGCGCGCAAGCGCGTCGCCAACAAGCTCGACCCGGAGAAGTACTACCGCGAGTTGTCCGATCGTGTCGCGATCACGGACACGATCGCCAACCGCGCGGCGCTGGCCGAGGAATGCGTCGCCGTCGGACGCTATGACGAGGCGGAGCAGCATTACGATCACATCCTGAGCCTGCCGATGGGCCACGAGCCGCTGTTCGCGCTCGGCAAGGCCAAGGCGCAGTTCGCGCGCCGCCGCCCCGCGGATGCGCTGGCGACGCTCGACGAGCTGCAGAAGGCCTGGCCGGACTACAATTCGGCCGAGGCGCATCTGCTCTATGCGCGGGCTTTGCAGGAAGCCGGCCGCACCGACGAGGCAATCGAGGAGTACCAGGCGCTGCTGGACTATGCACCGGGCAGCGAGGCGAAGGTCCGCTACGGCACGCTGCTCAAGCTGGTCGGCCGGATCGATGAGGCCAAGGTCGTGTTCACCGAGCTGCTGATCCAGATGAAGCGCGCGCCACGACATGTGCGCAAGGCGCAGGCCGAGTGGATCGCCCTCGCCGAGAAGCAGCTCGCGGGGTGACGCCGGAAGCCCGGGTGAGCGAAGCGATATCCGGGTTCACGGACAGCGCGCGTGAGACCCCGGATATCGCTGCGCTCATCCGGGCTACGACATCATCCGCTACGGCGAGTTCGCCGCCTCCGGCGTCCGCCGCTTGACCCGCTTGATGGTCCCAGAGAACGAGAACAGCGGCCTCGGGCCGGAATGCAGCATGCCGCGCAGGAAGATCAGCGAGGCGCCGGCGCGGGTGACCTCGCCGGTGGCCTCGATCAACTCACCCTCGCGCGCCGCGTCGAGGAATTCGCTCGAGAACGAGACCGTGACACCCGGGCCCTGCATGATCGGCGCGGCGAAGGCGAACAGGCAGTAGTCGGCGAAGGTCATCAGGCAGCCGCCATGGACGTTGCCGCCGCCGTTGAGGTGCTTCTTCTCGACCCGGAAGGCGCAGCGGATCGAGCCATCGTCCTCCATCCGGTGCCAGAATGGCCCGGTGTGGGATTCGTAGCTGTCGCGCATCCAGGTCCGCCAGCCGGCGAACTCGCCGTCGGTCGCGATGTGGATGCCAGGACGGTTCTCGAAGGCGGAACGGGACAGGTCGTGCACGTGTCAGGGCCTTTAACTGTTGATTTACCGTCTTAAATCCGATTGGTCGCCAATCTGCAAATATCCCTTCTGGCGGTCCGGGCCAAAGCTCTGGACAGGGCGGAATAGGGCCGTAAAAGGCCTTTTCCCGCCCTGGCGATCTTTCTATGAAGCAGGCTTCAAGGGACCAGCGGCCCACGGGCAAAGGCATTTCTCCATGCGCAATGAACCGCAGATCACCCCCGAGCTCGTCGCCGCCCACGGGCTGAAGCCCGATGAATATGAGCGCATCCTGAAGCTGATCGGGCGGGTGCCGACCTTCACCGAGCTCGGCATCTTCTCGGCGATGTGGAACGAGCACTGCTCGTACAAGTCGTCGCGCATCCATCTGCGGGGACTGCCGACCAAGGCGCCCTGGGTGATCCAAGGCCCCGGCGAGAATGCCGGCGTGATCGACATCGGCGACGGCCAGGCGGTCGTGTTCAAGATGGAGAGCCACAACCACCCGAGCTACATCGAGCCGTACCAGGGTGCGACCACCGGCGTCGGCGGCATCCTGCGCGACGTGTTCACGATGGGCGCGCGCCCGATCGCCTGCCTGAACGCGCTGTCGTTCGGCGCGCCGGAGCATCCCAAGACCCGGCATCTGGTGTCCGGGGTGGTGGCCGGTATCGGCGGCTATGGCAACTCGTTTGGCGTTCCGACGGTCGGCGGCCAGACCCGCTTCCACACCCGCTATGACGGCAACATCCTGGTCAACGCCATGGCGGTCGGCCTCGCCGACGCCGACAAGATCTTCTATGCGGCGGCCTCCGGCGTGAACATGCCGATCGTCTATCTCGGCTCCAAGACCGGCCGCGACGGCATTCATGGCGCCTCGATGGCCTCGGCCGAGTTCGACGATTCCTCGGAGGAGAAGCGCCCGACGGTGCAGGTCGGCGACCCCTTCGCCGAGAAGCTGCTGCTGGAGGCGTGCCTAGAGATCATGGCCGCGGACTGCGTGATTGCGATCCAGGACATGGGTGCGGCCGGCCTGACCTGCTCGGCGGTCGAGATGGGCGCCAAGGGCGACCTCGGCGTCGATCTCGATCTCGATGCCGTGCCGACCCGTGAGATCGGCATGAGCGCCTACGAGATGATGCTCTCCGAAAGCCAGGAGCGCATGCTCATGGTGCTGAAGCCGGAGAAGGAGAAGGAGGCGGAAGCGATCTTCCGCAAATGGGGGCTCGATTTCGCGGTGGTCGGCTACACCACGCCGAGCAAGCGGTTCGTGGTGAAGCATGGCGGCGACGTCATGGCCGACCTGCCGATCAAGGAGCTCGGTGACGAGGCGCCGCTGTACGACCGTCCGCATGTGGCCTCATCGGCGCTGCCGGTGATCCACGCCCGCGAGGTCAAGTCGCCGATGGACATCATCCCGGCGTTGGAGAAGCTCGTCGCAACGCCCGATCTGTGCTCCAAGCGCTGGATCTGGGAGCAGTACGACCATGTGATCCTCGGCAACACCGTGCAGCGCCCCGGCGGCGATGCCGCAGTGGTGCGCGTGCAGGATGGCCCGAAGGGGCTTGCGCTCACCGTCGACGTCACGCCGCGCTATTGCGAGGCCGACCCGTTCGAGGGTGGCAAGCAGGCCGTCGCGGAGGCCTGGCGCAACATCACCGCGGTCGGCGGCCGGCCGCTCGCCATCACCGACAATCTCAATTTCGGCAACCCGGAGCGGCCCGAGATCATGGGGCAGTTCGTCGGCTGTCTGAAAGGCATTTCGGAAGCCTGCCGCGCGCTCGACTTCCCCGTCGTCTCCGGAAACGTCTCGCTCTACAACGAGACCAATGGCCGCGCGATCCTGCCCACGCCGTCGATCGGAGGCGTCGGCCTGCTCGATGATTTCACCAAATCGGCGAGCATCGCGTTCAAGGCCGAGGGCGAGGCGATCCTGTTGATCGGCGAGACCCATGGCTGGCTCGGCCAGTCGGTCTACCTGCGCGACATCTGCGGCCGCGAGGAGGGCGCCCCGCCGCCGGTCGATCTCGCCGCCGAGAAGCGCATCGGCGATGTCGTCCGCGGCATGATCCATGCGGGCACGGCGACGGCCGCACACGATCTCTCCGACGGCGGCCTGCTGGTGGGGCTCGCCGAGATGGCGATGGCCTCCGGGATCGGCGCGCGGCTGCTGGCCGCGCCTGCGTCGATCGTGCCGCATGCGTATTGGTTCGGCGAGGACCAGGCGCGCTATCTCGTGACGGTGCCGGAGACCGAGGCTGGCCGCGTGCTTGCCAAGATGCGCGGTGCCGGCGTGTCGTGCACGCGCATCGGCACGACAGGCGGCACAGCGCTTGCCATCGCTGGCGAGGCGTCGGTCGAGGTCACTGCGCTCAAGACCCGCTTCGAGAGCTGGCTGCCCGGCTACATGGGCGGGGCCGCCTAACTCACCCCTGTCGTCCCGGACAAGCCACGACGGCGCAAGGCGCCGTCGCGGCGCCGATCCGGGACCCAGACTCCGCGGCCGCGGTTGTCACGCACGCTGGTCGTTGAGCTCTTTCAACAACGACGCCCTGTGGTTATGGGTCCCTGCTTTCGCAGGGACGACAGGGGAGTTTGCCGTGAGCGCCGCAGCCTTGCCCGGCGTCATTGCGAGCGAAGCGAAGCAATCCAGGATTCCATCGGCGGATGCAGTCTGGATTGCTTCGTCGCTTCGCTGCTCGCAATGACGGAGGAGACAGGATCGTCCTTACAACACGTTCTTCGCGCCCGGAATCTGCCGCAGCACCCACGTCGCACCCCAGCTCAGGAGCACGGTGGCGACGAAGGCGATCGTGGCCTTGGCAATGGCCGGCAGATTGAGGTCGAACAGCCAGTACTGGATCCACAGCACGATCGGATAGTGCACCAGGAACATGCCATAGGCATCGGCCTGCATGCGATCGAGCACGGAGAATTCCGAGCGGCGGTTGTTGAGGAAGTAGGACAGGATCGCGAACAGGATCGCGGCGCTGAAGATGACGAACAAGAAGCCGTAGGCCGCCTCGTACCACTGCGGCAACACGGGCGGATTGCCCAGCACCTGGCGCTTGATCGTGATCAGCACCCAGAGCAGCGCATAGGGCACGAGCGTGACCACGATCCAGGCCCCGAGCCCGCGCTGCGACATCTGCCCTTCTGCGGCCAGCAGGCCGCGTTCGAAATTGGCCGAGCCGATGCCAGCCCCGACGTAGAAATAGGCGGCGTAGAGCAAGACGCGGCTGGCCTGCACCGAGAGCGGTCCGGCCTCGAACCAGAAGGTCGGGCCGAAATAGAGCCGGGACGGGATGTAGAGCACGCCAGTGATCAGCAGGAAGACGAAGAAGAAGTCGCCCGGATGCTCGAAGGCGCGCTGCGATAGCCGGTTGATCGGATCCAGCAGGCGCGGCGAGACGCGGTACAGCAGGGCCGCCGAGGTGTCGAACGCCAGCAGCACCCAGATGAACCAGATCGGCCCGCTCGGCCATGGACCGACCGTGACGGTCTTCCACCAAAAGGCAGCGAAGGTGGCTTCGGGATTGGCGCGCAGCTCGATCGCGTAATAAGCAAACGGAATGACGGTCAGGGCCGCGATGGCGAAGGGCAGGCCAAGACGCAACAGCCGGTCGCGCAGGAATTGCAGCGTCGACTTGTGAGCAAGGCCCGACCACACGAACAGGCCCGACAGGAAGAAGAACATGGCCATGAAGAAGCTGTCGGTGGCCAGCACGATGGCATCGAAGCCGAGGAAGGACGTCGGATCGGTGTGCCCGAAATAGGTATAGGGAATCACGGCGTGGTGGAGCAGCACCACCAGCGTCAGGAATGTCCGGGCGTGATCGAGCGCGGCGTTGCGCGCCCGGGCGCGCGGGCGGGCCTGAAGCTCGACCTTTGCGGCCGCCGCCGATTGTGTAACCGATATGACCATATGCCCCCCAGCGTCGCTGCTGCCCGGCCCGTGCAGCGGATGTGACGTTCGCATCCCCTTCGCCGCGGGGCGTCACGCAAACGCCGTCCAAGGCAGCGCGAGCCGGAATGATTCAATGAGATCGTGTGACTGTCTGGCACCGTCATTCGCTGGAGACGCCCGCAAGCGAGCGAATGACGGCGCCGGACCACCAGATGTTGTCGTTGGTGCTGCAAATCAGCAAGTGCCGCGGTCCGCAAGCCGGTTTCTCACACCCTCTGCCGATTTCCGCTCCCGATATCCTTACGAACCGACGACCTACGAAGTTACGGGCGGGACTGCCGTGGGTTGCGCACTTCTCGGCGACGGGATCGATGGCCGAAGGAACCGGTTCCCCGCGGCATCGTTAGTGAGGCGCCGCGCCGGCACGGCGCAGAACCGGAGGACCATACCGTGACACTTCTCAAATGGGCGTTGCTGTTCTTCGTGATCTCGGTGGTGGCCGGTATTCTCGGCTTCACCGGCATTTCGGCAGCTTCCGCCGACATTGCGCGGATCCTGTTCTACATCTTCCTGGTGATCTTCCTCGTGCTCCTGATTCTGGGGCTTACGATTTTCAGAGTGTAGCACGCCATCAGGTCAGTGACCGAAACGACCGCCGCGCCGGTATGGCCTCGCGCCGGCCGCGCGGCGGGCTGTCACCGCAGTTCAATCAACTGCGATCTCCTCGATCCGCACCTTGTCCGGATAGAACGCCAGGTGGCCCGAGATCTCGGTCATCGCCGGGAAGGGCGCCTCGTAGCTCCAGATCGCATTGTCCAATGTCTTGCCGTTGGCGACGACGCTGAAATAGCTCGCATCCCCCTTGTACGGACAATGGGTGACACGATCGGTCTTCTGCAGGGCCGCCATGTCGACGTCGGCCCGCGGCACGTATTGAACCGCGGGGTAGCTCGCTTCCTTCAGCGTCAACGCGCGGGTGGTGTCGGCAATCACGGCGCCGTCGGCGATCACCCGCACACGTTTCGGATTGGGGGTGATGGTGATCGGGTGATCCGGTCCTGGAAGCTTCATGTCGCCCTCACGATTCAGCCTTTTGGGTGCGTCACCCGGTCCGACGTATCTCGTTTGATCCCGGTATATAGTGGTTCCGCGCGTGACCTCGAAAGCGGTTCGCGCTAGATTTCACCATCACGGTCCCGCGAGAACGCCTTGATTCGCCGTGCTCGGCGGGCCACTGATGGGAGTGCAGCCAAGCCGCGGGCCCTGCGGGCTACATCGTCCACGGGATGCGGCGCCTGCCCGACATAAGGAGATGCACCGGGATGCCCATGGATGCCCACGATATCGAGCAGATGATCAAGTCTGCCATCCCTGACGCCCAGGTGACGATTCGCGATCTCGCCGGCGACGGCGACCATTACGCCGCGACGGTGATCTCGGAATCGTTCCGCGGCAAATCCCGCGTGCAGCAGCATCAGCTCGTCTATCAATCGCTGCGCGGCCAGATGGGTGACGTGCTGCACGCTCTGGCGCTGCAGACCGGCGTGCCTGAGCAGCGCTGACCGTTCATTGCAGATCGCGCAGCACGCATCCGGGGGAGATGGCGGTGGACGATCCGCGTGGTGCGCTGTTTCGCGTCATTGAGCCGAACCGGCACAGCCGGGTCACGTTCGTCGAGCTGTTCTTCGATCTCGTCTTCGTCTACGCGGTGACGCAGATCTCGCACTATCTGATCGGCCATTTCTCGCCGCTCGGCGCCGCCCAGACAGCCGTCCTGTTTCTCGCGGTCTGGTGGGTGTGGGTCTACACCGCCTGGGTCACCAACTGGCTCGATCCCGAGAAGGCGCTGGTCCGAGGTCTCTTGTTCGCGCTGATGCTGGCGGGCCTCGTGCTGTCGATGTCGATCCCGCGGGCGTTCGACGACCGCGGCCTGTGGTTCGCCATGGCCTACGCCGCCATGCAGGTCGGCCGGACCGCGTTCTGGTTGACCGCGACGCCGCCGCAGCGATCTGCCGTCCGCCGCAACGCCGCCCGCATCCTCTCCTGGCTCAGTGCCTCCGCCGTGCTCTGGCTGCTCGGCGGCCTTGCCGAGGGCCCGGCGCGGATGGGGCTGTGGGGGGCGGCGCTCACCCTGGAATATGTTTCGCCGGCCGTCCGCTTCTGGGTCCCCGGGCTGGGTGCATCCACCGTGGAGGACTGGATGGTCGAAGGCGGCCACATGGCGGAGCGCTGTGCGCTGTTCATCATCATCGCGCTCGGCGAATCCATCGTCGTCACCGGCGCGACCTTTGCCGAGCTCGACTGGACCGGAGCCAACATTGCCGCCTTCGCCAGCGCCTTCATCGGCACGGTGGCGATGTGGGCGGTGTATTTCAACCGCGGCGCCGAGGCGGGATCGGAGGTGATTTCGCAGTCGGCGCAATCCGGGCTGATGGCGCGCTCGGCTTACACCTACTTGCACATGCCGATCGTCGCCGGCATCATCGTGTCGGCCGTGTCGGACGAGATCGTCCTGAAGCACCCGCTCGGGCATGCCGACTTGAATACGGCGGCGACAACGATCGGCGGTCCGTTCGTGTTTCTGCTCGGGACCATCCTCTTCAAGTTCAACATCCGCGGTTTCCTGCAGTTGTCGCACGGCGCTGGACTGCTGGCGCTGATCGGGCTCGGCTGGTTCGCGACCGAACTGTCGCCTCTCGTGCTCTCGGCCCTGACGAGCGCGTTGCTGGCGATCGTCGCCTTGTGGGAGACGCTGTCGCTGCGATCGAAGCCAGAGCCTCACGCCTCGGCGACGAGCGCCTGAACCGAGAACATCTTCTCGGCATCCGTCCACACGGTCCGGACTTTCCAGCCAGAACCACGGGCCAGCGCGCCGAAGCGCTCGATGCTGTATTTGTAGCTGTTCTCGGTGTGGATGCTCTCACCGGCGCGGAACGAGAGGGTGGTGCCGAGCAGCCGTACAGTCTGCGGCTTCCGCGCCACCAGATGCATCTCGATGCGGTGCTGCTCGCGATTGTAGATCGCCCGGTGGACGAAGGTGGACAGGTCGAAATTGCCGCCGAGCTCCCGGTTCATCCGCAACAGCAGATTGAGATTGAAGCGCGCGGTCACGCCGGCCGCGTCGTTGTAGGCGGCATGCAGGACGCGCTCGTCCTTCTCCAGGTCGACACCGACGATCATCAGCGCGCCGGTCCCTAGGATCTCGCGCGCTGAGCGCAGGAAGCGGCAGGCCTCGTGCGGCTCGAAATTGCCGATCGTCGATCCCGGAAAGAAGCCGACCTTCGGCTTGCCTTCGATGGCCTCGGGTAGTTTGAACGCCGTCGTGAAGTCGGCGACGACCGGGTGCACGGCGAGCTGCGGGAAGTCGCGGCGCAGGCTGTCGGCCTGTGCGGTCAGGAACTCGCCGGAGATGTCGACCGGCACATAGGCCGCGAAGCGGCAGCTTTCCAGCAGCAGCCGCACCTTGGTGGTGGCGCCGGCGCCGAACTCGACCAAGGCCGCCTCATCGGGAATGATCGCAGCGATCTCGGCGCCGCGATCCCTGAGAATGCCGAGCTCGGTGCGGGTCGGATAGTACTCCGGCAGCCGCGTGATCTGCTCGAACAGATCCGATCCCGCCGCGTCATAGAAATACTTCGGCGACAGCTGCTTGGGCTGCTGCGCGAGGCCTGCGACCGCATCGCGCGCGAATGCCGACGTCTCGGCGTCGGGAAGGTGAGCGTTGGACAACGTGTTGACGTGCACGTTCATGATACTCTCCTGGACGCGCACGGGCGCGACTGTCGGGCAGCGAATGTGGGTTGATCAGGCGTAGTCGGCGAGCCGGAGCCCAGTGAATTGCCAGCGATGATGCGGATAGAAGAAGTTGCGATAGGTGACGCGGCTGTGGCCTGCCGGCGTCGCGAGCGATGAGCCGCGCAGCACCAGCTGATTGACCATGAATTTGCCGTTGTACTCGCCGAGCGCGCCTTCGATGGCACGATAGCCGGGATAGGGGCTGTAGGCGCTGCGGGTCCATTGCCACACGGTGCCGAAGGCATCGTTGAGCTGGTTGCCGCGCGCGGCGACCTCCCACTCCATCTCGGTCGGTAGGTGCTTGCCGCGCCAGCGCGCGAACGCATCAGCCTCGTAGTAGCTGACGTGGCAGACGGCTGCGTCAGGATCGACGGTCGTCAATCCGCCCAGCGTCATGATGCGCCACTCGCCCTCGACCTTGTACCAATGACCGGGAGCCTGCCAGCCCTCGCGGCTGGCGGCAGCGAAGCCGTCCATGAGCCAGAGCGTGGCGGTCCGGTAGCCGCCGTCATCCATGAAGGCGAGCCACTCGGCATTGGTGACGAGATTGCGCGCGATCCCGACCGGCCCGACGAGCGCCCGATGCGCCGGCCCCTCATTGTCGAAATGGTAACCATCGCCGGCGTGCCCGACGGTGTGGATGCCTTCGGGGAGGTGGACCCAATCCTTGCCCCGGTCCGTTGGGGACGGAAATGTCCACGATGGATCGTAGGCCGGCGCCGTCGGATTCTGCGCGAACGCATGCAGGATGTCGGTCAGCATCAGCTCCTGGTGCTGCTGCTCGTGATTGAGGCCGACCTCCACGAGCGGCGCCACGGCTGCCAAGGTCGCGGCATCGGCTTGGCCCAGGAAGTCGACCATGGCCGCGTCGACATGCCGGCGGTACGCCGTGATCTCGGCCACCCCCGGGCGGGTGATCAGGCCCCGCTCGCCCCGCGTGTGGCGCGGGCCCGCACTGACGTAATAGGAGTTGAACAGGAAGGCATAATCGGGGTGAAAAGGGGCATATCCTCGGCAGTGCGCGCCGAGCACAAATTGCTCGAAGAACCAAGTGGTATGGGCGCGATGCCATTTGGCCGGACTGGCGTCCGGCATCGACTGGATGACCTGATCTTCCGGGCTCAGCGGGGCCGCCCGGGCTTCGGTCTCGTTCCGGATCGCGAGATACGCCTCGATCAGACTGCCGGCCAGGCGACCCGGCCCAGGGGTTTGCGCAGCGGTGATCTGATGCGGGGCCGTGGCGGACGCTGAACTGGTCACGAGGGTCTCCGTTTGCCGGGAGAAAACGATGTTCGACGGAACAAGTTCCTTTTGGGCGGTTCGTCCTAGATAGGGGCTTGGTTACGGGATGAAACCCTCGTGGCGGCTATAATATTGCTGCCATCAGCCTATGGTCCGGCCGGGTGACTGTGTTGCGGACTGATCCTCGGCATTTTACTTTGGCTGAACAACGGTTTGCGCTACATATAAGACAGTGACGGTCGGCTCTGGACGAAATCCGTCCGGCGGCGACCCGCGCGGCACCGAGCCCCAGGCGTTCCTTGAGGCGCCCTAGAGGAAGCGAAGATGAGCATTGAGCAATTCATTGACAACGAAGTGAAGTCGAACGACGTCGTCCTGTTCATGAAGGGGACACCGCAGTTTCCGCAGTGCGGATTTTCCGGCCAGGTCGTGCAGATCCTGGACCACGTCGGCGTCGGCTATAAGGGCCTCAACGTTCTCGAATCCGCCGAGCTGCGCAACGGCATCAAGACGTTCTCGAACTGGCCGACGATTCCGCAGCTCTATGTGAAGGGCGAGTTCGTCGGCGGCTGCGATATCGTCCGCGAGATGTTCCAGAGCGGCGAGCTGCAGCAGCTGTTCACCGACAAGGGCATCCCGGTCGGCACGGCGGCCTCGGCCTGAGCTATCCGCGGACATCCCCCAACGCAGCGCTGACGGGATTGTCGGCGCCGCGTTGATGGCACGGCGCGGCAGCGTGCGATGTCGAGAGCAAGACTGACGGGCGGGGCTGGCGTCATGGACGGCCTCGTCTCGCGACGCGCGTTGCTCGGCGCACTCTTCGCGGCGCCCATGCTGCCGTGCCTGGCCCGCGCAGGCGCACAGTCGCCGCGCGATCTCGACCGGCGGCGCCTCGAGGCGGTCCCGACCTATTTCCGCGACGAAGTCTCCGCCGGCAACATTCCGGGCGCGGTCGTGCTGATTCAGCAGCACGACAGCCCTGTCCTGCTGCAGAGTTTCGGTGTTCGCGATCCCGCGACGCGCGCGCCGATGACGGAGGATGCGATCTTCCGCATCTACTCGATGTCGAAACCGGTCACGTCGGTGGCGGCGATGATGCTGGTCGATGACGGCAGGCTGAAGCTCGATGATGCGCTGGCGAGCTACATTCCCGCCTTCGCTGACGTGAGGGTCGGCGCTGCTCCGGTGGCGCGCCCGATCACCATCCGCGATCTGCTGCGCCATACCTCCGGCATCACCTACGGCTTTTATGGCGAGACGGCCGTGCGCCGGCTCTATGCGAAGGCGCCTCTGTTTGACGGCGACATCGACAACGCCACCTTCGTCGAGCGCCTCGCCAGGCTGCCGCTGGCCGAGCAGCCTGGCACGGTGTGGGACTACGGCCACTCGACCGACGTGCTCGGGCGGGTGATCGAAATCGTCTCCGGCCGCTCGCTCTATGAGTTCGAGCAGGAGCGGCTGCTCGGGCCGCTCGGCATGCGCGAGACGGCGTTCTTCCTCGCCGACCCGAGCCAGCGTAGCCGCGTCGCCGAACCGTCGCCGCGCGACTGGTTCGATCATCCGATCGCCGGCATCGACGATCCCATTCGGCCCAGACGCTGGGAGTCGGGTGGGGCGGGAATGATCAGCACCATCTCCGACTACGCGCGGTTCGCTCAGATGCTGCTGAACGGCGGTGAGCTTGACGGCAGCTATTATCTCAAGCCTGAGACCGTCGCGGTCATGACGCGGGATCATGTCGTTGGGGCGGGAATTCGTCGTGACGACCTCTATTTTCCCGGCGCCGACAGCGGCTTCGGCTTGGGTTTCTCCGTGCGCATCACGGAGAAGCCTCCGGTGCCATCAGGCGAATATGGCTGGGACGGCGTCGGCGGGACGTTCTTCTTCATCGATCCCGCCGACGACCTGTTCGTCATCGTCATGATGCAGGCGCCCTCGCAGCGCGGCCGCATCGCGAGCGATGTGCGGCGGCTGGTCTATGCGGCGCTCGCACCATGATCCTCATGCTCCGCGTACGATCTCCCGGACATGGCCGATGGTCTCCTCGATCATGGCTGCGGTCACGTCGAGATGGGTGCAGGCGCGGATGCGGCCGTCCATCATCGCGAGCAGCACGCCGCGCTTGCGCAGCTCGGTCACCATCTTGTCGCCGGGCACACCGGCGCCGTCGGGCTTGAAGAACACGAGATTGGTCTCGGGCTCCTGCACTTCGACGCCCTGGATCTGCGACAGCCCGCGCGCCAGCGCCCGTGCATTGGCGTGGTCCTCGGCGAGCCGGTCGACATGGTGATCGAGCGCGTAGATGCAGGCTGCCGCGACGATTCCGGCCTGCCGCATCGACCCGCCGAGCCGCTGCTTCCAGCGCCACACCTCGTCGATGAAGGCGGCGCTGCCGGCGAGCACGCCGCCGATCGGCGCGCCCAGCCCCTTGGAGAAATCGATCCAGGCCGAATCCCAGCCCGCGGTCATCTCGGCGGCCGGAATGCCGGTGGCAACCGTCGCGTTGAGCAGCCGCGCGCCGTCCATGTGCGTCGCCATGCCGTTCGCCTTGGCGATCTCGACGATCTCGTCGAGATCAGCCTTCTTCCAGATCGTGCCGCCGCCGATATTGGCGGTCTGCTCGACGCTGACGACGGTCTGCGGCGGCTGGTAGCGCGAGCGCGGATGCAGCGCGGCGCGGAATGTCTCCGGCGTGAACTGGCCGTCGGGCCCCTTCAACTGCGTGACCTGAAAGCCGCCGAGCGCGGCATGGGCGCCGCCCTCGCGCGAGATGATGTGCGCGGTCTCATGCGCGAGGATCTCGTCGCCCGGCCGGCAATGCACCAGCGTCGCCGCGACGTTGCACATCGTGCCCGACGGCATCAGCACCGCGGCCTCCTTGCCGAGCAGCGCGGCGACGCGGCCGCACAATTCATGCACGGTCGGATCGTCGCCGATCTGCTCGTCGCCGACCTCGGCGCGCGCGATGGCCTCGCGCATCGCGGCTGTCGGGCGGGTCTGCGTGTCCGACAACAGATTGACGCGCACGGGCGGCGCCTTGGGATCGCGCGGGGGCGGGGTGTAATACATCGGCAGTCCTCGTTCGGCTCATCACGACCCGACCTTACCCAACTCGCATCGCCCCCGCAAAACGCCTCCTCGATTACGCCGCGCGCGGCGGGTTGAGCCAGATGTCCGGCCGCCGCAACGGCCGGGTCTCGATCGGCTCGGCCACCAGCGGCGGCGCCTCGGTGCAATCGAACACCCAGGAGTCGAGCGGGCTCTGCCGTGACGGTGAAAGCAGCAGCGCGGCGCCCGGCCGCTGCCGCCGGATGTTCCAGCCCATGTTCACCGCGGCCCAGCCGACCAGCATGGTGTGCCATTCGTCGGCGAGTTCGCGGGAATCGTCGAAACAGTGCAGGAGCTCGAGCGCGTAGGGATCGTGGCGAAGCTGCGCGTCGGCGAAGGTGAGCCCGGTGCCGAGATGGCGGATCACATGGGCTGTCGCATCAGACTGGACGTGCCAGCAGGAGCGTTCGAGAATGTCGAAGACCGTCGAAGGGTAGAGGCCGTCATTGAATCGGTAACGGATCCCCGAGGGCCGTGCGCGTAACGGTGAAGCGCTGAGGGGCGGCGCCCGCAACGGCGGCAGAGGCGGAGCACCGACCGCATCGGTCGGCAACGCACCGAAGATGATATTGCGCCTGTTGAACTCCATGGCGAACGCCCCGCTACTTTACAACTGCAGACAGTGAATCACGGGACGGATTCGCTGTCAGCCCAGGTTGGGGCGATTTCGTGGCAGGTGTGGCATTCGGGAATCGGTTCGTCCCATCCGAAAAGAAGCCCAAAAAAGGAAGGCCCCGGCGCGTGCCAGGGCCTTCGGATTATCAGATGGGATCGGACCGCGGTCCGGTCAAGATCAGCGCGAGTAGAACTCAACGATCAGATGCGGCTCCATCTGCACCGCGAACGGCACGTCCGACAGCGCGGGGATGCGGATGAACTTCGCGGTCATCTTGGAGTGATCGGCCTCGATGTAGTCGGGCACGTCACGCTCGGCGAGCTGGGTCGCTTCCAGCACCACGGCGAGCTGCTTCGAGGCTTCCTTGACCTCGATCACGTCGCCCGGCTTGACCTGGTAGCTCGCAATGTTGACCTTGCGGCCGTTCACCTTGATGTGGCCGTGGTTGATGAACTGGCGCGCCGCGAACATGGTCGAGACGAACTTGGCGCGGAAAACGACGGTGTCGAGACGGCGCTCCAGAATGCCGATCAGGTTCTCGCCGGTGTCACCCTTGAGACGGCCGGCCTCGACATAGATGCCGTGGAACTGGCGCTCGGAGATGTTGGCGTAATAGCCCTTCAGCTTCTGCTTGGCGCGCAGCTGCACGCCGAAGTCCGAGAGCTTGCCCTTGCGGCGCTGGCCGTGCTGGCCGGGGCCGTATTCGCGGCGGTTGACGGGGCTCTTCGGGCGGCCCCAGATGTTCTGGCCCATGCGGCGATCGATCTTGTACTTCGCCTCACTGCGCTTAGTCATCGCGTCCTCTTCGATCAAGTTAGGGTTTGAGGAAACGCGCCCTCCTGTGTGTCCGGAAGCCCGGTCCACCGACAGGCCCATCCCCAAAGCATGAAGGGATGAAGGCCACGGGTCGCGAAACGCAACGCGGGCCGAAACCGGCCCGCGAGCAGGCGGGTTCTACGGGAGAACCTGCCGACTTGTCAAACCGCAACCGGCGCTTTTGCCGGCGAATCACCGCTGCGGCTCTCCCGCAACGGTAATTTTCTGCCGCGCAGCCGGGAATCCGGGTACGGCCTCCGCCGGCCCACGGCCGCACGGGGTTCCGGCCTTCAGCTCGGCCGCGATCTCCCCGTTCAGCACCTGCTCGAGCCGCATTGCGGTCCTGGCCATCATGGCGCCGTCGGTGACCCGGTGGTCCCAGCGGATCAGGATGGCCAGGGTATGGTCGGGCTGGATGACGTCGTAATTGACGATGAACGGTCCCGGGCTCAGGGCCAGCAACTGGCCGCCGCCGCAGGCGGCGACGCTGGTCACGGAGAAATTGCCGAACCAGTTGGCCCGCTGCCGGCCGAAGCCGAGCCCGACCCACCAGGCGAACCGGCGCAGCGGCAACGGCAGCCGGGTCGCCCGCATGATCTTGCGGAACATGGCGACGTCCTCGACCGGCGCCTCCTTGCCCTGCCGGATCACGGCATCGATCTCGGCCAGGGTCATGGTCTCCGGCCCGGAGATGCGCTGCGGCAGCACGCAATCCTCACCATGCTCGACCCGGGCGATGGTGACGGTGGCGACGCTGCGCGGCAGCTCGTAGAAGCAGGGCCAGGGCCATTTGACGTAGAGCGTGCGCAGCACCGGCTCGTCGCGGGCGACCAGGGCGAACGCCTTGACGAAGATCGCGGCGAAACCGGGCGGGCGGACGGCCGCGGCGCGGGCCTCGAGCAGCGGGCCGATATGGATCGTGCGCGCCAGCGACACGAACGGCACGTCACGCGAGGCATGCATCAGATCGATGATCAGACGGCGGTGCAGCGAGATCGGCTTGGTTGTTCCGCGCATCGTGAGATCGATCGCTCCCGCTGGTTTCTGTCTTGGCCGTCTCGCGTGGCCGTTGCTTGGTGGCTCCCGGCCTGGCCGGTGGCGGGCCTCTGTTAGCACCGGGGCGCCGTGCAGCAAACGCCTCGTTTGGGCGTCAGGGCGCCGGCGAGGCGAGCGGCTTGGTCTTGTCGACCACCCCGAGCCCGGGCAGGGCCGGCGACAGGCCGAAAATCGTCTTCTTCATCATGGTGTTCCCCCCAACTCTTGTTCTTTGTTTGGAACGTGAAGGACCGGCCCAAGCCGGCCGCCGACTCTAGCGCTTGATCCCCTCGAAGCTCGCGGCAATGCCGCGCTGGAACAAGGACCAGTCGAAGCCGAGCGCCAGCGCCAGGTAGCCGCGCTCAATCATTGCATTGGCCTGCTCAGCCGAGCGCGCCGCGCCGCCGATCGGCACGCCCGATCTGAGGATGCCGGCCTCGGCGCGGGCGATCAGGGATTTCACTTCGGGGTCATCGAGCTGGCCGCGCTTGTTGATCGAGGTCGCCAAGTCGCCGGGACCGATCACGGCAATGTCGATGCCGGGGGTGGCCATGATCTCGTCGATGCGCTCGACCGCCTCGACATGCTCGATCGTCACCATGCAGACCATGTCGTCGTCGGCGGTCGCCATGTACTCGGCCATCGACACGTTCCAGCGGAATGGCGCATGGAACGGACCCCACAGACGGTCGCCGTGGGGCGGGTAGCGCACGCTGCGCACGGCTTTCTCGGCGTCCGCGCGGCTCGAGATCATCGGGAAGTTGATGCCGAGCGCGCCGAGGTCCATCGGCGCTTTCGCCAGATGCGGCTCGTTGGCGGCAATGCGCACCAGCGGCACGCAGGGCGTGCCTGCCGTGGCGGTGATCATCGCATGCGCGGTGGAGAGATCGATCGGGCCATGCTCGAGATCGACGATGATCCAGTCGAGCGACTGCGCCATGATACGCACGGTCTGGATGCTCGGGATGGTGGCGATGGCGCCGAACGTCGGCCTCCTGTCGCGCCAGGCCTGCTTGAGGCGGTTGAGCGGTGGGGGCGCTGCGGACATCGGCGGTCTCCGTCAGGCCGGGACGCGGCCGCCGAAATAGGGCGTGAGCGCGCGGCCGAGCTGATGTGGCTTGTTCGAGGTGAAGATCATGGTGGCGCCGCCATCGTCGGGGCCGCTGGCCGGGGGGCCCAGCAGGTCGGCGACGCGGCGCGCGATGGCCGGTGCCGGATCGATCCAGGTCACCGGCCAGGGCGCCAGGCGTTCGAGCCGTTCGAGCAGCAGCGGATAATGCGTGCAGGCGAGCACGACCGTGTCGGTGCGATCAGCGGGATCGGCGGTGTCGCCAACGAAGCAGGGCGCGATCTCCGCGGCGATGGCCGCGTCGCTGACCTGCGTTCCGCTGAGCGCGGCTTCAGCCAGCGAGGCAAGCTCCGGCGAGCCGACCAGCGTGACGTTGCAGCCTTGCGCAAAATCGCGGATCAGCGCGTGGGTGTATTCGCGCTGCACCGTCGCCTTGGTGCCGAGCACGGAGACGCGCCTAGTCTTTGACTGCGCGCAGGCCGGCTTGATCGCCGGCACCGTGCCGACGAAGGGCACGGCATAGGCGGCCCGCAGCGGCGCCAGCGTCTGCACCGAGGCGGTGTTGCACGCGATCACGATCAGGTCGGGCCGGTGCGCGGCGATCAGCTCGCCCATCAGCGGCACCACGCGGGCGATCAGCGCCTGCTCGCTGTGATGGCCGTAGGGGAAGAAGGCGTCATCGGCGACATAGACGTAATGCGCGTCCGGCCGGGCGCGCACCACCTCGCGCAGCACGGACAGGCCGCCGAGGCCTGAGTCGAAGACGAGAATCGTAGGGCGGTGGGTCACGTGGCGAGTCTACCGGAATGGGAGGGGTGATTCAGTCGGTTTTTCTGCGGGGTTTGGCAGGAATGAGGCGTCTGGGTGTGTTCCGGTTGCGAGCTGAGAGGTTCAAACATCCGCAATACGAGCCGCCGTGGCTGCCAGATAGTCGCGGGGCGCGGCGCCACGCCCACGCTGACGCGTTGGCGCAGCTTGTCCGGGACGACAGCGGAGACGGAGGCGTCATTGCGAGGAGCGCAGCGACGAAGCAATCCAGAGTCGGCGCGGGACTCTGGATTGCTTCGCTTCGCTCGCAATGACGCCGAGACATGAAGACCGTGAAACATGCGCTCTCATCCTCGCGCCCGCATCTTGCGTCCGAGTGTTGTCCTCTGATCACCCTCTCGAGAATGAGGGCGCGGGAAAGGCCGGGTGCCGGTCGCACCCATGGCCCGCCTGCGAAAAAAATGCAGGCGGCAGGAACCACAGGTACGGGCCGGATCATCCGGCCTTCCCCGCGCGATGGCGTTACGGCTTATACGTGATCTCCCCGGGGATCGGCTTTCTTGCCCCCGTCGCCCGCGCGCTCGTCGAACTTGCAGCGCCAACTTGGCATCAGCACCGGGATGCCAGGACCACACGATTTCGCCGTGCGCATCGGATCGTTCGTCGGCATGATCGCTCACGCTGCAACCCGACACGCCCACCGCATCCCGCACCCAACGCTCGTGACGATCGCGAAACGCCCCTCAAGTGAGGCGGGACGGCGCGAAGGATAGCATATGATTCCGAAAAACAGAAGAAAAATCTTCGAGGCCGCCGGCCGAAACCGTGATCCCCTTGTAACGATTTGGCAAACCTGATTTTTGCTGCCGGCAATCTCGCCTTGCTCGGACGGGCGGAGGATGTTTCCTCCCAGGCTGGGAGGAGCCTGCGATGATGGGGCAAGCGCTGGTCGAACTCGACCGCACCGTGACCGAGGCCGAGCGCCGCCGCGTCGGGCAGGGCCTGATGCAGGCGAGGCTCGATGTGGTCCGACTCAGCGTGCTGCGCGACAGCTTCGCCGATCTCGCCGAGCTGCGGCCGCTGGTGGTGCCGCAAGGCGCCGCGCCCACCGACGTCGCGCGCGCTCGCGCCGCGCTCCAGGCCCAGGCCGCCGAGCAGCTGTCGAAGCTCGCCTCCTACCTGCAGCAGATCGCGCAGAAGCGCGCCGAGGCGCAGTCGATCGAGGCCGCGATCGCCAAGATCGACGCCACCTTGCCGTTCCTGCAGGAGACCGCCGACATCCGCCGCAACGCCAAGGAGATCCATTACGGCAACCAGATCGCCTTCATCGACGCGCAGTCGCGGCTGATCGACCAGCAGAGCGAGCGCGTCGTTCAGACGCGGCGCCTGGCCGAGATCGAGGCCGCGCGGTTGGCGCTGGAACAGCAACTGGCGCAGACCCGCTCCATCGCATCGCTTGATCGTATCCGCTTTAGAAAATCTGGAACGAGGTGGAACATGAGGAACGATATCTACGCCGTCGGGATACATCGAGTCTTGCTCTTGGCGATGAGCACGTTGCGCGCATGGTGCCTTGGGATTGCCGTTGCCTGTTTTGCAGGCGCCCAGGCACTCGCCTGTGCCGTCCCGAGCCCCGCGCCGCGTAACTTCATATTCATGTTCGAGGATGTCCCGACCAACCTCGATGCACCCGTGATCGTCGAGGTGACGATCGTCGGTAGAGAGGCCGATGTCATGGGTCCTTCGGACTACTATCAGATCGCCGTCGGCCGGGTCGACCGAGTCGTCAAGGGGCAAATTGGTGAAGGGCCGCTGAGGATACTGCTGACCCCCCTCTACAGTTGTTACATGGCCGGGTTGCCCGTCGGATCGCACGGCGTTGTCGTGGGGGAGCTGAGACACGATTCGAAAGGAAGTCCTGAACTGGTGCTCAGTGACCGGGAGGCTGCCTATGCTCGTTGGGGAAAAGCGAATGCGCGACCTCCCAATGGCCGTGGTTCTGGAGCAGCTGACAAATGAGTTGGAAGTTGGTTCTACCGCGGGTGCTTTGCAGGCCCCCATAATCCGACAGATTTACGGTGACACCCATTAGCCGGCCGTTCGTCAAGTGCCGCAGAGCTTTTTTTTGGCAGCGCCAGCTGCCAATTCATTCTTGTCGTCGTATCCAGCTGCGTCGTTTTGAACCGCGCCCGTTTCTTCGGTCGATGGCTGCGCCCGCATCGCGGATCGCGCCAGACACCCATGAGGATCAAGCATCGGCCCAATCGAGGCCTTGCCCTGGCGGCATAGCCGCCCCAGAAGAACGTTGGTGCCGTCCCGCATCCAAAAGAGTTTCACAGAACCATGGCTGTCGGCGTGCCGGCGCCAATCTCCGGATGGCTTGCAGTTCGGGATTTACGGTGACAGTGCACTTAATTTGACATGCGCCGTCCGAGCGCGCAAGGTGGCGCATGGCTCGCCTTGCCCGTGTCGTCGTCCCTGGTCTGCCGCACCACGTCACCCAGCGCGGCAATGGTCGTGCGCGAACATTCTTCGGCGACGAGGACTACGCGCTGTACCGCGATTTGCTCGCGACCCATTGCCGGGCGGCTGACGTCGCGGTGTGGGCGTGGTGCCTGATGCCGAACCACGTGCATCTGATCCTGGTGCCGTCGGATGCCGACGGTCTGCGCCGGGCGCTGTCGCGGGTGCATCGCATCTATGCCGGCGTCATCCAGGCGCGCCGCAAGCGCAGCGGGCATTTCTGGCAGGGGCGGTTCGGCGCGGTGGCGATGGACGAGGCGCATCTGGCGGCGGCGCTGCGCTACGTCAGTCTCAATCCGGTGCGGGCGCGGCTGGTGGCTCGCGCCCAGGACTGGGTCTGGTCGAGCACGCGCGCGCATCTGCGCGGGCGCGACGACGGCCTGACCGCGCGCGAGCCGGTGAAGACGATGTTCCCGGACATCGCCGGACTCCTGACCCGCGCGCCGGAGGACGAGGACGTTGCCTTCGCGCGTCTGCGCGCCGCCGAGAGCGTCGGCCGGCCGATCGGCAGCGACCGCTTCCTCACCCGCATCGAGAAAATGACCGGGCGCGTGCTCAAGCCGGCCAAACGTGGGCCGAAGCCGGCAGCGGAGGATTGAGCGGGGAGGGGGACATTGCTTCAATGCCTGCTGGGTTTTGTGCACTGTCACCGTAACCAGAGATTAAGACCGGCACGCGAAGGATCATCGAGTATCTGATGTCACCACTGTTGCGGTATCGGCATGAGAGCTTGAGGGAGAGGTGATTTCGTAGGCTGCAATCCGCTAGAACCCTTGCGATCATTACGATATTGGACCGATAACCAGCTATGATCATGCAACAGTTTCTCAAACGCACGTTCCAAAGTGGATGATCGATATCCGTTTGTGTCAGATGGTCCGCCAAGCTAACAAAGGGCACGCGTATGGTTGATGTAGCTTTGACTATCTTCATATTCGGAATGACTTGTTGGACGGACTGGTATTTTGGACGCTTAATTATAAGCGCCGTTCGATCCGGAACGTGGTCGATGAATGGCGCTATATTTAACCGATCGGCTCGTCCCGGAATGTACTACTTCGCTATATTCGGAGCCCTTCTGTTCGTGATCATAATGACGGCTGCGTCCTATGCGGTGGCCACGAAATGGCTGCGGCAGTAGTAGCTGGTCAAAGAACGATCAAAGGAAATTGACGATGGGAACCTTTGCGGAAGACTGGGCCGAAAATTTTGTTCGCGATTTGAGGGGCGCTCTAGATGTGCCTCACGGCATTACCGCGGGCTATAATGCCTACGTTCAAATGACAAACGCCTTTATGATCAATCAATGGACACCGTCTACGTGATGCTACTGATCACGACCCTCGTTCTGGGGTTCGTCGCAACCGTCCTATGGGGGACAGACTTCGAGTGGTTTGGGCGCGATGTCGAGGCTGCTTACATCTTCAAGCTGGTCGGCATCGGGCTGTTCGTGTTTTTCTTAATCGCGATCACTTTCGGCCTCCTCTGAGACTTCACAAACCCAATTTCGGTGACAGCACTGAAGACCGGAATCGCTGTTCAGAACGCGGGGGGCGGGCAGCTACGTCGGGATCAACGTAACCGATAACATTAGTATTGACTAATGAATTAGTGCTTGCTATTGTTTCTGCATGACCGAAGCTGAAACCGTTACGGCCGTCATGCGCGCCTTGGCCGACCCAACCCGGCGTGCGGTGTTCGAGCGCATCGTCGAGGCCGACGAGATCACCGTCGTCGAACTCACCCGCGGCAGCACCGTCACGCAGGGCGCGATCTCCCAGCATCTGAAATCCTTGAAACAGGCCGGCCTGGTCTGCGAGCGCCCCGAGGGCCGCAAGGTCTATTACCGCGCCGAGCCACGCGGCCTGGAGCCGCTGGCCGACTGGATGAGCCATTACGGCGCGTTCTGGCGCGACCGCTTTGCCAATCTGAGAAACCTGCTGAAGGACATCGATCCATGAACCAAGCCGTGAACGCGGATACGCGGGCCATTGTCGTCGAGGACATCTTTCCGCATGCGCCGGAGATCATCTGGAAAGCCTTGACCAATGGCGAACTGATCGGTCGCTGGCTGATGGCGCCGAAGGGATTTGAGGCCGTCGTCGGCACTCGTTTCACCTTTCAGACCACACCGGCGGGCGAATGGGATGGCACCATTCATTGCGAGGTGCTGGAGGTCGTGCCGAACGAGCGGCTGTCCTACGCGTGGAAGGGCGGCCACGCCGGCAATGTCGGCTACGGCGCGAAGCTGGAGACGGTGGTCACCTTCAGTCTTTCCAAGGCGGACACGGGCACGCGCCTTCGCCTGGTGCATTCCGGCTTCGTAATTCCAACCAACGACACCGCCTATCGCAAGATGAGCGAAGGCTGGAAGAAGGTCGTCGCCAATCTCGACCGGATCGCCGGCGAAGAGGCGTCGTCGAAACAGCTGCACTGATGCCAAAGGAGAACGGTATGACCCAGTCCTATGCCGGCGGCTGCGCCTGCGGCGCGGTACGCTATGAGATCACGGGCGAGCCGGCCGTGATGCTGGACTGCCAGTGCCGGCAATGTCAGCGCGACAGCGGCACCGGGCATCAATCGCATTTGACCTTCGTCGCGGCGGAGGTGAAAGTCGACGGCGAGGTGTCGCATTGGCAGACCACAGGCGACGGCGGCACCGTAAAGCGGCGCGCGTTCTGCCCGACCTGCGGCTCGCACGTTCACCTGACATTTCCCGCGATGCCCGATGTGTTCATCGTTCCGCCGGCGAGCCTCGACGATCCCAGCCGCTACAAGCCGCAACTGGTGTCGTGGACTGTGGCGGGACAGGCCTGGGATCACCTCGATCCGGCGCTGCCGAAATTCGAGAAGATGCCGCCCAGGTGAGTTCGGTCGTTGGGGCTTAGGAGGGTTGACTATCGACATTGTAGACCGCCCGTGTGTTCGTCCGCGAAGGCCGACGATCCAGTGCGCGGTGACGTCTCGGTCCAATATCTTCTGCTGCGGAGTACTGGATGCTCCGCTTTCGCGGAGCATGACAGCCGTGGAGATCGTGATATCTCGACCCAGCACCCGCCGCCGATCTAGAAAATCGGCCGTCGATTCACCAGAACCTGAGCCGTGCCACCGGGTTGTACTCGGCTGCAGTTGAGCTCTAGGATCGTAAGATCATCCCCCACTGGCGGTACGATGTCGCGATTTCTGAATTGGTTCTTCCGAAATCGCGCGACCGGCGAGATCACGATCGCCCAGATGCCGAACCCCGCTCTGTGGATCGTGCTGGTGGGCAGCCTCGTGGGCTGGGTTTGGCATCCGCCGGGTCAGGCAGGCGCCAATCTGGATTGTCTCGTCAAAGCCAGTCTCTTCGTCTGGGCGTTCGACGAACTCCTGCGCGGCGTCAATCCCTGGCGGCGCTGCCTCGGCGCAGCCGTGCTGGCGTATGTGATCGCGACCGCGGTTTAGTGGACATCAGCGCGTTGGCCACGTGATGATGTGCCCGCTTGACATGCATCAACGGATGACGATGGCTACCGACCGATGGTCGGTGGGATGTCATCCGATGTGGAAGATTCAGGCGTGAGACGTCTCGCACGTTCGATGCGGGCCTTTGGTGCAGGAGCCGCAGCCCGATGAGTTCGGCCGTCACCAACGACGGGGGCCCCGCCGCGCCTCCTGATCGGTCCGGCGCCACCCCGGTGTTCCGCGCCCGCAAGCTCTCGAAGACCTATCGGATGGGCGAGGTCGAGGTGCACGCGCTGCGCGACGTCGACCTCGACATCTACGAAGGCGAGCTCGTGGTGCTGCTCGGGCCGTCGGGATCGGGCAAGTCGACCTTGCTCAACATTCTCGGCGGGCTGGACAGCCCGACCTCGGGCGAGGCGCAGTGGCGCGATCATCAGCTGGTCGGCGCCGGCGATGCCGAGCTGACGCGCTACCGGCGCGAGCATGTCGGCTTCGTGTTTCAGTTCTACAACCTGATCCCGAGCCTCACGGTCCTTGAGAACGTCGCGCTGGTCACCGAGATCGCCGACAAGCCGCTCGATCCGCTCGAGGTGCTCAAGCTCGTCGGCCTCGAGCGGCGGATCGACCACTTTCCCTCGCAGCTGTCCGGCGGCGAGCAGCAGCGCGTCGCGGTGGCCCGCGCCATGGTCAAGGCGCCCGACGTGCTGTTGTGCGACGAGCCGACCGGCGCGCTGGATTATGAGACGGGGAAGGTCGTGCTCGCCGCGATCGCCCGGGCCAACGCGCAGCTCGGGACGACCACGATCATCATCACGCACAATGCGGCGATCGCCGGCATGGCCGATCGCGTGCTGCGGCTCGGCGGCGGGCGCATCGTCGGCGAGACGCGCAATGCGCGGCGCCTCTCGGCCGATGAGGTGCGCTGGTGAGCCTGCTGGACCGCAAGCTGTGGCGCGACATCGGCGCGATGCGCGGACAGGTGGTCACGATCGCGCTGCTGGTGGCGGCTGGTGTCGCCGTGTTCGTCGGCTCGGTCTCGACCTATTTGTCCCTGCGCGGCGGCTGCGAGCAGTTCTATGCCGACGGCCGGTTTCCGCAGATCTTCGTCACGCTGAAGCGGGCGCCGCTCGCGCTGGTGCCGCGGCTCAATTCCATTCCTGGCGTGGTCGCGGTCGAGCCGCGCATCGTGCGCGAGGTCATCGTCGATTGGCCTGCCGTCTCGCAACCGGTCTCGGCTCGCCTGGTGTCGCTGACCCATGCCGGCGACGAGCCCCTGGCGCGGTTGCATCTGCGCCGCGGCACGGCGCCCGAGCCGGGCGCCGCGCGCAGCGCCGCGGTCAACGAGGCGTTTGCCGACGCCAACGGCGTCAGGCCGGGCGGCGAGATCCGTGTGCTGCTCAATGGCCGGGTGCAGGGCTTCCGGATCTCCGGCATCGCCCTGTCGCCGGAATATGTCTACGCGGTGAAGCCCGGATTGCCGATTCCCGACGATCGCCTCTATGCCATTCTGTGGGTCGACCGGAGCGCGGCCGAGGCTGCCTTCGACATGAAGGGCGCGTTCAACGACGCCGTGATCGCGCTCGCCCCGGGCGTCGATCCCAAGCCCGTCATCGAGGAGCTCGACCGGCTGCTTGAGCCCTATGGGTCGATCGGCGCGATCGCGCGGCGGGACCAGCCGTCGAACCGCTTTCTCGAGGACGAGCTGAACCAGCAGAAGGTGATGTCGATCACCATTCCCATCATCTTCTTCGGTGTCGCCACGTTCCTGCTCAACGGCGCGCTCGGGCGGCTGGTCGCGGCGCAGCGCGAGCAGATCGCGGCGCTGAAGGCGCTCGGCTTTCCGACGCTGCTGCTCACCTTGCACTATCTCAAGCTGATGCTGGTCATCGTGCTGATCGGATCGGCGCTCGGCATCGCCGGCGGCGTCGGCTTTGGCCGTGCCATGATCACGAGCTATCAAGGGTTCTTCCGTCTGCCCGAGCTGCCATTCCGGCTGGCGCCATGGGCGGCGGTGGCCGGTGTCGCGATCAGCGTCGCGGCCGGCGCGTTCGGGGTCATCACGGCGCTTCAGGAGGTCGTCGGCCTTGCGCCGGCGGAAGCCATGCGGCCCGCGATGCCGCTGGGGTTCCGCCGCTCCTGGATCGAGCGCATCGTGCCGGGCAGGGCGTTCGGCGCGCGGCGGATGATGATGCTGCGCAACGTCGCGGGGCGGCCGTTCCGCTCGCTGTTCACCATCATCGGCATCGCCTTCGCGGTGCCGATGATGGTGCTCGGGATCTTCTGGCGCGATGCGATCGGCGACATGATCGAGCTGCAGTTCAACCTGGTCGAGCGCGGCAACGCCATGATCACCTTTGTCCACCCGGTCGACCGTGCGGTGCTGCGCGATCTGGCGCGCCAGCCCGGCGTGCTCGCGGTCGAAGGTCAGCGCATCGTTCCGGTGCGCCTGCGCGCCGGGCATCAGAGCTACCTGACCTCGGTGATCGGGCTGGCCGCGACGGACGAACTGCGCCGGCCGCACGATTCCGCGCGCCGTCCGATCGTGGCGGCGCCTGATGGCATTACGCTGACCCGACGCCTTGCGGAGCGCCTGGCGCTGAACGCAGGGCAGATCGTCACGGTGGAGGCGATGGAAGGCCGTCGCCGGCGGCGCGACGTTCCGGTCAGCGCCATCGTCGATGAGGCGGTCGGCATGGCGTCCTACATGGATATCGACACGCTCAATCGCTTCACCGGCGAAGGCGCGGCGGTCTCGGCGGCGAGCCTCCATGTCGAGCCGGCGGCGCTGGCTGCGCTCGGTGCGAGCTTCAAGACCATGCCGGCGATCGAATCGGTGACCATGAAGGCCTATGTCATCGCATCGTTCATGGAGAAGATCGCGGGCCTCGTGTTCGTCGTCGCCGGCATCCTGACCGGCTTCGCCGCGATCATCACCGTGGGCGTGGTCTACAACAGCGCACGCATCAGCCTGCAGGAGCGGGCCTGGGAGCTCGCCAGCCTGCGGGTGCTCGGCTTCACCCGCAGCGAGGTCGCGGGCATCCTGTTCGGCGAGTTTGCGCTGGACATCGCGGTCGGGATTCCGCTCGGCCTGTTGCTGTCGCGCGGCGTCATTGCGCTGATCGCGCACCTGCATTCCAGCGAAAGCTTCCAGATTCCTGGCGTGATCGCGCTGCAGACCTACCTGATCGCCACCGCGGTGGTCTTGGCCAGCGCCGCGATCAGCGCCATCATCGTCCGCAGGAGGGTCGATCGGCTCGATCTGGTCGCGGCCCTCAAGACCAGGGAATGAGCATGCGTCCCGTGTTGCGCCGCCTCGGCATCGTGTCAGCGTTCCTGGCGGCCGCCGCCGTCATCGCCTGGATGGCGATGCCGGGCGCAGTTCCGGTGGAGACGGCCGTGGTGACCAAGGGGCGGTTCGTTGCCACCGTCGATGACGACGGCAAGACGCGGGTGCGCCAGCGCTACATCGTGGCCGCGCCGCTCGCCGGCAGGCTGGGGCGCATCCGCTTCAAGGCCGGCGACCAGGTCAAGGCGGACGACGTGGTTGCCACCATCACGCCGGGGCCAGCGCCGCTGCTCGATCCGCGCGCCCGCCGCGAGACCGAGGAGCTGCTCGGCGCGGCAGAGGCCAACGTCGAGCGGGCCAAGGCGGTCGTGGCCCGAGCGCAGGCGCAGAGCGCGCAGGCAAGCGCCGATCTGGCGCGTACCACGGCCCTGGCCGCCAGCGGAGCGGCGACCGCGCAGGCGCGGGAGCGTGCCGAGCTCGCGATGCGGATCGCCGAGCGTGACCTGCGCGCAGCCGAATATGTCGACCATGCCGCCGAGCACGAGCTGAGCCAGCTCAGAGCGATGCTGGTGCGCTACGGGAGCAAGACCGATGCCGATGCGCCGGCGGATAGTTGGAGCGTGACCGCGCCGGTCGGCGGGCTGGTGCTGAAGGTGACCCAGGAAAGCGAAACGACGGTGCAGCCGGGTGCGGCATTGCTCGACCTCGGCGATCCCCACGATCTCGAAGTGGTCGTCGACGTGCTCAGCACCGATGCGGTCGAGATCCGTCCCGGCGCTGATGTCACGATCGATCGCTGGGGCGGCGCCGGCCGACTCTCTGGGCGGGTTCGCCGGGTCGAGCCGGCGGCGTTCACCAAGATATCGACGCTCGGAATCGAGGAGCAGAGGGTCAACGTGCTGATCGACATCGTCTCGCCGGCCGAGCAATGGCAGCGGCTCGGCGATGCCTATCAGCTCGATGCGCAGATCGTCGTCTTCACGCAGGAGGATGCGACCATCGTTCCGACCGGCGCGCTGTTCAAGCGCGGTGACGACTGGTCGGTGTTCGCGCTGAAGGATGGGCGCGCCGAATTGCGCACCGTCCGGCTCATCCGGCGCTCAGGCCGGTTCGCCGCCGTGGCCGACGGCGTCGCCAGCGGCGATGTCGTGATCATCTATCCTAGCGACCGGGTGGCCGACGGCGTCAAGGTCGCGCCGCGCTGACTTGCGGCGCCGTCGGGCCCGAGGAGCGGCCGGCGATCGTCGTCAGCGCTGCGACGCCAACTCCCTGAGCCGCGCATGACGCGCCAGCGCATGCGCGATCAGACTGTCCATCAGCGCCGGCTGGGGCAGGCCGGTGGCCTCCCACATCTTCGGGTACATGCTGATGTTGGTGAAGCCCGGCAGGGTGTTCACCTCGTTGACGTAGACCTCCTCGCCGCGGACGAAGAAATCGACGCGCGCGAGACTCTCGCAGCAGAGCACGCCGAACACCTCGGTCGCCATTTTGCGGATGCGCGCGGCGAGACCCGGCTCGACCTGTGCCGGGACGTGCAGCGAGGCACCCGATGCGTCGGTGTATTTGGCCTCGTAGGAATAGAAGCCGTGGCTGTCGGCCGGCACGATCTCGCCGAGCTCGGACGCGGCGACCTTGCCGTCGGGATGCTCCAGCACCGCGCATTCGATCTCGCGCACCGGGCTGATGCAGCGCTCGATCAGGATCTTGCGGTCGAAGCGCAGCGCCAGGCGGCAGGCGGCGGCGAACTCCTCGGCACTGCGCGCCTTGGAGATGCCGACGGAGGAGCCGAGATTGGCCGGCTTGACGAACAGCTCGGACGACCCGACGGCGTCGACCGCCGCCTCATAGGTCACCGGAGACGCTTCCGTCATGGTGACGAACGGCACGATCGGCAGGCCGGCATCGCGGAGCAGGCGCTTGGCGACGTCCTTGTCCATCGCCGCCGCCGATCCCATCACGCGGCCGCCGACATAGGCGACATCGGCGAGCTCCAGCGCGCCCTGCACGGTGCCGTCCTCGCCGTTCGGACCGTGCAGCACCGGAAACACGACGTCGAAGGCAAGCTCGCGCGGGGCGCCGTCGCCGATGACCAGCGCGCGGCCCTGGCCGGCCGGCAGCAGCACGATCTGCGGGCCGTCGGTCGGTACGGTCAGCGCCGCGCCTGTACCGTCATTCGCAGCGTCGGCGAGCACCCAGCGCCCGTCGGTGGTGATGCCGATCAGCGTGACGGCGTAGCGGCCGGCATCGAGCGAGCGGAAGATGTTGGCCGCCGAGGCCCGCGAGACGTCGTGCTCCGCCGAGCGCCCGCCGAACAGGATCGCCACGCGCGTCTTTGTCTCTGTCATCGTCCTCATCCAGCCTGGTCTTTGCGGTGCGCGACCGTACAGCCAGAGGGCGACGCGTGGCAATTGAGGTGTTGTGGCCGGTGTGGTGGACAAGGCGACGCCGTCATGCGGCGGCGCTCACCGCCAGCCGATCCCTCCGTCCGAGCACACCGACGTCGTCCTGCCGGCATGCATGCAGCCGCGATAGAGCGGCGGCTCAATGAAACGGCCGGACCAGATGCCGCGGCCGGCGCGGCGGGCGGCGCGCTGATCGGCGGTGTAAACGCCGCGCGAATATTGCGGCTCCTCGACCGCGAGCCCGCGCGACACCATGAACTGGCCGAGATCCGTCGCGCCGGCGGCGCAACGCGCGACGATGCGGCCGTAGCGATCGCCGTCGACCGGCATGCAGCGCAGAACCTTGCCGCGCGTGAAGGCGTCCAGCGTGTTGGCGGCCAGCGCGCCGCAGCGATACGGCCTGCGGTCGCGGCCGCGGCAGAGCTGTGCGCTTTCGGGCGCGTCGATGCCCCACAGGCGAATCCGCTCGCCGTGAATGTCCAGCGTGTCGCCGTCCACGATGCTGACGCGGCCAGCGAGCTCAGCCGCTGCGGCGGGGAAAGCGAGGAGAAGCGGCAGAACGAGGCAGGGGAGGAAACGTCGCAAGATCGGCACCTGACGCTGAGAGGGGCGTGATCGCTCGCTGCGCGAATCGATCGCGGATCATCCCGATCTATAGCGAAGTGGAGTTGCGCGATTGTGTGGCAAGCGCAGCGACAGCAGGGGAGCGTGAATCCGCGCAGTTCGTCCAGAGAGCTTCGCGGTTCAGCGAAGGCTCGCTTTCTCTGTGCGCCCATCCTGCGCGCGGGCCGCGCGCTCGACCTCGGCGGCGAGCATGCTCAGATGCTCGGCCAGACGCGCGAACAGCTCGCGCTTGTCGCGGTCGGTGGCGAGATCACGAATGAGGGCGCATTCCGCCGCGTCGGCCCGCAGCTTGTCCGGCTGAGTCATCAACTCTGACATGTTCCGCTTCCCTGCCGCGCCGGCAAGTTTTCGAAACAACGGATCGTCATGATTGTTCCGAGTATCCACGTATTTTTCGAGCGGGCGCAGTCAGCGCCTGATCGGAGTACCTCTGCCCGGATCCGAGGGGACGCGACGCTGGGTATTCGACCGCCTATCGCTCACCGGGCCACCATGTCGAGGCCGGATGCGCGGCCGAGATCTTGGTCTCGCGCAACGCCACCAGCGCGCTGCGCTTGTAGGGATGACCGCGAAGCCGCGAGCAATCCTGGCAGCGCATGTAGCGCTCGAGCTCATGGATTGGCGTCGTCTTGGCGCGCCTGATGATGTCGAGCGCGACGGTCTGATTGGTGTCGCAGCCGAGGCAGCGCACTTCGAGATAGAAATAGCCGGCGTTGAGCGCATCGCCGAGCAGCGGTGACGGCTGCGCCGGCCCCTTGTAGCCGAGCATGCGCTTATTCCAGGCGTCGCAGGCCAGACGATCCGCTTCCTTACGCGCACGCGCGGCCTGCTCCTGCGCGATGCGGATGCCGGCACCGTAGAGTCTCTCGCGCGATTTCGTCGTCATGGCCGCGATGATCGACGCTGCGGCGCTCAGCGGCAAGCCGCTAGGGTTAGCGCAGCGAGAAGCGCCGGATACAAGCTCTTTCGCGTGCAGCGTTCCGATACCGTTGTCTTTTCAGTTCGTCGGCGAGCCTGCGACGAACTCATCGTGCAACGTCCGGCATTCGTGCCGGCGCAGACGCGACGCGGAGTGCGTGCCCTTGGCGGCGGAGCGGTGGCTTCTCCCACCGCGCGGCATGATGCGTTCCGTCTGGCGCAACAGGGGTAGCCAAACGCAACGGCGCGGCAAAGGTTCCTAAAATATTTGCGCCCCGGTGGCAGTTCCTTCAGCTTGTTCCAGCCGGCGTCCGGCGATAGACCTTGCCTCCGGGGTCAATCGTGCGCGCGGGTCGGAGTTTCTCAGATTGGATCGTTCGGAGCAGACGGTGGTCGGCGACCACGTTTCTGCTCACCATGCTCGCCGTCGCGATTTCGACCGCGGGCCGGATCGGGCTGGATTATGCCGGCGCGACGCTGCCCTACGCGACGTTCTACCCGGCGGTGGTGTTCGCAGCGCTGCTCGGCGGCATTCCCGCAGCCATTTTTGCCGCCTGGCTGTCCGCCACCGTGGTGCTCGTCGGCTTCACCGATCGTCCTGATCATGCCGAGGCGATCAACCTCGTTGGATTCCTGAGCACCGCGGCGCTGATCATCTGGCTCGGGCATCTCTGTCGCGGCGCGCTCGTGGAGCTGAAGCGCAGCGAGCATGCGCGCGAATTGCTGCTCGGCGAGCTGAGGCATCGCGTGAACAATCAGCTCGCGTTGTTTCAGGCGATCGTCAGATCGAGCCTGTCGGGCGAGGATCGCGCCAAAGGGGAGGCGATCGCGCTGCGGCTCGACGCCGTCGCGCGCGCCAACAGTCTCGCCTGGTCGGACCACCGCCTGATGACCTTGCGCATGCTGCTCGACGTCGAGCTGCAGCCGTATCGCGCCTCCGGCGCCGTGACGATAGACGGGCCGGACATGCCGTTGGGGCCGGAAGCGGTGCGCAATCTCGCGCTGGTGTTCCACGAACTCGCGACCAACGCCGTCAAATACGGCGCGCTGCGCGGTCAGGGCGGACGGCTCGAGGTCCAGATCGCGCAGGAAGGCGGCCGCGGCACCGTGGCCTGGCGCGAGCTCTGTCCGCACGCGATCGAGCCGCCTGGGAGCGAGGGATTTGGCGCGCGCATGATCCGGGCGAGCCTCGCAGCGATCGGCGGCAGCATCGAGCAGGATTTTCGCGACGAGGGTCTGGTCTGTCGGATCAGGTTCGAAGCGGCGATGTGACGGCGTGTCGGCGGTCGGTACGCGCGGTCGCGGTGATCTCCGGACTCCAGCGCGGAGCATGCGCGTGTTTGCGTTGTTTGTCCGTCGCATGGAACGACGGTCGGCTTGATCGCCGGCACGAAACGCTTCACCATTCCCGGCAGAACAATGAAGCGGCGGCGCCGCAGGGGCGGGAGACATCGGATGCAATGCTACGAGCTGCAGGGGCCCGGCGGAATCGATGCGCTGGCGCTGGTCGACAAGCCCGTGCCGCAGCCGGGCAGGGGCGAGGTGCTGATGCGGCTGACGGCAGTGAGCATCAACTACCGCGATCTCCTGACCGTGAGGGGCGGCTACGGCTCACGGCAGAAATTTCCGCTGGTGCCGCTGTCCGACGGCGCAGGCGTGGTCGAGGCGGTCGGCGATGGCGTGTCGGCGTTCGCAGCCGGCGATCGTGTCGTCGGCAGCTTCTTCGAGAGCTGGACGGGCGGCGAGCCGAGCGAAGCGAAGATGCGTGGGGCGCTCGGCGGCGGCGTCGACGGCACGTTGACCGAGTATCGTGTCTTTCCGGTGCAGGCGCTGATCAGGACGCCCGCGCATCTCAGCGATGTCGAGGCCGCGACCTTGCCCTGCGCCGGCGTCACCGCCTGGAGTGCCGTGATCAAGCTCGGCGGCATCAGGCCGGGCCACACCGTGCTGACGCAAGGCACCGGCGGCGTCTCGATCTTTGCGCTGCTGATCGCGAAAATCGCGGGCGCGCGGGTGATCGCGACGTCGTCGAGCGAGGCCAAGATCGCGCGGCTGAAGGCGCTCGGCGCCGATGTCACGCTGAACTACAAGCAGGTGCCGGACTGGGGCAAGAAGGCGCGCGAGATCACCGGGCAGGGCGTCGATCTCGTGGTCGAGGTCGGCGGCGTCGGTACGCTGAATGAATCGATCCGCGCCACCCGGATCGGCGGCACCATCGCCTTCATCGGCGTGCTCGCCGGCGCGCCGGCCTCTGAGCTGCGGCTGCCGCTGATGGTGATGCAGCAGCAGCGGCTGCAGGGCGTCACGGTCGGCTCGGTCGACGATCTCCAGGCGCTGGCGAACGCGCTGACGCTGCATCAGGTGAAGCCGGTGGTCGATCGCGTGTTTGCGTTCGGCGAGGCGCGCGAGGCGTTCCACTACATGGCGAGTGGCGCGCATGTCGGAAAGGTGGCGATCGCGATCGGGTAAGGGCGCTGCATCAATTTTCTCGTCATTGCGAGGAGCCGAAGGCGACGAAGCAATCCAGACTTGTTTGCTCGCCGCCCTGGATTGCTTCGCTGCGCTCGCAATGACGGCGTGAGTTGCGCTTGTTTTGAGCCCTGCCGGGATATGCGGTCAGCGGACCGTCTCTCTGCCATCCATCATGCCCTTGCGCGGGGGCAGCGTCATCGCGATCACGCCGAGGACGACGCAGGCGAGCCCGATCCAGGCGCTCGGCGCGAGGCGCTCGCCGAGGCCGGCAACGGCAATTGCAACGCCGATCGGCACGCGCAGATAGGATTGCGCGGTGGCGCCGATCGAGCCGAGCGTCTGCACCAGGCGGAAATAGATCACCATCGCGGCCGCGGTCGAGACGGTCGCGAGCGCGGCCAGCGCCAGCACCGAGCGCAGCGACGGTGCCAGCGTCCACGGATGGTCGACGACGAGTGCGAGCGGGATCAGGACCAAGGCGCCAGACAGCAGCGATCCCGCCGCCGGCAGCATAGGGTTGAGTCCCTTGAAGCTCTTTCCCATGATCGCGGCGCCGGCATAGCAGATGGTGGCGGCGACGATCGCAATCTGCGCCCACAACTCGCGGCCAAGCCCGCCCAGCGCCTCGGTGCCGATGATGAGGCAGGTGCCGGCGAGTCCGGCGGCGACGCCGACCAGCTTGCGCAGGGTGACGGGCTCGTGGTGCGTCACCAGCGCGGTCAGCAGGAAGGTGAAGATCGGCGAGGTGGCGTTGAGGATCGTCGCAAGGCCCGCCTCGACGGTGCGCTCGGCCCAGGCGATCAGCGTGAACGGCACGACGCTGTTGAGGCCGGCCTGGATCATGAAGCGACGCCATATCGTCCGGTCACGCGGCCAAGCGAGGCCGCGGCTGCGGATGATCGCGGCCAGCAGCAAGCCCGCGATCAGCGTGCGTGCCGCGATCAGGGTCAGCGGCGGGATGGTCTCGACGCCGATCTTGATGAAGGTGTAGGAGGCGCCCCACAAGGTCGAGAGCAGAACCAGGAGGGCGATTTCGCGGCTGAGGTCGGAGCGGCGTTGCATGGGGGACTCGCGGCGGAGAAGGACGCCTTCTCATAGCGGCCCGGCAGCGCTCGACGTTTCGATGCGGAACGAAACGTTCCGGCTCCGAACGAAGTAGCCATTCCGGTTCGTGCGCTGCGCCCCTGGATCGCTTCGCTGGCGCTCGCGATGGCGGAGCTTGGAGGAATTCCGGTGCCCGCCACGCCCGTCATTGCGAGCGAAGCGAACAATCCAGAATGTGGGGTGGGCGAAGGCGCGACCGCGCCGCGTGAGATCGTGATGGCACCGTGCCCACCATCTCGTTGCGAAGAATGACGCGCTACGGTGGGCACACTGCCGCTTTGCCCACCCTACGTTTTTATCAGCTCATCAGTTCGCCGGCATGCTCTTCTCGACCAGCTTCACCCAGTACGATGCGCCGGCGCTGAGGATGTTGTCGTTGAAGCGATAGGCCGGGTGGTGGCACTCGTTGCCGGGGCCCATGCCGAGGAACACGAACGCGCCGGGGCGGGCCTCCAGCATGAAGGCGAAGTCCTCGCCGCCCATCAGGGGAATGGCGCGGTCGTTGACGCGCTCGTCACCGGCGACGTCGCGGGCGACGTCGGCGGCGAAGGCGGCCTGGGCCGGGTGGTTCATCGTCACCGGATATTTGCGCTCGTAGATCGCCTCGGCCGAGCCGCCATAGGCACGGGCGGTGGCCTCGGTGACCTCGACGATGCGCTTCTCGACGAGGTCGCGGATATCCGGATCGAGCGTGCGGACGGTGCCGAGCATCTCGACGGTCTCGGGGATGACGTTGAAGGTGGTGCCGCCATGGATCGAGCAGATCGAGATCACCGCGGATTTCAAGGGATCGACGTTGCGCGCGACGATCGACTGCAGTGCGTTGACGATCTGCGAGGCAATCAGGATGCTGTCGACGGCCCTGTGCGGGCCGGCGCCGCCATGGCCGCCCTTGCCGGTGACCTTGATGTGGATCGCATCGGCCGAAGCCAGCATCGCGCCCGGCGAGATTTCGAAATGGCCTTCGGGGACGCCCGGCATGTTGTGCATGCCATAGACCTCCTGGATGCCCCAGCGCGTCATCAGGCCGTCGTCGACCATCGCCTTGCCGCCGGCGCCGCCTTCCTCGGCCGGCTGGAAGATGACGATGGCGGTGCCGTCGAAATTGCGGGTCTCGGCGAGATATTTCGCAGCGCCCAGCAGCATCGCGGTGTGGCCGTCATGGCCGCAGGCATGCATCAGGCCCGGCGTCTTCGAGGCATAGGGAACGCCGGAGGTTTCCTCGATCGGCAACGCATCCATGTCGGCGCGCAGGCCGATGGTCCTGCCGGAGCCGGACTTGCGGCCGCGGATCACGCCGACCACGCCGGTGCGGCCGATGCCGGTCACGACCTCGTCGCAGCCGAATTCGCGCAAGCGGTCGGCGACGATGCCGGCGGTGCGATGGACTTCGTACAGCAGCTCGGGATGTTCGTGGAAATCGTGGCGCCAGGCGGCCATTTCGTCGGAGAGCGCGGCGATGCTGTTGAGGATGGGCATGAGGACCGGATGACTCGCTGAGTTGATCGGAACGCTGCAGTGATGCGGCCAGGCCAGCCGACAGCACCGCGCAACGACCGACTATGACCCGGTCAAAAAAGCGAGGCAAGTTGCGGCCGGCCATGGCGCCATGCGCGGATGCGCGGTCACCTCGACGGACGATGCCGGTCGTTCCGGATTGCGGAACGGGATTCAGGCGAGCGGGGCGGGGGCGGGCACGCGGGGGTATTTGCGCTCGGGCGGCACCTCCAGGCGGAAGGCCCGCAGCTTCGGCTCGTCCCACGCTGCCAATGGCGTGCCGCAGACGCCGCAGTCGAACCGCCCGGCAGCGCCAACGGCGGATGTCGATTCCGCGATCTCGTAGGCGGCACGGCAATGCGGACACGTCACGCTGGATATCTTCATGAGATCACGCTCCCAAACAGCTCGACCAGACACCTTGAACCGGATCAATGCGCTCCATGAACCGACGTCATCGCGTCCGATCGTCACGCCTCCTCGGCCTGCCACGGCGTCGGCGCCTTGGTGAAGGCGCGCCACGCCTCGCGCAACGGCTGCTCCACGCCGGCCATGGCATGCGTCTGCCAGCCGGTGATCGCGGCGGCCGCGATCGCCGCGTCGGTGGAGGTGGTGCCGAGGGTCTCGATCACGCCGGCGGTGACCGCCATGTCGTTGTAGTGGCCAAGCTGTTCCTGGAAACCGGCGAGCGTCCGGGCATATTTCTTCGCCGATTTGCTCGCGCCGTAGAGCGGCAGCAGGAAGTCGATGCTGTAGCGCAGCTTCTTCAGCGCGAGACGCAGCCGGTGGCGCCGCTCGGCCGGCAGCTTCTTGAAGCGGCGGCCGCGCTTGAGCACCTTCTGGTGGCGCTCCGACAGGACGGGCCCGGCGAAATCGATCGCGGGCGCCGCGAGGCGTCGGAGATCGTCGGGGGAGACGTCGTTGCGCCAGCCGCGGGTCTCGATCCATTCGCCGAGGCCGAGCACGAAAGCGGCGCAGCGGCGCTCGGCAAGCGCGATGCGCAGCGTGCGATAGGCGAGTTCGCGCCGCCGCTCGGCGAGCGACCGGAGCGAGTCGAAGCCTGCAACCGTGGGGCACGCCTCGGCGATCTCGGGCAGCGTATCGGTCAGGAACACGTCGAGGTCGCGCGCCGCCGAGAGGCTCTGTGCCAGCCAGCGCGCATCCGCCTCGAGACCGTCGAGCGTCGCCGAGGTCCCGAGCGGCCGCATCAGGTGCAACGCGGCGCGCAGGCGGCGCAGCGCGACCCGCAACTGATGCACGCCTTCTGTATCGCGTCCGTCATCTGCTGCAGGCATTGCCTGCAGCAGATGACGCAGGCTGCCGCGCAGGACGACGGCGAAGCTCTCGTCGAGAGACACCGCCGGATCGAGGCGCAGCTTGCGCGGCTTTTCGGCCCCCGGCGCTGCTCCGGCTGCGAGGTCGAAACCGCGGGAGGATTTGCTGCGGATCGAAGGTCTGATCGGTCCGTGATCGGCGATGCGCTGCGCGATCTCGTAGATGGCGGCGGGGTTGCCGCTTTTGAGCTCCAGCTCGATCTCGCTCACGATCTCACAGTGCTCGCCGGCCTTGATGACACCGCTGTCGAACGCGATCTCGATGGTCGCGCCGGGCACGTCGAGCATGCGCGCGTGACGATGCACGTCGGCCGTGAACACCGCCTCGAGCGTTGCATCGGCCAGCGCGGAGCGAAGCTCCTCCGGCAGCAGCGCGGCCGCCAGCAGCGGATCGGGCGCCAGCGAGCTGACGCTGGCCTCCCACTCTCCGCGCTTGAGCGGGTCGTCGCTGTGCTGCTCTTTCACGGTCTGCACGAAGCGCGAGCCGCTCTGGCGCACCCGCAAGGTGAAGCCGTTCTTCCACAGCATGCGCTTCGGCGTGTCGTAGTAGACCGATGTCAGATGCTTGCGCGAACCCTTGTTGCGCGCATGCGCGGTGACGACCGGTGCGTTGTTGAAGCCGGCGAGTTGATCGGGCGCGACGAGGAGCTTCAGCTCGATCTCATGGCCGGCGCCGGCCGCGGGATCCGGCAAGGACGGCGTCACGACCTCCACGCCCGGCGCCACGGCATCCCCCCGTGTGACCGCGTGATCGGCAAGGTGCTGTGCAGTCAAGCTATCGACGGCGCCACCGGGATCGCTGCTCGCCGAGTCACCACTATCCCGCACGCCGACCGCATGGCCACCGCCGTGGATCGACGCCGTTGCGTTCGAATCGGGCATGTGTCGATTCTGTAACCGTTTAGTGACAGTCATCTCTCGTATAGCTGCAGCCGGCACAAAGGGACAGTGGCATTTCTCGCAGGCGGCTGACGATGCTCGACGCGCCTGCGCTTATCGGTCGCATTTTTTGTTGCTACTTCAATGACAAGTGCTCGCGCTTGCGGCCGGCGGGCGCTCACGAAGATATGTCCCTCGTAGCCGCGCAATGCACCGTCGCCCGGCCGCGCTGCCACAGCGGGAACTCAGATCGAGCCGGTCAGCATGAAACGCGTGGCGATGAAGACGGCGGCTGCGGTGGTCGCAATGCTCGCGGCGGCCACGAGACCGCGGCCGCGTCGCGCCAGCGCGCGGGAGCGTTCGCGCGGATCCTGCGTCGGATCGATGGGTATGCGCCGGCTGCGCCGGTGGCGCACCGCCTGCACCCAGAAGGCAAGCGCGGCGATGCCCGTTGCGACCGCAAACACGGTCGTCACGCCGGCGGCAAAGCCGAGATCGACGCCGACGCTCTCCAGCATGGCCCGCAGATGCACCGCAAAGCGTGCCAGGAGAGTTGCGGCATAATCGGCGGCCGCGGCACCCGTATAGAGCAGAACCGCCGTCCACACGACCGCGGCCATCGCAATCAGGATCGACAGCAGGACTGCGAGCCCGTCGCCGGCCATGAAGCCGATCGAGGCGGCGATCAGCGCCAACGCCGGCATCACGTTGCCCATGGGGATCGGAAGGATGATGGTGACGGCCATCAGCAGCAGCGGCAGCGCGAGCAGCATCCGCGCCGGCCGGCCGGTCAGCCAGACCAGCCGGTCCTCACGCAGGCCGCGCTCGGCAAAGCCCGCCCAATCGAGTCCGGCGCGGATCACCTTGCGCAGCAGCCGCTGCGGCACCGGCCGGCGGCGCAGCGGCTCGGGCAGCCATAGCCGCTCGGCGCCGAGCAGGATCTGCAGTGCGACGAGAGCCACCAAGGTGCCGAACACCATGCCGAACGGGCCGGGCAATGGGATCAACGCCGGCAAGGTCAGCAGCAGCAACGTCAGGCCGAGACCTTCCGACTCCAGTCGGTCGAACAATTCGCCGATGGACGGCTCCTCGGACCGCACCGTGCGGGCGATCGCGAGCAGCCGGCGGCTGATCGGCCCGTTGTGACGGCGCGGCGCCGACGAGTCCTCATCGTTGGATGCGACATCATTTATCACCGCGCGGCAACCTCATGTCCTTTGGCCTGCGTCACTTCATCTGCTCGACGGCAGGCCGCGTCTTCCACAGCGAATAGGCGATACCCGCGCCGAGCAGACCGAAGGTGATGCCGAGCGAGAGGGCGGGCGGAAACTTCTCGAGCCCGAGCAGGTCGGCAAGGAAGATCTTCGAGCCGATGAAGATCAGCACTGCCGCCAGCGCCAGCTTCAAATACTGGAAGCGATCGACCATCGCGGCAAGCGCGAAATAGAGCGCGCGCAGGCCGAGGATCGCGAAGATGTTCGAAGTGTAGACCACGAACGGGTCGGTCGAGATCGCGAAGATCGCGGGCACGGAGTCGACGGCGAAGACGACGTCGGCGAACTCGATCAGGATCAGCGCCAGGAACAGCGGCGTCATGAACCAGGTCGGCCTGCCGCTTGCATCCGGCTGGCGAACGAAGAAACGCTCCTCGTGCAGGCGGTCGGTGACGTCGAAGCGACGGCGCACCCAGGCCAGTGCCGGATTGGAGCCGATGTCGTGCGGCTTGTCCTTGAACACCAGCATCTTGATGCCGGTCGCGACCAGGAACAGCGCGAACAGATAGAGCACCCAACTCGCCTGGGCGACGATCACGGCGCCAAGGCCGATCATGATCGCGCGCAGCACGATGACGCCGACGATGCCCCAGAACAGCACGCGGTGCTGATAGACGCGCGGGATCGAGAAGTAGCTGAAGATCATGGCGATGACGAAGACGTTGTCCATCGCCAGCGCCTTCTCGATCGTGAACGCGGTGAGATAGGCGGTGCCGGCCTCGCCGCCGAGCTGCCACCATACCCAGCCGCCGAAGGCCAGGGCGAGCATGATGTAGATGGCGCTCATGACGAGGCTCTCGCGCACCGAGATCTCGCGCGTCTTGCGATGGAGGATGCCGAGATCGAAGATTAGGAGGGCGAGCACGATTGCGAGGAAGGCGAGCCACATCCAGACGGGCTTGCCGGCAAACGCGATGAGCAGGAATTCCACGACGGGTCCTCTTATCTAGCCGGTGAAATTGATGTCAGGTCCGACATCGTGAGCGCACCGGCAGCTTCACCAGAGGGGCCCGGACCAGGGGTAGGGAACGGACGTATGTGTGTCCCGATCGGTTTTCAAGAGCCAGCCCCTTGCGTCCACGTTCAGCAAGATGAACGTGGAGGTGCGACAGAGTGTCTGCTGCCGCGGCAGCCGTCTTGCGGGCGTGCGGCTGCAAACTAATTCCAGAGGGCCGGAGATCCGGGCCCCTCTGATAGTCCATGCGACTATGATGTCGGACTCTCTTTCATGACCGATGCCGCTGGCAGTGATCCCGCTGGCGGTATTGCGCGCTTCGGAGCGCTCCTGAGGAGTTTGACCAGATGCGGCCACACGCGTCGCTTGTTGCTATCAGCCCTTGCGGCTCTCGCCCCAGACATCACCAGCCCAACAATCACTCCCCCGCTCATACCTCCCGGAGTCCCTCGGATGGCGGCCCTGATCGTGATGGAACCGGAGCGCCTGCTCGTCGCTTGGTATGGAACCGGTGCGCTGATGCGCACGGGCATCTCGTGTACGGGAGACAATCGTGACCACGGGGGGTGACCAGATATCGATCGCGAAGGCGCCGCCGTCGCGCTCGGCCGTCACAACGCGCCGTCTCTTGATGATCATCAACCGCGGCAGCCGCTCCGGCGGCGAGGCTGCGGGCATTGCCGTGTCGCGGCTGAGTGCGGCCGGCTATGATCTCGTGATCTCGGCGCCGCATAGTCCGCGCGAGGTGGCGCCGTGGATCGAAGCCCATGCCGACGATGCGGAGGCGGTCGTCGTCGCCGGGGGGGACGGCAGCCTGAACGCGGCTGCGCCCGCACTGGTCAGGACCGGCCTGCCGCTCGGCATTATTCCAGCCGGCACCGCCAATGACCTTGCCCGCACGCTCGGCCTGCCTGATGACATGGAGGCCGCGGTCGACGTGATCGCCGCCGGCCACCGCCGCCAGATCGATCTCGGCGAGGTCAATGGTCATCCATTCTTCAATGTCGCAAGCCTCGGCTTGAGCGCCGAGCTCGCGCGTCAGTTGACCAAGGAGACCAAGCGCCGGTTCGGCCGGCTCGGCTACGCGATCACGGCGCTCAAGGTGCTGACCAATGCGCGGCCGTTCCGGGCCATGATCGTGTCGTCCGACGGCGCGGCGCGCGTCAAGACCTTGCAGATCGCGGTCGGCAACGGCCGGTATTACGGTGGCGGCATGGCCGTCCAGGACAGCGCGGAGATCGACGATTCCCATCTGGATCTCTATTCGCTGGAGATCGGCCGCGTCTGGAAGCTGCTGGCGATGGCCTATGACTTCCGCAAGGGCCGCCACGGCCTGTGGCAGGAGGTGCGGGCCACGCGCGACACATCCTTCGAGATCCGCACGCGGCGTCCGCGTCCGATCAATGCCGATGGAGAGCTCGTCACCTTCACGCCGGCGCGCTTCGGCGTGCTGCCGCGCGCCGTCTCCGTATTCGTCCCCAAGGCCGAAGGGCAGGGCCGCACCTGACGCGATGGCGCTTGATCCGCCGTTTGCGGCCGCTCGTTTTCGACTGATCACCCGATTGAGAGACCCATGACCAAGCAGACCCGCTTCAATTTCTGGTACGCGATCGTCGCGATCTTCGTCGCGATGATGATCCACAATGCGTGGACGAGCTATCGCCAGGTCGCCGTCATTCCCTACAGTCAATTCCAGGATCTCCTGTCCGCCGGCAAGGTGAAGGAGGTCGGCGTCTCCGAGAACTATCTGGAAGGCACGCTGAAGGAGCCGCTGCCCAGCGGCCAGTCGCGCTTCGCGACGACGCGCGTCGACCAGGAGTTCGCCAAGGAGCTCAGCAAGGCCAACGTGACGTTCACCGGCCGCGTCGAGAGCAACATCCTCGGCGACATTCTCTCGCTGGTGATGCCGATCGCACTGTTCTTCGGCGTCTGGTACTGGCTGTCGCGCCGGATGATGGGCGGCGCCGGCGGGCTCGGCGGCGGCCTGATGCAGATCGGCAAGAGCAAGGCCAAGGTCTACGTCGAATCCAACACCGGCGTCCGCTTCGACGACGTCGCCGGCGTCGACGAGGCCAAGGACGAGCTGCGCGAGATCGTCTCGTTCCTGAAGGATCCGAAATCCTATGGCCGTCTCGGCGGCCGCATGCCGAAGGGCGTGCTGCTGGTCGGCCCGCCCGGCACCGGCAAGACGCTGCTCGCCAAGGCGGTGGCCGGCGAGGCCGGCGTGCCGTTCTTCTCGATCTCCGGCTCGGAGTTCGTCGAAATGTTCGTCGGCGTCGGTGCGGCGCGCGTGCGCGACCTGTTCGAGCAGGCCCGCGCCAAGGCGCCCGCCATCATCTTCATCGACGAGCTCGATGCGCTCGGCCGCGCCCGCGGCATGGGCCCGTTCGCCGGCGGCCATGACGAGAAGGAGCAGACGCTCAACCAGCTGCTGGTCGAGCTCGACGGCTTCGATTCCTCGACGGGTCTGGTGCTGCTGGCGGCGACCAACCGGCCCGAGATTCTCGATCCGGCGCTGCTGCGCGCCGGCCGCTTCGACCGCCAGGTGCTGGTCGACCGGCCCGACAAGCCGGGCCGCATCCAGATCCTGCAGGTGCATCTGAAGAAGGCCAAGCTCGCCGCCGACGTCGATCCGGAGAAGGTGGCCGCGCTGACGCCGGGCTTCACCGGCGCCGATCTCGCCAACCTCGTCAACGAGGCGACCTTGCTGGCAACGCGGCGCGGCGGCGACGAGGTCAGGCTCGACGACTTCAACAACGCGATCGAGCGCATCGTCGCCGGCCTGGAGAAGCGCAACCGGCTGCTCAATCCGAAGGAGCGCGAGATCGTCGCCTATCACGAGATGGGGCATGCGATCGTTGCGATGAGTCTGCCGGGCACCGATCCCGTGCACAAGGTCTCGATCATTCCGCGCGGCGTCGGCGCGCTCGGCTATACCATCCAGCGTCCGACCGAAGATCGCTTCCTGATGACGCGCGAGGAGCTGGAGAACAAGATGGCGGTGCTGCTCGGCGGCCGCGCCGCGGAGCTCGTGGTCTACGGCCATCTGTCGACCGGCGCCGCCGACGATCTGCGCCGCGTCACCGACATCGCGCGCTCGATGGTGACCCGCTACGGCATGTCGGAGCAGTTGGGCTCGGTCGCCTACGAGCGCGACAACCAGTCGTTTCTTGCGCCGGGCGTCTCACGCAGCGCCGAGTATGGCGAGGCCGCAGGGGATGCGATCGACGCCGAGGTGCGTGCGATCGTGACATCAGCGTTGGAGCGGACCCGCAAGCTGCTGCAGGACAAGCGCGACGTGCTGGAGCGCGCCGCCCGCCGCCTGCTGGTCAAGGAGACGCTCGACGAGACCGAACTCGCCGCGCTGCTGAAGCAGGACCAGCGCGCCGGCGATCTGGTTGCGGCGGCGAAGCCGATGTAGTTGGTGCTGTGTAGGGTGGGCAAAGGCACAGCCGTTCTCATTCTACGAGCGAGATCGTGAAGGCGCCGTGCCCACCATCTGATCGCTTGCTCTGCCGCACGACGGTGGGCACGCTGCCGCCTGACGGCGACTGCTTTGCCCACCCTACGAAGGCGCAGCGTGTTGACCTCGTAGCCCGGATGAGCGGAGCGATATCCGGGGTCTCCAACGCTGCCTGCGATGAACCCGGATGTCGCTGCGCTCATCCGGGCTACGCGCTCACCGCCGCGGCCACATCCGGGCCAATGTCTCGTCCTTCTTGACGAACTCATGCCAGAGCGTGGCGGCGATGTGCAGGCCGACGACGAGATAGACCACATAGGCCAGCGCGTCGTGCGTGATCTCGCCGGCCTGCGCGATCGTCTTGTCGCCGGCGAACAGGCGCGGCCAGCTGAACGTCCAGAAGTAGCGCAGCGAGTAGCCGCCGGCCGACGAGAACATGTAGCCGGTGACGGGCATGACCAGAAGCAGCGCATAGAGCGTCCAATGATTGAGCTGCGACAGCGCGCGGACGATCGGGCCGAAGGCGGCCGGAGCTGCCGGGGCCGTCGTGCGAGACCGCACGATCAGACGGAGAATGGCGAGCAGAAACAGCGTGCCGCCGAGCGACTTGTGGATTTCCAGCAACTCGCGCCGCGGCGATGTCCCAGCCGGCTGCAGGCCGCAATAGAGTCCGATCAGCATGGCTGCAATGAACAGCAGCGCCGTTGCCCAATGGATCCGTCGCAGCAGAGGATCATAGGTCGCCGGCATGTGGGTGTCTCGTCGATGGGGGAGCAGGACGACCTGCATAGGCGCTCGTCTGGTCGGTGTCGAAGGATCAGAGGTCGACGACGAGATGTCGGACAACCGCACAAAGGTATCTGCTGATCATTTTTGAGTGATTCCATGCGTGCCGCTCTGTCAGTCGCGCCTCCGGTGATCCCTCGGGCGCGCCGACCCGGCCTGCGGGGGGCTCGATACGCCGTCCCCCGTTCGATGTCTGCATTGGATCAAGCGACGATGTTGCCTTGCGGATGACGGGCGGTGCTGAGAACTGAGCGGGTGTCCTGCGGGCTCGCGCAGGGATTGCGCCTTGATTTTCTTGCAATTGCGGACCAATCTCCCTGCCGGCATTCTGGTCGGGGGGCCTCGTGTCCAATCCTGTTGCAAAGAACATCGTGCTGTTGTCGGACGGGACCGGCAACAGCGCCAAGGCCGTGTTCAAGACCAATGTCTGGCGGCTGTTCCAGCTGCTGGACCTGCGCGATCCGCGTCGGCAGGTCGCCTTCTACGACGATGGCGTCGGCACGTCCTCCTTCAAGCTGTTCGCAGCCCTCGGCGGCGTCTTCGGCTTCGGCCTGAAGCGGAATGCGATTGCGATCTACATCTTTTGCTGTCGCAACTACAAGCCGGGCGACCGCATTTACTGCTTCGGCTTCAGCCGCGGCGCGTTCACGATCCGCATCGTGGCGGCGATGATCGCGGGTCAGGGCCTCGTCGCTTACAACAACAATGAGGCCGACCTCGCGCGCTTCGCTGCGGACGCCTATCGCCGCTATCGTCGCCGCTACAACACCGGACTTCTCAGATATCTCGGCAAGATCGGCCTGGACCTCCGTAAATGGCGCGATGGGGGGATCAAGCTGCTGCGCAGGCTGCAGGGCGTTGCGCCCGAGGCGCCGCCGTCGATCGAGGTCGAGAGCGTGCATTTCGTCGGCATTTGGGACACCGTCGACGCCTATGGCGGGCCGATCGAGGAGATGACCCGCGCCATCGACTATTGGATCTGGCCGCTGTCGATGCCGGACCAGTTCATGAATTCCAAGATCCATCGCGCCTGCCACGCGCTCGCGATCGAGGAGGAGCGTGACGCCTTCCGCCCGGTGATCTGGGACGAGCGCTATGTGTGGGGACGGGACGATGCCGTCCCGGGCCGCAGTGACAAGAAGGACTGGCTGTTCGGCATCGATTACGATCCGCGCAGCGAAGCTGCGAAACTCGCCGAGCCGCCGCCGCATCTGCGCACCGATCTGCCGCCACGTGACCGCGAGCGCATCAGCCAGGTGTGGTTTACCGGCGTGCATTCCGACATCGGCGGCGGCTATCCGCAGGATGGCCTTTCCTATGTGACGCTCGATTGGATGCTCGACCGCGCCCAGGCCTATGGTCTCGTCTATCTCGACGGGCGGCGCAGGCTGCTCTACGATCCCGAGATCGATCCGCTCGATACGCTGAACGACTCGCGCAAGGGGCTGGCTGCCTACTACCGCTACAAGCCGCGCAATCTGCGCGAGATCTATGACGCGCCGCCCTACAAGCTATCGCTCCGGTACGATGTTAGTCGCATCAAGTGGCTGCTTCATTCGCCGTTCAAGGCCCAGACCGGGCTTCTTGCTGAAGATCTGCATCCGAGCCTGCCGCAGCCACCTCTGCCGCCGGTGAAGCCGACCATCCACCGCACCGTGTTCGAACGCATTGGGTCGGGTCCCGATCACTATGCACCGGTGGTCGTACCCGCCGCTTACCGCGTCACGGATGAGACCGATACGCCGGTCGATGCGCTGCATCCGCTCGATCGCGGGCACGCGCGGACGCGGGTGCAGGACGATGTCTGGAATTGGGTCTGGCTGCGCCGCGTGGTCTATTTCGCCACCATGTTCGCGCTGCTGTTCGTCGCAGCGATCCCATATTTCGTCATCTATTGGCCGCGCGTGCTTTATGAGCCCTTGCATGGGCTGGTCAATCCGCTGGTCAACGGAGCGGCAGCCTTCCTGCCAAAATTTCTCGACCCATGGTTCGTCGCGTTTCGGGATTCGCCGGGTTTGCTGGTGGTCGGTGTAGCCGCTGCGCTCGGCTTGACGGCGTGGGGCACCTCACTGCAGCGAACGATCCGCGACGCCGCACGCATCGCCTGGAACGATCCATCCCGGCACAAGCCGGTGACCGGCTGGCGCGCGACGGTTTATTCGCTGCGACGCCAGGGCTGGTACATCGCCGGTTTCTACGTCCTGAAATCGTGGATCTTCCCGACCGCCATCATGTTCTGGCTGTTCTGGTGGCTGGCGTTCGGCGCGGCCAACACGGCCGGTCTGTTCTGCAAGGCAACACTGAGGCCGACCGAGGTCAACGAGACAGAGATCGGGGCATGGCATAATGGAAGTATCCGGCCGTTGTTCGAGACGCGCCACCATTGCTATCCGACAGCGCTTAGCGTGGCGCAGGACGAGACGTATCAGATCACGCTCGATGTCGGAGAGGGATGGAGCGACGGCAGCATTCCTGCATCCCCGGCCGGCTTTGGTTACGGGACCTGGACGCAGCTACCGGGCCTGCCGTTCAAGCGGCTGATCTGGTCGAACTGGTTCGCGCCCATCGTACGGGTGGGCAGCACGGGATTGGAGGAGCATCTCCCCACCTTCCGACCCGAAGCACCCGGCAGTAGCCGCTGGACGGCCGAGTTCACCGCACGCAGCGATGGGGAGGTGTTCGTCTACGTCAACGACACCTCCATCCTGTTTCCTTGGTTGTTGTATCGATTCTATTTCAACAACAAGGGCAATGCGGCCGTCTCGCTGAAGAAGCTGTAACGGCGCGCGCCGTCACTCGGCGCTGCCGAACACGCGCCGGAAGATCGTGTCGACGTGCTTGAGGTGGTAGCCGAGGTCGAATTGCTCGTCGATCTCGGCGTCGGTGAGATACTTCTTCACCTCGGCGTCCGCCTTGAGCAGGGTGCGGAAGTCGCCTTCGCCGCGCCATACCGGCATCGCGTTGCGCTGGACCAGCTTGTAGGAGTCCTCGCGGCTCGCCCCCTTCTGGGTCAGCGCGATCAGCACGCGCTGCGAGTGCACGAGGCCGCCGAGGCGGTCGAGGTTCTTTTCCATGTTGGCGGGATAGACCAGCAGCTTCTCGACCAGGCCGGCGAGGCGCACCAGCGCGAAGTCGAGCGTCACGGTGGCGTCGGGACCGATCATGCGCTCGACCGAGGAATGCGAGATGTCGCGCTCGTGCCAGAGCACGACATTCTCCATCGCCGGCGTCACATAGGCGCGCACCATGCGGGCGAGGCCGGTGAGGTTTTCCGACAGCACCGGGTTGCGCTTGTGCGGCATTGCGGAGGAGCCCTTCTGTCCCTCCGAGAAGAATTCCTCGGCTTCCAGCACCTCGGTGCGCTGCAGGTGGCGGACTTCGGTCGCAAAGCGTTCGACGGAGGAGGCGATCACGCCGAGGGTGGCAAAGAACATCGCGTGGCGGTCACGCGGAATCACCTGGGTGGAGATCGGCTCGGGCGACAGGCCCATCGCCCTGGCGACGTGCTCCTCCACCCGCGGATCGATCTGGGCGAAGGTGCCGACGGCGCCGGAAATTGCGCAGGTCGCGACCTCCTTCCGAGCGGCGACCAGGCGCTCACGCGCGCGGGAGAATTCCGCATAGGCATAAGCGAGCTTGAGGCCGAACGTCACCGGCTCGGCATGGATGCCGTGCGAGCGGCCGATGGTCGGCGTCATCTTGTGCTCGAAGGCGCGCGTCTTCAGCGCCGCCAGCACGCGGTCGAGATCGGCGAGCAGCAGGTCGGCGGCGCGGGTGAGCTGGACGTTGAGGCAGGTGTCGAGCACGTCCGATGACGTCATGCCCTGGTGCACGAAGCGCGCCTCGGGGCCGACGATCTCGGCGAGATGGGTCAGGAAGGCGATGACGTCGTGCTTGGTCTCGCGCTCGATCTCGTCGATGCGGGCGACGTCGAAGGTGGCGTCCTTGGCCTTGGCCCAGATCGCCTTGGCCGCGTCCTTCGGGATCACGCCGAGCTGCGCCAGCGCGTCCGCCGCATGCGCCTCGATCTCGAACCAGATCTTGAACCGGGTCTGCGGCTCCCAGATCGAGGCCATTTCGGGACGGGTATAGCGGGGGATCATCGACGGCGCTCCGAGGCGGGAGGGAAGGTGGGCGGGACCGGGCGTCCACGCCAGCATTTTACGCCGCGCTTTACCAGAGCGGCCGGATCGACACAAACGGCGGTCTTTCCGCTCGGCCGGTGCGATCGAGGTGGATTATGATACCGTTCAAAAAATCGCGCTGACAGATATTGAAATCTGTCAGCGCGATGGTGTATATCTCTGCCGCCGTCATGCTGAAGATCAACTTGCACTGTCTGACCATGGGTTCAGCGGTTTCAACTGCGAAGGACCGCTTCGATGAAGATTGAAAAGCGATTGTTGCACTCACAATTTCAGGACTGGCTGAATCACCAGGTCGCACGTCACCTGGAGACCCAGGCAGCCAAATTCCGCGCGCCGTCGTCCGCCGATCGGGCCGAGACGATCCAGATCAAGGCGCATACGTCCGACACCGATATGGTGCACGCATGAATGAGGCCGTGGTTCTGACATCCGAGCGCATCCTCGAAGTCACCGAGGACGTGTTGCGCCGTTACGGGCTCGCCAAAGCGACGGTCGTCGACGTCGCGAGAGCGCTCGATGTCAGCCACGGCTCCGTTTATCGTCACTTCCCCAGCAAGGCGTCGCTGCGCGAGGCGGTTGCCAGGCGCTGGCTCGAGCGGGTCAGCGCGCCGCTGGCGCAGATCGCGGCCGAGCCGGGACCCGCGCCGGCGAAACTGGAGCGCTGGCTGCGCGAGCTGTTCGGCGCCAAGCAGAAGCGGGTCTGTGAAGATCCGGAGATGTTCGCGACCTATCTCACCCTGGCGCGCGAGGCGTGCTCGGTGGTCAAGGCGCACAAACAGCACCTGATCGCCCAGGTCGAGGGCATGATCGCCGAGGGGGTCGCGCAGGGGACGTTCCACGTCACTGATCCCAAGACCGCGGCCGCGGCGATCTTCGACGCGACGAGAAGTTTTCACCATCCCGCCCATGCCGACGAATGGGGCGAATGCACCTGTCAGGCCCGCGTCGATGCCGTGCTGACCCTGCTGCTCCGTGGACTTCAGGCGCGCTAGGCTCGCCTAGCCCGCATGAGCGCAGCGACATGCGGGTTCACACAGCTCGTAGGGTGGGCAAAGGCGCGTTGCACGACATCGGCTTGGGCCGAGATCGCGCGCGCCGTGCCCTCCGTCGATCAGCGAACTCATCAGTTTGATGGTGGGCACGGCGCCATTGCTGGCTCGCATGCGGCGACAGCACGGCAGCGCCTTTGCCCACCCCACGGCAGCCTACAGATTCGTCAGCCCGCTGGTCACCGCCAGCCGGACGAGCTGCGCATCTGTCTGCAATCCCGTCTTGGCCTTCACCAGATAATGATAGTTCTGCACCGTCTTGACGCTGAGGTGCAGGTTGGCGGCGATCTGCTCGGTGGTCAGGCCTGACGCGAACTGGCGCAGGATTTCGATCTCACGCTCGCCGAGCCGGTCGAGCACGGTCTGCTGCGGATCAAGACTGTCAGCGGCCAGCACGTGGGCGACGTCGTCGCTGAGCGCGCGCTCGCCGTTGATGACCATGCGGATGGCGCGGACCAGCGCCGACGGCTCGCTGCTCTTGGTGACGAAGCCGCTCGCGCCAGCGGCGAACGCCGCCTTCACCAGCGGCGCCTCGCCATGCATCGAGAACACGAGGATGCAGGCGCGGTTGTCGCGGGCGCGGATGTTGCGGATCGCCTCCAGCCCGCTGGCACCCTTCATCGAGATGTCGAGCACGACCACGTCGGGCGCATGCGCCTTGAACGCGCCATAGGCCGCCGCGGCGCTGTCGGCCTCTGCGATGACTCGAAACCCGTCCTGGCTCTCCAGCACGCGGCGATAGCCTTGCCGGACCACCGGGTGGTCGTCGACCAGCAGGATCGAAATGCCTGTGCGCTCGGGCATCCCGGTTGTCTCAGGCGGCCAGTGGAATTGTCGCGGAGACGCTGAGCCCGCGCGCGGCCGGTCCGATCGACAGCGAGCCGCCGACCGCGGCGATGCGCTCGCGGATTCCGGTCAGGCCGAAGCCGCTCGATTGCGCCAGCAGGGTCGCATCGCCGCCGCCGTCGTCCTCGACCGAGATCACGAGCGCACTGTCTGGACCCTGACGGCGCTCGACCCGCAACGACACCTCGCTCGCACTGGTGTGGCGCAGGGCGTTGGTCAGGCATTCCTGCGCCATCCGATAGGCGGTGACCGCGACCGGGCCCTGGATGTCGGCGAGATCGCCGTGGAGGTCGAGCCGGATCGCGGGCCGCGCGGCATGCTGATAGTTCTCGGTCAGCGCGATCAGGCCTGCGGCGAGTCCGAGCTCCTCGGTGAGCGGACGGCGCAGCCGGCTCAGCGTGCCGCGCAGGCACGCCATCAGATGGCTGACGGACTGCGTAATCATCCGTGCATCCTGGGCGACCTGATCGTTGCGGCCGCTGCCGGCGGTCTCGATCGTCGAGGCAAAGGCGAGGATCGCCGTGAGGTTCTGCCCGAACTCGTCGTGCAGCTCGCGCGCCAGCGCCCGCCGCTCCTCGTCGCGGATGTCGAGCAGGCGCTCGGTCAGCGCGGCGCGCTGCTCGTTGGCCTGCGCCAGCCGGTCGCCGAGCTCGCCGACGGCGCGGCCGATCATGGCGAGCTCCATCGAGCGGAAGCGCGGCAGCGCGGGGCGGTGGTCGCCCTCGGCCATCCGCTGCAGCGCCTGGACGATGCTGCGCGCCGGCGCCAGCGCATGCGCGATCGCCAGCGAGGCCAGCACGCCGATCGCGATCGCCATCGCCAGCGCCACACCAAAGCTGTCCTGGATGCGCAGCCAGGCGAGCTGGATCGCCGAATCGGGATCGGCGATCGCCGAGACGGTTCCCGCTGTCGTGGCGCGCGCGCTGATCGGCTGCGCGACCGCGGCGTGATCGCCGAGGATGGCTTCCACGGCGCCTGAGAACCAGCGCGGCGGCGCGGCGCCGAGGCCCTTGCTCTGGCCGCACAGCGGCTTCTCGAACGCTGCCTCGGGCTTGAGCTGGACGCAGATGCCGGGCGCGATCAGCTTCATGGTCTCGGTCGTGCGCCAGTCGGGCAGCGGCAGCAGCCGCTCGCGCGACCGGTTGCTGCGCAGCAGAAGCTCGCGCCAATACAGCGCCTCCAACGCCTGGGAGACGCGGTCGGCCGATGCCGCCGTGGCGCGGTCGACGCTGCGATAGGCGTCGACCGTGACCCATACGGCCGCGGCGGCCAGACACAGCAGCACGATCAGCGCGAGGCGCGCAATGAGCTGGAGCACGAGACGCATGCGATCCTCTCCACGGCTTTTGCCGCAGCGTAACAATGGGATGGTGCTCCGCCAAGCAAATGCACTGCAGCAAGCGACAGGTTGGGAAATTTTCCCGAGAGCCTCGAGGCAGATGTCTTTGGACGCTGTTCCGCCGCTCTGCTTAACTCCTCTGCGAAGCGCCGAACGAAACGGTGCGCATCGGGAGTTCATGCATGAGCGTGGTCAGCAGTGCCGAACGAGTGGAACCTGCGCGCGACGCAGCCGAGCGCGGGCCGCTGCTGCTCTGGATGATCTTCACCGGCCTCACGATATTCGCCGCCGTGGTGCTCGCCCGCTACGGCTATTTCCACCTGATGGTCGCCTCCGACCGCACCTACATCTCCAGCGTCATCGCCGTGCTCTACGTCGCCACGTGCTGCCATTGCTTCTGGCGCACCAGAGCAATCGCGCGCGAGGCGGATGCGGCGCGGCGCTGCCGCGCCGTGCTGATCGGGCCCGATGCGGCGCGCGCGCTCGAACCTGATGCGCAGTTGCTTCCCAAAGGGCTCGTCACCAACCACATCCGCAGCCTCGTCACCAAGGCGCGGACGCAAGGGGCAGGGCGGCTCGACCAGACGCTGCTACTGCGCACCTTGGCCGACCGCCTGCGCGGCTCCAACGGCTTCGGTGGCTTCGCCTCCGACACGCTGATGAAGCTCGGCCTGCTCGGCACCATCATCGGCTTCATCATCATGCTGGCGCCGATCGCCGGCCTCGACGTCAACGATAAGCTCGCGATGAAATCGTCGATGGGGCTGATGAGCGACGGCATGGCGATTGCCATGTACACGACGCTCGCCGGGCTCGTCGGCTCGATTCTGGTGCGCATCCAGTACTACATGCTCGATGCGGCGACGGGACGGATGTTCTCGGACGCCGTCATGCTGACGGAGACGCGGGTGACGCCGCGGCTCGAGCGCGCGATGGATCGCGCGCCGGAGCAGGTCGCATGATGGACGATTTCGGACTCTATCCGCGCGAGGAGCAGTTCGACCCGTTCAGCGTGATGCTGTTCAAGGCGCTGCAGATCGTCGCGTTCTTTTTCTTCATCGCGGTGCTCGCGATCTCGCCGGACGCCAAGGACGGTAAGGTCGACTCGAAAGCCGAGTTCCTGATCACGATGGACTGGCCCGACAACCATCCTGATGATCTCGACCTGTTCGTGCAGGATCCCGTCGGCAACATTGCCTGGTATCGGCATCGCGAGGCCGGCTTCCTCACGCTCGACCGCGACGACCGCGGCGGCGCCAACGATTTCATCCTGGTCAACGGTCTGAAGATCCCGTCGCCGATCCGCGAGGAGATCGTCACCGTCAGAGGCATCGTCGCCGGCGAATACACGGTCAACATCTCGCATTTCCAGAACGTCAGCGGTGCGCCGGTCGAGGCCACCGTGAAGGTGCAGAAGCTCAACCCGACTGCGCAGGTGATCTTCGACGACAAGGTCGTGCTCGACCATTCCGGCGACGAGAAGACGGCGCTGCGCTTCAAGCTCAATGCCGAGGGCAAGGTGATCGACGTGCAGCGCCGGCCGAAATCGCTCTTGGAGACGTTCCGCAGCAATTGGCGCAACGGCGCCGATATCGATCCCAAGACCGGCGTCAGGATGCTCAGGCCATGACGAGCAATCTGCAGACCGTCATCGTCACCCTGTCCGTGTGCTACGCGCTGATCGGCGCGCTGCTGCTGCTGGTGCTGGTCTATGCCCGGCTGCCGTGGCAGGCCAAGGCGGTCGCCGTGGTCATCACCAGCGCGTTCTATGTCGGCAGCTTCGTCGGTGCCCGCGGCCTGCTCGGCTGGGCCAGCGTCGACCGGCTGCCGAGGAGCTTCAAGGTGCTGCAGGTGCGGATCGTCGATCCGCACTCCGTCGAGGGCGATCCCGGCACGGTCTATCTGTGGGTCGAGGCGCTCGACGACGACAACCGTCCGAGCGGCGTGCCCCGCGCCTATCGTATCCCCTACAGCGACACACTTGCCGACAAGGCCCAGCACGCCGCCGACCAGATCGCGGCCGGCCATCCGCAGGGCGGCCGCGCCGCCGATTTCGGCACCGGCGACGGTGGCGTCATCGACGCCGCGCGCGAATACATTCTGCCGAAGACGATCATCGAGACCGCCGGCGGCGATCCCTCCACCGGCGAGTTCAAGGCCGCCAAGACCGCCGGCGACGGTGTCTCGTTCACGCCGCTGCTGCCGCCACGCATGCCGCCGAAGGACGAGCAGTAGGCGGCTGCAGCCGTATCCTCCCGCGTGAAGCGAGCGCGCGGGTGATGGCGAGCATTGGGACGTTCCTGGCACGGCGCCTCGAGCTCAAGGTCAACAAGGCCAAGAGTGCGGTCGCCAGACCGAACCACCGCAACGTCCTGGGCTTCAGCTTTACCCAGGGAAGGAAAGCCGCACCGGCGCATCGCAGGGGACCTGCAACGCTGACATTCCGCATCTCTCCGCCTATCTTGTTTGATGTTCCTCAAGTCTCGTGCGACCACGGCCGCTAGCTTGAGAACCGGAGGAAACGGGTGCTGCTGGCGATTTTGACCGACATCCATGCCAATCGGCAGGCCTTTGCAGCCTGCCTCGAGGCGGCGCGTGCGCGTGGCGCGGACCGCCTCATCTGTCTCGGCGACATCGTCGGCTATGGCGCCGATCCGGAATGGTCGGTCGACACCGTCATGGAGATCGTCGCCGGTGGCGGGCTGGCGGTGCGCGGCAATCATGACAATGCCGTCTCGGTCGCGAGTGAGACCATGAATGCCGAGGCGCAGGCGGCGATGGAGTGGACGCGCGGCCGGCTCAGCGCCGAGCAGCGCCGCTTTCTCGCCGAACTGCCGATGAGCATCGGTGACGACGACCGGTTGTTCGTGCATGCGGAGGCGTCCAGCCCGCCGCGCTGGCGCTATGTGCAGTCGTCCGCCGACGCCGCGCGCAGCATGATCGCGACCGAGGCGCAGGTGACGTTCTGCGGCCACATCCACCGTCCGGCGCTGTACTCGATGTCCGCCACCGCCAAGATGACGAGCTTCACCCCGACCGCCAACATGCCCATTCAGCTGTTGCGCGGCCGGCAATGGCTGGCCGTGGTCGGCTCGGTCGGCCAGCCGCGCGACGGTGATCCTGCCGCGTCGTTCGTGACCTTCGACACCAAGACCCGCGAGCTGACCTATTGCCGTGTGCCCTATGACGTCGAGGCTGCGGCGCAGCGCATTCGCGACAACGGCCTGCCGCCCTGGCTGGCGCAGCGGCTCTCGATGGGGCGATAGAACATGCCGAGATCAAAGCTCAAGCCGGGCGTCGTGATCGACGGCTTCACGGTCGGTGAATGCGTGCATTCCGGCGGCATGGCCACGTTGTGGAGCGTCACCCATCCGGACATCGACCGGCCGATCCTGATGAAGGTGCCGCGCGTCTCCGAGGGCGAGGATCCTGCGGCGATCGTCAGCTTCGAGATGGAGCAGATGATTCTGCCAAGACTGTCGGGACCGCACGTGCCGGCCTGTTTCGGCACCGGCGATTTCGCCACCCAGGCCTATGTCGTGATCGAGCAGATTCCGGGCGAGACGCTGTACAAGCGGCTGCCCGAGCTGCCGCTGGCCTACGAGGAGGCGCGGGTGCTGGTCGCGAAGATCGCGACTGCGCTCGCCGACATTCACCGGCAGCACGTGATCCATCACGACATCAAGCCATCGAGCATCATGTTCCGGCCGTCAGGGGAGGCGGTGCTGATCGACTACGGCCTGTCCTGCCATAGGCACCTGCCGGATCTGTTGCAGGAGGAATTCCGCCTGCCTTACGGCACCGCGCCCTACATGGCGCCCGAGCGCATGATGGGGACGCGCAGCGATCCGCGCAGCGACATTTTTTCGCTCGGCGTGCTGCTCTATTTCTTCACCACCGGCGTGCGGCCGTTCGGCGAGAGCGAGACCCTGCGCGGCATGCGCCGACGCCTGTGGCGCGATCCCTATCCGCCGCGGCAGCTGAAGCCGGACTATCCGCCGTGGCTGCAGGAGATCGTGCTGCGCTGTCTCGAGATCGAGCCGGTGTGGCGCTACCCGACCGCGGCGCAACTCGCCTTCGATCTCGGCCATCCCGACCAGGTCAAGCTCACGACGCGTTCGGCGAAGGTGACGCGCGATCCGATCACCACGGTGTGGCGCCGCCGCTTCAACCGCGGCCTGGTGCAGCCGGAACAGAAATCATCCGACGTCGCGGTGCAGATCGCCTCCAGCCCGATCGTGGCGGTCGCGATCGACACCGTGGAAGGCGGCGAGGAGCTCAACGGCGCGCTGCGGCTGACCGCGCAGCGCATCCTCGCCACCTTGCCCGCGGCGCGGCTCGCCTGCGTCAACGTGCTGAAGCTCGGGCGCCTCACCATCGACCGCACCCTGGACGAGGAGGGCAACAACAAGCACATCGACCGCATGGTCGCGCTGAAGCACTGGGCGACGCCGCTCAAGCTCGACACGAGCCGGCTGACGGTGCACGTGCTGGAGGCCGTCGATCCGGCCGCCGCCATCATCGAGTTCGCCGAGGCCAACCAGGTCGACCACATCATCATCGGCGCCCGCCGCGATTCCGTACTGCGCTCACTGCTCGGCAGCGTCTCGGCGAAGGTCGCCGCGGAGGCGGGCTGCACCGTCACGGTGGTGCGCACACGCCATGTGGTGCGCGAGGCGGATGAGGAGGATGACGACGCGCCGGCGAAGGTCGTGTCGGGGACGTGAGACGTTAGAGTTGAGATTAAAGTCCGGGTCCGATTGCGCGACCGCGCCTCTCACCTGAACGGTCGCAGCTTCATGTGCCGGTTGGCGTCCTTGTAGAGCAGATAGCGGAAGCGGCCGGGGCCGCCGGCGTAGCAGGCCTGCGGGCAGAAGGCGCGCAGCCACATGAAGTCGCCGGCCTCGACCTCGACCCAGTCGCGGTTGAGCTTGTAGACCGCCTTGCCCTCGAGCACATAGAGCCCGTGCTCCATCACATGCGTCTCCAGGAACGGGATCACGGCGCCGGGCTCGAAGGTGACGATGTTGACGTGCATGTCGTGGCGGACGTCGAGCGGATCGACGAAGCGCGTGGTGGCCCAGCGGCCCTGCGTCTCCGGCATCGCGGCAGGGGCGATCGTCGCCTCGTTGGTGACGAAAGCCTCGGGCACGGCGATGCCGGGGACGGCCTCATAGGCCTTGCGGATCCAGTGGAAGGTCGCGGGCGCCTGGCTGTCGTTGCGCAGCGTCCATTCGCAGGACGGCGGCAGGAAGGCGTAGCCGCCATGGCCCAGGCGATGCTCTTTGCCGGCGATGGCGAGCAGGATCTCGCCGCCGACCACGAACAGCACGCCCTCGGCCTCCGGATCCGGCTCGGGCTGGGCGCTGCCGCCGCCGGGCGAGACCTCGACGATGTATTGCGAGAACGTCTCCGAGAAGCCCGACAGGGGGCGCGCGATCACCCAGGTCCGCGTCTTGTCCCAGAACGGCAGCGCCGAGGTGACGATGTCGCGCATCACGCCCTTGGGAATGACCGCGTAGGCTTCAGTGAACACGGCGCGCCCGGTGAGCAGGTCGGTCTGCGGCGGGTGGCCGCCCTGCGGCACGAAGTAGTTCGGCTTGTCCATCGTCGTCTCTCCTGCGCACGGATCAGCCTGCGCGCGCCACCATTCAGGGGATGCTTAGAAACAGCGGCTGCTCGAGCCACAGCTCCTCGAGATTGTCGGGGCTGATGCGGTCGATCACCACGAAGCGCGAGCCCTCATCGAACACCAGCAGCGGATGGTGCCAGACGTTGCGGGCGTAATTGACGCCCTGGCGTCCGCTGGCCGTGAAGGCATGGTAGCTCGCGGGATCACGCGGGTCGTCGCAGACCAGCACCAGCCAGGGCCGGTCCTGCAGCGGCATGAACAGCTGGCTGCCGAGCGGATGCCGCTCCATCAGCTTGATCTCGATCGGCTGCGGCCGCGGCTTGGCCTCGAACAGGCTGATGTTCACGTCTGCGCCGCCCGACGTCACGTCGATCGCGGCGAGGCCGTTGCAGCGGCGGGCGAAGCCCTGGTTGATCTCGATGGGTTGGGCGCCGTCGGTCTCGACGACGTCGCCGAAATCAGCAAAGGCCGCCTTGGTCAGCGGCTGCGGCGTGAGCGTGTGCATCCCGCCCCGCGTGCCTCAGATCGCTTCGCCGCGCGCCGACGCGGCGGCGCTGCGGATCGCGGAGATGTTGCTGCGGTAGGCCTCCGTCGTGCCGCCCTTGAACACCGCAGATCCTGCGACGAAGGCGTTGGCACCGGCCGCGGCCAGCGCGCCGGCATTGTCGCGGCCGACGCCGCCATCGACCTCGATATCGATCGGCCGGCCCGCGGTCATCGCGCGCAGATCCTGGATCTTGCCGATCGCGGAAGGGATGAAGGCCTGGCCGCCGAAGCCGGGATTGACCGACATGATCAGCACGAGGTCGACGAGGTCGAGCACGTATTCGATCACGCTGAGCGGGGTCGAGGGATTGAGCGAGACGCCGGCCTTCTTGCCGAGCGCACGGATCGCCTGCAGTGAGCGATGCAAGTGCGGACCGGCCTCCGCATGCACCGTGATGTGGTCGCAGCCGGCCTTGGCGAAGGCTTCGAGATAGGGATCGCACGGCGTGATCATCAGATGCGCGTCGAAGATCTTGGTCGTGTGGGGGCGCAGCGCCTTGATGACGTCGGGCCCGTAGGAGATGTTCGGCACGAAGTGACCGTCCATGACGTCGAGATGGATCCAGTCGGCGCCGGCGGCATCGACGGCGCGCACCTCCTCGCCGAGCTTGGAGAAATCCGACGCCAGGATCGACGGCGCAATGACGAGCGGGCGCGGCGTGAAGGACTGTGTCATGGGCGGCTGTTCCAGTGCGATCGGGATTGTCGCCGTATCATGCGGGCGCGGTTGCGGCAACGCGAGCGGGAAAAATCTGCCGAGCGCGGCATGACCTGCCGGGTTTGGGCATCCGCAACATCTCGAAATATCCGGACATATCAGCGGTTTGGCGCTGGCACGGGGATTGCGACGGAGAGATCCGACGTTGTTTCGCCGCGCATTGCGGCCACCTCGGAGTTTCGCCATGTGGTTTGCATTGGGGGCCGCCTCATCGGCCCTGGAAGCCCTGCAGTCGCTTGGGTCGACGAAGTCCGGTTCCGGCAAATCGGGCAATGCCGGCGGCGGCGTGTTCAGTCTGAACGGCGGCAGCTCGAGCAGCTCCGGCAATTTCAGCCCGTGGTCGAGCTCCGGCAGCAGCAGTTCGGGGCAGATCGCGCCGGAGACGATGAACGCGCTGCTCGCAGCGCAGAGCCAGTCCGGCACGTCGGGTGCGAACGCCTCGACCAGCCCGCTGCAGGACCTGTTCTCGCAGATCGACGGCGACGGTGACGGCAAGATCACAAAGTCCGAATTCGAGACCGCGCTCGGCGCCGGCGGCACCAACCTCGCCAATGCCGACAAGGTGTTCGGCAAGCTCGACAGCAACAGCGACGGCAATGTCAGCATGGACGAACTGACATCGGCGCTGCAGGGCGCGCGCGGCCGCCGTGGTCATCATCATCGTGCTGGAGCCGGGGAGGCTGGCAGCTCCGGCAATTCGTCAGGGGCAGGGGCGGACGCGCTGATGCAGGCAATGTCGGGCGCGTCGAGCTCCTCGTCGACCAACAGCGACGGCTCGACGACGACCACCATCACCTATGCCGACGGCTCCAAGGTGACGCTGACGACGCCGGCGGCCACCACCGCGTCGAACGCCGCCACGTCGTCCTACAATCTGATCGAGAAGCTGATCCAGCGGCAGTCGAAGATGCTGTCGGCCTCGACGTCCTCCACGACCGCGGTGAGCGCCTAGGCTCAGCCGCCGAAGCGGCCTTGCCAGGACGGCAGCGCGCCGGCGAACGGCAGCGGTCGCGCGTGATAGACGCCGCGTGCGATCGCGCGGGCCAGCACATTGGCCGCGACCATGCCGAGCTCGCTCAGCTCGACCAGCGGCTCGATCGGCTTGGCGCAAGTCGCCGCCGCGAACACGATGTCGCCGTCGAGCGGCAGATGCACCGGATAGATCGCGCGCGCCATGCCGGTCTGCGCCATCATCGCGAGCCGCTTGGCCTGCGCCTTGGTCAAGACGGCGTCGGTCACGATGAGGCTGATGGTCGTGTTCTCGGAGGCTGACGCCGCCGGGCCGCCCTTGATGCGCATCGCCAGCATATCCGGCGTGAACGCGGCCGGCAGACCGCGGCCGCCGAACTCGCCGTCGACCTCGTACGGCGCCGCCCAGAACCACGGGCCGTCGCCGACCGTGACGCTGCCGACGGCATTGACCACCGCGATGGCAGCGACCTTGATCCCACCTGTCGTCGTCGCCGCCGCCGAGCCGAGCCCGCCCTGCAGGTTGGCCGTGGTGGCCCCGAGCCCGGCACCGACGCTGCCGAGCGCGAAGCTGGTATCGGCGGCCGCTGCGGCCGCATAGCCGAGCTCGCGATAGGGCGCGTAGCGGCCCCAGGCCTTGTTGCCGCCGTTCAAGAGGTCGAACACGATCGCGCCGGGGACGATCGGGATCAGCGCGTCGCGCACGGCAAAGCCGCGGCCCTGTTCCGCCAGCCAGGCCTGGATGCCGCTCGCGGCCTCCAGCCCGAACGCCGAGCCGCCGGACAGGGCGATGCCGTCGACCCGCTCCACCGTATTCGCAGGATCGAGCAGCGCATCCTCGCGCACGCCGGGTCCGCCGCCCCGGATGTCGATCGCGGCCACCGCCGGCTGATCGAACAGGATCGCGGTCACGCCGGACGCGAGCGCTGCGTCCTGGGCATGGCCCACGCGTACGCCCGCGATGTCGGTGAGGAGGTTTTGCACGGTCGCCCTCGCGGCAGGTGATGATGCTGGATGGATAGCGCGGCTGGCGCGAGGGCTCAATGCAACACCCGGGCTACGGCCTCACGCCTCCAGCGCAATGCGGATCATGCGGGCCAGTTCCGGCTTGCGGTAAGGCTTGGGCAGCAGCAGCACGCCGGCGTCGAGTCGGCCGTGGTGAACGATCGCGTTCTCGGTGTAGCCCGAGGTGAACAACGTCCGCAGCGCCGGCCGCCGCACCCGTGCGGCGTCGGCGAGCTGGCGGCCGTTCATGGTGCCGGGCATGATGACGTCGGTGAACAGCAGGTCGATCTCCGGATGGCGCTCCAGCACGTCGAGCGCCTCGGCGGCATTGGCGGCGGCCAGCGTGGCGTAGCCGAGGCTGCCGACCTGGGCGATCACGTGCTGGCGTACCAGCAGATCATCCTCCACGATCAGGACCGTCTCATTGCCGCCGCGCGCGTCCGGCGCCTGCAAGCCCGCGCTGGCCGCCGGAGCGGACGCCGAGCGCGGCAGATACAGCTTGATCGAGGTGCCGTGGCCGACCTCGCTGTAGATCTGGATGTGGCCGCCCGACTGCTTGACGAAGCCGAATACCATGCTGAGGCCGAGGCCCGTGCCCTTGCCGGTGCCCTTGGTCGAGAAGAACGGATCGAACACCTTCTCGAGATAGGCCGGCGGAATGCCACAGCCGGTGTCGCTGACGGCGATCATCACGTAGTCACCGACGATGACCTCGCTATGGGCGTCGGCATAGTCTTGGTCGAGCGTGACGTTCGCGGTCTCCAGCGTGAGCTTGCCGCCCTGCGGCATCGCATCACGCGCATTGAGCGCGAGATTGATGACCGCCGTGGCGAGCTGGTTCGGATCGGCGAGCGCGATGCAGGGATCGGCGCCGAGGATGCGCTCGATCTCGATCTGCGCGCCGAGCGTCGGCCGCAGCAAGGCTGCGGTCTCGTTCAACAGCGCATTGATGTCGAGATCGGTCGGCTGCAGCGGCTGCTTGCGGGCGAAGGCCAGCAACTGCCGCGTGAGCTGCGCGCCGCGGTCGGCGGAGTCGTCGATCAGCTTGGCGACGGAGGCGAGCTCCGGCCGGTCGGACACGGCGTCGGCAAGAATGCCGATGCTGCCGGTGATGACGGTGAGGATGTTGTTGAAGTCGTGGGCGACGCCGCCGGTGAGCTGCCCGACCGCCTCCATCTTCTGCGCCTGGCGGAATTGCGCCTCGGCGGCGCGCTTCTCGGTGAGGTCGCGGCCGACGAAGAAGTGGCGCTGCACCGGGTCCGACCAGCTCGCCATCCAGTTCAGGACGACGCCGCGGCCTTCCTTGTGCAACAGCTGCGCCTCGAAATTGTGGACGTCGCGGCCGCGGCGGCAGGCGCGCATCTGGCTACGGACCGCCTCGAGCTCGGGCGGATAGACGAAGTCGCTGGCATTGCGGCCGACCATCTCCTCCGGCCGGTAGCCGAGCACGTCCACCGCGCTCGGGCTGACCTGCATCAATTGTCCGTAGGAGTTGGCAACCAGGATCAGGTCCTGCGAGGTCTCGAAGATGCGGCGGCGCTCCTCGGTCTCACGGGTCAGGGCGGTTCGGGTGCGCTTGCTCTCGGTGATGTCGCGCGCCACCTTCGAGGCGCCGATGACCACACCATGCGCGTCGAGGATCGGCGACACGCCGAGCGATACTTCGATCTCGCGGCCGTCCTTGTGGCGGCGGATCGTCTCGTGATGCTCGATCTTCTCGCCGCCGCCGATCCGGCTCAGGATGCGATCGACCTCGCTGCGCCGTTCGGCGGGCACGATCAGGCCGATGTCGTTGCCAAGCGCCTCGTCTGCGCCGTATCCGAACAGGTGTTCGGCGGCGCGATTCCAGGACGTGATCTTGCCTTGCAGGGTCAGCGTGATGATGGCGTCGTTGGAGGATTCCACGACGGCGCTGAACAGCCGCTCCCGCGCGATGAAGCGTGTCCGCTCGCTTTCGCTCTGCCGGCGCTGCTGCTGCAACAGCCACGTGAGCCTCGCCTGCAGGCTGACATTGTCGGCGAGCAGGACGCCGAGTACGAAGCTCGCGGCCAGCAAGCCATAGATGCGGCCCGCGTAGTAGCCGAGGTCGAACCGGGCGGCGTTGAACAACGAGGTGAGCGAGAGGTCGAACAGCCAGGCGCACAGCACCACCATGACCCAGAGGTCGAGAATGCTGTGCGGCCTGCGCAGCGCCAGGACGAGCAGGGCAGCCGATGTCACGCACCAGATGGCGCCGACCACGACTTTCAAAGCCGGCGTGGCAGCGTCATCGCGGACGAGCGCGGGCAGCGCCGTATCATGGGCGATCACCGCCCAGGTGAGCGCCGCAAGTGCAATCGCCACGCCGAGCACGGCGACCGATAGCGACAGCGCAACCGACCCAACGGGCGTCGGACGGCGACGGTCGTCCAGCGCATAGGCCAGAACGAACAGGGGGAACGCGCCGTGCCAGATCATGTAGATCCAGACTGCGGTCTGCGGACCTGCATCGAGCAGGCCGGTCTGAGAATACAGGCCTGGGAACACCAGCGTGTGCAGTAGCGAGGCCGGCGCGGTGAACAGGTAACCCGAGGCCAACCACAGCAGCGGTCGCGAACGCAGCAGCACGAACTGCGAGAACAGCAGGAACGCGGTGATGAGATCGTTCAGCGCCAGCGCCGACTGGTAGCTCGCGACGAACGCAGGCACCGCCGGCAACTCCACCTTGGCAAAGGGAGCGGCGGCGGCAAACAGCAAGGTCGAGATCGCAACCGCAGCGAGTGCTGCGATCTGGTCTCGGCGCGTCGCGGTGGACGTCGACAGCAGGACTTCGCGGTGATCCTCGATGCTCTGCATCTCCGGGAATCCTGCGCAACGGGAGCCAACATGCAAAAAAGGGAGTCGATGACTGGCGCGCGAAAAGTTTCTATATTCTAATAAAGGTTGTATGGTACCAGATCGCGACGTTCTGTAGAATGAGTCGATAGTTAAAGTAACTGCACCTTTACCCCAATGGGATAAATAATACCGGTAGTTGTGTTCGATTTCCTTCTAGGTTGTAGGTTGTCCAACGGAAAATTCTGGAGAAGTTGATGCCACGGATTCTGGTGGTCGACGATCAGAAGGATGTGCGCGCCATGATCTGTATGGTGCTGCGCGTCAATCAGTTCGACGTGGTCGAAGCGGGAACCGCTGCGTCCGGACTGCAGTTGTTCCGCGACCAGGCGTTCGATGCCGTCATCGTCGACATCTATCTCGATGATTCCAACGGGCTCGATCTGGTCAGCAGTATGCGCGCGCTGGTTCCCGACGTGCCGGTGGTCGCAGTCTCCGGCATGACCGCCTTTGATGGCGCGTCGATGTCGGACGAGCTGACCCGTGTCGTTTACCTGCAGAAACCGTTCCGCCCGGCCGAACTGATGCGTGCCGTCGAAACGGCCCGTGCGGCAGTGGCGGCGAAGGGAGCCCCATCGCTTTCGGCCTGTGCCGGCTGAGCCGGCCTGTTACTTACTCTCCGTACGACTGTCCTGCAGGCGCTTCAACGACGAACCAAGCTCTCAGCAGAACGCCCCGGTCCAGGACCGGGGCGTTTGCATTTTGCTGATGATGATCGAAGCGGATCAGGAGTTCTATCAGGAGCCCTTGCCGCCGAGCTCGGCGTAGCCGCCCTTGGCGTCCCACTTGTAGACGACGTAGTCGATCTGCTTGATGTCGCCCTTGGCGTCGAAGCCGAGCTTGCCGAGAACGGTGTCCCACTCGCCGGCCTTGATGGTGTCCATCACCTTCTTGGCGTCAGTGGTGTTGGCCTTCTTCACCGCCTGCGACCAGACCTGGATCGCGGCGTAGGTGTAGAGCGTGTAGCCCTCGGGATCGATGTTCTTGGCCTTGAACTTGTCCACGATCGCCTTCGCGGTCGGCTTGTTGCGCGGCTCGGGGCCGAAGGTGAACAGCGTGCCTTCCGCGGCCGGGCCGGTGATCGAGGCGAACTCCTTGTCGTTCATCGCGTCGCCCGCCATCAGGATGGTCTTGAGACCCTGGTCGCGCATCTGGCGCAGGATGAGGCCGGCTTCCTGATGATAGCCGCCGACATAGACGAGATCGATGTTGTCACGCTTCAGGCGGGAGACGATCGCGTTGAAGTCCTTGTCGCCCTTGTTGTAGGACTCGAACATCTTCTCGGTGACGCCGGCCTTGTTGAGCGCCTTCTTGGTCTCGTCGGCGAGACCCTTGCCGTAGGTAGTCTTGTCGTTGAGGATCGCGATGTTCTTGCCCTTGAAGTTCTTCGCGATGTAGTTGGCGGCGACGAGACCCTGCTGGTCGTCGCGGCCGCAGACGCGCGCCACGTTCCACAGCTTGCGCTCGGTGAACAGCGGGTTGGTCGACGCGGGCGTGATCTGCAGGACGTTGCTGTCGGCATAGGCCTCGGAGGCCGGGATCGACGACGACGAGCAGAAATGGCCGGCGACGAACGGAATGCCGGAGCCGGCGAGCTTTTCGGCAACCGAACGCGCCTGCTTCGGATCGCAGGCATCGTCACCCACCTGCAGTGCGAGCTTTTTGCCGAGCACGCCGCCGGCAGCATTGAGGTCGGCTACCGCCATCTCGGCGCCGTTCTGCATTTGGCGGCCGAAGGCCGATTCACTGCCGGTCATGGGGCCGGCCACGGCGATGTTGATGTCTTCGGCGAAAGCAGCGGTCGAGAGCGCCAGCGATGCGCCCAGAGCCAAGCCGATGAGTTTGAGTGGTTTCATGAGAAATCCTCGCGGGGGGTAGGTCGACACGGAACGGCCCGAACGGCGGGCCGCAGACCGCGCGCATTGTGGCTGATTTTCCGGCGAAGTCACCGGCAATTTTCGACGACACCTACGAAGGACTAATGTCATTTCGGCCGGATTTTGAGGGCTCCGCCTCAGTGGCGGCCGCCCTCCAGATAGGCAGCGCGGATCTCCGGCCGCTGCAGCAGCTCGGTGCCGGTGCCCGACAGCGTAATCAGGCCGTTGACCAGCACGTAGCCGCGATGGGCGAGCTTCAGCGCGTGATTGGCGTTCTGCTCGACGATCAGCACGGTCAGACCGTCTTGGCGGTTGAGTGTCCGAATGGCGTCGAAAATCTGGCGTGCGATCAGCGGCGCCAGGCCGAGCGAGGGCTCGTCCAGCAGCAGCAGCCGCGGCCGGCTCATCAGCGCGCGCCCGATCGCCAGCATCTGCTGCTCGCCGCCGGACAGCGTGCCGCCGCGCTGGTCGATGCGCTCCTTCAGGCGCGGGAACAGCGCGAAGACGCGCTCCAGCATGCTGGCCCGCTCCGCGTCGGTCGTCTCGCCGGCGTCGGCGCCCATCTGCAGGTTTTCCGCGACGCTCATGCGCGGAAAGATGCGGCGTCCCTCCGGCGACTGCGCGATGCGCAGCTGCGCGATCTGATGCGTCGGCACCTGTGTGATGTCGTTGCCGTCGTAGACGATGTTGCCGGAGCTCGCGCGCGGCCGCCCGAAGATCGACATCATCAGGGTCGACTTGCCGGCGCCGTTGGCGCCGATCAGCGCGACGATCTCGCCGGGCTTGATGTCGAGATCGACGCCCTTGAGCGCTTCGATCTTGCCGTAGGAGGCACGCAGGCTGCGGATTGCGAGGAGGGACGCGCTCACGCCTCGGCCTCCATCACGGCTGCGGCCTCTTCCTCGTCGGTGCCGAGATAGGCCGCGATGACCTTGGGATCATCCCTGATCTCGCGCGGCGTGCCTTCCGCGATCTTGACGCCGTAGTCCATCACGACGATCCGGTCGGAGATTTCCATCACGACGCTCATGTCGTGCTCGATCAGCAGGATCGACGTGGCGTGATCGGCTCGGATCGACAGCAGCAGCTCGCTGAGGGCCGCACTCTCGCGCGCGTTGAGGCCGGCGGCCGGTTCGTCGAGGCAGAGCAGGGCCGGCGAGGTGCACATCGCGCGCGCGATCTCCAGCCGGCGCTGGTCGCCATAGGCGAGATTGCCGGCCGCGTCGTCGGCGCGGTCGATCAGCCCGACGCGCTTCAGCCAGAACACGGCCGCATCGATCGCGTTCCGCTCGGCCGCGCGCCACGAGGGCACGCCGAGCAGCCCGAGCACCGTCATGCCGGACGCGCGCATCAGCGCGTTGTGCTGCGCGACCATCAGGTTCTCGAGCGCCGTCATGCCCGGAAACAGCCGGATGTTCTGGAACGTCCGCGCCACCTTGGCCTGCTTGGAGATGTTGAAGTCCTTCAGCTTCTGCATCTCGAACTGCGCGCCGTCATCATGGGTCAGGCGGATGACGCCGGAGGTCGGCTTGTAGAAGCCGGTGATGCAGTTGAACACGGTGGTCTTGCCGGCGCCGTTGGGGCCGATCAGGGCCGTGATCTGCGTGCGTTGCGCGGTGAACGACAGCGCATTGACGGCGACGATGCCGCCGAAGCGCATGGTGAGGTTTTCAAGTGCGAGAATGGGAGCGGAGCTCATCCGTGGCCTTCCTTGACGAGGTCCGAAGAGATGCTCTTGGATTTTTCCAGGAATACGGTTGGCGCGCGATGGCCGACAATGCCGCGCGGCCGCCAGATCATCACGAGCACCATGGCGAGACCGAACACCAGCATGCGGTAGCCCTCGAGGCTTCTGAACAGCTCGAAGCCGCCGATCATGGCGAGCGCCGCCAGCGCCACGCCGAGCTGCGACCCCATGCCGCCGAGCACGACGATGGCGAGTACCAGCGCCGATTCCTGGAAGGTGAAGGATTCCGGGCTGATGAAGCCCTGGCGCGTGGCGAAGAAGGCGCCGGCGAAACCGCCGAACATCGCGCCGGTCGCAAATGCGGTCAGCTTGGTGGTGGTGATGTTGATGCCGAGCGCGCGGCAGGCGACCTCGTCCTCGCGCAGCGCTTCCCAGGCCCGGCCGATCGGCAGCCGGCGCAGCCGGATGGTGACCCAGTTGGTCAAGAGTGCCAGCGCCAGGATCAGATAGAACAGAAAAACGATGCGATGCGTCGGCGAGAACGGGATGCCGAGCATCGATGCAAGGCCGCCTTCGCCCGGTACGAGCGGAATGCCGAACAACGTCGGTCGCGGAATCCCGGAGACGCCGTTGGGACCGCCGGTCACGTCCTGCCAGTTGATGAGAACGAGGCGGATGATCTCGCCAAAGGCCAGGGTGACGATGGCGAGGTAGTCACCGCGCAGCCGCAGCACCGGAAAGCCGAGCAGCACGCCCCAGAATGCGGCGAGAATACCGGCGAGCGGCAGGCAGATCCAGAACGACAGGCCGAAGGTGGTCGAGAGCAGGCCGTAGGAATAGGCGCCAACCGCGTAGAACGCGACGTAGCCGAGGTCGAGCAGGCCGGCGAGACCGACCACGACGTTGAGGCCCCAGCCCAGCATGACGTAGGTGAGGACCAGGATGCCGAGGTCGAGAATATAGCGCTGATTGTAGAAGATCACCGGCACCAGGAAGGTGAAGATCAGCAGCGCCGGCGCGAGATAGCGGCCGGCTACCGACATGCCGCTCTGCACGGACGGCGGCACGAAGCTGCCGAGGCCGCCGCGCGGTCCGAGCCACAGCCGCAGCAGCTCGACCGCGATCGAGCCGACGAACACCGCCGCAACCAGGCTGGCGAGGTCGCCGAAGCGGGTCCAGTATACGAGCTGGCCGCTCTGGCCCGCTTCGGTGCGGACGCCGACCATCAGGGAGAACAGACCGAGAGCGACCAGCGCACTGAGAAAGGCCTTCTTGAGGATGAAGGCGGCTCCGACCGGTTCGGAGCCTTTCGACGAGGCGGGAAGGGACGCGCTCACGCGGACTCCATCTTCAGACTTTTTCGACTTCGGGCCGGCCGAGCAGGCCGGTTGGCAGGAAGATCAGCACGACGATGAGGATCGAGAATGCCGCGACGTCCTTGTACTCCACCGAGAAATAGGCCGACCAGAACGTCTCGATCAGTCCGATCGCGAGGCCGCCGAGCATCGCGCCCGGCAGCGAGCCGATGCCGCCGAGCACCGCCGCCGTGAACGCCTTGATGCCGGCGACGAAGCCCATGAAGAAGTCGACCAGGCCGTAATACAGCAGGTACATCATGCCGGCGACGGCAGCGAGCGCCGCGCCGATCACGAAGGTCATCGAGATGGTGCGGTCGACGTCGACGCCGAGCAGTGCCGCCATGGTCTGATCCTGCTCGCAGGCGCGCATGTCGCGGCCGAGCCGCGTGCGGGATACCAGCCAGGTGAACAGCGCGAGCAGAACGATGGTGGTGATGACCACCACGATCTGGATGTTGGAGAGCTGGACGACGAAGCCGCCCGCACCCTCGTGCAGGGTATAGCCGCCGGTGATGATCGGCGGCACCGGCTTGACGCGCGCGCCCTGCGACACCTGCGAATAGTTGGTGAGCACGAACGACATGCCGATGGCGGACAGCATCGGCGCCAGGCGGAACGAGTGCCGCAGCGGGCGGTAGGCGATGCGTTCGACGGTCCAGCCATAGAGCGCCGTGATGGCCATCGAGACCAGCAGCACGATCAGCAGAATTACCGGAACCGCAGTCAGGCCCAGCGACACCAGGACCAGGAACGAGATCAGCGCGATGAAGCCGCCGATCATGAAGATGTCGCCATGGGCGAAATTGATCATGCCGACGATGCCATAGACCATGGTGTAGCCGATGGCGATCAGGCCGTAGATCGAGCCAAGGACGAGGCCATTGATGAGCTGTTGCGCGAAATAATCCATGAACTGCCGTGAGTGAGATTGCCGATATCGGTTCGCAACGCGGCGGGGGCCTTGCAGAGCAGGTGCTGGTATGCCTGGAGATCGCACCCGCGCCCAAGGCGACGCGTGGGCCAGTACTAACAGCTAGGAACCGGGTGCCGCAACAGCGTGCAGTGCCACAATTGCGGGCTTATCCCGCCTCCTTTGACGGCGCGGTTCCCGTGCCTTTCTCGGGTCCGGCCATCGCCATCAAATGACCACCGCGGAACACAGCACCTACCGCCGAAGGAGGTGCTCTCGCACTGGTTGCGCGCGGTAGCGAAGCGAGAACCCCATGAGCAGGCTGGCGGACAAGAAACCAGGGGCACCAAAGTCCGGCCGGGAGACCGAACCGGCAAGATGAGGGACACGGAGGGGCAGCCCGCGTCCCGGCCAGCAATACCAGGACCCGCGTCTGCAGGACCGCTCGTTGGCGTGGACACTGGAGGATTCGCTTTCAGCTCGGATTCTCTCGCCGCCGCTCGGGCTAGCCGCTGAGGCCAATGATGGCGAAGGAGGCGCGAGCGACGAGGGCCGCGACCTTCGGCGTCGAGCGCATCGAGCTGATCTTGTCGCTGGCGCCGCTCATATGCCGCTACCGCTGTCTTCCGTCGAACCAGGCACTTTTGCCATCAGCTTCGACTGGAGCCTGACCAAGGCGTCGCGCAGCCGCGTCGCCTCATCGTACCGGGTTTCCCGAGCCACCATGCCGGAAAACGGATCTTTCACCATGGTCTCGGCGGCCTGGGCAAGACGGCGCATCGGCGTCGCCACCCATTTCGCGGCGAAATTGAGCAGCACCAGGATCGAGAACACGCCACCGGCAACGTTGAACCAAAACGAGCGCACAAGCTGGCGGGTCGGCAGCATCGCGGCAACGGCGTCCTGCCGGATCAGAAGGGACCAGCCGAAGCTCGGCAGATCGGCGTACTTCACGGTGGGGAACGTGACGGTGAAATAGTCCTTGCCGTCGGGCCATCGCTCGATGAGCGCGACCGGGGCCCCGCGGCTTGCGGCCTGCGCCGAGCCGATCGTCAGTTGCTTGCCGACGAGATCCGGCGGGCCGAACAGCACGATGCTCTCGCGCGACAGCAACACCAGATCGATGTCGCGCGACGCCAGCGCCGCGACGGATTCGATCACCCATTTCCAATCGATTTGGGCCCCGATGACACCGGCGGGGGCGCCGTCGTGCATCAGCGGAGCCGACATGGCGATCAAGCGGTCCGGTCCCGAAGCGGCCTGCAACATCCGGCCCAGGGTCTCTGGTTCGCGATCATCGACCGCCGTCGGCACCCCGAGTCCATGCCGGAACCAGCGCAGGTCGGCGACGCTTTGTCCTTCCAGCATCCGGTCCTTGCTCGCGATGACCTTGCCGCCGGGGTCGGCGATGCCGAGCCAGGCATAGCGCGGCTGGAACTGGCTCACGAACTGGATCTGTCGGCGCGCCTCGGCGACGTCGGCGGGGTCGATGATCGCGGCGAGCCGCGACACGTCGATCCACGTGCCGTACATCTGTCGCGCCAGCAGGTTTGCGCTGAGCTCACCGCGCGTCCTCAGCTGCTCGATCGCGAGCTCCTCGCCGCGCCGCTGCAGCGACGCCGAATAGAGGATGGCAACGGCCAGCGCCGTCACGACGATCAGTGTCGTGCCGCCGAGGAACACCGCTGTCTGTAAGCTCCACCGTCGCCTCGTCATCGCCTTCTCCTCAATCGGCCACGGCTCGCGCGAGTTCTTTCAGCATGCGGCCGAGATCGCCGCTGTCGGCGCCGGGCACTCCGCTCGCGGTGTGCAGCCGCTCGATGATCTGGGCGCGCTGCTGCGGCGTCACCGTAAATATGAGCCGGTAGCCGTCGTTCGTCGGAGCCGCGACCTTGGTCGGGATATCGCCGATCAGGGGCAAAGTGAGCGTGCCGATGGCGCCGGTCGCAAGGCCGACCGGACCGCTGACGCGTGCGCCGCCGGGGCCGAGATTGACGATCCAGCCGCGTTGCGGCTCGCCGTCGACCGTCAGGGTTATCGGCTCGACGATCTGGCGTTGCGGCCGGTTGTAGCGTGGACGGTCGATGCACACGGCGATCGCCACCGACAGCACCAGAATGTTGTAGATCGTCCAGAACATCACGACGATGACGCCGTCTCCCGCGGTCCCCGTGGTATTGAAGACGAAATCGGACGTCAGCGACACGATCATGCCACCGATCGTCAGCGCCATCAGGATCAGGAAGGGCCGCATCAGCGGCCATTGGACGATGATCTTGGCGCGATCGCCGCCCTTGGCGGTCACCGAGAATTTGTGCGGACCGGGGGAGAGCAGGCCGAGAGCGGCGGCGCGGAGCACGGGCCAGGCGGCGACGATCTGCGAGACATCGTTGACGATCGGAATGAACAGTCCCTTGGACAGCCAGTTCAGCGTGTACATGATCGAGAGATAATAGGGGCCGTAATACCGGATGATGTCGGCGATCGAGGCGTTCACCACGGTCACCCCGCCCCACCAGTAAAGCAGTGGACAGATCAGCGCGGCGAGGCGGAACGGATAGGTCGACGTCCAGTAAAGCAGCGAGTCGAGCACGCTGAGCCGGTGGAAGAAGTCGAGACCATGGGAGCCGAATGGATTGTAGACGTTGCGCACGATCTGCATGAGGCCGAGGCACCAGCGGCCGCGCTGCGTGACGTATTCCGCAAGGCCTTCCGGCGCCAATCCCTCCGACAACGCCTCGTTCAGATACACGGTCTGGTAGCCGTGCGCGGACAGGCGCAGCGTGAGCAGGAAATCCTCGGTGACGCTCTCGGTCGGCACGCCGCCGATCATCTCTACGGCGTAGACGCGGAATATCGAGGAGGTGCCGCAGCACATTGCGATGCCCCAGGCGTCGCGCGCCGGCTCGACGTTGTCGAAGAAGTGGCGCTGCTCGTCGGGATAGGACGCGCCGATGCCGAGATTGTGCTGGATCGGGTCCGGGTTGAAGAAGTGCTGGGGTGTCTGTACGAGGCCGACAGCCGGATCGTGGAACAACGCGAGCGTCCGCTCGACGAAGTCAAGATGAGGCACGAAGTCGGCGTCGAGAACGGCGACGAAATCCGGCCGGTCCGCATCCGCCGCGCGCAGCCGCAAGGCATTGTTGATGTTGCCGGCCTTGGCGTGCGACTTGTCGGTACGGGCGACATAGCCGATGCCGTGCTCAGTGCAGTAATCCCGGAGCCAGGCCCGGCTGCCGTCGTCGAGGACGAAGACGCGCAATGCCGCATAGGTGATCGCCTTGGCGCCGACAATGGTTCGCTCCAGGACCTCGAGCTGCTCGTTGTAGGTGGTGATGAAGATGTCGACCCGAGGCGGCGGCCTCGGAAGCCACCAGCCGGCATGGCGATCAGCCTCCGTCGTCCGCTCCTTGGTCCTGGTCAGGATCAGGAAGGCGAAGGACGACGAAACAACGGTGAGCGCTTCGAGAATGGCGAAGCCCCAGCTGAGGATCCCATCCGGCGTGAGGCCGGGCGGAGCAAGGGTCTCGGTGAAGCGCCAGGCGACATAGCGCCAGGCCAGCAGGATCGAGCCGCTGAGGAGCAGAGTCCGCCAGTACCATATCTTCGGGTCCAGGAGGGGCAACACCAGGACGCGCAGCCCTACGATGATCGCAACGACTGCGAACGCGGACAGGAATGGTGACAGCGTCGGCATCAGTAGCCGTACCGGGCGACGAAGCCGCGCAATGTCGCGATCGGTCCGCTGGTGAAGATCACCCGGCCGGTGCGCCCGATGGCGCAGGACAGATCCGGCTGCTTGGCGAGATCTGGCACCGCAACGGTGACGTCGAAGCGCTGCAAGTGCTGCGGCGTCGGGCCGACGGCGAGATTGGCGTAGAGTTGCGAGGCGCCCGAGCCGCCGAGACGTGTCACCGTCCCATCGAATATCCGGTCGTCTCCGAACAGACGGAACTGCACCGGGGCGCCGATCGACAGGCTGGCGTAGAGACTTTCGGGAACGCTCGCGGTCACCACGAGACTGTTGCAGTCCACCAGCTTGGCGAGATCCTGACCGCGACGGGCATATTCGCCGTCGTCGACGAGGAAATCCCAGGCCATGCCCGGGACGCGGGCCCTCAGCGTCGCCGAGGTCAGTCGGTTGATCCGGACGCGTTCGGCGTTGATCTGCTGCTCGTATTGGACCAGGCGGGATTGGATCTGCTGCTCGTCCACGGCAAGTTCGGCGAGGCGCAGGTCGAGCTCGTGAATGCGCTGCATCGAGAACGGCACGTCGTTGTAGGAGTCGCCGATGAAGACCCCCGATTGCGCGGAGCCGAGCTCGGTCTCGACATAGTTGGTGCGCTGTTTCGCGCTTTCCAAATCCTGCTTGGCGATATCGAGCGAGGCGCTGGCCTGGTCGAGGCCGGCGACCGTCTGGACCCCGCGTTCCTTCAGCTCGTTGGCCCGCGTGAAGGTGAGATCCGCGAGCTTCAGCCGGGCGGCCGCGGCATCCTCCGCCGCCTTGGCCTCGGCGATGCGTGCCGCGATCTGGCGGACGCGGCCGGTCTTGTAGTTGGCCGACTGGGCCGCGAAGGCGGCCCGCGCTTGCTCGAGCGCCGAACGCTGCGCCGGAACCCGCTTGAGCGCGATCTTCTGCTCGTCACGGTCGCGCTCGAGATTGAGCAGGCGCGTGGTGTCGAACCGGTCGTCGACGATCTCGGCCATGAGTTCCCCGGCGTTGACCCTGACGCCGATATGGCTCACCCCCAGCGTCACGCGGCCTTCGATCGGCGCGCGCACGACGTAAAGCCGGGCATTGACGGTCGCGTCGCCTGAAGTTCCGGCGAAATGCTCGCCGACCAGGATGTAGAGGCCGCCGGCCAGCAGGAGGATGCCGATGAAGATCCGAGCCAGTCTCATGCAGTACTCCCGCTCGGCGGCTGCCTGCCGCATCACGATCGAGCTGTGCGAAACGCAGCAGCGCTCGTCTTAAGATAGTATCACATTGTCTAGCTACTTTGACGCTAGTCAAAAGCAATGATGGCGCGGCGCACATAATTGCGGTGCAGCGGCCATCGACGCGATCGGACTGCCGGCGCATCGATCGTGACCCCGATGCAGGCGTCGGTTACGGCGATCATTCAGCGGAGCAGCCGCATCGCGGTGCTGAAGACGAAGCGGGCGCGCAATGTCGGATGCGATGCAGATGTTCGTGGAGGCGTTGATGGCCGGGAAGGCCGCCGTCGCGCGGGAAGTCGAGGCCTGATCGGCGAGGTCATCGGCCCGGCCTCTTGGACGGTGACCGCTAGTAGCTCGCGCCCGTCGCCACCCTGTTAAGGTAAACGAATGGTTTAAATTGCCGGGCGCGTTCGCCGCGCGTTAGCTCGTCTGGAAATCGGCCGGGCGGGCGGTTTGTGGGATGGAAAGGTGGGCGTGACATGATCAAGGATTGCGTGATCAGGAATTGGCGGCTCAGTTGCGTCAACGGTGTGCTGCTGGCGCTCTATTTCGTGCCCGCCTGGACCATCATCGCGTTTCAGATCATGGTGTCGCCGATCCAGGGGCTGTTCGCGCGGCCCAATATTGCGGTGGCCTTGTTCATCAGCGACTACCTGCAGTTGTCGGGCATCGAGACGGTCCGCGCCGCCTGGCTGCTTGCGCTGGCGCGACTGACGGTCGCAGGTTTCTTCGCGATGTTTCTGGTCCTGATCCTGGTTCCGCGGGTGCGAAAGGTGGCCGGCTATGTCGAGGCGCTGTCGATCGGGCTCGCTTTCGGCAGCATGCTCGCCTTCTTCAGCATGATCATGGCCGCCAAATTCGGGGAGCCCCAGGCACTGCGTCTGCATGCCACGGAACTCCTGATGCTGCTCGGCACGGCCATCGTCATGCTGGTGGAGAAGCCGTCGACGCAAGCCTCGCCGTCCTCCGCATCCGCTCCGCCGAAGATGGGGCCCACGGCGACGCCGCAGCAGGCGTGACGCCCTGATCCATCGCGGTGCGTCAGCGCTGGGTCAGAAAGCCCAGCACGGCATCGTTGAACTGGCCCGCCGCTTCGACATTCGAGATGTGCGCGGCATCGACGATGGTCATGCTGGCGCCGGGGATCCGGCTGCGGATCGCTTCCGCCATCGCGATCGGCGTCGACTTGTCGTAGCGGCCGGCCACGACGAGGGTTGGGCTTTTGATGGCCGGCAGGTCCTCGCGCAGGTCCAGCGCCCGCAGTGCTTTGCAGCAAGCGAGATAGCCCTCGACCGGGGTGGCCACGAGCATTGCCTTCATCCGGTCGGCAACGTCGGGATTGTGATCACGAAACTCCTGAGTCAGCCAGCCGGCGATGACCGTGTCGGCGATTCCAGCGAGTCCGCTGTCCTCGACCGCCTTGATGCGGGCGTCCCAGATTGCCGGATCGGGGTAGTAGCAGGTGGTGTTGGCGAGCACGAGCTTGCCTACACGTTCAGGAGCGTGGGCCGCGAGCCACTGCCCGACCATGCCGCCCATCGACACGCCGCACCAGTGCACCTTCTCGATGTTGAGGTCGTCGAGAATCGCCAGCGCGTCGCGGCCGAATCGCTCGATGGTGTAGGGCCCGGGCGGCACTTGCGATCTGCCATGACCGCGCCGGTCATAGCGGATCACGCGGAACACCTGCGTGAAGGCGCGCATCTGCGGCTCCCACATCTGCAGCGTCGAGCCGAGCGAGTTCGAGAGCATCAGGGTCGGTCCGCCGTCGCGGCCCTCGACGGTGACATTCAACAGACAGCCGTCGGCATCGATCATCGGCATGAGCGGAATCCTTGTCGCAGGCGGCCGCGCCGCCGGAGGAATCGTGCAGATTCGATGGCGAACTAACCACCCCCACCGCCGTCTGCCAATCAAAACCCAACGGCGGCGAGATCCGGAATGCTGCGGTGCTCCGGCTTTTCTGCAACGCTTCCGGTCGCTGCTCGCCCTTCCTTTTGGACGTTCGGTGCTTTACTTGAATGCCTCTAACCGCGCCAATCGGGGGAGATGCACATGGCAATGACGATGACGGGCGAGGTCCAGCTGGCCGCTCCGCGAGAGCAGGTCTGGGCCAAGCTGAATGATCCGGAGGTGCTCAAGGCCTGCATTCCCGGCTGCGAGGAACTGGAGAAGACCGAGGATGGTGGCTTCCGTGCCGTCGCCAAGATGAAGGTCGGACCGGTCTCCGCGCGCTTCAAGGGCAAGGTCACCTTGAGCGATCTCGATCCGCCGAACGGCTACAAGATCTCCGGCGAAGGTGAGGGCGGCGTCGCAGGATTCGCCAAGGGCGGTGCGGTCGTTGCGCTGGCGGACAAGGACGGTGGCACGCTGTTGACCTACAATGTCGAGGCACAGATCGGCGGCAAGCTGGCGCAGCTCGGCCAGCGGCTGATCAACGGCACCGCCAAGAAACTCGCCGACGAATTCTTCGCCAACTTCGCCAAGGCCGTTCAAGGCTGACCGCAACCGACCCATGCGCGGCCGGGGGCGAGGTTGCCCGCCGCCGGGAGCGCCCATATGATGGTTTTCGACTGATTTTGCTGGGCTGCGCTGCAGTGCAACGCTGTCGCGCGGATAATAGAGAGTCCTGAATGGCCAAGATTTCCATGATTGTGAACGGTAATCCCGTCACGGCGAACGTCGACCCGCGGACGCTGCTGGTGCAGTTCTTGCGCGAGAATCTGCGCCTCACCGGCACCCATGTCGGCTGCGACACGTCGCAATGCGGCGCCTGCGTCGTCCATCTCGATGGCAAGGCGGTCAAGTCCTGCACGACATTGGCCGTGATGGCCGATGGTCATGAGGTCAGGACGATCGAGGGGCTCGCCGCCGACGGCGCGCCGCTGCATCCGATGCAGGAAGCGTTTCGCGAGCACCATGGCCTGCAATGCGGCTTCTGCACGCCCGGCATGATCATGACCGCGGTCGATCTCGTCCATCGCAAGGGACATGAGCTCAGCGAAGAGACCATCCGCGAGGAGCTGGAAGGCAATCTTTGCCGCTGCACCGGCTATCAGAACATCGTGCAATCGATCGCCGCCGGCGCCAAGGCGATGGCCAAATCGGACCTCGCCTAAACGTCTGACCTCGCCCCAGTCGGCCCGCTGCGCACAGGACATTTCCCCATGTACGAATTCAAATATCATCGGCCGGCGACCGTGCGCCAGGCCGCCAATCTCCTCACCAAGAACGAAGACGCCAAGCTGGTCGCCGGCGGCCACACGCTGCTGCCGGTCATGAAGCAGCGGCTCGCGAGCCCGCCGCATCTGGTCGATCTCTCCCATGTCGAGGGGCTCGATACGATCGAGGTGAAAGGCCGCAACCTGGTGATCGGCGCGATGGCGCGTCATGCCGACGTCGCCAACTCCGCAACGGTCGGCGAGGCCATTCCGGCGCTCGCACATCTGGCGAGCCTGATCGGCGACCCCGCGGTGCGCCATCGCGGCACCATCGGCGGCTCGATTGCCAACAACGATCCGACCGCGGACTATCCGGCAGCATGCCTCGCGCTCGGCGCCACCATCGTCACCAACAAGCGCAAGCTGAAGGCCGAGGAGTTCTTCCTCGGGCTGTTCACGACCGCGCTGGAGCCGGACGAGATCATCACCAAGGTGAGCTTTCCGCTGGCGAAGAAGGCCGCTTACGTGAAGTTCCGCAACCAGGCCTCGCGCTATGCGCTGGTCGGCGTGTTCGTCGCCCGTCGTCCCTCGGACGTGCGCGTCGCCGTGACCGGCGCCGGCGGCAATGGCGTGTTTCGCGTCACTGCTTTCGAGGAAGCGCTGCAGAAGCGTTTCTCGCCGAAGGTGCTGGATGGAATTCCGGTCTCGGCCGAAGGCCTCAACAGCGACATTCACGGCAGCGCCGAATATCGCGCCCATCTGATCGGCGTGCTGGCGCGCCGCGCGGTGGATGCGGCCAATGCCGGCGCCAAGGCGTCAACCGCGTCGGAGGGAGCCGCCGAACCGGAGGCTCCGGCTTCGTGACGGACGCGTGAGGAAGGAAGCGGTCTCGCCCATGAGTTCTCCGGCCCTGCCAGCATCGGTCGACGCGATGCTCGAATTGTTGTCCTCGCGCGGCTATCTGGCCGAGCGATCGCTGGCGACGGTGACCTATCTGTCGCTGCGGATGGGCCGGCCGCTGTTCCTCGAGGGCGAGGCCGGCGTCGGCAAGACCGAGATCGCCAAGGTCTTGTCGGCCGCGCTCGGCCGCAAGCTGATCCGGCTGCAGTGCTACGAGGGTCTCGACGTCGCCTCCGCCGTCTACGAATGGAATTCAGCGGCGCAGATGATCGCGATCCGGCTGGCGGAAGCGGGCGGCGAGGTCGACCGCGATCAGTTGACGTCGGACATCTTCGCCGACCGCTATCTGATCAAGCGCCCGCTGCTGCAGGCGCTGGAGCCGGATGTCGCAGGCGCGCCGGTTCTTCTCATTGACGAGCTCGACCGCGCGGACGAGGCGTTCGAAGCCTATCTGCTGGAGATACTCTCCGACTTCCAGGTCACGATCCCGGAGTTCGGCACCGTCAAGGCGCCGCATCCGCCGATCGTCATCATCACCTCGAACAGGACCCGCGAGATCCATGACGCGCTGAAGCGGCGCTGCCTGTATCACTGGGTCGATTATCCCTCCGCCGAGCGCGAGCTCGCCATCGTCAAGACCCGGCTGCCCGGCATCTCGCAGCGGCTGTCGCAGCAGATCGTGCGCTTCGTGCAGGCGCTGCGCGACCAGGACTTCTACAAGTCGCCAGGGGTCGCCGAGACCTTGGACTGGGCCACGGCGTTGACCGAGCTCGATGCGCGTTCGCTGAATGCCGAGGTCGTCGGCGACACGCTGGGCGCTCTGTTGAAGTATCAGGACGACATCGCCCGCATGCAGGGTGATGCGTTGCAGAAGGCGATCAAGGACGCGACCAGCGAGACTTGAGCCGCGGTCGCGTCACAGCGAAGGTCGTCATTCCGGGATGCGTGCGCAGCACGCAGGCCCGGAATCCATAACCACGACCGTGAGTATGGATTCCGGGCTCAGCCCTTTGGGTTGCCCCGGAATGATGAACTCAGTTTGAGGCACGTCCCGGAATGACGAGGGGATAGACCGATGCCCGCGCCCATCAATCACCTCGCGCCGCCGACCGGCGGCATCGCCGACAACATCGCGGGCTTCGCGCGGGCGCTACGCGCCGCCGGTCTTCCGGTCGGTCCGGGTGCTGTCATCGATGCCATGACCGCGCTCGAAGTGATCGACATCGGCAAGCGGGCGGACGTCTTCACCACGCTCGAATCGATCTTCGTCAAGCGCCACGAGCATGCGCTGATCTTCGCCCAGGCCTTCGACCTGTTCTTCCGTCCCGCCGAGGAATGGAAGTCGATGCTCGATTCGGTGCCGCTGCCGGACCACGCCAAGAAGAAGCCGCCGCCGGCCTCGCGCCGGGTGCAGGAGGCGATGTCGCAGCCGCAGATGCACGAGGAGCCGAAGGCGCAGGAGCAGGACCTGCGGCTCGCGGTGTCCGACCGCGAGGTGCTGCAGAAGAAGGACTTTGCGCAGATGAGCGCGGCGGAGATCGCCGAGGTCGCACGCGCCATCGCCAAGATGCGGCTGCCGCAGGCCGAGCTGAAAACGCGCCGCCACACCGCGGACCCGCGCGGCCACCGCATCGACATGCGCAAGACGCTGCGCCAGGCGCTTCGCACCGAAGGCGAGATCATCAACTTCCATCGCCTGGGGAGAATTGAGAAGCCGGCACCGATCGTGGCGCTGCTCGACATCTCCGGCTCGATGAGCGAGTACACCCGCCTGTTCTTGCATTTCCTGCATGCCATTACCGATGCGCGCAAGCGCGTCTCGGTATTCCTGTTCGGCACCCGCCTGACCAACGTGACGCGGGCGCTGCGCCAGCGCGATCCCGACGAGGCGCTGGCGAGCTGCTCGGCCAATGTCGAGGACTGGGCCGGCGGCACGCGGATCGCGACCTCGCTGCAGACCTTCAACAAGCAGTGGGCGCGCCGCGTGCTCGGGCAGGGCGCGATCGTGCTCCTGATCTCCGACGGGCTGGAGCGCGAGGCCGACAGCAAGCTCGCCTTCGAGATGGACCGGTTGCACCGCTCCTGCCGGCGGCTGATCTGGCTCAATCCGCTGCTGCGCTATTCCGGCTTCGAGGCGAAGGCGCAGGGCATCAAAACCATGCTGCCCCACGTTGACGAATTCCGCCCGGTACATAACTTGACCTCGATCGGGACGCTGATCTCGGCGCTGTCGTCGCCGCTGCCGCCGCATCAGCGCAGCGCGATCCGGCCCGCCGCCTGAGAAGGAGATTTCCATGCTCAACCGCGACGAAGACATCCTCAAGGCCGCCGAGGACTGGCACAAGTCCGGCCACGGCGTCGCGCTCGCCACCGTGGTCGAGACCTGGGGCTCGGCGCCGCGCCCGGTCGGGTCCAACCTCGTGATCAACGACGAGGGCACGTTCCTGGGGTCAGTGTCCGGCGGCTGCGTCGAGGGCGCTGTCGTTACCGAGGCGCTCGACGTGATCACCAGCGGCCAGCCCAAGATGCTGGAGTTCGGCGTTGCCGACGAGACCGCCTGGAATGTCGGCTTGTCGTGCGGCGGCACCATCCGCGTGTTCGTCGAGAAGGTGGGCTGATCATGCAGCTCGCCACGCTGGCCGAACTCAATGCCGAACGCGCCGCGCGCCGCGCGGCCATTCTCGTCACCGACGTCGCCTCCGGCGAGCAGCGTCTGGTCAAGGCCGCCGACATCGCCGCCGATCCCTTGCGCAACGAGCTCGCAACGCAACTGCGGATGGGCAAGAGCGGCATGGTCGAGGTGGGCGGCAAGCGGTTGTTCCTCAACGTCTACGCGCCGACGGCGCGGCTCGTCATCATCGGCGCCGTCCATATCAGCCAGGCGCTGGCACCGATCGCCAAGTCGCTCGGCTATGACGTCACCGTCGTCGATCCGCGCACGGCCTTCGCCAGCCCCGAGCGCTTCCCCGACGTGCCGCTGATCGCCGAATGGCCCGACGTGGCCCTGCCGCCGCTCAACGTCGATCACTACACGGCCTTTGTCGCGCTGACGCATGATCCGAAGATCGACGATCCGGCGCTGTTGCACGCGTTCTCGCGCGACTGCTTCTATATCGGCGCGCTCGGCTCACGGAAGACGCATGCCAAGCGCGGCGACCGCCTGCGCGCCCAAGGCGCCAGCGACGCCGACATCGCCCGCATCCATGCGCCGATCGGGCTCGCCATCGGCGCGGTGTCGCCGTCGGAGATCGCGGTCTCGATCATGGCCGAGATCACCGCCACGTTGCGGCTGCCGGCCAAGGAGAAAGAGCAGGCGGCATGAAGTTCGGTCCTGCCAGTCCGACTGAAGCGATCGGCGGGGTGACCGTGCACACCCTGCGCAAGGGATCGTTGGTGCTGAAGAAGGGCACGCTGATCGGTCCCGCCGAGGTCGAGGCGCTGGCCCGAGAGGGCGTCAAGGAGATCGTGGTCGTCCGGCTCGAGGCGGGCGATGTCTCGGAGGACGAGGCGGCTGCCGACGTCGCGAAGGTCGTCGCAGGCAAAGGCATTCACGTCGATCGCGCCTTCACCGGACGCGCCAATCTGTTCGCGGCGCAGGCCGGCGTGCTGATGATCGACCGCGCCGCCGTCGAGCGCATCAACGGAGTCGACGAGGCCATCACCTTTGCGACCTTGCCGGCCTTCAAGCCGGTGGTCGAAGGCGAGATGGTCGGCACCGTCAAGCTGATCCCGTTCGGCGTCGAAGGCCGTCTGCGCGATGCCGCCGTCGCTGCGGCGGGCAGGGGCGCGCTCAGCATCGCCTCCTATGTGATCAAGCGCGTCGGCGTCGTCTCGACGCTTCTTCCTGGGCTCGCGCCCAAGGTCATCGACAAGACGCTGCGCGTCACCGCAGAGCGGCTCGCGCCGGCCGGCGCCACCATCATCGCGGAGCGCCGCGTGCCGCACGAGCAGGCCGCGCTGGCCGCTGCGATCAAGGAGCTGTTGGCGCTGGGCGCCGAGCTCGTCATCGTGTTCGGCGCGTCCGCGATCGCCGACCGCCGCGACGTCATTCCCGCCGCGATCACAGGCATCGGCGGTGCGATCGAGCATTTCGGCATGCCGGTGGATCCCGGCAATCTGCTCTTGATCGGTAGCGCCGCCGGCGTGCCGGTGCTCGGCGCCCCCGGTTGCGCCCGTTCGCCGGCGGAGAACGGTTTCGACTGGGTGCTGATGCGGCTGCTCGCCGGCATCAAGGTCACCCGCGCCGAGCTCACGGCCATGGGCGTGGGCGGACTCCTCATGGAGATCGTGACACGGCCGCAGCCGCGCGCCAAGCCGGAGGCCGAGGGCGAACGCAAGGTCGCCGCGGTCGTGCTGGCTGCGGGACGCTCGACCCGCATGGGAGGGCCGAACAAGCTGCTGGCCGAGCTCGACGGCAAGAAGCTGGTGCGCATCGTGACCGAGCAGGCGCTGGCCTCCAAGGCCGGTGAGGTCATCGTCGTCACCGGTCATCAGGCCGAGCTGGTCGAGCAGGCGCTGTCCGACTTGAACGTTCGCTTCGTCCGCAATCCCGACTTCGCCGGTGGGCTTGCCAGCTCGGTGAAGGCCGGCATCGCCGCGGTGCCTGACGGCGTCGATGGCGCGGTCGTGTGCCTGGGCGACATGCCGATGGTGTCCTCGGATCTGCTCGACCGTCTGATCGGCGCGTTCGCGCCCGATCGCGGCAATTTGATCGTCGTGCCCGTGTCCGAGGGACGCCGCGGCAACCCGGTGCTGTGGTCACGCCGCTTCTTCGCCGAGCTGATGACGCTGGACGGTGACGTCGGCGCGCGGCACCTGATCGCCAAGCATACCGAGGCCGTCGCCGAGGTGCCGGTCGACGGCAACAGCGCCTTCCTCGACATCGACACGCCGCAGGCGCTGGAAGCCGCCCGGCGCGGCTGAGCCAGCGTAGCCCGCATGAGCGTATGCGACATGCGGGGACAGTCTCTCTCCACGGATGCAGCGCCCCCGCATATCGCTGCGCTCATGCGGGCTACGGACCTCGCCCGCCCTCAACCTCCCATTCACCAAGTTTCAACGACCCCCGGCTAGATTTGCCGACATTGGGCCTCGGGGGAGGAAAAAGTGATCGCTTCGACTGCTGCGCGCCGTGTCGCGCTGTTTGCATTTGGATTGACCGTTCTCGTCGGCGTTGCGCGCATCGCGAGCTACGGCGCCATCAGCCCGGCGCATGCAGCCGGCGCGTTCGCCATTGGCCGGTGCGCCGCCTATGGCCAGGCGTTCGACTATCCGGCGGAGCATCTCGCCAAGGCTGCGGCGCTCAAGCAGTGCAAGGGCGACTGCACCGCGGTGACGATGAAGAAGGCCTGCGCCGCGTTCGCGGTCGATCTCACCAATCCCTGCGGCGCCCACGGCTATGCTGTTCGGCCGACGATCTCGACCACGCTCAACGAGGCGACCCGGGAATGCTACAAATATGGCGGCAAGGAATGTGTCATCCGCGCCTGGGTGTGCGACGCCAAGGGCTGATCTGAGCCTGATGTCTCAGAGGATGGGCTGCCGGGGTTGCTCGTCCGCGCTTTCATTTCGATGCTTCACCTCGAGAGCGGCTCGGCTATTCTGAGCGTTCGATGACATCGAACTCTGGAAATGGCATGCAATTCGACACCAAGATCGCGCTGATCATTCGCAACGATCTCGAAGCCTGGCAGAAGCTGAACGTCGCGGCGTTTCTTTCCAGCGGCATCGCCGCTGCATTTCCCGAATGCATCGGCGCGCCTTATGAGGACGGCTCGGCAACCCTGTATCACGCGTTGATCGGGCAGCCGATCCTGATCTACGGCGCGCCGGATCGTGCAGCGTTGGCGCGTGCTCTGGATCGCGCGCTGTCGCGCAGCGTGAAGCCGGCGCTCTACACCGAGGACATGTTCAAGACCACGCATGACGAGGCCAACCGTGATGCCGTGAAGGCGGTGGCGCGCGCCGATCTCAATCTGGTGGGATTGGCGTTTCGCGCGGAGCGCAAGCTGGTCGACAAGGTCGTCGACGGACTCAAATTTCACGCCTGACAGCCACGGGCACATTGCGCTGTCATCAAACTGTTACTTCATGCAGCGGCGCGGCTTGATGCCGATCAAGACCGGAATACGCCGACGTCGTTAGTTTGCGCCGCGACATGAGGAGCAGACAGATGCAGACCATGAAAGCCGCCGTCGTCAAAGCCTTTGGCAAGCCGCTGGTCATCGAGGACGTTCCGATTCCTGCGCCGGGGCCGGGCGAGCTTCTGGTCAGGGTGAAGGCGTGCGGCGTCTGCCACACCGACCTTCATGCCGCCTCCGGCGATTGGCCGGTGAAGCCGGTGCCGCCGTTCATCCCCGGTCACGAGGCGGCCGGCATCGTCGCCGCGCTCGGGCCCGGCGTCACCGACTTCAAGGTCGGCGATGCCGTCGGCGTGGCGTGGCTGCACGATGCCTGCCTGCGCTGCGAATATTGCGAGACCGGGTGGGAGACCTTGTGCGAGCACCAGCACAACACCGGCTATAGCGTGAACGGCGGCTTCGCGGAATACGTGATCGCATCCGCGGCGTTCGCCGCGCGCCTGCCGGCCAATGTGGACTTCGCCAAGATCGCCCCGATCCTCTGCGCCGGCGTCACGACCTACAAAGGGTTGAAGGAGACCGACACGCGACCGGGCGAGTGGGTGGTGGTCTCCGGCGTCGGCGGCCTCGGTCATGTCGCAATCCAGTATGCGAAGGCGATGGGGCTGAAGGCGATCGGTCTCGACATCGCCGAGGACAAGCTGAAACTCGCGCTGGAGGCCGGCGCCGAGCACGCCGTCAACGCGCTCGACAAGGATGCCGTGGAGCGGGTGATCGCAATCACCGGCGGCGGCGCGCATGGCGTGCTGGTCACCGCGGTGTCGACGTCGGCTTTCGCCCAAGCGCTGCACATGGTCCGCCGCAAGGGGACGGTCAGCCTGGTCGGCTTGCCGCCGGGCGAATTCCCGACGCCGATCTTCGATGTCGTGCTGAAGCGTATCACCGTGCGCGGCTCGATCGTCGGCACCCGGCGTGATCTCGACGAGGCCATCGCCTTCGCCGCGGACGGCAAGGTGACGGCCGAGGTGACCACGGCGCCATTGTCGGAGATCAACACCGTCTTCGACCGCATGAAGGCCGGCAAGATCGACGGTCGCGTGGTGCTCGACTTCGGCTGATCAGCAAGACCGATTGACGCGCCGCCGTGCCGAACATTGGGGCGGCGGTTTGATCTGGATCAGGAATGGGGACGCGCGGCGCTGGCACAAATTGCTCATGGCAGCCGTCACCAAGATCGTCTTCCTCGGCGCGAGCAGCGCGTCCTTTGGACTCAGCGTGTTCCGGGACCTGTTTTCGACGCATGATCTCGCGGGTTCTACGCTCGTGCTGGTCGGCCGCGACCCGACCCGGCTGGCCCGGTCGGAAGCACTGGCCCGGCTGCTCAACGACCTCTCCGGCGCCGGCCTCAAGATCGAGGCGACCACGGATTGGCGCGCGGCGCTCGACGGCGCCGGCTTCGTGATCCATGCCACCGCGATCGACCGCAACCGCCTGTGGAAGCTCGATTTCGAGGTGCCGCGCAAATACGGCATCCGTCACACGCTGGGCGAGAATGGCGGGCCGGGCGCATTGTTCTTCACGCTCCGCACCTTGCCGGTCGTATTCGACTTCGTGCGCGAGATGGAGCGGCGCTGTCCGGACGCGCTGCTCATCAACTTCTCCAATCCCGAGAGCCGCATCATCCTCGCGCTGGGGCTTCACAGCCGCCTCGCGCATATCGGCCTGTGCCACGGCATCTTCATCGCGCGCAGCCAGGTGGCTTCCATTCTGGGACTGGCCGAGGAGCGCGTGGACGTGTGGGGCGTCGGGCTCAACCATTTCCAATGTCTCATGCAGATCCGGGATCGCGACACCGGGGCCGATCTCTATCCACTGCTCCGCGAAAAGGCTGGGAGCCACGACCTCAAGGTCGCGCCGCTGACGCGGGCGCTGTTGCGCGACTTCGGCTTCTGGCTGGGCTGCGGCGACAGCCATGTCGGCGAGTATCTCGCCTATGGCTGGGAAGCGGGCGAGAGCGGGTACGACTTCGCGTGGGACGAGGCGGAGCGGGCCAAGCTGATCCGGCAGATCGACGAGGTCCTGGCGGGCAGGGCCGGCATGCCGGACTGGTGGCGAATGCCCTCCGGAGAGCGCGCGGTCACCGTGATCGGCTCGGTGTTGCACGATCGGAAGCAGGTCATCGAATCCGGCGTCGTTCTGAACCGTCACGTCATTCCCAACCTGGCTGCCGAGGCCGCCGTCGAAGTGCCCGTTGTCGCGGATCGCGTCGGTATCCATCCGGTGTCGCTGGGCCCGCTTCCAGATGCCGTCGCCAAGCTGATGTCGGTCCAGGTTCAGGTCCAGCAGCTGGCGGTGCAGGCGGCCATGACTGCCTCCAAGGATCTCGCGCTGCAGGCGCTGCTCATCGATCCCGTGGTCAACTCGGCCGCCGCTGCGCGCCAGATCGTGGACGAGCTCTGGGAGATCAATCGGCCTTACATCAGATCCTGCGCGTGATCGCGGCCGGCGTCGTCTGACGGGGGCCGCGCGCTGTCGGGTACGACCTCCTGACGCGGGCCGAGACCGGCCTCTGCGAGGCCTCTTTACATTGACTGACCAGTCAGTCATAATTGCTCGATGTCGAAACCTTCGAAATTGTCCGAGCGCAGAGTTCAGGCCGTCAAGACAGCGGACGCGGGGGCTGCCACGTCGCGCCGGGCGGATCGCTCCGCCGAGCGCCGCGCGGCGATCGTGCAAGCGGCGATGGACGAGTTCATTGCCCGCGGTTTCGCGGCGACCCGGCTGGACGACATCGCCAAGCGGGCCGGCGTGGCCAAGGGCACGATCTATCTGCATTTCAAGGACAAGGAATCGATGTTCGAGGAATTGATCCGGACCGCGATCGTGCCCTTCGTCGGCCGTCTTGCCGCGCCGCCGCCGGCCGGCGGCTCGGTGCGCGACATGGTCGAGGGGTTGGCGCGGATGTTCCTCCAGGAGGTCGCCGGCACGCGGCGCGGTGATCTCGTGCGGCTCATCATTTCAGAGGGGCCCCGTTTTCCCGCGATTGCCGACTTCTACTACCGCGAGGTCGTTTCCCGTGGTCTCGCGGCCATGCGCGCCCTGATCCAGATCGGGATCGTCAGCGGTGAGATCCGCGAGCCCAAGCTGGTGCAACACCCGCAACTGATGATCGCGCCGATGATGGTCGCGGTGCTCTGGAAGAGCCTGTTCGAGCGACATGCGCCGCTCGACGCCGAAGCGATGCTGCAGACCCATCTCGATCTGATCTTTGGCGCGAGGAGGCCGACATGAGCCTGCTGCACTGCCTTGCCGTGCTGGTCACGGCCTTCACGTTCAACGGCTGCAAGGAGACGCGCGATCCCGGCTATCAAGGCTGGGTCGAGGCCGACATGATCTTCGTCAGTCCGGACGAAGCAGGCCGGATCACGAAGCTGAACGTGCATGAGGGTGACGTGGTCAAGGTCGGCGATCCGCTCTATTCGGTCGACGACGATCTGCAACAGGCCGATCTCAACCAGACCAAGGCGACGCTGGCCAATGCGCAGCAGACCTATGACCGCGCCGCGGCCCTGAGCAAGACGGGCGCGGGGACGCAGGCGACGCTCGACTCCGCCGTTTCGGCGCTGCGCGTCGCCGAGGCCCATCTCGTGACCTCGCAGACGCGGCTGGCAAGGCGCAAGGGCGTGGCGCCGGTCGCGGGCACCATCCAGCAGATCTACTTCCGCGAGGGCGAGATGGTCGCGGCGCAACGGCCGGTGCTGTCGATCATGCCGCCGGGCAACATGAAGCTGCGCTTCTACGTGCCCGAGCCTGATCTGCCGAAACTCGCCATCGGTGACGAGGTCCGCGTCACCTGCGACAATTGCGCTGATGACCTGACGGCACGCGTCTATTTCCTCGCGACCTCGGCGGAGTACACACCGCCGGTGATCTACAGCCTCGATGAGCGCAACAAGCTCGTCTATTTGATCCAGGCGCGGCCGTCGCGGCCGGATGCGCTGCGCGTCGGCCAGCCGGTCAGCATCTATCCGCGTTCCAAGATGCCTGATCCGAAGACCCCGGTGGCGGACAAGCAATGAACGGAACGGGTCCCGCCGAGATCGCGATCGACGTCCAGGGACTGACCAAGTCCTTCGACGGCCGCGAGGTCGTGCATGATCTGTCGATGCAAGTGAAGCGCGGCTCGATCTACGGCTTTCTCGGCCCGAACGGCTCGGGCAAGACCACGACCATCCGGATGCTGTGCGGCCTGCTGACACCCGACGGAGGCGAGGGCACCTGCCTCGGCTTCGACATCCGCCGCGATGCCGACAAGATCAAGCGCCTGGTCGGCTACATGACGCAGCGCTTCAGCCTCTATCAGGACCTGTCGGTGCGGGAGAACCTCGAATTCGTCGCGCGCCTCTACGGCATGCCCGATCCGCGCCAGGCCGCGCGCGACATGGTGCAGCGGCTCGGGCTTGCCGGCCGCGAGCGGCAGCTCGCCGGCGAGTTGTCGGGCGGCTGGAAGCAGCGGCTGGCGCTCGGGGCCTGCACCCTGCCGAACCCGCAATTGCTGCTGCTCGACGAGCCTACAGCCGGCGTCGATCCCAAGGCGCGGCGCGATTTCTGGAACGAGATCCACGCGCTCGCCGGCGAAGGGCTGACCGTGCTCGTCTCGACCCACTACATGGACGAGGCCGAGCGCTGCCACGAGATCGCCTACATCGCCTATGGTCATCTGCTGGCGCACGGCACGGTCTCCGAGGTGATCGCGCAATCGGCGCTTACCACATACACGGTGAGCGGCGATGATCTGCGCGAACTCGCGGCTGATCTCACCGGCAAGCCGGGTGTCGACATGGTGGCGCCGTTCGGCACCAGCCTGCACGTGTCCGGCCGCGACCGCAACGCGCTGGACGCCGCGATCGCGTCCTGGCGCGACAAGGCTGATCTGCATTGGCAGCCCGCCGAGCCCTCGCTCGAGGACGTCTTCATCGACCTGATGAACCGCTCACGGGACAACTTCCAATGAGCGACGCGGCCGTCCACCAGGCATCTCCCGAGTCCCGCTTCGGCTTCTGGCGGCGCACCTACGCGATGCTGGTCAAGGAGTTCATCCAGCTCAAGCGCGACCGGGTCTCGTTTGCGATGATCGTGATGATCCCGGTGATGCAGCTGATGCTGTTCGGCTACGCCATCAACACCACGCCGCATCATCTGCCGGCGGCGGTGCTGCTGCAGGAGGACAGCGATCTCGGCCGCTCGATCCTGAAGGCGATGGAGAACACCGCGTATTTCCGCTTCACCCGGGAGGTCAGCAGCGTCGCCGAGTTCGACGATCTCCTGCTGTCCGGCAAGGTCCTGTTCGGCGTCGAGATCCCGCGCGGCTTCGAGCGCGCGGTCCGCCGCGGCGACCGGCCGGCCTTGCTCGTTGCGGCCGACGCGACCGATCCGGTCGCGGCGTCATCGGCGCTGTCCTCGCTCGGCATGATCGTGCAGACCGCGCTCGCGCACGATCTCTACACCGGCAATCCCGTCACGACGCCGTTCGAGATCAGGGCCCACGCGCGCTACAACCCGGCGGCCTCGTCGCGGCTCAACATCGTGCCGGGCCTCGTCGGCACCATCCTGACCATGACCATGCTGATCTTCACTGCGCTCTCGGTGACGCGCGAGATCGAGCGCGGCACGATGGAGAGCCTGCTGTCGATGCCGATCAAGCCGGTCGAGGTCATGCTCGGCAAGATCATCCCCTATGTCATGGTCGGCTTCCTGCAGGCGACGATCATCATCGGCATCGGCGTCCTGCTGTTCGGGGTTCCGATCATGGGCAACCTGCTGCTGCTGGCGCTGCTGTCGACTCTGTTCATCGCGACCAACCTCTCGATCGGCTACACCTTCTCGACCCTGGCGCAGAACCAGCTGCAGGCGATGCAGCTCTCGATGATGTTCTTCCTGCCGAGCATCCTGTTGTCCGGATTCATGTTTCCCTTCCTCGGCATGCCGCAATGGGCGCAAGTGCTCGGTGAATGCCTGCCGCTGACGCACTATCTGCGCATCGTCCGCGCCATCATGCTGAAGGGCTCGACGCTCCAGAACCTGCAGCATGATACGATCGCCCTGTTCGGCCTCATGCTGTTCGCGATGACGGTCGCCGTCCTGCGCTTCCGCCGGACCCTCGATTGAGGCACAATGGCGGCCGGGAGCAGGAACGGCTGAGGCAAGATGCAGATCGTGGGAGGAGGACAGGCGAACGAAGCGCCGGCGGGAGCGCCGGCCGAGTTCGACCAGGCGCTGATGCGTCAGACGTTGAACACCGAGCTGCTGCGCGTGAGGGCGCTGATCGCCACTGCGGCTCTGTTTCTCGTGATATCGGTGCTGGTCGAAATCTTCGAGCCCAGGATCTCGGAGTGGATCTGGCCGAGCCGGATCGGGGTCCTCTACGTCTACGCGATCATCGTCGCATTCATCAGCTTCGAGACTCTCATCCTGTTCAGGATCAAGGCGGACATCCGCCACGGCCGGGACGTGCCGGTGATCTGGCGCTATGTCAGCGCCCTGGTCGAGACCTCGCTGCCAACGTTCGTCCTCATCCTGCAGATCGAGGGCATCGGCCACGACAAGGCGCTGGGCTTCGGCGTGCCGCTGGTCTATTTCATCTTCATCGTTCTCTCGACGCTTCGTCTCGATTTCTGGCTGTCGAGCTTCACCGGCCTCGTCGCCGCGGTGGAGTTGTTGGCGGTGGCACTGATCGATCGGCCTTCGATGGATGCGAGCCAGAATCCGGAGATCTACTATCACGGTGAGCGCAGCTTCATCATCCTGTTGTGCGGGATGCTCGCCGGTGCCGTCAGCGTGCAGCTGCGACGCCAGTTCGCGGCGAGCATCGAGGCCGCGTCGGCGCGCGACCGGGTCACCGATCTGTTCGGCCAGCACGTCTCGCCCCAGGTCGTCGAGCGCCTCATGAAGGAGGGGACGGCGGAGGCGCGCGACATCCGTGAGGTCGCGGTGATGTTTGTCGATTTCCGCGGCTTCACCGCGGCGGCGCGGTCGAAGACGCCGCAGCAGGTTGTCGATCGCCTCGATGGCGCGTTCGCGGTGCTGGTCGAGATACTCGAGCGCCATGGCGGCATCGTGAACAAGTTCCTCGGCGATGGCTTCCTGGCGCTGTTCGGCGCGCCGTTCGAGTCGCGCGATGCCGCCGTGCAGGCGGTCGTGGCTGCGCGCGAGATGGTGGCCGCGATGGAGCGTGTCAACGCGATGTCGTCTTGGCCGCTGCGGATCGGGATCGGTCTTCATCTCGGCGAGGTGGTCGCCGGCAGCATCGGCTCGCCGCGGCGCAAAGAGTACACCGTCATCGGTGACACCGTGAACTTCGCCTCGCGGCTCGAGGCGCTGAACAAGGAGTTCGATTCGCAGCTCCTGATCTCGAGCGAGGTGCGGCAGGCGGCCGGCGAGGGGGCGCGCGACGCCGTCTTCCACGGCGCGGTGTCGGTGCGCGGCTACGACCGGCCGTTCGAGATCTGGCAATTGCACTGACGCAGGCGACCCGTCGCCCGACGTCTGAGATTTACATTGGATGGTCTTCGCGTTTAACTGCCCTCAACGAAAAGCATGATCAGGGGGAACGCATGATCCGAACCGGGGCGTCGTTTTTGGCCGCAGCAGGCATCGTGTGCGCAGCCGGCCTGGAGGCGGTGCGGGCTGAGGATGTTGCCTGCAGCAAGGTGACGGCCGAGGTGCTGAAGGTCCCCGGGCTGACCTTGACGGGATCGAAGCTGCAGGAGGCCGCCGACGGGCTGCCGCGGCATTGCATTCTGTCCGGCAAGGTCAATGAGCGCACCGGCGTCGACGGCCATGCGTATGCGATCCAGTTCGAGATGCGGCTGCCGGAGACGTGGAACGGCCGCCTCCTGCATCAGGTCAATGGCGGCAATGATGGCGTCGTGGTGCCGGCGCTCGGCGACAAGGCCGACGGTCTCGTCGGTGGCGGTATGACGCCGCTCGCCCGCGGCTTTGCCGTGCTGTCGTCGGACAGCGGCCACTCCGGTAACGATCCCGCCAACAAGCCGCGCGGGCTTGCGTCCGGCTCAGCTTTCGGGCTCGATCCGCAGGCGCGCCGCGACTACGGCTATTCGGCCGACATCACGCTGGCGCCGATCGCGAAGGCGATCATCTCGGCGCATTACGGCAGGAAGCCGGACTATTCCTACATCGCCGGCTGTTCCAATGGCGGCCGCCACACCATGGTGGCCGCCGAGCGCATGCCCGAGCAGTATGACGGCTTCCTGGTCGGCAATCCCGGCTTCAACCTGCCGCGCGCTGCCGTGCAGCACGCCTGGGACGTGCAGGCGCTGACCAAGGCCGACGTCGACATCCGCAAGTCGATCACGCGGGAGGATGCCAAGCTGATCGCTTCCAAGATCACGGAGGTCTGCGACGAGCTCGACGGCGCCAAGGATGGGCTGACGGCGAACCTGAAGGCGTGCCAGAAAGCGTTCAATTTCGACAGCCTCCGCTGCGCCGCTGGTGCGACCGAGGCCTGCCTGCCGGCCGCCAAGGTCGATGCTTTGAAGAAAGTCTTCGCGGGCCCGCACAATTCGAAGGGCGAGCCGCTGTATTCCGACTGGCCGGTGGATGGTGGCGTCGGCACCGGCAACTGGCGCGCCTGGAAGGTCGAGAGCCCGGTGGCGCCGTGGAACAACCTTCCGATCATTGCCACCATGGGCGGCGCCTCGCTCAACTACATCTTCTCGACGCCGCCGGTCGAGATCGAGGGCTCGCCCGATAAGCTGGTCGAGAAGCTGCAGACTTATGATTTCGACAAGGACGCACCGAAGATCTACGCCAAGGAAGGTCCATTTACCGAGTCTGCGATGGACTTCATGGCCCCGCCCGCGGTCGACAATCCGACCCTGCCGGCGTTCCAGGGCGGCGCCCGCAAGATGCTGATCTATCACGGCCAGGCCGATCCGGTGTTCTCGATCAACGACACCGTCCGCTGGTACGAGAAGCTCAATGCCAATGTGCAGGGCAAGGCCGATACGTTCGCGCGGCTGTTTGCGCTGCCCGGCGAGACCCATTGCGGCGGCGGCGTCACCTTGGAGAAGTTCGATGCGTTGGGCGCGCTGATGGACTGGGTCGAAAAGGGCAAGGCGCCGGAGGCGATCACGGCCTCGGTCGATGCGGCCAACAAGGAGCTCCCATCGACATGGAGCCCGCAGCGAACGCGGCCGCTGTGCCCGTGGCCAAAATTCGCCAAATACGTCGGCGGGGACATCGAACAGGCGTCGTCGTTCACCTGCGCCGCGGAGTAGCGACTCACACCTGAGGCGCGACCAGGTTCTTCACCTTGACCTGATCGCGGTCCTCGATGATCTCGGCGATCCATTGCCGGTGGCAATGGGCGTGGTCGCGCTCGTAGCAGAGCAGGCAGACGGGACCGGCGCTCTTCACCAGCGAGGCCAGCTCGTCCATCTGCTCCTTCGCCTGCGGCGTCTTCAGATGCGCGCTGTAGATCTTGTGCAGCGTGCCGTAATGGCCGCTGCGGGCGGCCTCGCGGCCCTCCTTCGGCGTGCCGAGCCCGCGCAGATGCACATAGCCGATGCCGCGCTCGTCGAGCCCGGCCGCGAGCTGGCTCTTGGAGAAGCCCGGCCGGCGCGAGGCCGCCACCGCGCGCACATCGACCAGCAGCTTGACGCCGGCGGCCTGCAACTCATCGAGCACGGCCTTGGCCGGCGTGTGCTCATAGCCGATGGTGAACAGGGTCTTGCTCTTGGCCATCATGCGCCTCCTGCGTCAACTCACGCGCTCGATGAGCTCCATCGCGCCAGCCGGCGCGCGCACCTTGCCCTCGTGGATGACATAGGCGAATACGTCGCGCGGCGTCTTCTTCGCCGGCTTGTCGTCAACCCGTGGCAGGTCGTCCGGTTCGCCGCCGCCGGCCCACAGTTGCAATCGCTTCGCCCAGGCGTCGAGCTGCTTCGGCGGATAGCAGGTCGCAAGCTCGTCATTGCCCTTCTGCAGCCGGGCGTAGACGAAGTCACCCACGACATCGGCGATCGCCGGATATTTGCCGTGCTCGGCGAACACGACCGGCGTTGCAAACTCGCGCAGCAGCGCGACGAAGCCGGGTACGCAGAAACTATCATGGCGGACCTCGACGACGTGGCGCAGCTTGCGGCCGTCGAGCTCGCGCGGCAACAGCTCGAGGAACTTGCCGAAATCGGCCTCGTCGAACTTCTTGGTTGGCGCGAACTGCCACAGCACCGGGCCGAGTCGGTCGCCGAGCTCGAGCACGCCGGTGTCGTAGAAGCGCTTCACGGAATCGCCGGCCTCGGCGAGCACGCGGCGATTGGTGGCGAAGCGCGGCCCCTTCAGCGAGAAGATGAAGCCGTCCGGCACCTCGCGTGCCCACTTGCGGAAGCTCTCCGGCTTCTGCGAGCCATAATAGGTGCCGTTGATCTCGATCGAGGTCAGCTTCGAGGCGGCGTATTCGAGCTCCTTCGACTGCGGCAGCTTGTCCGGATAGAACACGCCCCGCCAGGGCGCGAAGGTCCAGCCGCCGATACCGATGTAGATGTGGCTCTTGGATTGCGAGGCGCGTGCAGGGGCTTTGCTCACGGATCGATTCCGATGCTGATTGGTGAGGGTGTTGCGGTAGGGAGACGATAGTCAACCGGGCCGGTTCTGACCAGTTCGGCGCTGTTGCGCCGTCGCTCTTCCCGTGCTCCGGAGCCTCGTGTATCCAGGGCACGGGCCGGGAAGGGGAGATATGGCAATGAGAGCGGAATCGGTCGGCGGCCTGCTGGGGGCGATCGTCGCCGCTGCCGTGCTTGCGGCAGCCTTCTACTATGTTCCCGTCGGGCCGATGGCCCGTCAGATGCAGCCGGCCAAGGTCGAGGTGCCGCCAACCCCGGTGCAGACGGTTCCGGTGGCTCCGGCCGTGCGCGGACCCGTGGTCCGTGAGGTTCCGAACTAGGCCGGCCGGGGCCCCTTGCAATCCAGCCGAGGCGCCCCATCTTGGTCGGGACGGTGACGTCGAGCTGTAACGGCTCCGGCACCGAGACGACCACGGCAGAGCGGTTGCGCCGGATGTACGCGCACCCTTTGTTTGTGGTCGTTGGCATTTTGGGCCCCTCGCTTGGGAGCGATGCAAGCCGGCACCACAGTCCGGCCTTTTTGGGCCCTCCTTCAGCCGTTGCGCTTGGCAGTGTGGAACGCGGCAGATATACGCATCCGCACCATGAACGATGTCCTCCGACCGGCCATGCCCGCGCCGCCGCAAACCGCTGATATTCCGATCGTTTCGGTGGTCGTCCCGACCTTCAACGAGCGCGACAATGTCACCACGCTGTACCGGCGGCTGGAGGCGGCGTTCAAGGACGTGCCGTGGGAGGTCGTGTTCGTCGACGACAACTCCCCGGACGGCACCTGGCAGGTGGTGCGCGAATTGTCGCGTAGCGACAAACGCGTCCGCTGCATCCGCCGTATCGGCCGCCGCGGACTGTCTGGTGCCTGCATCGAGGGCATCCTGGCCGCCAGTGCGCCCTATGCCGCCGTGATCGACGCCGATCTGCAGCACGACGAGACCCAGCTGCCGAAGATGCTGGCGCTCTTGCAGAGTGGCGCCGCCGAGCTCGTCGTCGGCAGTCGCTACATCGCGGGCGGCAGCGCCGCGAGCTTCGACAGCAAGCGGGCCGGGGCCAGCGCCTTCGCCACCGAGATCGCGCGCCGCGCGCTCAAGGTCGAGGTCAACGACCCCATGAGCGGCTTCTTCATGATCCGCCGCGACCGCTTCGAACAGATCGCGCCGAAGCTGTCGATGCAGGGCTTCAAGATCCTGCTCGACATCATTGCGAGCGCGGAAGGCGGCCTGCGCACCGTCGAGGTGCCCTATACGTTCGGCTCGCGCCTGCATGGCGAGAGCAAGCTCGACTCGATGGTCGCCCTCGACTTCCTCGGCCTCGTGCTGGCCAAGATGACCAACGACGTGGTGTCGTTGCGCTTCCTGCTGTTCGCCATGGTCGGCGGCACCGGCCTCGTCGTGCATCTGGCCACGCTCTTTCTTGGTCTCAATGCGTTCGACATGCCGTTCGCGGAGGCGCAGGCGCTCGGTGCCTTCATCGCGATGACCTCGAACTTCATCCTCAACAACTTCCTCACCTATCGCGACCAGCGGCTGAAGGGCTTTGCCATTCTGCGCGGCTTGCTCGCGTTCTATCTGGTCTGCTCGGTCGGCCTGCTTGCCAATGTCGGCGTCGCCTTCTCGGTCTATGACCAGGAGCCGATCTGGTGGCTGGCGGGCGCGGCCGGCGCGCTGATGGGCGTGGTCTGGAATTACGCGATCTCCGGATTGTTCGTCTGGCGCAAGCGATGACCACTGCGGCCGTCGCCGACGACGCCCGGCTGGTCCGCAATGTCTGGCTGACCATCACAGGCCTCGTCGTGCTCCGGCTGATCGCCGCTGCGGTCACGCCGATCACCTTCGACGAAGCCTATTACTGGATGTGGTCGAAGCATCTCGCCGGCGGCTACTACGACCACCCGCCGATGGTCGCGGTCGTGATCCGGCTGGGCACGCTGATTGCCGGAGACAGCGTGCTCGGCGTGCGCCTGGTCTCGATCCTGCTCGGCCTGCCCATGAGCTATGCGGTCTATCGCACCGCCGAGATCCTGTTCGGCAGCGTGCGCGTGGCGGCGACTGCGGCGCTGCTGCTCAACGTCACCTTGATGGCTGCGGTCGGCACGCTGATCGTGACCCCCGACGCGCCGCTGCTGGTGGCCTCGAGCTTCGTGCTGTTCTTCTGTGCCAAGCTGCTGGAGACGGGCAGGGGCATGTGGTGGCTCGCGGTCGGCGCGGCCGTCGGCGCGGCGCTGCTGTCGAAATACACCGCGATGTTCTTCGGCGCGGCGATCCTGATCTGGCTCGTCGCCGTGCCGAAGCTGCGCCATTGGCTGGCCTCGCCCTGGCCCTATCTCGGCGGCCTCGTAGCATTCGCGCTGTTCTCGCCGGTGATCCTGTGGAATGCCGAGCACCAATGGGTGTCGTTCATCAAGCAGCTCGGCCGCGCCAGGATCGAGGAGGTCCGCCCCGTCTACATCGCCGAGATCATCCCGACGCAGTTCGCCTTCGCCACGCCGCTGGTCTTCATCCTCGGCGTGATGGGCCTCTATGGGTTGGCCCGGCGCAGGGCAGCGGACGCGGCGGCCCGCGTCCTGATTGAGGCCATGGTCTGGGTCATCGTCGCCTATTTCGCGTGGCATTCGCTGCATGCCCGCGTCGAAGCCAACTGGTTCGCGCCGATCTATCCGGCCTTCGTGGTGGCTGCCGCTGCGGCGGCCCGTCTTGTCGCCTGGTCCCCGCGCGAGCAGCGCACGGCGGACTTTTGCCTGCGCTGGGCCGTGCCCGCCGGCGTCGTGATGTTCGTCGCGCTGATCGTGCAGGCCAACACGGGCCTGCTGTCCGGTTATCGGCGCGATGCCACCGTCCGCAGCGTCGGCGTCGGCTGGCGCCCCCTGGCTGCCGAGATCGAGGCGGCGCGCGTGCGCGCCGGCGCCTCCTGCGTGCTGGCGATGGATTATGGCACCACCGCCTGGCTGTCGTTCTATCTTCCGCCCGGGACCTGCGTGCTGCAGCCGATCCAGCGCATCCGCTGGGTCAATTTTCCGGAGCCGGATCCGGCCAAGCTCGCGGGTACGCAGCTGCTCGTAGACGAGGTCCAGATCGCATCGCGGTTCTACGTCAGCAATACATTCGGCCGCGTCGAGAAGATCGGCGAGGCCGAACGCAGGCGTGGACCTTTGACCATCGAGACCTATGCCTTCTATGCGCTGAGCGAGCCCAAGCGGGAGGTGCTCGACCGCACCCCGCCGCCGGAGCTGCAGCGCTGACGCCCGCTTCAGGGCTGCTGCGGGATGATGTCCGCCAGCGCCTTGTCCCGCGCATGAATTGCGACCATGTTGATGCCGGCATCGATGGTCTTGTAGCCGCGGCAATCCAGCCATTGCCGCAGCTGCTCCGCATCGGTCTTGATCTTCTCGATCAGCATGATCGGCGTGCAGCGTTCGATCGTCGCCGCCGCGCCTTCGAGCGCCTCGATCTCCATGCCCTCGACGTCGAGCTTGATCAGGTCGCAGCGCGGCAGATTGAAATCGTCCAGCGGGAGCTTGCGCACCTCGACGGTGTTGTCCGCATAGTCGATGGCCTGGCCGATGAACTCGGTGTTGGGACGCTGGCGCAGCTCGAGGCTGCCGAAGCTCGATGGGGTCAGGTAGTTCGGGCTTGGGATGTTGAGCACGCCGCGCTCCGACGAGACTGCGGCATGGATGGCGATCGCATTGAAGCAGTTGTTGATCGCGATGTTGCCGGCGAGCGCGTAGTAGATCCGTTCTTGCGCCTCGATCGAGAGCACGGATCCCCAGCCGGTCATCGCCTTCGCCCATTCGATGGTGTGGACGCCGATATTGGCACCGCAGTCGATCGCGACGGCGCCATCGCCATGGTGCCGGCGGCGCAAGCCGAGTAGGCGAACGGCGAGCTGCACCTCGCCCGGATCGAAAGCCCCCGTGTCGAGGATCTGATAGCCGACGCCGTAGCCCCGGTTGGCGTCGACCATGCGATAGTCGAGCCGGTTGACGATCATCGTCCCGTGATTGCTCGCGGCCAAGACGAAGGCCAGCTTCCGGTCGGGGATCTGCATGGAGTCCTCTCGTGTCGTGTTCGGCAGGGAGCGGACGCGGTACGATTCGCCGGCGGAGTGTTGCCGAGAATCGTTCCCTACCATACCGCCGCCGGTGTCCACAGCGCGGAAAATCCCGGCTTGTTACGGATGCGGTCCACCTGCGGCTGCCGTCGCCATTGCGCCTTGGACCACGACCGTCCTGATCCGATTGCCGCGGAGACCGGGCGACATGCGATTGTACGTGACCAATGCTTTCAGCCGCGTCGAGAAGATCGGCAAGACCATGTCCGAGCAGGGGCCTTGAACAAGTGAAAACTACGCCCTTTCCCTCGTCAGCACGCCTAAACGTGAGTCATCGATAGCGCCCCTCTGGCAGAGCTCAATCGTTAACGCGGCCTGCGATGGTTTACGGATTCCGGCGGCCGTCGAATGCTGCTCCTCAGGAACGGCCTGGGGCGGCAATATTGCTTTTGGCTGGAATTTCGCCCTGTTTTTGCCCTGTTTGCCGGCAAAACAGACGTCCATGGTTAACCCGCCCTTAATCTGCCAAAACTTAATCAGCATTTAACTAAAAGTCGCCCTAATGAAGCTCTGTGCTTCTGCGAGATGCAAAGCGGTTGTCCGTGGCGCATCGAGCGAGAGTTATCGAGTATTCGTTCGGGCGTGAGTGAATGAGTAACAGTCGAGCTGCGTTGGCCGCACGAAATCGCAGGAAGTCTTCCCTGATCGCGTTCTCTCACAAATTGATCGGTGGCGCGGCAATCGCATGCCTGATCGGGGGCTGCGCTGTGACGGTCTATACCAAGATCATCGCGGCCGATGCCTATCCGACCCTGGGCAGCATCGAGCAGGATGAGCCCGTCGTGCGCCCGGCGCCGCGGCTTGCGACGCGCAGCGCCGCCGATGCGGTGGGTGAGGCCTTCTCGGCATTCCCGGAATCTCCGCCCGTCACCACGGTCGCCGCCATCACGCCGCAGATGTTCAACGACCGCTTCGGCGCGGCCGTGCCGCAGGGCGTCGCCTCCAACGCCGCGAACGGCGCGCCGCCGCTGCCCAGGCTCGCCGAAGCCGCGCCCAAGCAGATCGAGGCCAAGCAGATCGAGGCCAAGTCGGTCGAAGCCAAGCCGGCCGAGACTGCGAAGGTCGCCGAGGCGCCGAAGAAGGATGCCCGGCCGCCGATGCAGTTGGCGCTCGCCAATGCCAAGCCGGCCGCGCAGCCCGCGACGCCGGCGCAGGCCGCCGAGGCCAATCCGCCGAAGAGCAGTGGCTTCTCGCTGCGCGCGATGACCGAGCGCGCCAAGGCGGCGGTGCTGTCGATCGCCGGCGACCGACATTCGATCCAGGAAAAGCTCTGGGGCAAGCCGGAGAACCAGGATGGCGGCCTCCTGGCCTATGCCTCGGCTGATTCCAACATCACCGCCAGCATCGCCAAGGATCCGACCCGCGGCGGCCGGCCGCCGTATGATTTGAGCACCGCAGTCTACGACATCTCGGCCAAGGCGGTGTATCTGCCCGACGGCACCAAGCTCGAGGCACATTCCGGCCTCGGCGACAACCTCGACAAGCCGAGCTCGGAGAAGATCAAGATGCGCGGCGTGACGCCGCCGCACATCTACGAGCTGAAGCCGCGCGAGGCGCTGTTCCACGGCGTGCCGGCGCTGCGGCTCAACCCGATCGGCGGCGAGGACGCGATCCACGGTCGTAACGGCCTCCTGGCCCACACCTTCATGCTCGGGCCGAACGGCGACTCCAATGGCTGCGTCTCGTTCCGCGACTACTACGCGTTCCTCGATGCCTACAAGAACAAGGGCATCCGCAAGCTCGCCGTGCTCTCGCGCATCGACTGAGGCGCAGCCGTTACGGAGTAGGGTGGGCAAAGGCGCCCATTCCGCGCGTGCCACACGAATATTTGTAGTTGGCGCCGTGCCCACCGTTTTGCCGAGGAGAGGGCTGATTGACGGTGGGCACGCTGCCGCCTTCGTCGGCCACTTTGCCCACCCCACAGGTCCTGCATCGACAAACAACGCCGTCGCCTGGCGTTGAGCCGGGGCCGGAATGAGATCCGTTTCACGCTTCAAAAAGCACGGCCATGACTGCGCATTCTCGCGGCGCCTGGCGCCCGAGTGCTGCTCGTAAACTGGCCCTCCGAAATCGGAAGAGGGCGCGGGGAATGCCGGGTGAGGGCCTCACCCATGGCCCGCCTGCAGAAGAAAAAGCAGGCGGCAGTCACCACAGGTTCAGCCGCATCATCCGGCATTCCCCGCGCGATGGCCTTACGGCTTATACGTGGTCTCCCTGGTGCGCCGGGCTTTCTGGCCACCATCGGTCGGAGCATTCGTCTCTCCGACCTTGACACCAGCATCGGGGTGCCAGGACATCACGACTTCGCCGTGCGCACCGGATCGTTCGTCCGCGTGATCAGATCACGCTGCAACCCGACGCGCCCACCGCATCCCGCCCTCCACGTTCATGACGATCGCGAAGCGCCCCTCTCATGAGGACGGGACCGGCATAGAATGCACGGTTTCTGATTTTTGGAAACAGGAAAATGTTCGGGGTTGGCGGTGAGCGGGGCGATCCCATTGACCCGGCTCGACAAACGAATTTTCGCGCGCACGCGTTTTCGACCTCTCGCATGGCCGATTGCGGCCTTGTAGCTCGCCATAATGCGCAACTGATTTGCCCGACGACCAATCTGGTCGTTGCAAATCTGTCGCGTCGCCGGAGGCGCGCCGTCATGGCTTCCCCCTCCGGCCTTGACGGCTTCGGAAAATTCTGCGCATAGCTCTGCCCCATCGAAATTGACGCGCCGTTCGCCGGCGCGCTCTTGAGGACCACAACCGTGTTGAGCCTACGCTCACATCTCGCGAACACCCCCGCCAACGAACGACCGCTTAACTGGTCGCGCGATGGGTTCGGCATGGGCGTCGCCTGTCAGGGTCCGAATGATCTCAAGCTGTCCCTGACGACATCGGGACGCGAAATTCCAGCACAAGCGTAACCGGCGGCGGGATCTCACCCTCCGCAGACATAGCGGAGGGTCTGATGACCCGCATGATGAGCCCAGATTCCGAGATAGTCGACCACGCCCGAGCGCTGTGCTCGCCGGTGGCGGTTGCCTTCGTGCGCATCGTCATGACGTGCCGCGGCGTCAGCGAGGCACGGGCTCGCCAGATCTATCTCGACTACATCAACGGCGTTCAGCTGGAGCACGCTCCGGTCGCGTTCGACTGATTGACGATGACCATGCCCGGTGCAGTCCGGGCGCGATGACATGGCCTATGTTCCCGTCTGGTGAAGGGACCGGATTGTCGATCCGGGAAGGCGGGTTCGATTCCCGTCATGGGCGCCAACACGACCGGGCAGATGAAGCGAAGAGAGGAGGTCGACGATGTCAGCAACAAACCCGGCGCTGGTTCTCAACGCCGACTTCCAGCCGCTGAGCTATTTCCCGCTGTCGGTGGTCTGCTGGGAGGACGCGATCAGGGCCGTTGTCGGCGAGTCACACGTCGTGGTCGCAGAGTACGACCGCGTCGTGCGCAGCCCGAGCGTCACCATGCGGCTGCCGTCGGTGATCGCGTTGCGCGATTACGTCAGGCCGGCGACGCGCGTCCCGTTCACGCGCTTCAACGTGTTCCTGCGCGATCGCTTCGAATGTCAGTACTGCGGTGGCCGCTATCTCCACGGCGAGCTGACCTTCGATCACGTCGTGCCGCGCGTCGACGGCGGCGAGACGTCGTGGACCAACATCGTCGCCGCCTGCAGTCCCTGCAACGCGCGCAAGGACCGGCGCCATCTCAAGCCGCGGCGGCCGCCGTTCGAGCCGGCACGGCACGAGCTGATGGCCGCGCAGCGCCTGTTTCCGCCGAGATTCCTGCACGTGACCTGGCAGGATTATTTGTACTGGGATGTGGAGCTCGAGCGTTGAAGAAACGAACGCGTAGCCCGGATGAGCCCGCGCCGATGCCCAAAGGGCGTCGGCGTGGGTGATATCCGAGGTCTCACAGGTGATTCGGACGAACCCGGATGTCGCTTCGCTCATCCGGGCTACGTACTTAAAATCTTGTAAGAGCAGGCGCCAACTTATCCGGTAGACATCCGCCAGCGAGAGAGAGCCATGTCGATTTCGACCCCACGTCAGATAGAGGACAGCGCGCTGCCGCAACTGCGGCGCCGTGATTGCGTCCAGTGCGTGCCGGCAGTCTCCGCGGGGAGCGCGCTGTCCCGTCACAATCAATTGGCAGCGAGGCAGCGGGATCGTCCCTCTGTCTTGAACGCCAGAGAGACGATCCGCCAGGCTGATGTCCCATCCGGGACACTCCGATCAGATCCGTCTCTCTGTTTGCACCACCGGACTTGCGCGGCGTCACGCCGTGCAAGTCCCGATCATTGCAGCGCCACGCCGGCGCGACAGGGTCATGCATGAACGAGTGAGGAGGATCACATGCGAGCCGATCCCTATCAGGAGCGCGCGAGGCAATTGGCGATCGAGGCCGGGCTCGATCCGGATGCACGGGTCGAGCGGCCCGGGCAGCGGTCGATGCCGCTGTGGTGCACGTTCCGCGACGCCGCGCGCAAGGAGCAGCTGGCGCGCGAGGCCGCGGCGCTGGGCGACACGGTCGCGAGCCTGCCACGGGCCGCGCAGTATCAGAACAGCCCGTTGAAGGTGTTTGGTCGCCATGAGGACGCGACGATCGCCCAGATGCGCAACTGCATGGCCGTCGGCAACGCCGTGGCCGGCGTGATCTGTGCGGACGGCCATCTCGGCTATGCCCAGCCGGTCGGCGGCGTCGTCGCCTATGAGAAGCAGATCAGCATCTCCGGCGTCGGCTTCGACATCGGCTGCGGCAACATGGCCGTGCGGCTCGACACGCCCTTCAGCGCGATCGAGGACAGGGTCGGCACGATCATCAAGGACGTGTCGAAGGTGATCTCGTTCGGTGTCGGCCGCAAGAACGCCGCGCGCGTCGACCATGAGCTATTCGACGAAGCCGATGCCTGGCGCATGTCGGATATGGATGCGTATCGGCAGAAGGCGGCCGGCCAGCTTGGTACGGTCGGCTCGGGCAACCACTATGTCGACCTGATGCGCGACGAGAACGGCTTCGTTTGGATCGGCGTGCATTTCGGCAGCCGTGGTCTCGGCCATACCTCGGCGACGCGCTACCTCAAGGCGGCCGGCGGCAAGGACGGCATGAATGTGCCGCCCGCCGTCGTCGACGAGGACTCGGAGATCGGGCAGCGCTACATCGCAGCGATGCAGCTCGCCGGGCGCTACGCCTATGCGGGACGCGAGTGGGTGACCGAACGCGTGCGCCAGATCATTGGCGGTGCGGTCACCGACAGCGTGCACAACCACCACAACTATGCCTGGCGTGAGACCCATGACGGGCGTGACCTGTGGGTGGTGCGCAAGGGCGCCACGCCGGCCTTCCCAGGCCAGCGCGGTTTCGTCGGCGGCTCGATGGGCGACGACGCCGTCATCATCGAGGGCGTGGAGTCGGAGGAGGCCAAGGCCTCGCTGTACTCCACGGTGCACGGCGCCGGGCGGCTGTTCGGGCGGCGAGAGGCGAAGCGGCGCTTCACGCGCGCCGAGATGGACGCCTGGCTGCAGGGCCGCGGCGTCACCCTGATCGGCGCCGATCTCGACGAGAGCCCGATGGCCTATCGCCGTCTGCCCGAGGTGCTGGCCGAGCACGCCGGCTCGGTGAGGGTGGTGCATACGCTGCGGCCGTTCGCCGTGGTGATGGCGGGCGAGGGCGAGTTCGATCCGTTCAAGGATTGAGCCTCTCGTAGCCCGCATGAGCGCAGGCGACATGCGGGTCCGCACGTGCAGTTCGTGAGACCCCGGATGTCGCTCCGGCCTGCGCCCGCAAGGCGCCGGCCTTTGCTCATCCGGGCTACGCGATTGCGCAACGATGACGGAGACACGATCATGACCGGGCTGACCTGGCACGCCGACAATATCGAGACGATTGCGAACTTCTTCTCCACTGCCGAGTGCGAGGACTACATCCGCTTGGGCGAGCAGATGGGCTTCGAGGAGGCGACGTTGTTCGCGCCGCGCAGCGTCAAGGACTATCGCAACAACGATCGCGTCATCGTCGACGATACCGAGCGCGCGCAAGGGCTCTATCAGCGGCTCGCCGGCCATCTCGCACCGTCGTTCCAGCATCGCTGGCAGCCGGTCGGGCTGAACGAGCGGCTGCGGCTGTATCGCTATGATGTCGGACAGAAGTTCGAATGGCATCGCGACTGCCATTTCGAGCGTGACGATGGCGAGCGCAGCCAGTTCACCTTCATGATCTATCTGAACGATGATTTCGAAGGTGGCACGACGTCGTTCTGCGACGACACCGGCCTGATGCCGGATGGTCCGTTGCGCATCACGCCGGAGAAGGGCATGGCGCTGCTGTTCCATCACCCGATCATGCATCGCGGCGATCCCGTGACGAGGCGGCGCAAATACGTGCTGCGGACGGACGTGATGTATCGGCGGAGCAGGTGAGGGGGCGCGTCGCACAAGGCGCGCGCTCTCCGTTCGTCACTCCGGGGCGCGCGTAGCGCGAGCCCGGAATCCACAGGCCGTCGCATGGTGCGAGGTGCTTGTGGCGTCTGTCTTCGACCAACCACCGCTCGGGCTATGGATTCGGGGCTCATTCGCGCTGCTCCAAAATGGCTTCGCCATTTTGCGCTTGAACGTCCCGGAATGACGGCGGAGAGGAGTTTAGCGACGAAGCCCGCATGAGCTCCGGCGACATTCGGGCCCCGGCGCAACAAAAAGGGCGCGGCTTTCGCCGCGCCCTTCGTATCTCTTGAGGAGGCTGGACCTTAGAAGTCCATGCCGCCCATGCCGCCGCCCGGAGGCATCGCCGGGCCGCCGGCGTTCTTCTTCGGCAGCTCGGCGACCATGGCTTCGGTCGTGATCAGCAGCGCAGCCACGGAGGCGGCGTTCTGGATCGCGGCGCGAACCACCTTGGTCGGGTCGATGATGCCCTTGGAGACCAGGTTGCCGTACTCGCCGGTCTGGCTGTCGAAGCCATAGGCGTACTGGTCCTTCTCCAGGATCTTGCCGACGATGACCGAGCCGTCCTCGCCCGCGTTGATCGCGATCTGGCGGGCCGGGGCGGAGAGCGCCTTGCGGACGATCTCGATGCCGGTCTTCTGGTCGTCGTTCTTGGTGCGCAGGCCCTTGAGCTGCTCGGAAGCACGCAGCAGGGCGACGCCGCCGCCCGGCAGGATGCCTTCCTCGACAGCCGCGCGGGTCGCATGCATCGCGTCATCGACGCGATCCTTGCGCTCCTTGACCTCGACCTCGGTCGCGCCGCCGACGCGGATCACCGCGACGCCGCCCGCGAGCTTGGCCAGACGCTCCTGCAGCTTCTCACGGTCGTAGTCCGAGGTGGTCTCCTCGATCTGCGCCTTGATCTGCTGAACGCGCGCCTCGATGTCGGCCTTCTTGCCGGCGCCGTTGACGATCGTGGTGTTCTCCTTGTCGATCATCACCTTCTTGGCGCGGCCGAGCATGGAGAGGTTGACGTTCTCGAGCTTGATGCCGAGGTCTTCCGAGATCGCCTGACCGCCGGTCAGGATCGCGATGTCCTGCAGCATGGCCTTGCGGCGATCGCCGAAGCCCGGCGCCTTGACGGCGGCGACCTTCAGGCCGCCACGCAGGCGGTTGACGACCAGGGTGGCGAGCGCCTCGCCCTCGACGTCCTCGGCGACGATGACCAGCGGCTTGCCGGTCTGCACCACGGCCTCGAGCAGCGGCAGCAGCTCGTTCAGCGACGACAGCTTCTTCTCGTTGATCAGGATGTAGGCGTCATCCATCTCGACGCGCATCTTGTCGGCGTTGGTGACGAAGTAGGGCGAGATGTAGCCGCGGTCGAACTGCATGCCCTCGACCACGTCGAGCTCGGTCTCGAGCGACTTGGCTTCCTCGACGGTGATGACACCCTCGTTGCCGACCTTCTTCATGGCGTCGGCCAGGAACTTGCCGATTTCGGCGTCGCCGTTGGCGGAGATGGTGCCGACCTGGGCGATCTCGTCGTTCGACGTGACCTTCTTGGAGTTCTTGACGAGATCGGCGACGACCGCCTCGACCGCGAGGTCGATGCCGCGCTTCAGATCCATCGGGTTCATGCCGGCGGCAACCGCCTTGGCGCCTTCGCGCACGATGGCCTGGGCCAGCACGGTCGCGGTGGTGGTGCCGTCGCCGGCCGCGTCAGCGGACTTGGAGGCGACTTCGCGCACCATCTGTGCGCCCATGTTCTCGAACTTGTCGTCGAGCTCGATCTCCTTGGCGACGGTGACGCCGTCCTTGGTGATGCGGGGAGCGCCGAACGACTTGTCGAGGACGACGTTGCGGCCCTTCGGGCCGAGCGTGACCTTGACGGCATTGGCGAGGATGTCCACGCCGCGCAGCATGCGATCGCGGGCGTCGACGCCGAACTTAACGTCTTTTGCTGACATATTGGGTTTCCCTGAGTTGAATTGGTCGTCTCACCCTGGGCAGGGCGCCCGCAGGCGCTCCTCAGGGTGAGCGTTGAGCGGGTTGGGCTTAGGCGGCCTTCTTCTTCGACGCGGTGTCGGTGAGCACGCCCATGATGTCGCTTTCCTTCATGATCAGCAGCTCCTGGCCGTCGATCTTGACCTCGGTGCCCGACCACTTGCCGAACAGCACGCGATCACCGACCTGGACGTCGAGCGGGACCAGCTTGCCGCTCTCGTCGCGGGCGCCCGGGCCCACCGCGATCACTTCGCCCTGCGAGGGCTTCTCCTTGGCCGAGTCGGGGATGATGATGCCGCCAGCGGTCTTCTCTTCGGCGTCGATGCGCTTGACCACGACGCGGTCGTGAAGCGGACGGAAAGCCATACAGTCCTCCTAAGCTATTGAGGCGATTGTCAGTTTCTGGAATTTTGGCAGTCGGTGCCGGCGAGTGCCAGCACGTGGGCTGGATTTAGGGGAGAGCATTCAGCCGGACAAGGGCTTGTAGCAGAAAAATTAGCAGTCAACTGCGGGCTCTGCCAAAGCGTTCCGATAGCGTTAACAAGAGCGGAACGAACCATGAAACCCCGTATTAGCACCTGGGCTAAGTGGCTGCTAATGCAGCATTTTTCAACATGTCGTTAAACATTTAAGCTTGAGATGGGTTGAGGACATGCGTCACATTTCTTGGCAGTGAGCGCATCTTTGCCGGGTGGCTCGATCCCGGTTGCCACACCGGACATGCGCTCCAGAAACGGAGGTTGGCATGGTGTCGAAGGTTGAGGTTTCCGAGGACTTTCGGAAACAGGTGCTGGGTTACGGGCTGACGACCGCGCAGATCCTGTATCGGATGCCGGATCACCGCTCGCTGCTGCAGACCTACGTCTGGCAGAACTACGACCTGTTTCCGAAATTCCCCGCGCTGCAGGACTTCCTGGCGTTCTGGCAGGAGAAGATCGAGGGCCCCTTGTACTCGGTCACGGTGGCGCATTCCAAGCTGATCAAGCCGGCCGAGCTGCGCGCCGTCGACGGCATCTTCCGGCTGCATTGAGGCCGACGCGTAGCCCGGATGAGCGAAGCGATATCCGGGTTCAACGCGGACGCGCGTGAGTCCCCGGATGTCGTTTCGCTCATCCGGGTTAGGCGCTGCCTCGGCCCTGTTGAGGTCGTCGATCGGTCGACCCGCAAAGCGGCAGGTTGTGCTATCCTCGCGTGCGAGGACACGCAGGGAGAGCGCCATGGCCAAGAAGAGCCGCACCGCCAAATCAGCATCACGCGCCGCCGCAAAAGCCGCGCCGCGAAAAACCGCAAAGACAAAGCCGACGGCGAAGACCGCCTTCGCGGCGCCCGCCAAGCCGGGTAGGGTGGCGAAACCCTCGGCGCGCAAGGCGCTCGCGAGCAAGGGGCGACCAGCGCCGGCGCCGCGCCGGCGCAAACAGAAGGTCGCCATCAGCCATCACCGCGAGGAGGACTTCAAGGCCGACGGCCTGCGCGCCTATGCGCATTACCGCGACCTCGGCATCGCCGACGCGACTCACGGGCTGGCGCGCGCGCATGTCATCCGCATGCTGCCGCCATGCAATCCGCAGGAAGTCTCCAAGCTGCACACCCATGCGGTCGACTTCCAGATGGTCTATGTGCTCAAGGGCTGGGTGAAGAGCTACCTCGAAGGCGTCGGCGAGACGCTGATGCAGGAGGGCAGCTGCTGGACCCAGCCGCCGAAGATCCGGCACATGATCCTCGACTATTCCGACGACGTCGAGCTGCTGGAAGTGATCCTGCCGGCCGACTTCAAAACCGTCGAACTGTCGACGTAAAGCCGACAGAAATGGATGGAAACATTCGCGTGCGATGGACGGCGGTCCCATCGCGCGTGTGTGTTGACATCCGGTCTCGCGTCACTGGGACGGATGGGCCGGCGACGAATCCGTAAGAGGTGTTCGCCGCGGGCTTGCGTAAAGGCGTACCCGTCCCGTTGCCGCGCTTCGTCGTCCAGTTCGCTCCCACGATCCCGCGCGCGCCTCGCACGCGCGCATCGATGCAGCCCCGCATCGCCAACGCGGGCGCCGGTTCGGCTCCAGGTGCCGCCCATCGCGAGGACATCGACTGGCTGCGCGCCATCGCGGTCCTCTCCGTTGTCGCATTCCATTTCGAGGCGCCGGCGATCTTCGGCGGCTTCGTCGGCGTCGACATCTTCTTCGTCATCTCCGGCTACCTGATCACCGGCATCATTGCCGCGGAGATGGCGGCGGGCCGCTTTTCGTTCGCGCAATTCTACGAGCGACGGGTGCGGCGGCTGCTGCCGGCGCTCTACGCCATGGTGGCGTTCGCGGCGATCCCGGCGTCGCAGGACATGCTGGGCTCCGAGCGCGCCGAGTTCTTCCGTTCCGCGGCCGCCGTCGTCACCTTCACCTCGAACATCTTCTTCTGGCAGCAGTCCGGCTATTTCGACCACGCCGCGGTCGAGAAGCCGCTGCTGCACACCTGGTCGCTCGCCGTCGAGGAGCAGTTCTATCTGGTACTGCCCGTCGTGGTCTGGGCCGTGTTGCTGATAGCGCGCGGGCGACGGCTGGCGCTGCCGGTCACGCTGGCGCTGCTGGCTGCCGGCTCGTTCGCGCTCGGTCTGCTGCTGATGCGAGGCGGCGCGTCCGCGAGCGCATTCTTCCTCAGCCCGCCGCGCGCCTGGGAATTCCTGCTCGGCAGCCTGGTCGCGATATCCGGCCTTCCCGCACCGCGGCCGGGTCTCGCCCAGCGCGGCGCCCGCGCGCTGTCGCTGCTGCTGATGGCGGTGCCGATTCTGGCACTGCGCCCGGGACCGGGCTTTCCCGGCGTCGACGCGCTGGCGCCATGCCTTGGCGCGGCGCTGTTCCTGTGGAGCGGCGTCGGCGTTGCCAATGTGCCGCGTAGCCTGTTGTCACCGCTCGGCGTAGCGGCATTCTTCGGCCGCATCTCCTATTCGCTGTATCTGTGGCACTGGCCGCTGTTCGCCTTCGCGCGCTTCGCCAAGCCCGGCCTGGCGCTCGACGGCTGGGAGCGGGCGGCGTTGTTCGCCCTCACGGTCGCGGTCGCCACGCTGTCCTGGCGCTTCATCGAGCAACCGTTCCGCAATCGCCAGCTCGCAGCGACCCCGCGCGCGGCCTTCGGCCTTGCGGCGCTGGCGAGCCTGGTGCTGCTGGCCGGCAGCGGCGTCGGCCTGCTCCGCGCCGGCGTCGTGTCGGACGCCGACCGCGCGGCGCAGCGGCTGGACGCCTACAACGCCTACGACATGAAGCCGGTCTATCGCTATGGCACCTGCTTCACGACGCCCGACGGACGCGTGCCCGGGGATTGTCTCCGTCCGGTGACCGGCAAGACCAACGTGCTGCTGTGGGGCGACAGCTTTGCGGCCCACTACTATCACGGCCTCGCCGCGAGCACCGATCCGCAGGCCGTCAACGTCATGCAGGCGAGCCAGCCGACCTGCATGCCGACCTTCAGCGCGGAGACGCAGGGGATCGCGGCCTGCCGCGCCCTGGCAAGCCAGATGCGCGACTATTTCGTGACGGCGCGGCCCGATCTCGTGGTGATGTCGGCGGACTGGCTCGAGAACGCCCGCCCGCCGCGCTTTGCCGGTATGGTGCGCGATCTCAGGCTGACGCTGGCGCGTCTCAGCGAGGCCGGCATTCCGGTGGTGCTGCTCGGTCCCTCCGTGCAATTCCGGGCGCGGCTGCCCTCGATGCTGGCGCGCGCCACCTTGCGCGGCATGGCGCCGGATCCCGTTGCGTTCGTCCGGTCCGACATCTTTGCGCTGGATCAGGCGATGCAGGCGGCGCTGTCGACGAGCGAAGGCCTGTCCTACATCTCGATCCTGTCGGCGGTCTGCGAGAACGGCCGCTGTCCGCTCACGGTCGGCGACGTCCCGCTGTCGTTCGATCATGCGCATCTCACGGCGGAGGGCTCCCAGCTCGTGATGGCGAGGATCGTGCCGCAACTGCTGCCGATGACGACCGAGCTCAGCTCACGTCAGCAGCCCGACGATCGCACCCATCAGGCAGGTGGTGAGGGTGCCGGAGACGATTGATTTGAGGCCGAGCGCGTTGATCTCGTCGCGCCGTGTCGGGGCCATCGTACCGAGTCCACCGATCATGATGCCGAGGCTGGCGAAGTTGGCGAAGCCGCACATCGCGTACAGCATGATCAGCCGCGCGCGCGGATCGAGCGCCGTCGCATCGAGCTTCGCCAGTTCGACATAGGCGATCAGCTCGTTGAGGACCGTCTTGGTGCCCATCAGGCTGCCGGCCGTGACGGCCTCCGACCACGGCAGGCCCATCAGCCAGCACACCGGCGCCATGACGAGGCCGAGCAGCCGCTGCAGCGAGATGTCGGCGCCGCCGATGGCGGGCAACAGCGACAGGATCGCGTTGGCGAGATGCACCAGCGCGACCAGCACCAGCAGTAGCGCGACGATGTTCATCAGCAGCTCGAGCCCGGCGCTGGTGCCCTTGACGATCGCGTCCATCGTCGAGGTGGCCTGGGTCTCCTCGCCGAGCGCGCCGCCGGTGAGTTGCTTCGACGTCTCCGGCACCATGATCAGGCTGATCAGGATCGACGCCGGCGCGCCGAGCACCGAGGCGATGACGAAATGCGCGGCGGCATCCGGGATCAGCGGCGCCAGCAGCGTGGCGTAGAGCACCAGCACGGTGCCGGCGATTCCGGCCATGCCGCCGGTCATGACGAGAAACAATTCGCTGCGTGTCATCTGCGCCAGATACGGCCGGATGAACAGCGGCGCTTCCACCATGCCGAGGAAGACATTCGCGGCGGTCGACAGGCCGACGGCGCCGCCGACGCCGAGGGTGCGCTCCAAGAGCCATGCCATGCCGCGCACCAAGGGCGGCAGCACCCGCCAGTAGAACAGCAGCGTGGTCAGCACGCTCATGACCAGCACGATCGGCAACGCCTGGAAGGCGAGCACGAAATCGTCGCCGGGCGCCTTGAGGTCGAAGGGCAGGGCGCCGCCGCCGACATAGCCGAAGACGAAGGAGGTGCCGGCCCGTGAGGCCGACGAGATGGCGCCGACGACCTCGTTGATGGCGCCGAAGGCGCGGGCAACCGCGGGGACCTTGAGCAGGACGAGCGCGGTCAGGATCGTGACCACGAGGCCAAGCGCGGCCTGCTTCAGCGACACCGCGCGCCGGTTCTCGCCGAGCGCCCATGCGATCGCGAGCAGCGCGACGATCCCGAACCCCGATTGCAGCTGCAGCATCAGATCCCCCGAACGCCGTTTCATTATGAGCGCAGGGAACAGCCGCGCGCAATGCCGTGCGGCCATGCGGGGCTTGCGATTGACAAGCAGTTGGGCCTGCGTCACGCAGGCGCCACCATGTCGTCCACCGTCCCGATCGGCGCGCGCGATCTCTTGAAGCAAAGCGCGTTCCTGTTCTTCCTGTCGTCCCGCAGCCTGTCGCGCTTTGCGAGCCAGATCGCCGCAGTGGCGATCGGCTGGCAGATCTACGATCTCACCGGGCGTGCCTTCGATCTCGGCATGGTCGGGCTGATCCAGTTCCTGCCGACGGCGCTGCTGGTGTTCGTCGCCGGCAGCGCCGCCGACCGATTCCAGCGCAAGCGCGTCGTGCAGCTCTGTCAGCTCGTCGAGGCGCTGACGGCGCTCTATCTGTGCTGGGGCGCCACCACCGGTCAGCTCGGCGAATTCGAACTGTTTGCTGCGATCTTCGTGCTCGGCATTGCCGGGGCGTTCGAGAGCCCCGCGACTGCGGCGCTGCTGCCGCTGATCGTCCCGGCAGGCACGCTGCAGCGGGCGAGCGCACTGTCGAGCGGGGCCGCGCAACTCGCGACCATCGCCGGTCCCGCCATCGGCGGCTTCGCCTACGCGGTCGCGCCGGGTCTACCCTATGGCATCATGATGCTGTTCTGGATTGCCGGCATGGGGCTAACCGGCCTGATGCAGGTACCGGAGGACGTGCCGGTCGAGCGGATCGACGGCAGCAAGGCCGACCTGTTCGCTGGCGTCCGCTTCATCCGCGCCCATCCTGCGATTCTCGGCACCATCTCGCTCGATCTGTTCGCGGTGCTGCTCGGCGGCGTCACGGCCTTGCTGCCGATCTATGCGCGCGACGTCCTTCAGGCCGGGCCGTTCGGGCTCGGCGTGCTGCGCGCAGCGCCCGCGGCCGGCGCGCTGGCGATGACGGCGGTGCTGGCGCGCTACACCATCCGGCGGCGCGTCGGCCTGCGCATGTTCCAGGCGGTGATCGTGTTCGGCGCGGCGACGGTCGTGTTCGCCGTCTCGCATGTGATGTGGATCTCGGTCGCTGCGCTCGCCATTCTCGGTGCCGCCGACACCATCAGCGTCGTGATCCGCTTCTCGTTGGTGCAGCTCGCGACGCCCAACGAGATGCGCGGCCGCGTCGGCGCGGTGAACTTCCTGTTCATCAACGCCTCCAACCAGCTCGGCCAGTTCGAGAGCGGCGTCACCGCCGCGCTGCTAGGGGCCATGCCCGCCGCCATCCTCGGCGGCGTCGGCACCATCGCGATCGCGCTGGCGTGGATGAAGCTGTTCCCCGAGCTGCGGAAGGTGGAGCGGTTGGAGTAGGCTGGATGCCTCTCTCTCTGTCATTCCGGGTCATCGCGCAGCGATGAGCCCGGAATCCATCACAATGAGACGTCGTGTGACGAAGATAAATGCCACATCCATCTCGCGCCACACCACCGCGTGTGGCTATGGATTCCGGGCTCGCGCTTCGCGCGCCCCGGAATGACGAGTGGAGAGAGCAGGGAGCGCGATCTGAAGAAGTGATCACCCCCGTCCCACGAACGGCATCTTCGTCGCCATCACCGTGATGAACAGGACGTTGGCGTCGAGCGGCAGGCCGGCCATGTAGGCGACGGCGTCGCCGACCGCCTTCACGTCCATGCGCGGCTCCGGCATCATGCGGCCGTCGGGCTGCAGCACGCCGCCGACCATGCGCTCGGTCATCGGCGTCTCGGCGTTGCCGATGTCGATCTGGCCGACCGCGATGTCATAGGCGCGGCCGTCGAGGTTCGACGCTTTCGTCAGACCCGTGATCGCGTGCTTCGTCGAGGTGTAGGGCGACGAGAACGGCCGCGGCGCGTGCGCCGAGATCGAGCCGTTGTTGATGATGCGGCCGCCGCGCGGCGATTGATCCTTCATGATGCGGAAGGCGTGCTGCGTGCACAGGAACGGCGCAGTGAGGTTGGTCGCCACCACCGACTGCCATTGCTGCAGGGTGAGGTCTTCGAATGGCACCGGTGGCGCGCCCATGCCGGCATTGTTGAACAGCACGTCGAGCCGGCCGTAGGTCGACTTCACGGTGTCGAACAGCGCCGCGATCGAGGCGGGGTCCATCATATCGGCGGAGACGGGGAGGCTCATGCCGGCTGGGCCGAGCTTGGCGGTCTCCTCCAGCATCTCCTTGCGGCGGCCGGCCAGCACCACGGTGAAGCCGCCCTTCATCAGCGCCAGCGATGCGGCGCGGCCGACCCCCGTGCCTGCGCCTGTCACCAGCGCGATCTTCTTTGCCGCTTCAGCCATGTTTCCTCACCTTCAGTTCAAGTTTTGCAGTTCAAGTGTTTTGCAGTTTCAGTGTTTTGACTCGCTCTGAGTCTTATAGGGCGGCCTTGGAATGTTGTTATGCGCAGCGCGCAGGGCCGCCGACCAGCGCGAGCGGAGATCGTGGAAATAGGGCTCGCCGGCCTCGATGCGATGATTGAGGTCGGCCTCGCAGGCCTCCGCGCGCACCACCAGGACGTCGATCGGCAGGCCGACGCCGAGATTGGAGCGCATCGTCGAGTCCATCGAGATCAGGCCCGTCTTCAGCGCCTCGTAGAGCTCGACGTCGTAATGCATGGCGCGGTCGAGCACCGGCTTGCCGTATTTGTGCTCGCCGATCTGCAGATAGGGCGTGTCGGTGGTGCATTCGATGAAGTTGCCGGCGGTGTAGACCATGAACAGCCGCATCCGCGAGCCCTTGATCTGGCCGCCGAACAGGAAGGAGACGTCGAACGAGATGTCTTCGGCCTTCAGCGCCGGGCCTTCGGTGGCGTGCACCATGCGGATCGCCTTGCCGATGCGCTGTGCGGCCTGAAACATCGTCGGCGCGTTCATCAGCGTCTCGACCTCGCCGGTGTCGGGGTCTTCCATCCCTTCGGTCAAGGTCGATAGGACGGACTGGCTGATGGCGAGATTGCCGGCGCTGGCGACAGCCACGATGCGCTCGCCCGGATTGGAGAAGATGTGCAGCTTGCGGAAGGTCGAGACGTTGTCGAGACCGGCATTGGTTCGGGTGTCCGCGATCATGACCAGGCCGTCACGCACCAGAATTCCGCAGCAATAGGTCATCTCAGTCCCCTCGAGCCATTGCGCGAATTACTAGCGAAAATCGGCCTCCCGTCCACCCCCGCCAATGTCGAAGCCGGGATGAGTGGTCCCTCCGCAAAGGTCGTCATTCCGGGGCGGAGCGAAGCGACGAGCCCGGAATCCATCCCTCCGTCCATCCTGCCGCCCGATGGATTCCGGGCTCGCGCTTCGCGCGCCCCGGAATGACACCATGGGTGGAGCGCGCGTTCCAGAATTCAGGACTGCCGCTGCGACTGCGATTGCGACGGGCCGCCGCGGCCGACCTGCTCGACCTTCACCTTCACGGTGAGCGTCTCGGTCCCGCCGCCATAGCGGGTGCCGCGCACCGGGGCGGCGCCGAGATAATCGAGCCCGATGGCGACCCGGACATGGGCGTCGGTGGTGCAGATGCAGTTGGCGGCGTCGAAACCGACCCAGCCGAGATTCGGCACATAGGCTTCCGCCCAGGCATGGCCGGCTTCTTGGTGCACTGCACCATCAGAGCGCAGGAAGTGGCCGGACACGAAACGCGCGGGGATGCCGGCGGCGCGCGCGCAGGCGATGAAGATATGCGCATAGTCCTGGCAGACGCCGCGCTTCAGCACGAAGGCTTCCGCCGCCGAGGTGCCGCTGTGGGTCGGATCCTCGTCGAAGGTCATGTGCTCGTAGACCTGCACCATCAGGGTGTGCAGAAGACCGAGCACGTCGCTGTCCGATTCCGCGCGCAGATCGCGCACGACGGCGGCCATGGCGGCATTGGCAGCCGTGAGGGGTGTCTGCCGGAGGAAGAAGCTGGGCGGGAAGCGCTCGTCCGCTCCCTTCAACACGCCGCCGGTGTCGTGCGTCTCGACCAGGCCTTCGGCCGTGATCGTGAGGTCCTCGAGTGCGCCATGGGTGATCACATGGGTGACGTTGCCGAATGCGTCTTCATGCATGTCGAGGCGGGCATCGGTCGACACATCGATCTGCCACTCCGCCACATATTGGCCGTCATTGCTGCCGGGCGTCATGCGGATGATCTGGATGGCGCCGGTCGCCGCTGGCTCGTAGCGGTAGGTGGTGGAATGGGAGATACGCAGGCGCATGGCGGTCGACCAGTCTTCGTCAGATGTGCTGTCCGCGGTAGCTCGTTTCACCTCTCCCTGAAAGGGGGAAGGAGGATCCCTCAGGCGAAGGGGAGGGCGCCCGGCGCCGGACGTGGTCTCGCAGACACAGTCCGACGGCCGCCCATCGCTGTTTCCGCTGCGCTCCGGGCGCTCAGATCAGATACTGCTTGGTGATGATCTCTCCAAGTCGCGAATTGTCGGCGATGAACTCCTGGATGAACTCGTGCACGCCGCGCTGGAAGATGTCGTCCATGTTGGAGTGGTCGAGCCGGTTGCGGACGCCGCGGGCATGACGCTGCGCCGCCCCCTGGCGGCCATAGGCGACGCCAATCTGGTCGAGATTGCGGACGAGGTTGCCGTAGCAGCTCGCCAGCGAGCGCGGCAGCGTGTCGTTGAGGATCAAGAGGTCCGCGATCAGCCAGGGCTTCAGCGTCTCGCGATAGACCCAGTGATAGGCCGTGAGCGCCGACACCGAACGCAGGATCGAGGTCCATTGATAGTAGTCCAGCGGGCCGCCGACATGCTCGTCCTCGGGCAGCAGCACGTGATATTTGACGTCGAGAATACGCGCGGTGTTGTCGGCGCGCTCCAGATGCAGGCCGAGCCGCGAGAACCAGTAGGCGTCGTTGCGCAACATCGTCCGGTAGGCCGAGCCGTCGAAGCGCAGCGAGGTCTCCTGCACGAAGCGCAGGAAGCGCGCCAGATCCTCGCGCGTCTTGGTGCCCTTGCTCCACACCTCCTGCAGCTCGATCCAGGAACCGTTGAGCGTGTCCCACATCTCCGAGGTCAGCGCCGTGCGGACCGAGCGGGCATTGAGACGGGCGGCCTCGATGCAGTTCTTGATCGAGGACGGGTTCGACGGATTGAACGAGAGATATTCGACGACGTTCTGCTCGTTGGCCTCGGAGTAGTGCTCGTAGAAGCTGACATTGACGCCGGCGGTCATCAGCGCCGACTCCCACTCGTTGGTCTTGCCGATATAGGCCGCGGGAAGGGCGGTGACGCGCAAGGTGGCGTCGATGGTGCGGGCGAGATACTCGGCGCGCTCGACGTAGCGGGCCAGCCAGTACAGGTTTTCGGCGGTGCGCGACAGCATGGGCAATCTACAAGCTGCGGAGTGATCCCGCCTCGTTGGCGGGAAAGGCAAGTATGGATCGAAGGTTTGTGAGGCGAGGCTTACTCATCCAGCACCCATGTGTCCTTGGTGCCGCCGCCCTGGCTGGAATTGACCACCAGCGAGCCTTCCTTCAGTGCCACGCGGGTGAGGCCGCCCGGCACGATGGTGGTGTGGTCGCGTCCGGTGAGCACGAACGGGCGCAGGTCGACATGGCGCGGCGCCAGCCCTGACGTGACGCAGGTCGGGCAGGTCGACAGCGCCAAGGTCGGCTGGGCGATGAAGCCCTCCGGCTCACGCTTCAGCTTGTCGCGGAACGCCTCGATGGTCGCCTTGGTGGCGGCCGGGCCGATCAGCATGCCGTAGCCACCCGAGCCGTGCACCTCCTTGACCACGAGTTCGCCGAGATGGTCGAGCACGTAGGACAGATCCTGCGGCTCGCGGCAGCGCCAGGTCTGCACGTTCTTCAGGATCGGCTCCTCGCCGAGATAGAACTTCACGACGTCTGGCATGTAGGAGTAGATCGCCTTGTCGTCGGCGATGCCGGTGCCGACCGCGTTGGCGAGCGTGACGTTGCCGGCGACGTAGGCCGACATCAGGCCGGGCACGCCGAGCGCCGAGTCGGGGCGGAAGGTGAGGGGGTCGAGGAAGTCGTCGTCGACGCGGCGGTAGATCACGTCGACCCGCTTCAGCCCCTCGGTGGTGCGCATGAACACCTCATCGTTCTTGACGATGAGGTCGCGGCCCTCGACCAGCTCGATGCCGAGCTTGTCGGCGAGAAAGGAGTGCTCGTAATAAGCGGAGTTGTAGATGCCGGGCGTCATCAGCGCCACCGTCGGCTCGGCCGAGGCGCTGAGCGGCGCGACCGAGCGCAGCGCCGACAGCAACTCGTCCGGATAGCGCTCGACCGGCGCGACGCGGTGGCGCGCGAACAGGTCCGGAAACAGCCGCATCATGATCTCGCGGTTTTCCAGCATGTAGGACACGCCGGACGGCGTGCGCGCGTTGTCCTCGAGCACGATGAAGTCGTTGGCGTCGACGCGGACGATGTCGATGCCGGCAATGTGGACGTAGACGTCGTGCGGCACGTCCTGCCCGTTCATCTCCGGGCGGAACACGGGATTCTGAAAGATCAGGTCATCCGGCACGACGTTGGCGCGCAGGATGTCCCGGCCGTGATAGATGTCGCGCAGGAACATGTTCAGCGCCTTGACGCGCTGCTTCAGCCCCTTTTCCAGCAGCGCCCATTCCTTGCCCGACAGGATGCGCGGAATGACGTCGAACGGGATCAGCCGCTCCTGCGCCTCCGCCTCGCCATAGACCGCGAAGGTGATGCCGATTCGCCGGAACAGCAGCTCCGCCTCGTGGCGGCGATACTCCAGCGCCTCCGGCGGCGTTTCCTTCAGCCACCGCGACAGCTCCTGATAAGCCTGACGGACCTCGCCGCCCGGCTCGTTCATTTCGTCGAACGCAACTGCCATAGATGCCCGTGTGTCCCAGCCTCGCCATACACTGCATGACTCTGCATGACGGTAGCAAGGGCCGGGCCAGCGCGATATGCATTCTCCTGCGGCATTTCGTGGGGGTTGCTGAAGCCATGCCCGAAAAACCGGCTGCGTCGTGCTCAAATCCGCGGCATAGACTGCGACGTTCCGGATGACATTGGCGCCGTGGCGGGCCAAAAGAGACGGCAGATGCGAGGAGAAACCATGAGCGAGATCGTCACCGCGGGGTTGCTGGTCATCGGCGACGAGATCCTGTCCGGCCGGACCAAGGACAAGAACATCGGCTTCATCGCCGAATACCTCACCAATCTCGGCATCGACCTCAAGGAAGTCCGGGTGGTCTCGGACGACGAGCCGGACATCATCGCGGCGCTCGACGCGCTGCGGCATCGCTACACCTATGTGTTCACCACCGGCGGCATCGGTCCGACCCATGACGATATCACCGCGGATGCGATCGCGAAGGCGTTCGGCGTCGGCATCGACCACCATCCCGAGGTGGTGGCGCGCTTCCGAGAGCGCTGGAGCGAGCAGGAGCTCAACGAGGCGCGGCTGCGCATGGCGCGCATCCCCGACGGCGCCGAGCTGATCCAGAGCGCGACCATCCTGGCGCCGGGCTTCAAGCTCGGCAACGTCATCGTCATGGCCGGCGTGCCCTCGATCATGCAGGCGATGATGGACATCGTGGCGCCGAAGCTGAAATCGGGCGTGCGGATGCTGTCCGAGACGGTGCGCGCCAATGCGCGCGAGGGCGACATCGGCGGTCCCTTGCGCGAGATCGCCAAGGTGCACCCGGACACCATCATCGGCAGCTATCCGTTCATCGACGAGGACCAGAAGCCGAATACGCATCTGGTGGTGCGCTCGCGCGACCAGGACAAGCTGTCGGCCGCGATGGCAGCGGTGAAGGAGATGCTCGCCGGGCTCAACGTGACGCGCTAAAGCAGGGACAGCTTTCGAGAACCCACGGACGAGATGAGATGCCAGACAAGACTTTGAGTGCAGAGGAGCGCGCGGGCCGGGCCTTCCCGGTGTCCTGGGACCAGTTTCATCGCGATTGCCGGGCGCTGACCTGGCGGCTGAACGAGATCGGGCCGTTTCATGCCGTGGTGGCCATCACCCGCGGCGGACTGGTGCCGGCGGCGATCGTGGCGCGCGAGCTTGGCGTGCGGGTCATCGATACGATCTGCATCGCGAGCTACGACCACACCAAGCAGGGCGAGCTCCAGGTCCTCAAGGGGATTTCAAACGACACCGCGGAGCTCGGCGGCGGCACCGGCAAGGGGCTTCTGATCGTCGACGACCTCGTCGACACCGGCAAGACCGGCCGCATGGTGCGCGACCTGCTCCCCGACGCCCATTTCGCCACCGTCTACGCCAAGCCGAAGGGCCGGCCGCTGGTCGACACCTTCATCACCGAGGTGTCGCAGGACACTTGGATCTTCTTCCCCTGGGACACCGCGCTGTCCTTCGCGCCGCCGCTGCGCGACGGGGCGGCGTGAGGAGGGCGCGAATGGCGGATAGGGAGTAGCGAATAGGGAATAGGGGCTGGTGGTTGCCCCATTCGCTATTTGCCACTCGCTATTCGCCTGCTCCGGAGCCGAAGGCGGAGGAGACGGATGCCTCTGCAGAATCGCGTCACGCCGACCGGCGACATCGTTGCTACGCCACACCGCGGCCTCTTCACGGGCAATCGCGGCATCATCCATGATCCCGCGACGAAGACGCTGCTGAGGAAGCGCTGGTCGAGCCCCGCCTGGCTGGTCTGCCTGTGCGACTTCCGCGGCCGCCGCCGGGAGGTGATGGCACGGCGCAGCTGGACCGAGCTGTTCTTTCTCGACGAGGCCACGGCTTTCGCCGCCGGTCATCGCCCCTGCTTCTATTGCCGGCGCGACGACGCCAAGAGGTTTCGCGCGGCGTGGGAGGAGGGCAACGGCGTCAGATCTCTGCGCGTCTCCGAGATCGATCGGGTGCTCCATCGCGAGCGTCTCGATCGCGGTCGCAAGCGCCTGCATCCGCTGCCGATGCCGCTCGCCGCCTTGCCCGACGGCGCCATGGTGCAGGCGGGCGAGGAGAGCTTTCTGATCCGAAAAGGCTGGGCGCTGCCCTGGTCGGCGGCGGGCTATGACGCGCCACGCGCAGAGATCACCGACGCGTTGCTGCTGACCCCGCCCTCGACGCTGCGCGCGATCAAGGCGGGCTACGCGCCGGTGCTGCATCCGAGCGCGATGACCTGACCGTCGGGTGATCGGGCCGCCGCACGGATGTGCCGCGCGGAGCTCCGCGCGTCACCACGTGTAGCGCACGATGCCCTTGCCGGCGTAGCTGCGGGTCACATCCGAGAACTCACCCTCGAAGCTCGCGCCGGCCGACCAGCCGTTCCGCCACTTCATCTCGGCAGAGACCGTCGTCAGCGCCGAATTCTGCGCCTGCCGCGCGCCGTTGACGACGAAGGATGCGCCCGGAAGGGCCTGGAACGTGGCCCCGGCCGACCGGCTGGGGTTGAAGTCATAGGCCCAAGCGAAGCGGCTGCGCAGCGTGAATACGCCGTCGGACACCGCATAGGATTTGTCGGTGCGCAGGCCCAGCTCCGACCGCGTATCGGTGACGTTCTGTGATCCGAAGCGGAGCGCGAAGGTATTGGCGCCGGCGACCGCATTCTCCGCATAGCCCGGCAGGCTGAACGTCGTGAACTGCGCCGCGGCGTAAGGCGTGATCCCGAACCCCATCCAGGGCGACACGAAGCGATAGCCGCCTTCCAGCCGGCCGGCAAAGGTGTTGGCGTCGAAATTGGCGCGCAGCTGGTCGACGCCGGCCACGGTCACAGTGCGGTTGGTGGTGATGTTCTGCCAGCCATACGCCAGTGCCCCCGAGATATAGCCTGCGCCGATATTGTGCCTGACGAAGGCGCCGGCCTGGAACAGGTCGGACCGGCCGCTGCCGCCATTGGCGACGCTGAACGTGGTGCCGCCGCCGGCCATCGAGAAACCGGCGATGGTGAACGGCGAGAAGCGATAGTCGGCGCCGACGGCCGTGCCGTAGAGGTTGCTGGTCGTGTTGTTCGAGCCCAGCGCGGTGTTGCCGTCGGTGGTCTGCGAGCCGCCAAAGCCGGCCGCCCATACGCTCCAGCCCGGTCTGGCCACGGGCGCGGCCGGCGCCTTGGTGTAGATCGCGGCCAGGGCGTCGTTCGGATTGCGCTTGCTAGCATAAGCGAGCGTCTCCTCCGCATAGCCGATTGCTCCGCCGGGCGCAGATCCCGAGTCGCCGCGACCGGCAACGAACGGGTCGGTCATGACGCCCATGAACTGCGTCATCGCGTTGAACGTCGTCTGCTGCGAGCTGGTCGAGGTCTCGCCGGAGATCTGCGTCAGTCCCGTTGGTGTCAAACCGGTGAAGACTACGGGGATGCTGCCATTCGTGTTGAAGTAGTTGGTGAGCGCGTTGCTGACGTTCTGCTGATTGATGTTCCCCGCCGGCGTGCCCATCGAGAGGTTGAGGAAAACATCGTTGCCATCATAGCTCAGCGTCGAGGTGAACCCGGCTGGGAGGTTGGTGTTGGTAATGCCGCCGAACGTGCCGCTGATGCCGCCGGTCGCGGTCAGAATGGTGTATTGTTTGGAGATGTAGCTGCCGTTCGCGAAGGTCGCGGTGACGGCGGCGCCACCGAGCGTCGCAGTGCCCGTCACGGCCGCGAACGACGCCGTGCTCGGATTCACCTGCACCAGATATTGCGCACCCGACTGGAACGCGAGGTTGCCGGTGATCGCCATGGAGGAGGCCGGGGTGCCATTGCCGGGCGAGAACGTGCCCGAGATCGTCGCATTGGCGCCGGTCACGGTGCCATCGCCGCTCAGCGTGCCGAACGTCTTGTTGAAGCCGTTGAGATCCAGCGTGCCGCCGGAGAGCACGCTGAAGACCGTGCTGGCACCGAACGCGTTCGCCGTGCCCGCGCGCAGCGTACCGCCGTCGACATTGGTCGCGCCGGTGTAGGTGTTGGTGCCCGAGAGCAGCAGGATGCCGCCGCCCGCCTTCACCAGGGTGCCGGCGGAGGCGCCGTCGCCGACGATGCCTTGCAACGTGGTCGTGGTCGCGCTGGTCACGTCGATCGTCGACAGCCCGGCAATCTTGAAGTCGCGGCCGTTGGCGAACGTCGTCGTGCCGGTGACCGCCAATGTGCCGCCGTTGGAAATGATCACGTCGTTGGCGACGTTGCCGAGATTGGCGGTGGCGCCGACCGAGAGCGTGCCGGCGCTGATGTTGACGTTGCCGGTGAACGTATTGGTCGCCGACAGCACCAACGTGCCGATGCCGGTCTTGTTGATCGCCGTGTTGACGCCGCCGGTCGTCAGTCCGGTGCCGCCGATCGAGTCGCCATAGGTCACGGTCCCGCCGGACACGCTGATATTGGCCATCACGCCGCTCAGGAAGATGCCGGCGCCCTGCGCTGCGCCGGCCGCCGCTGAAAATCCGTTGATCGCGCTTGGCCCGATCCCGATGCCGGGGGTGCCGGCGGTGCCACCGGTGACGGTGTTGCCGGAAATCGGCGAGTCGAGAATCGTCAGCGTGCCGCCGGTGGCGACATAGATGGCACCACCATTGGCTGCGCCGCCATTGCCGCCGGCGCCGCCGTCGGAGCCGGGCCCAGGCCCGCCCGAGCCGCTGGCATTCGTAGCGCCGTCGCCGCCGGTGCCGCCGTTGCCGCCATTGGCGTTGCCGGTGCCGCCGCCATTGTTGTTGGTGTAGGTGTTGCTGTTGGTGGTGCCGGAGCCGCCGCCACCACCACCGCCGTCACCGAGCGCGGCGCCCGCGGTGCCGGTCGTGCCTTGCGTGCCGGTATGTCCGCCGGTGCCGCCCGCACCGCCGCCGCCGCTGGCGCCGCCGTTGTTCGCGGCACCGCCCGCGCCGCCATTGCCGCCGTTCACCGGGTCGGCTGCCGCGTTCTGTGCGCTGCCGCCGTTGCCGCCATTGCCGCCGGTGGCGCTGTTGTTGGTGAAGGTGACCGCGGCGATCGTGACATTGGCGCCGCTGCCGACCAGCAGGCCGCCGCCGGCTCCGAGACCGCCGCCGCCGCCGCCGCCGGAGCCATAGGCCAAGCCGCCGCTATAATAGCCGTTCTGGCCGTTCTGGCCGTTGCCGCCGATCGCGGCCGTGTTGGTGATCGCCAGGCTGGAGATGTTCACGGTCGGCGCGTTGGCGCCGTTGACGACGATGCCCTGAAACGAGGAGGCGCCGTTGATCGTCTGGCCGTTGCCGGTGATGTTCACCGTGACGTTGCTGTTGGCGGCCTGCAGTTGCGCAAGCGAGCTCGACAGCGTGAATCCGCTGGTGATGTTGATCGTCACGGTCGAGTTGGCGCCGGCGGCCGCGACCGCTGCCACCGCCGTATTCCAGTCGGTCTGGTTGGCGACGTCGATCGCCATCGCCTGCGTGCTCAGGAACGTGCTGGCACAGAGGATGGAGAGGGCCAGCCATCGCCGAGGCTTTGATTTCGGCGCAGCAATAATCGTTCTCGCAATGCAAGCCATCCCTATCCCCAGCAATGAAGGCAATGTCAGATTCGAAACTGATGCAGGCGGTGGAAACTCACCGCGTTAACAGGTAGTAGCGAAATGAAATGCTCGTACACACATTGTCAAGAACGCGAAAGACACAGTGCTCTGCCAACGATGTTGCTGGGTATTTCGCTACCACGGTCGCCGAAGTTGATCACGACGAGATGTCGTCCCGTCGGCCGTGAGCAGCTCCAAACTAACAGTAAGGTGCACATGAGCGCTGCGCGCAGCGGGGCCCAACGCTGCTGCTGATTCATCCGGAGTCTTACCGGCCGGTGCGCTCGCGCGAGGGCTCGTCAGCGTGCGAGAGGAGCCGACCGGGAGACAGGCGGTGACCTGTGATGCTCCGCAGGCACCGCGTGAGTGGCGATGGGCGCCAGCATCGGTCGGCGTGCGCCGTCAATCGTGGCCGCTCAAGCGAACCGCTGCCGTGCCAGCTTGGCTCCGGTGCCGAGCGCCATCAGCTTGGCCTCGGCGATCTCGCGCCGCATCGGCGCCATGCCGCAATTGGTGGTGGCGATGATGTTCTCCTTCGGCACCACCTTCATGACGTCCTCGAGGGTCTTGCAGACGTCCTCGGCGGTCTCGATCGCGTCACTGGCGACGTCGATGACGCCGGCCTGCACGATCTTGTTCTTGAGCAGGCCGAGCAGCTCGATCGGCACCTTCGAATTGCGGCATTCGACCGCGACCTGCTGGATGGTGCTGGCGTCGATGACCGGGAACGTCTCCTCATACTGCCGCCACTCGCCGCCGAGCGTCTCCTTCCAGTCGGTGTTGGCCTTGATGCCGTAGCCGTAGCAGATGTGCACGGCCGTCGGGCAGGTCAGCCCCTCGGCGGCGCGCTCCAGCGCCTTGATGCCCCAATCGCGCACCTCGTCCATGTAGACGTTGAAGGCGGGCTCGTCGAACTGGATCATGTCGATGCCGTCGTCGTGCAGCGCCTTCGCTTCCTGGTTCAACAGCTCGGCAAAGGCGAACGCCATCTTGACGCGGTCGCCATAGTAGCTGTCGGCGATGGTGTCGATGATCGTCATCGGACCGGGCAGGGTGAACTTCACGGCGCGCGTGGTGTGCGTGCGCGCGATCCGCGCCTCGTCGCCATGGACGCGGCCCTTCAGCGACAGCGGCGCCACCACCTGCGGCACCATCGCCTTGTAGCGATCCTTGCGGATGCCCATCTCGACCTTGTGCGCGAAGTCGATGCCCTCGACCCGCTCGAGGAAGCCGTGCACGAAATGCTGGCGCGACTGCTCGCCCTCGGTGAGGATGTCGATGCCGGAATCCTCCTGCAGCTTCAGCGCGAGAATGGTCGCGTCGCGCTTGGCGCGCGCAAGCTCATCGCCCTTCGACTTCCACGGGGCCCACAGCACGTTCGGCTCGGCCAGCCATTCCGGCTTCGGCAGCGAGCCTGCGATGGTCGATGGAAACAGCATGGTCGAACTCTCCGTCGGCGTATGGGGCGGTCAGGCTTGAGCGCCTGTCTGCCATGGCTTACCCTTCAGGTACAGAAGAACGAAGCCGCCTCGCGTGTTCCGCGGCGCGGCATAATGGTCCGGGGAAGGAATCGGGGAAAGCATGATCGATCTCCATTACGCGCCGACGCCGAACGGCTGGAAGATCTCGATCATGCTCGAGGAACTCGGGCTGCCCTATACCGTGATTCCCGTCGACATTCGCGCCGGCGACCAGTTCAAGCCGGAGTTCCTGGCGATCAGCCCGAACAACCGGATTCCGGCGATCGTCGATCATGCGCCGGCCGATGGCGGCGCGCCGTTCCCGGTGTTCGAGACCGGCGCCATCCTGATCTATCTCGCGGACAAGACCGGCCGTTTCCTGCCGCAGGAGATGCGGGCGCGCTCGCGGGTGATCCAATGGGTGATGTGGCAGATGGCGGGGCTGGGGCCGATGATGGGGCAGCACGGCCATTTCGCGCTCTATGCGGCCGAGACGATCCCGTATGCGATCCAGCGCTACCGCGACGAGGTCGCACGGTTGTTCCACGTGCTCGACGTGCAGCTCGGCAAGACCGGTGCCTATGTCGCCGGCGACGACTACACGATCGCCGACGTCGCCTGCTTTCCCTGGATGATGACGCACAAGGCCCAGGGCTTCACGCTCGACGACTACCCCCACACCAAGCGCTGGTACGCGACGTTGCGTGGCCGGCCGAAGCTGCAGGCGGGGCTTGCGATCGGCAAGTTCGTCAAGGAGCCGTTCAACGAGCAGTCGCGTCATGTGATGTTCGGCGCGCGCGCGAAGGAGATGATGGGGAGATCGTGAGCGAGCTCCGCGGCATCGCGAGGAGCATGGGGATAAGCGGGGATAAGCCATCCAGACCGTATGTTGCAGCCCCTGGATTGCTTCGTCGCTACGCTTCTCGCAATGACGGAGAGAGTGATGTGCGCCAACTGCCTCCGCCGTCATTGCGAGCGCAGCGAAGCAATCCAGGGGCGACACTAATGGTCTCAATGACTCCGTGGCGCTCTCGATGACGAACGCATCAAGACCTTGAGGAAACACACATGATCGAATTCTTCTTCGACTGCTCCAGCCCCTGGACCTATCTGGCCTTCCACAACATCCAGCCGCTCGCGAAAGAATTCGGCGTCGACATCGTCTGGCGGCCCATTCTCGTCGGCGGTATCTTCAACACCGTCAATCCCAGCGTCTATGCGCAACGCGAGAAGCCGGTGCCGGCCAAAGCGGCCTACATGCTGAAGGACCTCGGCGACTGGGCGCGCTCGGCCGGGCTCAGGATCAAGATGCCGCCGACGGTGTTTCCGGTGAACAGCGTCAAGGCGATGCGCGGCTGCATCTGGCTGGGGCAGGACATGGTGCCGTTCGCGCGGACCGTGTTCGAGATCTATTGGGGGGAGGACCAGGACATCTCGCAGGATGCGGTGCTGACGGAGGTGTGCCGGCGTGTCGGCATCGACCCGAAGGCGTTCTTCGATGGGATCGCGCAGCAGGGCATCAAGGACCAGCTGCGCATCAACACCGAGGAGGTCGTCAAGCGCGGCGGCTTCGGCTCGCCGACCATCTTCGTCAATGCCACCGACATGTATTTCGGCAACGATCGGCTGCCGCTGATCCGCGAGGCGCTGGCGAGGGCGAAGGGGCGCGCCGGCTGATGCCGCGGGCGATCGTCTGCCGCGAGCTCGGCCCGCCGGAGAAGCTGAGGCTGGAAAGCCTGCCGTCTCGTGTGTTGGCTGACGGCGAGGTGCGGGTGAGGATCCGCGCCGCCGGCATCAATTTCCCGGACATCCTCATGGCGGCGGGTGAGTATCAGCTCAAGCCGGAGCTGCCGTTCACGCCCGGCGTGGAGGCGGCCGGCCATGTCATCGCGATCGGCGCCGCCGTGACCGGCCATGCCGTCGGCGACAAGGTCATCGTCCGCATGCGCTTCGGTGCTTACGCCGAGGAGGCGGTGGTGGCGGGGAGCCAGCTCATGCCGCTGCCGTCGACCTTCGACTACGCGGAAGGCGCGACCTATCTCGCCGGCCACGGCACCGCCCATCACGCGCTGGTCGATCGCGGCCAGCTCAAGCCCGGCGAGACTCTGCTGGTGCACGGCGCCGGTGGCGGCGTCGGCCTCGCCGCCGTCGAGATCGGCAAGCTCTTGGGCGCGACGGTCATTGCAGCAGCGTCCTCGGAGGAGAAACTCGCGGTGGCACGCGCGCGTGGCGCCGATCATCTCGTGCTGTATGCGCGCGAGCCGTTCCGCGACGCCGTCAAGCGCATCACGGATGGGCGGGGCGTCGACGTCGTGTTCGACCCGGTGGGTGGCGAGGTGTTCGAGCACAGCGTCCGCTGCATCGCCTGGGGCGCGCGGCTGCTCGTGATCGGCTTCACCGGCGGCATCGGGCTCGCACGCACCAATTTGATCCTGATGAAGGGCGCCAGCGTGCTCGGCGTGCGCGCCGGCGAGGCCGTGCGCAGAGACCCTGAACTCGGAGAGCGACGCATGGCGGCGCTGCTGGCCTTCGCCGAGCAGGGCAAGCTGCGGCCGAACGTGTCGCACCGTGTGCCGTTCGAGGATTACGCAGTGGCGATGCGGCTGTTGATCGAGCGCAAGGCGATCGGCCGCGTGGCGCTGGTGATGGATTAGTTTGCAGGCCTGCCCAAAAATGTGGCGGACGGGTCTATGTATTTTTTTACCACTGGATTCATAGAATGATCGGACAGGTTGAGGCCGATCATGTTGAAGACGTCGAAGATACTTCACCGCATTGCCCTGTCTGCATTGCTGCCCATCCTCACATTGGCTGCGTTGGCGGCCTACGAGATCTCCACGAAATGGGCGGTGCGCGTCGAGATGATGCACATGCAGCCGGTGGCGGAAGCCGTCGGCAAGCTCAGCCGTTTCGTTCATGAGCTGCAGCGTGAGCGCGGCATGTCGTCGGCGTTTCTCAGCAGCAAGGGCACGCAGATGCGCGCCGAGCTGGATCAGCAGCGCAGGCTGACCGACGGCGAGCGCGCGCATGCGGTCGCCGCGCTGGACGGGCTGCGCCGGAGCGGCGCGCTGGCCGAGGCGGCGCAGGCGAGCGAGCAGGCGTTGGCGCAGCTCGATCGCCATCGCGGCGACATCGACGCGCAAGCCATAACGCCGGCGGCGGCCGTCAGCGCTCTCACCGAGATTGTCGCCCGGCTGACCAGCCTGATCAACGGCATATCGGCGCTGAGCGATGATGACGACATCTCCAAGGCGATCATCGCCTATGGCAACCTGACGGAAGGCAAGGAGCGCGCCGGCCTGGAGCGCGCGGTCGTGGCGGGTGGCCTTGCCGCCGGTCGCTTCGAGCAGGCCGCCTATGCGCGTGCCATAGGGCTGGCTGCAGCACAGGACAGTTATTTCGCGGCATTTCGCGCCGCCGCCTCGGCGAGAGGGCGTGCGGCGTTCGATGCGGCGATGACCGGACCGGCGATCGACGGCGTCGTTGCCATGCGCAAGGTGGTGGAGCAGGGCGGCGTCAGCGGTGATTTCAAAGGGCTCGCGAGCAAAGCCTGGTTCGATGCGGCCACGCTGCGGATCGATCTCCTGAAGCAGGTCGAAGACGCTCTGGCCGTTGAGCTGTCGGAGCTGATGGCCGGCAAGCAGGCCGCGGCCACGGCCAGCCTCGCCGCCGTCGGCGTGCTGCTGCTGCTCGCCTTGGCGCTGAGCCTCGCGATCGTCGTCGCGCTGGCGCGCAGCATCACCGGGCCAATCAACGCACTTGCCGATACGATGACGCGGCTGGCGAAGGGCGATGTGAGCACCGCGATCGACGCGGTCGATCGGCGCGACGAGGTCGGCCTGATGGCGAGGGCAGTGCAGGTCTTCAAGGAGAACATGATTCATGGCGCCGAGCTCGCCGCCAGGGATGCGGAAGCGATGAGCCAGCGCGCCGAAAAAGCCAAGCGCGTCGGCGAGCTGACCGACCGTTTCAGCGGCGATATCGCGGCCGTGATCGATAGCGTGATCTCAGCCTCGGCACAGCTCGAATCGACGGCTGCCGTGATGAACCGGACGGCGAGCCGGACCTGCAGTGAAGCGAGCAGCGTCGCGCAGGCGACCGAGGCCGCATCGAGCAACATGCAGACGATGGCCGCGGCGACGGACCAACTGTCGAGCTCGGTCGCGGGCATCGGCGGTCAGGTGACGCAGTCGGCCGACATGGCGCAGAAGGCGGCCGCGGAAGGGCAGCGGACCAACGAGACCGTGCAGGGCCTTTCCAGCATGGCCGAACGGATCGGCGACATCGTGCGGCTGATCAGCGACATTGCCGGCCAGACCAACCTTCTCGCGCTCAATGCGACCATCGAGGCCGCGCGGGCGGGCGAGGCCGGCCGCGGCTTTGCCGTGGTCGCCGGCGAGGTGAAGCTGCTTGCCGAGCAGACCGCCAAGGCGACCGGAGAGATCCGCGCGCAGATCTCCGGAATGCAGGAGGTGTCGACCGAAGCCGTCCGCGCCATCCGCGGCATCACCACGACCATCGGCGAGCTGAACGAGATCGCGTCGTCGATCGCGAATGCCGTCGAGGAGCAGGGCGCGGCCACGCGCGAGATGGCGCGCAACGTCCAGCACGCGGCCAAGGGGACCGACGAGATTTCGCAGAACATCCAGCAGGTCACGGCCGCCGCCAACGAGTCCGGCGTCACCGCCAGCCAGGTGCTCGGGGCGTCGGCGGAGCTGCTGCGCCAGTCCGAGAGCATGCGCCGCCATGTCGATGACTTCATTCGCGGCATCAAGGCGGCGTGAGTGATCGCACGCGATGGGATTGGCTTCTCATCGAGCGAAAGCGGCCGAGTGCGTGGCGCCGATGATCACGGCGCTGATGATGGAGTGACGCGGGGCGCCACTCGCTGTCGTCCCGGCCTCCGCGCCGGGACCCATACCGCGTGATCCATCGTGCGGCACCCTGGACGTCGTTCTTCGCCAAACGGCATCCGGTGGCTATGGATCCCGGATCGGCGCGCGCGTGCCGCGCGCTTGTCCGGGATGACAGCGTTCTATTTATACTCCCGCTCGTCCCACCACGGGAAATAGTCCGGCATGTCGGCGGTGACGGTGTTCTTGAACTGCGCCGGGCGCTTCTCCAGGAACGACACCACGCCTTCCTTGACGTCGTCGGAGCGGCCGCGCGCGTAGATGCCGCGGCTGTCGACCTTGTGCGCCTCCATCGGATCGTCGGCGCCCATCATGCGCCACATCATCTGGCGGATCAGCGCGATCGACACCGGCGCGGTCTTGTCGGCGATCTCGCGAGCCAGCGCGCGTGCGGTGGGCAATAGTTCCTCCGGCGGCACCACCTTGCTGACGAGACGGCCGGCGAGCGCTTCCTGCGCCGGAAACACGCGGCCGGTGTAGCACCATTCCAGCGCCTGCGAGATGCCGACGATGCGCGGCAGGAACCAGCTCGACGCCGCCTCCGGCACGATGCCGCGCTGGGAGAACACGAAGCCGAACCGCGCGCCCTCCGAGGCGATGCGGATGTCCATCGCGAGCTGCATGGTGACACCGATGCCGACGGCCGGGCCGTTCACCGCGGCGATGACCGGCTTCAGCGACTTGAAGATGCGCAACGTCACCTGGCCGCCGCCGTCGCGCACCTGCGGATCGGAATAGTCGACGCGGCCATCGGCGTGGCGCTTCACCGGCCCGCGCTTGGCATCGCGATCGAACGTGTCGGCGCCGGAGGAGAGGTCGGCTCCGGCGCAGAAGGCGCGGCCCGCTCCGGTGACGATGATCGCCCTGACGCCGTCATCCTTGTCGGCGCGATCGAAGGCGTCGATCAGCTCTTCCATCATGGTGCCGGTGAAGGCGTTGAGCTTCTCCGGCCGGTTCAGCGTGATGGTGAGGATCTTGTCGGCGACGTCGTAGAGAATGGTCTGATACGCCATGGGTGTTTCCTGATGTGTTGTTGTTATCGTTGTTAGAAACGTCATTACGGAGCGATGCGCAAGCATCAGGCCATGGGCAAGTGCGTATGGTATTCCGTAGGGTGGGCAAAGGCGCGGCGCGCATTGCGCGCGGCGACGTGCCCACCATTTTCACCGATGGTCCGGCGGTAGGCACGGCGCCCGTCAGCAGCGGTGAGCGTGGATAGCGCCGTGTACGCGCCTTTGCCCACCCTACGAATCCGTCAGGGCGCCACCGGCCACGGCCGCTGCTCACCGCGCAATCCTTCGAACGTCTTCGCCATCCCGAGCACGCCGACGTCGTCGAAGCGGCGGCCGATGATCTGCAGGCCGATCGGGAAGCCGTCGGCGTCATAGCCGGCATTGACTGAGATCGCCGGGTTCTCCGACATGTTCCACGGCACGGTGTAGGTGATGTGCTCGAACGGCCTCTCGGGGTCGTTGAGCGGCGAGGCGAACTCGGCGGGGAATTTCACGCCGGGCGAGGTCGGAGAGATGATGTAGTCATAGTCGCAGAACAGTCTTGCTGCGGCGGCGCGCAGGGTCATCGTGACGTTGAAGCCCCTGATGACCTCGACGCCCGACAGCGCGGCGCCGCGCTCGGCCCATTGCAGGATGTAGGGCAGGGTCTTGGCACGAACGTCGGGCGCGAGCCGCGCCAGATCGTCCCACAGCCGCGCACGCCAGAAATTGTCGAGACCGTCGAGCATCTCGCGGGTCAGGAAGCCCTTCACCTCGCTGATGACGGCACCTGCGGATTCGAAGGCTTTTGCGGCCGCCAGCGTCGTCGCACGCACCGGCTCCTCGAGCGCCTGGCCGACGCCGCCGAGGTCGAGCATCACGCCGATGCGCAGCTTGCGCACCGGCTTCTCCGCGACCTTCCAGTGCAGGTCCGAGGGCGGCAGGCTGGTGCCGTCGCGCCTGTCCGGCTTCGACAGCACGCTCATCATCAGCGCAGCGTCGTCGACGATGCGCGTCATCGGCCCGGCGACGCGGCCGACATAGGGCGGATCGATCGGCACGCGGCCGAAGCTCGGCTTGAGGCCGACGAGACCGCACCACGACGCCGGCAGCCGGATCGAGCCGCCGATGTCGGTGCCGACATGCAGCGGGCCATAGCCGGCTGCGGCCGCGGCACCCGCGCCGGCGCTGGAGCCGCCGGGGTTCATCCGCAGGTCCCACGGATTGCGCGTCTGCGGATGGAAGCTCGACAGGCCCGACGACAGCATGCCGTAGTCGGGCATCGTGGTCTTGGCGAAGATGATCGCGCCGGCCTCGCGCAGCCGCGCCACCGGCGGCGCGTCGGCCGCCAGCGGCGCGCGCGTGACGCTGGCTGCGCCGAGCGGCATCGGCTGGCCCTTGGTGGCGATGTTGTCCTTCACCGTCGCCGGTACGCCGTCGAGGACGCCTGCCGGCTCGTCCTTGGCCCAGCGCTCGGTCGAGGCCTTCGCTTCCGCCCGCGCCCCGTCGACATCGAGCAGATACAGCGCCTTGATGTGCGGCTCCCACACTGCGACATGCGCCAGCACGTCGTCCATCACCTCGGACGGCGAGAACTGGCGCGCGCGATAGCCGGCGATCAGGTCGACCGCGGAGAGATCGTGCAGCGAGGTGATGTCGTCAGAGGCGGGCTTGTGCATGCTGGTGCTCCGTTGCCGAAGTTCATCTCAATTCGCGCCCGCTCATTGACGTAGATCAGCGCTAAGCTGCCGGCAGACGAGTCTCGATGATGCGGGCGAACATGCTGGCGCCGATCGGCAGGATCTTGTCGTCGAGCACATAGCCGGGATTGTGCACCGGCACCGAGCCCTCATGGCCGACCCAGAAATAGGCGCCCGGAATCGTCTGCAGCATGTCGGCGAAATCCTCGCTGCCCATCTTCGGCGTCGAGCGGGTCAGCACCTTGGACGGCTCGACCACGGTGCGCGCGACCTGCTCGACGACCTTGGACTGCTCCTCCTGGTTCACCAGCACGCTGAACGTGTCGCGGATGTCGACATCGATCTCGCAATTGAACGCCGCCGCCATGCCGGCGCAGATCGCGCGCATGCGCTCGCGCACCAGCGCGCGCACGGGGTCCGAGAACGCGCGCACGGTGCCGCACAGCCAGGCATCGCCGGGAATGACGTTGTAGGCCGAGCCGGCATGGATCTGCGTGATCGAGACAACGGCCGCCTGCAGCGGTTCGACATTGCGGCTGACGATGGTCTGGATCGCCTGCGCCACGCTGGTCGCGATCACCACCGCGTCCTTGGAGCGCTCGGGCATCGCGCCATGGGCGCCGTAACCGGAGATGCGGATGTCGAAGAAATCGGCGCCGGCCATGGCCGGACCGGGCAGGATCGCGATCTCGCCATGCTCCAGGTCGGGCGCGTTGTGCAGGCCGTAGAGCTCGTCGCAGGGAAACTTCTGGAACAGGCCGTCCTTGATCATCGCGCGTGCGCCGCCGAGGCCTTCCTCCGCCGGCTGGAAGATGAAGTGCACGGTGCCGTCGAAGTTGCGGGTCTCGGCGAGATAGCGCGCGGTGCCGAGCAGCATCGTGGTGTGGCCGTCATGGCCGCAGCCGTGGAAACGGCCGGGGATGGTCGAGCGCCAGGGCAGGTTCGTATTCTCCTCCATCGGCAGCGCATCCATGTCGGCGCGCAGGCCGATCTTCCTGCCGCTGTCGTTCTTGCCCTTGAGCACGCCGATCACCCCGGTGCCGCCGAGGCCGCGATGCACCTCGATGCCCCATTGCGCAAGCTTCTCGGCGACGATGCCGGAGGTGCGCGTCTCCTCGAAGCCGATCTCCGGATGCGCGTGCAGGTCGCGGCGGATGGCGGTGAACTCGTCGGCGTAACCTTGGATGCGATCGATGGTGGGCATGGGTGCGTTTCCCTGGAGAGGTTTAAGCTTTGAACGCCGGACCGTTCGGCTTGAGGCGGACGCCCGGACGCAGGCTGGTCCAGGGCAAAGTGGAGGGATCGGCGGGCATCGCGCCGGGCGCGGCGCAGATCAGGAGATGTTCCGCGATCGGTTCGAAATCGGCGCGGAAATGCACTGAGCTCTTGTTGACGAGAATCGCCTGCGCGGTCGGCTCGATGCCGACGAAGCGGTACATTTCCTGGTCGGCGAGCTGGGACTTGTGCGAGGCCACGACGACGCGGACATCGCCAATGCGCAAGCACGCTGACGGTCCCATTTCCATCTTGCGGCCGCCGTAGAACGGGCCGGGTGCGACGAAGCGGCCGTCGGAGATTTTCTCGACGATGAAGCTCTCCTCGAACGGCGCATCGCCGGGAATGCCGCTCTTGCCGCCGAGCGACAGCGTCACGGTGGCCCCTTCGCCGGCCGTATGCGCGGCGATCGCCGCTTGCGGATCGTAGATCATGCCGATCGCGGCGCGGCTGGCGCGATTGCGCACCAGCGCGCGCAGCATGCCGGTCGTATCGGAATCGCCGCCCGCGCCGGGATTGTCCTGGGTGTCGGCGATCACGATCGGACGCGTCGCCGTCTGCGCCAGCGTCATGGCATGACGCACGCCGTCATCGGGCGTGTAGATGCGGCCGTCGAAATCATCCTCGTGGCCCGCGACGATCGCCGCGATCGCATCCGCCGCGGCGTCCGCGTCGGCCTGCGTCCGGCCATAGGCGAACACGCTCGGGCCGCAATGCGCGAAATCGGCGGCGGGAAAGCCGGGCGCGAACGACAGCGTCGGCACGGCCTCGCTCTGCAGCGCCGCAAGCTTCTCGTAGATGCCTTTGGTGGGCTGGTCGTTGGTGCATTGCCAGCTGATCGGGATCAGGAACGGCAATTGCCGGAAGGCCTTCGCCAGCGGCTCCTTCGCGCGCAGCAGCAGCGCGAGGTGCTCCGCGCTGGCGCGGCCGGTGTCGGCCATGTCGGTGTGCGGATATTTCCGGTAGGCGATCAGCGCATCGGCATGTGCCATCATCTCGGGCGTGACGTTGGCATGCAGATCGAGGCTCGCGACCAGCGGCACGTTCGGGCCGATGACCTTGCGCACGCGCGCCAGGATCTCGCCTTCGCCGTCGTCAAGATGCTCGGCCACCATCGCGCCGTGCAGATCGAGATAGACGCCGTCGAGCGGGCCGGCGGCCTTGATGCGCTCGACCATCACGGTCGTGATGCGCTCGAACGCGTCCCTGGTGACATGCGCCGAGGGACTCGCCGCGCAGGCGATGGTGGGCACGACGTCCCAGCCGTAGGATTCCGCGACTGCCATGAAGCCGGCCTGGCCGGCATTGATGCCGCGCATCGTCGTGAGCACGGAGGCCGCATCGGCGATCGAGGCGCGGCCGCCGCCATGCATGAACGCGTCGTAGTCCGCTTTCGTCGGTGCGAATGTATTGGTCTCGTGCAGAAAGCCGCCGATCGCGACGCGCGTCATCACTCCGCCTCAGGCTGTTGGTGGTGCGATGACGTTAGACCGCGTATCGCGGCCCACGCAAGCGATCGAGCGATGCCGTTTTGCATGCGGGCCACGATGACGGCGCGTTGGCGCGGTGGCGTCTCGTCGTGGGTCCTTGCCGGCTCAGCGACGCAGTTCAGAGTCCCCGGGCCGCCTGGATTGCTTCGCTGCGAAGCAATCCAGGATCCGTCTAGATATCCAGTCTGGATTGCTTCACCGCTTGCCGCGACGGCGGTGGTGGCGTTGCTACGCCACTGCTTCCGACACCGGCCGGAAGTTGGCGAAGTCCCAGTTCCGTCCCGGCGCCGCTTCGAGCAGCGCGCGCGTGTAGGCTTCCTTCGGATGCGTCAGGATCTCGCCGGCCGGACCCTGTTCGACGATGCGCCCCTTCTGCATCACGACGACGTCGTCGCAGATCTGCGCTGCAACGCGCAGGTCATGCGTGATGAACAGGATGGCGATGCCGAGCCGGCGCTGGATCTCGTCGAGCAGCTCCAGCACCTGCGCCTGTACCGAGACGTCGAGCGCAGACACCGCTTCATCCGCGACCAGCACGTCGGGATCGAGCGCGAGCGCGCGGGCGATGGCGATGCGCTGGCGCTGGCCGCCGGAGAACTGGTGCGGGTAGCGTGAGATCGCGTCCGCAGGCAGGCCGACCAGCTCGAGCAGCTCGCGCGCCCGCGCCATCGCTTTGTCATGCGAGGTGCCGTAGTTGACCGGTCCCTCGGCGATGCTTTCACCGACGGTCAGCCGCGGGTTGAGCGAGCGGTAGGGATCCTGGAACACGATCTGGATCCGCTTGCGATGCGGCTGCAGCAGCCGCCGGGTCAGGATCGAGATCTCATGGCCGGCCAGACGGACGCCGCCGGAGGTCGGATCGATCAGCCGGACGATGCAGCGGGCCACCGTCGACTTGCCGGAGCCGCTTTCGCCGACGATGCCGAGCGTGCGGCCCTTGCGCAGGGTGAGCGTGACGTTCTGCGCGGCGACGACTTCGCGCGCTTTGCCGAGGAACGAACGCTCGCGATAGACCTTGCCGAGCTCGTTGGTCTCCAGCACCACCGGCTCGGTGCTGTCCGGCCGCGGCGGACGCGGGATCAGGCTGGGCACGGAAGCGAGCAGGTTGCGCGTGTAGTCCATCTCGGGCGCCCGCAGGATCTTGTCGAGCGCGCCGGTCTCGACCAGGCGGCCCTGGCGCATCACCGAGACGCGGTCGGCGATCTCGGCGACGACGCCCATGTCGTGGGTGATGAACAGCACGGCGGTGCCGTGATCGCGCTGCAACTCGCGGATCAGCGAGAGGATCTGCTTCTGCGTGGTGACGTCGAGTGCGGTGGTCGGCTCGTCGGCGATCAGGAGTTTCGGCTCGAGCACCAGCGCCATCGCGATCATGATGCGCTGGCGCTGGCCACCCGACAGGCGGTGCGGGTAGGAGCCGAAAATGCGCTCGACGTCGGGCAGGTGGACCTGCTCCATCATGTCGAGGATGCGCTTGCGCCGCGTGCGCGCATCGAGGGACGTATGCGCGCGCAGGACCTCGTCGATCTGGCGGCCCACCGGCACGACTGGATTGAGCGCGGTCATCGGCTCCTGGAAGATCATCGCCATCCGGGTGGCGCGCAGCTCGCGCAGCCGGCGATCGCTCGCCGTGAGCAACTCTTCGCCGACCAGCTTGACGCTGCCGCCGACGGCATGCAGCGCGTTCTTCGGCAGCAGGCCCATCGTGGTCAGCGACGTCACCGATTTGCCGGAGCCGCTTTCGCCGACGACGCAGAGCGTCTCGCCCTTTTCGACCTTGATCGAGACGCCGTCGATGATGCGCGGGCCGTTCGGGTTCTTCGTCTTGCCGACGGTGACGACGAGATTGTCGATGTCGAGGATGGTGTCGGTCATGTGTTCATTTCTCCACCGTCATTGCGAGGAGCGATAGCGACGAAGCAATCCAGAGCTCCGGGTGCGGCCCCTGGATCGCGTCGCTTCGCTCGCGATGACGAAAAACCATTGTCACTTGCCGGCCTCGCGCTGCTTCATGCGCGGGTCGAGCGCGTCGCGCGCGGCATCGCCGATCAGGTTGATCGAGAGGATGGCGATCGACAGCAGCAGGCCTGGCCAGAAGATCAGCGATGGCTTGATCTGGAAGTAGGAGCGGCCCTCGGCCATGATGTTGCCCCAGGTCGGCGTTTCCGGGCTGATGCCTGCTCCGAGGAACGACAGGATCGCCTCGGTGAGAATCGCGGCGGCGCAGATGTAGGTGCCCTGGACGATCAGCGGCGCGATCGTGTTCGGCATCAGATGCCGCCACATGATCTTGGGCATCGACGTGCCCAATGAAATCGCAGCTTCGACATAGGGCTCCTCGCGTGCCGTCAGCACGACCGAGCGAACCAGGCGCGCGACGCGCGGGATCTCGACGATGGTGATCGCGATCATCACGGTGCCGACGCTGGCGCCCGACAGCGAGACGACGGCGATGGCGAGCAGGATGCTCGGGATCGCCATCAGGCCGTCCATCACGCGCATCAGGATGGCGTCGACCCAGCGGAAGAAGCCGGAGACGAGGCCGATCACGAGTCCGATCGCGATCGAGATGATCGCGGCGCCGACGCCGACCAGAAGCGAGATGCGGCCGCCATAGATCGTGCGCGACAACAGGTCGCGGCCATAGGCGTCGGTGCCGAGCAGGTGTTGCGCGCTCGACGGCTTGAGCCGCTGCGCTGGCGCGAGCAGCACGGGATCGTGCGGCGCCAGCAGCGGTGCCAGGATCGAGATCAGCACGATGAGCGACAGGCAGACGGTCGCCACGGCGATGATCGGGGTCGAGGTGAGAAAGCCGAACCGGGGACCCAGTCGCGTGGTGACCGGGATCGACGGCTCAGGGGTGGTAACGATCGCCATCGGATGAGGGCCTCAGTAGCGGATGCGTGGATCGAGCAGGGTGTAGGCGAGGTCGATCAGGAGATTGACCGCGAGATAGATGAACGAGGTGAGAAGGATCATGCCCTGGATGACCGGATAGTCGCGCGCCAGCACGGCGTCGACGGTGAGGCGGCCGATGCCGGGCAGGTTGAACACGCTCTCGGTGACCACGACGCCGGAGATCAACAGCGCGAAGCCGGAGCCGATCACGGTGATGACGGGCACGGCCGCATTTCGCAACGCGTGGCGCAACAGCACCGCGATCTCGCTGACGCCCTTGGCGCGCGCGGTGCGCACGAAGTCCTCGCCGAGCACGTCGAGCATCGCGGCGCGCGTCATGCGCGCGATCAGCGCGACGTAGATGAAGGACAATGCGCAGGTCGGCAGGATGATGCGCTCGAAGAACGGGCCGAAGCCGGCGCTGAGACTCTTGAAGCCCTGGACAGGGACCCAGCGCAGGTTGATCGCGAACAACTGGATCAGGATGTAGCCGATGACGAATACCGGCACCGAGAAGCCGATCACCGAGAGCGCCATCACGAAACGATCGATCCAGGTGCCGTGCTTCCAGGCCGCGATGACGCCGAGCGGGACGGCGACGAGAATCGACAGGATGATGGTCGAGATCGCGACCGAGATCGACGGCTCGATGCGCTGGCCGATCATCTGCAGCACCGGCACCTTCGAGATCAGCGATACGCCGAGATCGCCATGCAGCAGCTGATTGATCCAGGTGAAGAACTGGATGTAGAGCGGCTCGTTCAGTCCGAGCGTGGCGCGGATGCGCTCGAGCTGCTCAGGGGTCGCGTTGTCGCCGGCGAGAATCGCGGCGGGATCGCCCGGCGTCAGCCGCAGCAGGAGAAAGACGAACAGCGCCACCACGCCCATCACAGGGATGGATGCGAGGATGCGGCGAAGCAGATAACCGATCATCTCGAGAGAACCGCCTTCATGGTGCTGGGGCGACGCGCGCAACGTCGTGAGAGAGTGTGCATGTCACCGATATCCATCGCTTTCAAGGTCTCCGGTGTTCGCTCATCTGCTCATGCACACGCGACGACACGGTGTTCGGGATCCGCGCGAACCATCGCATTTGCGAACAAAGTCGCAGCACTTTGCGGCGAACCTTCGCGCGGAAACTTTGCAAGCCGCATGCCATCATGCGCGCGCCGTGGAGCCGTTGTCTACTCACCGTCATGGTCCCGGAAAATGAAACCGTGCTGCTGCGCAGCAGGCGGTGCGTAGCCGGGAGAGCGAAGCGACCCCGGGGTCTCGCGCGCTGCGGCGATGACCCCGCATGTCGCTGCGCTCATGCGGGCTACGAGATCTTGCCCGGAGGCAATCCTACGCCAGGGTCGCGAGCAGCCCCGCCATCAGGCGGCCACGCTCGGCAAGGCTGTCGATCTCGATGTGCTCGTTCAGGGTGTGCATGTCGGTGCCGCGCACCCCGAGGCCATCGAGGGTCGGAATGCCGAGCGCGCCGGTGAAGTTGCCGTCCGAGCCGCCGCCTGCCGAGCCGTGCGGCAACGCCATGCCGAGCTGCTCGGCGATGCCGCGCGCCTTCTCGTACAGCGCCATGGTTCCGGAATCCGGCTCCCACACCGGCCGCGTCACGCCGCGCGTCACCTTGAAGGTCACGTCGTCGGTGGTGCCGGACAGAGACAGCATGCGCTCCACGCCGCGATCGAGGTCGGCCTGCCGTTTCGCCATGCTGAGCGCTTCGCCGGTGGCGGTGGTGGCGACGCAGTTGACCCACTGGCCACCATGAACGATGCCGACGGAGAAGGTGCAGTCCTCCGTTGTCATGCCGTCGATGGCGAGGATCTGTCGCGCCATTTCCCGGATGGCGGAACGACCCGCGCCGAGCCGCGCGCCGGCATGGCTCGGGCGCCCGATCGCCTCGAGATTGAAGCGGGCGATGGCGTAGCGGCCGGTCACCACGCCATTGTCCTGACGGCCCGGCTCGGGCACCAGCACGTATTTGTTGCGCTGCGCCTCGGCTTCGATGATGTCGCGGGTCGAGGGCGTTCCGACCTCCTCGTCCGGCGTGAACAGGATGGTGATCGGCAGCGGCGTCGCAATGGAGGCCTTGATCAGCTGGCGGATCGCTTCCAGCGTGAGATAGTTGCCGCCCTTCATGTCGCAGATGCCGGGCCCATAGCATTTGTTGCCCTCGCGGCGCCAAGGCAGCTTGGCCAGCGTGCCGACGGGGTGAACGGTATCCATGTGGCCGGCGATCAGGATGCCGGGCTCACCCTGCCGCGGGTGCGGGAATCGGGCGCGCACGCAGCCGGCGAAGCCCTGGCGCCCGGCGATGCGCTCGATCGTCGCACCCAGGATCGCCATGTCGCGCGCGGCAAGATCCAGCATGCGCTCCACCGCGGCGGCGTCCCAGGTCGGACTTTCGCACTCGACCCAGCCGCGCAAGCCCTGCAGCATGATTTCGGTATCAAAGGGAAGATGGGCTGGATTCATTGGTGCTCTCTCAAGGCATTGTCGCGATCTCATGATACGAGACGCAGGCGGGCGCGCTTTGTAAAGCGAAAGCTATGCAGACGTTAACGGCATTGTCAGCCACGGGCCGCATGCGCTGAATGCGGATTGACGCGAAAGGCGACCTCTGCAACTGTCGAAAGCTTGCGACTTACAGCATGTTAGTTCGCACAAGGATTGATCTGCACGCCCAACGAATGATCTGGATCTGATCAGTTTCAGGTCAAACCATCCACTCAGGAGACCTCGTAATGTTCCACAGCCCGCGCTGGAAACGTCTGACGCTCGCGACGAGCCTCGCCGTTTCCGTGCTTTCGCTCTCGACGGCGCTGAGCACCCAGGCCATCGCAGCCGGCAAGAAGACGATCACGGCGGTGATGCATTCGGATCTGCGCGTCATCGATCCCGGATTCACGACGGCCTACATCACCCGTGACCATGGCTACATGGTTTACGACACGCTGCTGGCGACCGATTCGAATTTCAAGGTCCAGCCGCAGATGGCGGACTGGAAGGTCTCCGACGACAAGCTGACTTACACCTTCACCCTGCGCGACGGCCTGAAATGGCATGACGGCACGCCGGTGACCGCCGAGGACTGCGTTGCTTCGCTGAAGCGCTGGGGCCGCAACGACGGCATGGGCCAGAAGCTGATGGACTTCACGGCGAGCCTGGAGGCGCCCGATGCCAAGACCATCGTGCTCAAGTTGAAGGAGCCCTATGGACTCGTCCTGGAGTCGATCGCCAAGCCGTCCTCGCTGGTGCCGTTCATGATGCCGAAGCGTCTCGCCGAGACGCCGCAGGGCCAGCAGATTCCCGAGCAGATCGGCTCGGGCCCGTTCAAATTCGTCAAGGCGGAATTCCAGCCGGGCGTGAAGGCGGTGTACGAGAAGAACACCGACTACGTGCCGCGCAAGGAGCCGGCGAGCTGGACGTCCGGCGGCAAGGTGGTGAAGGTCGACCGCGTCGAGTGGATCACGATGCCGGACGCACAGACCGCGGTGAACGCGCTGCAATCGGGCGACATCGACTTCATGGAGAACCTTCCCTACGACATGCTGCCGGTGCTGGAGTCGAACTCCGAGCTCAAGATCGACGTGCTGAACAAGTTCGGCTACCAGACGCTCGGCCGCATGAACTTCCTCAACCCGCCGTTCGACAACGTGAAGGTGCGCCGCGCGGCCTTCCTCGCGCTGAACCAGAAGGACGTGCTCGACGCGCTCGTCGGCAACGACAAGTATCAGAAGATCTGCGGCGCCGTGTTCGTGTGCGGCACGCCGCTCGAGACCGATGTCGGCGCCGAGACGCTGATCAAGGGCAACGGCATGGCGGAAGCCAAGAAGGCACTTGCCGAGTCCGGCTATGACGGCACGCCGATCGCGATCATGGCGCCGGGCGACGTCACCACCTTGAAGGCGCAGCCCGTGGTGGCGGCGCAGCTGTTGCGCGAGGCCGGCTTCAAGGTCGACCTGCAGGCCACCGACTGGCAGACGGTGGTGACACGGCGGGCCAGCCAGAAGCCCGTGAAGGAGGGCGGCTGGAACATGTTCTTCACCAACTGGGTCGGCGCCGACGTCGCCAATCCCGTGGCGAACGTGTCGATCGGCGGCCGCGGCACCAAGGGCGGCTGGTTCGGCTGGGCCGAAGATGCCGAGATCGAGAAGCTGCGCGACGCCTATGCGCGGTCCTCCTCGCCGGACGAGCAGAAGAAGATCGCCACCGAGATCCAGAAGCAGAACTACGAGAAGGTGATCTACATCCCGCTCGGCCAGTATTTGCTCCCGAGCGGCTGGCGGAAGTCGCTGACCGGAGTGCTCGACGGCCCGGCCACGCCGGTGTTCTGGAACGTCGACAAGAGCGAGTAGGCCGCGCGCCGAACTCGTGACGCAACGAGAGACGCGGTGAAGCGGAGACTTCGCCGCGTCTCTCTTTTGTTCTTGCGCTCGCCTTGTGCATAAGCCGCGCTTCAGCAGTGCGGATCGCGGACCGCTTCCAGGCCGTCGACCATCAAGGGCGGGCTGATTTGATCCTGGGGTGGCGTCTTGCCGGTGCGGATAGGTGCGGTCGGACGTCGGCCATTATCCCGCGGTTCGGTGACTTCATTCGGCATCGTCAAGCTCCTTGCTGGTGCGCATAACGGACCAGGTGCAGCCGAGTTCCAGATGGCGGGACGCCATCGTCGCAGCCGCGCTATGTGCATCCGTGCGATGCGGTGACCCATGCGCCCATGGCGATTGACCTGCGATGGAACTGCTGCAAGTCTCCTTGCCGAGACTCTTTGCTCCGCGTTTGCAGACGCGACGCAAGACGCCTCGTCAGGCCTTGATCGGTATCAGGGCCCTCGGATGGAAGCCACGCCAAGAGAGATCGCATGTCACATACTTCGCGCCGGACCTCATCCGCGCTCGTTTCATGGTTCGTCGCCTCGGTCATGGCCGTGTCGATGGCGGGCGTGACGACCCAGGCCCTCGCCGCCGGCAAGAAGATGATCACGGCGGTGATGCATTCGGATCTGCGCGTCATCGATCCCGTGTTCACGCCGGCCTACATCACGCGCGACCATGGCTACATGGTGTACGACACCTTGCTCGGGACCGACGCCAAGTTTCAGGTCCAGCCGCAGATGGCGGAGTGGAAGGTCTCGGACGACAAGCTGACCTACACCTTCACCTTGCGCGATGGCCTGAAGTGGCACGACGGCGCGCCGGTCACCGCCGAGGACTGCGTCGCTTCGCTGAAGCGCTGGAGCCGCAACGACAGCATGGGCCAGAAGCTGATGGAGGCCACGGCCTCGCTGGAGGCCACCGATGCCAAGACCATCACCTTGAAGCTGAAGGAGCCTTACGGCCTGGTGCTGGAGTCGATCGGCAAGCCGTCCTCCTACGTGCCGTTCATGATGCCGAAGCGTCTCGCCGAGACGCCCGCGAACCAGCAGATTTCAGAGCAGATCGGCTCCGGACCGTTCAAGTTCGTGAAGGCTGAATTCCAGCCGGGCGTGAAGGCGGTCTATGAGAAGAACACCGACTACGTGCCGCGCAAGGAGCCGCCGAGCTGGACGGCCGGCGGCAAGGTGGTGAAGGTCGACCGCGTCGAGTGGGTCTCGATGCCCGATGCGCAGACCGCGGTCAACGCGCTGCAGGCGGGCGACATCGACTTCATGGAATTCCCGCCGCTCGACCTCGAGCCGGTGCTCGCCGCTAATCCCGATCTTTCGATGAACGTGCTGAACAAGTTCGGCTACCAGACCCTGGGACGCATGAACTTCCTGTTTCCGCCGTTCGACAATGTGAAGATCCGCCGTGCGGCGTTCCTGGCGCTGAACCAGAAGGATGTGCTCGACGCGCTCGTCGGCAACGCCAAGTACTACACGATCTGCGGCGCCGTGTTCGGCTGCGGCACGCCGCTCGAATCCGACATCGGCTCGGAGACGCTGGTGAAGGGCAACGGCATGGAGCAGGCCAAGAAGCTGCTGGCCGAGGCCGGCTACGACGGTACGCCCGTCGTGATCCTCGCGCCGGGCGATGCGATCACCCTGAAGGCGCAGCCGGTGGTCGCCGCGCAGCTGTTGCGCGAGGCCGGCTTCAAGGTCGATCTGCAGACGACGGACTGGCAGACCGTGGTGACGCGGCGTGCCAGCCAGAAGCCGCCCAAGGAGGGCGGCTGGAACATGTTCTTCACCAACTCGGTGATCGCCGACTCCGGCAATCCGATCGGCAGCACCTTCGTCGGCGCACGCGGCCAGAAGAGCCCGTTCGGCTGGCCCGACGATCCCAAGATGGAGGAGCTGCGCGACGCCTTCGCCAAGGCCACGAAGCCGGAGGACCAGAAGCGGATCGCCGCCCAGATTCAGCAGGAGGTGTACGACCAGGTGATCTACGTGCCGCTCGGCCAATGGTTCATGCCGAGCGCTTGGCGCAAATCGATCACCGGCGTCCTGGAAGGGCAGGCCGTGCCGGTGTTCTGGAACGTCGACAAGAGCGAGTGACGAGATGTCGGCCGCGGCCCGTAGCCGTAGCCCGGATGAGCGATAGCGACATCCGGGTTCAAACGCGCTGTGGAGGAGACCCGGATGTCGCTGCGCTCATCCAGGCTACGCGACTGCCGACGGGGTCGACTCTCTCGCCGTTATTCCGGGGCATCGCGCAGCGATGAGCCCGGAATCCATATCCACGCGCCGTCATGTGGCGAAGACAAGCGCCACGGCCATCTCGCACCACGCTCTGTCCTGTGGCTATGGATTCCGGGCTCATGCTGCGCACGCCCCGGAATGACGCGCGGATGGAGTGACCTGACGTCGGCAGCAGCCTCGTAGCTATGAGGCCCTGATCTCGTCCAGCGCCGCCAACACCTCGCTGGAAGCGACCTCGACCTTGCCGATCTCGTTGAGTGCTTCATCGATGCGCCCTGAGCTGAACAGGCGCGCGGCTTCCTTGCCGTGGCGATGCACCGCCTCGTGAGGGCGTTCGAGGTTGCGAAATGCCGGATCGCCGGCCAGACGCTGGCCGCCTTCGCCATAGTACCATTTGCCGAGCCGGCACGTGTGATGATCGGAGAGCTCGTCGGCGCGAAGTTGCAGGCGGCCGACCGACATGTCGACCAGCCGCTTCTTCCAGATCACGTGGTCGGCCTTGGCCAGTCTCACCACCTGGTTGTCGAGCGAGAGCTTGGCGATCTCGCCCAGCATCTTGCCGACCTTCGCGTCCGTCTTGCCCATGGTGTCCGCGAGCGACATCACCTCGTTGGCATTGGCGGTCGCGAGATCGGCGATGATGGTGATGCCCTGCGCGACCTCGTCGGTCGCGGCGGACTGCTCGGCGAGAATGCCGGAGATCTCGTCCATCTTGGTGCTGACCACCGCGGTCCGGGTGCCGGCCTGATCGATCGCCTGCGCCAGATCGTTCATCTCGGACATGCCGACCTCGACCGCCTTGGCGCCGCCGGCCATGGCCTCGACGATGCCGCTCATCTCGGCTTGCAGCCGCTCGATGCGGCCCTTGATGTCCTCGGTCGCCTTGGTCGTCTGCTGCGACAGGTTCTTGACCTCGGCTGCGACCACCGCGAAGCCCCTGCCGAATTCGCCGGCGCGCGCCGCCTCGATGGTGGCATTGAGCGCCAGCAGGTTGGTCTGGTTGGCGATCGCGTCGATGGTGCCGACGATGGATCCGATCTCGGCGGAGGCGGCGCTGAGATCGGCGATCTTCGCCGAGGTGTCGCGCACGGAGCTGGCGATGCCGTTCATCGTCTGCAACGTCCGTTGTACCGCGGTCACGCTGTTCTCGACGGCCTGGCGCGTCGCGGCGGCCTCGGCGGCGGCTTCGGTCGACGTCGACCGGATGGAGTGTACGGAGGCCTGCATCTCGACCGATGCGGAAGCGAGACTCTGGCAGCGTTCGGACTGATTGTTGGAGGCGCCGATCAGGCGCGCCGCGCTGATCGAGGCTTCGCTGCTGTTGATGCAGAGGTCGACGACCGAATCGAGATCCTGCGACGCGCGGGCCGCGAGCGCGGTGCCGAGACGATGGATGGCCTCGATCAGTTGCGGCTTGAGCTTGGCGTGCAGCGCGGCAGCATCGACGCCTGCGACATCGCGATTGAGCTTGCCGTCCGCCCAGTCGCCGAGGCATTGCGCCAGCGCGTCCTGGAAGGCGTCGTGTGCAGAGGTGTTGGACGCAAGCGGGGCGTCCGATGGTTCGTTCTTTCGGCGGAATCCCAGCATCGTGCCTCTCATTGATGGCGAGCCCGGCTGGCCTGAGCGAGGTCACACGCAGTGACCGGCCCGGACGCCGGCGGCCGTTGGTTCCACCCTCGTCGGTTGTGGTTAATGGCGGGTTTCTTCCTGCAACCGGTGGTGGCGAGATCTGCTGGATCAGGCTCTCGCGTTCCCCGACCTGCCGCCCTTGACCATTATGTAAGTCGCAGCTTACAGTAAGCTATGGCTTACGGAACGGCGCTGAACGTGTTGGCGGACCCGACGCGGCGGGAAGTGCTCGAGCGGCTGCGCGGCGGGCCGCGCCCGGTCCATGCGATTGCGGCCGGGATGCCGGTGTCGCGGCCGGCAGTATCGCAGCATCTGAAGGTGCTGAAGGATGCCGGGCTGGTCGAGGAGCGCAGCGAAGGCGTGCGGCGCATCTACTCGTTGCGCCGTGAGGGGCTGGCCGAGCTCCGCGACTGGCTCGACAGCTTCTGGGACGACGCACTGCTCGCCTTCAAGATCGAGGCGGAGCGCACGCATCGGCAGACGAAAGGGAGGATCGATGAGTGAGGGTGCCGTGATCGCGCCGGTTCGGAAGCTCGTCCATGTCCGGGCGCCGATCGACCATGCGTTCGACGTTTTCACGCGCGGCCTGACGCGCTGGTGGCCGCATACGTATGGGGTCGGCCGCAAGCCGATCGAGAAGGTGCTGCTGGAGCCGAAGCTCGGCGGCCGCTGGCTCGAGATCGCCGAGGACGGCACGGCGACCACGGTCGCGACCATCACGCTATGGGAGCCGCCGCATCGCTTCGTCATGCTGTGGCAGATCGATGCGCAGTGGAAGCCGAACGCGGCGATGCGCTCGGAGGTCGATGTGCAATTCGTCGTCGAAGGCGCGGACGTGACCCGCGTCGAGCTTTTGCACCACAAGTTCGAAACCATGGGCAGCGAGGCGGGCGCATCGATGCGGCGGGACGTCGAAGGCGGCTGGCCGGGGCTGCTGCAGCGTTTCGTGGCCGAGGCCGAGCGGTCGCCGACGTCATCGTGAGCAAATCATCATAAGAGTGGGGAGACCGTGATGTCCGAGTTCGTGGTCCATTCCGTGCCGGGAAGCCCGTTCGGGCGCAGCGTGCTGATCGCGCTGGAGGAGAAGGGCGCGCCGTATCGGCTCGCCGCGCTGGCGCCGGGGGACTCCAAGGGAGCGGCGCATCTGGCGCGTCATCCCTTCGGGCGCGTGCCGGTGCTCGAGCATGACGGCTTCGTGTTGTACGAGACCCAGGCGATCCTGCGCTATCTCGACCGCATGCTGCCCGAGCCGGCCCTGACGCCCGCGGACGTCAGGCAGGCCGCGCGTATGGACCAGGTGATGAACATCAGCGACTGGTACCTGTTCCAGGGCGTCTGCAACGTCATCATCTTCCAGCGCATCGTCGGCCCGCAATTCTTCGGCACGACCACCGACGAAGCCGCGATCGCACGCGCGATGCCGCAGGCGAGAGCCGTCATCGCCGAGTTGTCGCGGCTGCTCGGCGAGCAGCCGTTCATGGTCGGCGACCATCTGTCACTGGCGGATCTGCAGGCCGCGCC
>NZ_JAUHID010000013.1:0-173972 GCF_032377735.1 Bradyrhizobium sp. SZCCHNRI3043
GAGACAACACAGCAGTGATCGAATAGTGTCAGGGATCAGCCCGGTCCAAAATGTCAGGGATCAACCCGGTCGGTCAGAGTCGCGCTCTATCTGATGGGCGAGGAAACGCAGCGAGATGCGACCTCGCTCTCTCGATAGTTTGGTGGTTGATGTGTATGCGCGCCCATAGCGTTCAGCGCCTGGAGACCCCCACCCCCGACCCCTCCCCGCAAGGGGGAGGGGAGCTCACTGCTGTTGTGGGGCCAGCTCGGCTCCGACTACCGTGGGGCTCAGCGTGCGTTCGTGGCAAGAGGAGCACGATGCTGAACGAAGCAACTGGTAGTCTGATGTAATGCACACCAACCGCATCATCGGTCTCGACGGCTTCTCCCGCGGCTGGGTCGCGGTGTCGATTGCAGGCGACCGGCGCGACATCGCCTTTCCCGCCGACGTTTCGACGGCACTATCGGCTCCTTTTACCCGCGCCGCGATCGACATCCCCATCGGCATGACCGACGACGGCAACAGAACCTGCGACAAGCTCGCGCGCGACAAACTCGCGCCTCATCGCTCGCGCGTGTTCACCGGCGCGCGGCGCTGGCTGTGGGAGAACTACAAGGACCCAGATGAGGCCAATATCGAGGCCTCACGGCGCGGGCAGAAGCGCGCCTCGCGCCAGCTCTGGCATCTCGGCCGCAAGATCATGGAGATTGACTCCTTCGTGCGCGCGCATCTCGATCGCGATATTCGCGAGGTGCATCCCGAGCTAGTGTTCCTGCGCCTCCACGGCGCGCCGTTGCCGTCGAAGAAGACGGAACATGGCGCCAGGCTGCGGCGCGACGTGTTAGTTTCTGCAGGCTTCGCCGCCATCGACGACTGGATGACCCGCGCCCGCATCGGCACCGGTGCCAAGCCCGACGACGTCCTCGACGCCTGCGCGGTCGCGCTGGGCGCTCGCGACTGCGCGGGCTGCGTACCGGAAGAAGCTGCGCCGCGCGACGCGCATGGCGTGCCGATGCAGATCTGGTTTTGAGGCGCGGCCCGGCCAAGTTTGTCCCACATCTGCTTCAGCGCGGAGGGCTGGCGTACATGGGGTAAGCGATCAACGGACGGGTTTCCGCTTATCCCTGCATAGGGCTAGGCCGTCGAGTTTCGAGATGCTGCTAGCGGAAATCGCGTGCGTTGAGCGGGTGCTTGTGGTTGGGCACCGGGCCGAATTCGCTGCGTGGTGCAAGAGGGAGCGTCTTTGTTGAGCACTGAACCATGTTCGTGCTGAGATTCAGGTCGCAGTCGTCATAATCCAACGTCACCCGCCGCTTGCAGCTGTTCTTCAGGCTGTACCAGTTGACCCCAGGAGCTTTCGGCCACGCCTTCTCTACCACGCACTGGCTTGGATCTGATTGTGGGGCCGAACTGACTGTCCGCGGCGGTCGAACTACGCTTGATGGTGGCTCGGCAACGGGATTGGTAATGGGAGTTGCTGCCGGATTCGGCTGCGTTCTGTCCACGCCGAGAATGTCAGCGGTCACATTCTTCGCTGCAGAGCCAAGATCCCGGGAACGAGCGTTTGCCGGTACCGCTCCGATGCGGACAGCGGTGGCGGCCCCGCCATTCGTGGACATGGACTTTCCGTCCGGCTCGAGCGTGTAGTTCCATGTCCCCGCGCTGTTCGTATAGGTCAATACGTTTCCCGAGCAGGTCCACGTACCCTGGACACAAGCCGGGTGTTCGCTGCACAATGCTCTGCCGTCAGGGAGTAGCGTACCTCTGTTGCCACTGCCTGAGTGTCGCCAGTCACCGATAAACTTGGCTGCGCAACTCGATTGCGGAGCGGCCTCTGCCGCGGCGGTACCGGAAAGTAGTACCGAAAGAAGTAAGAAATATCTCATTGTAGTTCCAATGAAGCAGGTTGGACTATGATTACCCAATTCCTAGCTCGAATGTGAGTTAGGTGATCCAATCAGATTCCGATCGCGACCGCAACGATGACCGCTTGAGCCATTGCGGCAGCCGTAGCGATGGATATAGGAAGTCCCCGCCTCACGGTTGATGGCTTCGATGCCTGCCAGGGGGCGAAATACAAACAAGTGCGCGCACTGTCCCGCTGGCCGGACCTCAATGAGGGGGGCGCGGCTTCCCTGACGGGCCATAGGCCAATGTTCGATCCGATTCCAAGGGGAAGGTTCTAAAAAAAATAAATCGCTTGTGATTTTTCCGAAATCGTGATTTTATCTCGCCATCCCGCCTCACTGCGGAGGGGCGTTGCGCGCGATCGTCACGACACGCGAGGCGGGGAGGCGATGGCCGCGATGGAGCCGCAGCGTGTCTTCGGATACGCGGACGAACGGCTTGGCGCGGACGCGAAGTCGCAGCGTCCTGACACCCCGAAGCTGGTGTCACGTTCGTGCGGTGCTGAGCGCATCGCGCGGATCATGGTGGCCAACAAGCCGGTGCACCAGGGAGACTGCGTATAAGCGTGAAGCCATCGCGCAGGGAAGGCCGGGCGTTTCCGGCTGCACCTGTGGTACCTGCCGCCTGCATTTTTTCTCGCAGGCGGGCCGCAGGCGTCAGCCGACGCCTGGCCTTCCCTGCGCCCTCTGCATTTTGAAGAGGGACATGTCGATGCATCCCTCGGGCGATGTTCGCTGCGAGGCTGCGTTCGCGTGTCCGGGCTGTTTGAGATGTGAAGCGGAACGAGCCGGACAAACGCTGCCGTAGGGTGGGCAAAGCGTCCGCCCGCGGGGCGGGGTGCGTGCCCACCGTCGATTGGCGCACTCCCGAGCTAATGGTGGGCACGGCGCGCGTGGGGCCGCCACGAAGCGGCGGCCGGCGTGGCGTGCCTTTGCCCACCCTTCAGAACGGTGATCAGGCCCGCGCGCCGGTGAACGGGAAGCTGCCCATGAAGCCGATGCCCATCTCGCCGGAGATGGTGTCGCCGGCGACCTTGCCCTTGAAGTCGAGCGTCAGCGGCATCGGGCTGGTGATGGAGACCTTCCAGGCGACGTCGTCGCCGTTGACGGTGCCGTCGAAGATCTCGGCGGAATCGCCCTCCGCGGCCTGGGTCCCTGTCAGCGTCGCGCCCGAGCTCTTCACGCTCAGCGTCGCGCTGCGCTCGCCCATCGGCGTATTCAAGGTCAGATTCCAGTTGCCGTCCACAGCCATCGATCGTTCTCCTGGCGTTGCCATCCCGCACCCCGAAGCACTGTTCGAGGAAGCCTCGGGGCGCCCCTATAGCGCATCTTTGCTGATAAGCCCAATACGGCGATCGGTTGCGTCACGCGCGCGCGGCCCGCAAGCGGTTGGCGACCACGAAGCGGAAGGCGACGAACTGCAGTGCAAAAGCCGCGACCTTGGCGCCGCCCGCGACCACGGTGATGTAGAGCACCCACAGCTTGATGTCGCCGGTCATGGCGACCGCGATGGTGCCGAGACCGAGCGCGAACATCAGCGCCGCCCAGGCGAAGCCGGCGACGTTGACGTATTCCGGAATGGTCTCCGCCACGATCGGCGGAACGTAGCGCAGCATCCAGCCGCGCTTGAGCATGATGAGGCCGATGGCGAAATGGCCGATCGCAGGCTTGGCGAACATGAAGCGCGGGTCGTTGGTCAGCAGCGTGACGCCGCCGAGCACGATGACGAGGCCGACGCTGGCATAGGCCATGAAGCTGAGGCTCACGCCCCTGACGCGGGCGTAGACCACCTGGACCACCGCGACGGCGACCGCGGCGGCCGTGGCCAGCACGACGTTATCGGTAGCGATATACAGGATGAAGAAGACCGCAGCCGACAGGAAGTCGGCCGTCAGTTTGGCAAACACGTCCTTCACGCACGTCTCCCTGGGGCACACCCCGTCACGAATCCTGGCCGGACATTGCGGCCGCAGTCGGTGCGGCGATGTCTTTCGTCTTACGATACTCAGGATACCAGCGCGTGAAATAAAGTGCACTGTTGCGTGCGGCAAAGGCGATGGCGAGGCCGGTCCAATAGGGCAGGCCGGGCACGTAGAGCGTCATCAGGTTGCCGACCATCATCAGCAGCGCCGACAGCGTCCAGGCGCCGGTGATGACGTAATTGGCGCGCAGAAAGCCGGGAATCGCCACGGTTTCCGGCGGGACCGCCTCGAGCGCATATTGCAGCGTGAACGGAGTGCGCAGCAGCATCGAGCCGAGCGACAGCGCGAAAATGCCGCAGTCGACCGCGAGGCGCACCGCCGAGGCGCTCAGCATCGGGTCGATGAGGCTGAGGTAGGCGGCTACGCTTGCGAACACGATCGCCGAGCCCAGGCCGAGGATCTTGATCGAACGTCCCTTGGCGACGTCGAGTGCAATCACGGCCAGGCACATCACCGTGGCTACGGCCAGGCTGAGCGGGGCCGAGACCACCATCATCAGCGCCGCGTAGACGCCGTAGGGCGCAAGGATAAGGAAGATCGTCATGGCGTTGGTCTGGTCAATCTTTACACTGCCAAGATTGATAGGGCGCGGATGGCACCGCGTCAAGCAAATCTTGACAGTGTCAAAATTTCGTGAGATCGCGAATTAATCCAGGCTGATCAATGGTTTGGATTTTCGCTGCCGACCCAATTGCCGTGGAAGCCATCGGGCACGCGGTGTCCGAGATGCACCAGGGCGACGGGACCGCCGCCGATATCGGTGGCGTTGAAGACGGCGAGGTCGCTGGTGTTGGAGCCGGCGCGCCAGACCACGGTCAGCAGCCAGCCGTCGCCCTCGGCGGCATCGAGGCTGCGCGGCACGAACACCGGCTCGGACAGGGTGTCGCCTGCGGGCAGCAGGTGGGTCGCCTGGCGCGTGCCGGCCCCGTCGACATGGGCGAGCCCGGACAATGCGCCGAACAGCGGCCCGTCCGGATTGGCGCAGGCGTACCAGCCGTGATGGCTCGAGAGCCCGGCGCGGCGGTCGTCGATGCGGGGGAATTCGCCGGTGAGGTCGTCGAGATAGGTTTGCGTGAAGCGGTCGGTGCTGCCGGCGAGGTCGAAGCTCCAGCGGCACAGCCGCGCGACCGACTTTGCCGGATCTGTCGGGCGCCCGTCGGGATGCGGAAACAGCGGCGCTTCCTCGAACTGCATGACGTCGGCGACGATGCGGCCGCCGTCCTCCCAGGCGTTCATGATGTGGAAGACGTAGCAGGCGTCACCGCGAAACCAGACGATGTCCTTGATGTCGCCGCTGCGCTTCATCACACCGACATAGGCGCCCTTGTCGGGCTCCCAGGCATAAGGCGGCTTGCCGGACATTGCGCGCTCGATGCTGCCGGTGAGCGGCAGGATTGGAAACAGCACGTGGTTGGCCGTGACGATGAAGTCGTGCACCATGCTGGCATAGGGCGCCTCGAAACGATCGATGCGCGTCAGTTTGCCGGCCGCATCGACCGTGCCGTAGGACAGCGCCGGCGTCAGCGGACCGGCGGCGTTGTAGCCGAAGAACAGCAATTCGCCGGTGACCGGATCGGTCTTCGGATGCGCGGTGAAGGCGCCGCGCAGGCGGCCGCCGAAATCGTGGTAGCCGCGGGTGGCGAGCGTGCCCGGCTCGATCTCGGTCGGCAGATGCGCCTCTTCGAGCGCGAGCAGGCGGCCGGCATGGGCGATGATGTTGGTGTTGGCGACGCCGCCATCGGTGACGTCGGCGGGCGCGTCCGCCAGCCGGCGGCCGAAGCCGCCGAACAGGGCGTGGCCGGCCTTGCGCTCGGCCTCGAATTTCGGCGTGCGGATCCAGCGGTTGCGATAGGACGCGCGGCCGTTCTCGAGATGGAAGGCGTGCAGCATGCCGTCGCCGACGAACCAGTGCGAGCCGGGCGAAGCGAATTGCGGGTTGGGGCCATTGCGATAGAGCGTGCCGTTCAGCTCACGCGGCAGCTCGCCGGTGATTGCGAGGAACGGCGCGTCGCATTCGAACGGGATCGGCGCGAGATTGCTGCGCTCCTTCCGAGTCTGCCGGGCGGTCGTCGGCGTAGCGTCGCTCATGGTCGTTCCTCCACTGTATCTTTACGTTGTAAAGATAAAGCTAGCGGGCGAACATGGCGGGGTCAAGCCAAATCTTTACGCTGTCAAAATTGATTGTATAAGGAGGCTCATGACGAGCAAGACTGAAAAGGTCCGGGCGCAGCCTCGACGCATCGCGACATCGGCGGCACGGGCGCGGGTGCGGCGGGCGGCCGGCACTGCGGGCGAGGCGGCGACGCCCTATCATCACGGCGCGCTGCGTGATGCGCTGCTGGAGGCGGCCGAGCGCGTGCTGGAGCGCGACGGGCTCGCCGGACTCACCCTGCGCGCAGTGGCGCGCGAGGCCGGCGTGTCGCATGCGGCGCCGACGCATCATTTCAAGGATCTCACCGGCCTCGTCAGCGAGCTCGCCGCGATCGGCTTCACGCGCTTCAACGCCGCGATGAAGGCGGCGGGCGAGCAGCCGGGCACGCCGATCGAGCGCGCGATGGCGCGGGCCCGCGCCTATGTCGCCTATGCGCAGGCCAATCCCGGCATGTACGGACTGATGTTCCGCACCGAGCGTCTCGACTATTCGCGGCCGTCGCTGCACGAGGCCGCGGAAGCCTCGTTTGCCGGACTCGCCGGATCGGTCGCCGCGCGCAGCGAAGGCCCGGTCGGCGACGAGGAATTGTCGCTCGATCAGTCCGCGGCGATCGCCCGCGCCTGGTCCCTGGTGCATGGCTACACGATGCTGCTGCTCGACGGCCGTCTCGCCGACATCCTGCGCCGCTCGCCGTCGGGCACGACGGCCGAATCGTTGCTGGAGGCGATGCTGAAGGCCACCGTGCCGAAGCTGCCGCCTGGCGCGCAAGTCGCGGGATGAGGACCAGGAATGCAAGAGAAAGCGGCTCGCGGCCCGCGCAAGCTGGGGACGGCTCGAAACGGCGGCCGGAAACACCTGACAGCGTCGCCAAATTATCCTAGAACGACGGCCTCGCGAGGTTCATCTCTTCTCATCGATCATGCCTGTCATCCCGCCGACCAAACCCTATCGCATCGGCCGCTCCAAGACGGGGCTCGGCCTGTTCGCAACCCAGCCGATCAAGAAGGGCACCAAGATCGTCCGATATTTCGGTCCGCTGCTGGATTCGAAGAAGGCGGACGAGGACGCGATCGAGAACAAATATCTGTTCGAGCTCGACAAGCGCTGGACCATCGACGGCTCGGTCCGTGAGAACGTCGCCCGCTACATCAATCATTCCTGCAAGCCGAACGCCGAGTCCGACGTCAAGCCGCGCAAGAAGAAGATCTTCATCCGGGCCATCAAGAACATCGAGCCCGGCGAGGAGATCAACTACGACTACGGCACCGACTACTTCAAAGCCTATCTGAAGCCGATCGGCTGCAAATGCGACGCCTGCGAGAAGAAGCGGGCGAAGCAGAAAGCCGAGGCGCGTGCCGAGCGGACGCGGGTGAAGGCGAAGGCCGAGAAGAAGGCGAAGAAAAAGGCCGAGAAGCCCGTCAAGGACAAGGCCAAGCAGCGGCCCAAGGCCAGAGCCAAATCGGGCGGCGAGGCTGCTCGCGGCAAGGCCAAGACCCGGCGCCCGGCTGCCGGCAATCGCGGTAAGACCAGATCCACCCCGGCGAAGACCCTGACCAGCCGCGCCAAGGCGGCCTGAGCCGATCAGCTCGTTTCCGGGATCTCTCAGGACGGCTTGCCGAAGGCCAGCGTCGTCCAGGTGACGCCGGCAACCCGGTTCTCCGCGCCGAGCGACTCGCCATGCCGGTTGAGCTGGAGCGTCAGCCCGAGCTGCCGCGCCGGCTCAACGATCGTCTCGGCCGCGATCTCGAACATCCGGCGGCCCGGCGGCACCGGACCATGCCGCAACGTCATGATCAGTATTCCGCCGGGAGCAATCCGCGCCGCGATGTTGGGAAGCGCGCGTCGCCGCTGCTCCTCATCGAGATGCATCAGGACGGCGGTCAGCATGACGAGGTCGAACTGCTCATCACGAGCGGCCAGTGTGGCGAGCTCCGGAAGGCTGTCGTCGATCCAGGTGATCGCAGGCGAGGCATGCAGCCGCATGGCGCCGACGCGCAGCGCATCGGTCGGCTCGACGGCAACCACCTGATGTCCGAGGCCTGCAAACCACGCGGCGTCGCGCCCCGTGCCCGCTCCAATGTCGAGCACGCGTGCGGGCGTATTCGGCAGCAGATGAAGCACGGCGGCATGAACCTGTTCCGACGGGATGCTCTCGTACCGCACGAAGAGACTGTCGGCTTCAGCGGCGTAGCCTTCCGTTCCTCTCACCTGCGGCTGCATCGCTGCGATCTCCTGTCGGTCGCCGATTATGCCGAAGGTGCATTCGCCGCGCATGCCCAATCTCGGTTGGGGCGGGAGCGCCGGCCCGCGCGAGCACGATGGCCGGCGCTCATCACCGATCGGCGTCACGCCGTTACGGTGCCGGAACTGCGGCGCAAGCCGATATATTGCAGCTCGGCGAAGACGCCGGTGCCCACCGCCTGGGCCGCGACGAAGATCTCGCCGAGCGCGTTCGGCGTGACGAGGCCCGAGAACAGGAGCGCGATGCTGCCGATCGTCCACGCCGCATTGCCGGCGATGACCAGAAGGATCAGCGGCCTTGGCGCCATTGGCCGCGCGCCCAGCCAGCCGACGAAGGCCGCGTAGACGATCAGGAACAGACCGGTCTCGCGCAGCAGCGCGTCGGGCAGTTGCAGCAGCGCCGCCAGCGGCGAGGCGCCGAATGTGAGCGCGAGCCCGGCAATGCCGCTGAAGGCGGCATCGGCGAGCAGGGCGCGGCGGAGCAGGGCGGACGAGGTGATCATGTCGGGTCTCCTTTGGTTTGGCGTGAGGGCGGTTCAGCGGAACCAGGCCAGGAGCTGACGGCGCAGGCGCGCCGGGCGCAGCGAGCGTGCTGCCCTTGTCTCGATGGCATAGACCTGCGCGAAGACGAGGCTGCCCGTGACGTGCAGCAGCGGCTCCGGCAGGTTGAGCGAGCGCGCCAGCAGCGATGTCGCGAGATCCGCCAGCCAGTGGCCAACTGCGGTGAAGGGAAAGGTCTCGGGATTGCGCTGCCTGCTCATCGTCATCTCCTGTGGTGAGGACGATGACCTGCGCCGGGAGGCATTTCGATTACCTGGCAGGTCATGGAGGCGCTGACGTCAGCGTGATAGGTCTTGGCCCATGAATGCACAGCTTGCTTCGGCGCGCGCCGACCGCGCCAGACCCGTTCATGTCGGTGAGCACCTGCGGCAATGGCGGCAGCGCCGGCATCTCAGCCAGCTCGATCTCGCGCTCGATGCCGAGATCTCGGCGCGCCATCTGAGCTTCGTGGAAACCGGCCGCGCCGCGCCGTCGCGCGACATGGTCCTCAAACTCGCGGAGCGACTGGACGTGCCCTTGCGCGAACGCAACGTTCTGCTGGTGGCGGCGGGCTACGCGCCCGCCTTCCAGCAGCGCCCGCTGGATGATCCGGCGCTCAAGCCCGCGCGCGAGGCGATGAATCTCGTGCTCAAGGCCCATGAGCCCAACCCTGCGCTCGCGATCGACCGGCACTGGAACCTGGTCGCGGCGAACCGGATGATCGCGCCGCTGCTGACAGGCGTCCCACCGCGGCTGCTTGCGCCGCCGCTCAACGTGCTGCGCGTGGCGCTGCATCCGGAGGGGCTCGCAGCGCGGACGGTGAACCTTGCCGAATGGTCCGGACATCTGCTCGAGCGGCTGCACCGGCAATGCGAGGCGACCGCGGATGCCGATTTGCTGAAGCTCTATGAGGAGCTGAAGTCCTATCCGTTCCCGGCGCGATCGGCGCCGCTCGCGGCCGACAGCGTCGCGATCCCGCTGCGGCTGCGGGTCGGGACCGACGTGCTGAGCTTCTTCTCGACGACGATGGTGTTCGGCACGCCGGTCGACATCACGTTGTCGGAGCTGGCGCTGGAGACCTTCTTTCCGGCCGATGAGCTCACGGCCATCAGGCTGAAGGAGATGGTTACCTCGCCGTGACCGCGCTTGTCTCGGCGATGCAGAGGCTTATCTTGCGCGGATCGCAAGCGAACCTGGAGCGAGGCGCATGAGCACCTTGAAGCCGCTGATCATTGATGTCGTCTCCGACGTCGTCTGTCCCTGGTGCTACATCGGCAAGAAGCGCATCGAGGACGCGCTGGAGCTCGTGCCGGACGTTCCGGTCGAGGTGAATTTCCGGCCGTTCTTCCTCAATCCCTGGGTGCCGCGCGAGGGCATCAGCCGCGAGCAGTACCTGACGACCAAGTTCGGATCGGTCGAGGCCTACAAGGGCATCGCGGGCCGCGTGGTGGCGGCCGCGGAGCAGGAGGGGCTGAGCTATCATCCCGATCGTGTTGCCCGTCAGCCCAACACGATCGATTGTCATCGCCTGATCCGCTGGGCGGGCGAGATCGGCAGGGCGCCCGAGATGAAGCAGCGGCTGATGGAATTGTATTTCCGCGACGGCGGCGATCTCACCGATATCGATGTGCTGGTGCAGGCCGCAGCGGATTGCGGGCTCGATGCCCAGGTGGTCCGCAAGATGCTGGCGACCGACGAGGATGTGGCGCTGGTCTCTGCCCAGGCGCAGGAGGCCGCGGAGAAGGGCATCTCCGGAGTTCCGACCTACGTCTTCGCGCAGAAATACGCCATCTCCGGCGCGCAGGATCCGCAGATGCTGGCCCGTGCCATCCGGCAGGTGTCGGCGGAGGTCAACGCCGAGGCGGCTGAGTAGTCGGCCGGCGCCTTCGGATAGCGCGGATCGCGTGTACGGCGCGACGTGCGATGGCCAGGCCTTCGCGTCGTGCCGTCAACGCGGCATGAATGAGCTCGACGATCGGATCGCGCGCGTAGAGCGGGATCAGCACGTCACCGATGGCGAGGCGCTCGCGCCAGATCGGGTTGATCATGGGATGGTCGGGACCGGCAGTGGAGTCGGCGGCGTTGATCTTCGGATCCGCGCAAAGGTGCCGTGTCAGGTCGAGCGTCAGCTGGACACCGGGCGAGTATTTCGCGAAGCGCTCGTCGACGCCGAGCTTGAAGAAGAAGGCGCGGTCCTGATGGCGCAACACGACGCCCGCGGCGACGGCGGTGTCGCCCGCCCGGAGGCTGATGATCTCGCAGGCCTCGTGCTGCGCAAGCGCCGGTGCCGCGCGTCGGATGAACGTCGCGTCGCCGTCGTGCTGGATCAGCGCAGTGCAGCGGCGTCCCTTCCAGCCGCTCGCCTCCAGGACCAGAAACGTCTCCAGCGCAGCGGAGACGTCGCCGGGAGAGCGCGCGACCTCGAAGCGAACCGCGCCATGCTCGGCCAGCCGATGACGCAGGCGGCGCAACTCCTTCAGCTTCTTGGCGCCGAGCGCGTCATGCAGCACTTGGTCGGCGTCCCCGGTCGCATCGAGAAAGGCTCTTTCATAGCAATGCAGCACGCGCGGGCGCAGGCCGCCGCGACGAAGGGCCGCGTCGAACGCCTGCATCACGGAGCCTGCCAGCGACATGTCGCGCAGCAGCACGGCGCGAGCGCCTGTTCGTCGCGCTTCGTCGAGCATCTGCGCCGCAGCCGGCTCCGCGCTCCCTGCGTCGAGCAGCGGCGTGCACAAAGTGCCGTAGGGATGGCCACTGGCGAGCGCGGGCAGTGGAAGCCTGCAGGCATGCCATAGGGAGGTCGTGGGCATCAGGCCGATGAGACGCGAGGGCTGATCGTCGTCCCATGCGCACAGCGCCGATGTTCCGGTGCGGCCGCGCGCCGTGGCGTTCACCGCGCGTTCCCAGCCGGGCAGGTAATAGCCGTTCGGCTCGCGCGCACGCTCCGCGAGATCCTGCCATGCTTGCGGTGAAACGGTCTCGAGCGGCACCAGGTGGGCGGCGCGCACGCGCGCGAGCGGATCGGCCTGGTGGTCCCTTGCCGTCGATGAAGCAGTCGCAATCGCGCGATCGATGATCTCGGCCACGTCCCGATGGTCCCCTCGCGGCGCGGACAACCCGCACCGCGCGGGCGACACTAGCGCAAAGCTGAGAAGAGACACTTGACGTTGGCAGACAATTCGAATCGATGCGTTAACGGCCGGTTCAGCCTATCGCCGGCTGCGATCAGCGGATCAGCGCCACCTCGCGGAAGGCGCCGATCAGGGGCTTCTCGAGCTTGCCCTCCATCTCCTGGAGGATCTCATAGGCCTTCTCGCGCGTCATCACCGGCTTGTAGCTGCGATATTCGATCAGCGCAGAGAAGATGTCGGAGATGGTGAGGATGCGTGTCAGATCTGGAATGTTGTCGGCCATCAGCCCATCGGGATAGCCGCTGCCGTCGAGAAATTCGTGATGGTGGCGCACCGCCTTGAGCACTTCGTCGGTGATCGCTACGTTGTCCTTCAGCGCTTCGTAGCCGGCCACCGGATGGGTTTCCACCAGCGTGCGTTCCTTGACGTCGAGCCGTCCCGGCTTGTCGAGAATGGTCAGCGGGATTTTGGCCTTGCCGATGTCGTGGAACATCGCGGCCATGTAGAGACGCTCCAGATCGGAACTGTGGACGCCGAGGCTCAAGCCGAAATCCACGGTGATGCCGGTCACGAGCAGGCAGTGTTGATAGGTGCCTTCGTGATGGCGGCGAACGGTGGCGAGCCAATCGGACAGACCGTTTTCTGCTATACAGTCGGCGATCCGCTTGCCCGCCCGCCGGGTCTCCTCGACGTCGATCGCTGCACCGCCCAGCACGGCTGCAAACATCGAGGCGATGCAGGACGCGCCGGCAAATGCGGCCTGTCGGTCGTCGACCGCGATGCTCTTGGCCGCAGAACCGGGGCGCACATCGAGCAGCTTTCCGAGCAACTGATTGCGGCTCGGCGTGCTCGACAGCACGCTCGTCGCGCCGAGCGCATAGGCCTGGACCGTCGACAGACGGGATTTGTTGTTGGTGAGGAAGATCCGCCGCGGAATACGCGAGAGCCGGTCGGAGATCTCCTTCAATGCGGTGATGTTGTCGACGCGGCGCAGATCGGCGGCCACGACGATCGCGTCGATGTCTCCGCCTTTGAAGTCGGCGTCACCGATCAGTTCAGATGTGAGCGAGCAGCGCTCGGCCAGCATGCCGCGAAGCAGAGCGAGCTTGGCTGTGTCATCGCCGACGAGGTGAACGTTCATGGAAAGCCGTGTCCAGGGTCATTCCGCGCTTTTGCGAACCGGATGTTCCGCAGGAATCGTTAAATTTGAGCCATTCGTTCGCTGTGCGGTTGCGGAATTGCGTTAGCTAAGAACTAACAATCCGCAGCCGATGCGGTAGCCCGTTCCAGCACGCCAACTGACGTGGCGAGTTCCAGTCGACGTGGCGGATCCAGATCGCCTTCGGGTCAAAATCACTTCGTCGGCAGGATGGCTTTGTAATCTTCAGAAACACAGTCGTCGGCGGACGCCGCGCGTCGCCGGTCGATGATCTCGTTGTGCCTGATCGTGAGCCGATAGGTCTGGCGCCGGAGCGTTGCGCCGCTCACCGAGATGATTCCGGCCCGCACGCAGGCGGTCCATGTATCGCCGGCATCGGTCTGTCGGGCGGATGTGGCCTCGAGATCGCGCGGCAGCGTCGTTGCGACGAAGATCATGTCGAGATTCTTGCGCACCAGAAGTGCGACATCCGGCGCGGCTTCGGGTTGCGGCGGCGCGGGCGCCTTGGCGCGCATGAAGGCCGGCAGGCGCGCATTGCTGTCGGCGGCGCAGCCGGCCAGAAGCAGGGCCGAGAGCAGCCCCACCTGTGACGCAATCCGCCGCATGTATCATCGCCCCCATTGCGGCGCGCACGCTAGCCAGCGATCGCGGCATTGCTACGGGGATCTCGTGCAGCAACGATGTCCGGCCGCGGGCGGATGCAGCAAGGGCGCGAACGGCGCCGGCCGTGCGGCATCGTGCTCACCGGATTGTGCCCGTCGGGATGAACCGGGTCACGAACCGGCCCGACCAACAGGCACGCCATGAGCAGATTGGAGGTCCCATGTTTCGGCACGCTCTCAGGGCTGCATTGCTCGCCGGCGGCCTGTTTGCCGGCCTCACTCCCGCATTGGCCGAAACCAGCAGGCTGGCGCTGGTGATCGGGCAGTCGGCCTATCGTTCGGTGACGCCGCTGCCGAATCCCGCCAACGACGCCAAGGTCATGGCGCAGATGCTGGGGGAGGCGGGGTTCGAGGTGACGACGGCCGCCGATCTGTCGCAGCGGGACCTCAACAGGGAGGTGGGCGACTTTGCCGCCAAGATCGCGGCCAAGGGACCCGACACGGTCGCGCTGGTGTTCTATGCCGGCCACGGCCTGCAGATCGATGGCGAGAACTATCTCGTGCCCGTCGACGTGGATCCGCGACGTGAAGCCGACATTCCGCTGCAGGCCGTGCGTCTCAACGATCTCCTGAACACGCTGAATTCTGTGCCGAGCCGGATGCGCATCCTGCTGCTCGATGCCTGCCGCAACAATCCGTTTCCTGCCATCAGTCAGAACGCGGGCCGCGGCCTTGCGCTGGTGGACACCAAGACCGGAGCACCGGGCACGTTCCTGTCCTACTCGACCTCGCCTGGCGCAGAAGCCGAGGATGGCACCGGCGCCAACAGCCCCTACACCACGGCGCTGCTGCAGGCGGCGCGGGAACCGGGCCTTCCGATCGAGCAGGCGTTCAAGCGCGTGCGCGTCGCGGTGAACAAGGTCACCGAGGGTCGGCAGACGCCGTGGGACTCCTCGTCCTTGACCGAGGATTTTCGCTTCGTGGTGTCGGCGGATGCGGGCGCTGCCAATGCCGGCCCGCGGCCGGTCGTCGCCAAGCGCAGCGTCGACGAATGGAAGCGCAACCTGCAGGGCATGCCGATCGAGGCCGCCAACGAAATCATCGTTGGCGACGGCAGCGTCGAGGCGTATGAGGCCTTCGTGGCGCTCTACACCGCGCCGCCCTATGGCCCGCAGGCGCGCGAATGGCTCGACCTCCACAACAGGATGACAGCCTGGAACGAGGCGGTGCTGATCAATACGGTGGCGTCCTATCAGGGCTTTCTCGACCGCTATCCGAACAGCGACCTGACCCCGACCGCGCGCAAGCTGATCGAGCGCTTGCGCAACCGGCCTGTGGTGACGCCGGTGGTGGCGGCCGCCAATGCGGCGATCCCGGCCGCCGCTCCGGCAACCCCGCCGGTCGTGCCGGCCGTTGCCGCGGCTGGTCCCACCTGTCCATGCTCGCAGACGCCTCCGCCAGCCCGGAAGTCCGAGACGCAGAAGCGGGTCGAAGAGAAGCCGGCCCGAAAGCGCGACGAGGATCCACCCAGGCGCGCCAGCCGCACACCCCGTCGCGACCCAGATGATGTCGTCGTCTATGCGCCGCCGCCTCCGCCGCGCGAGTATTATGGACCGCCGGTGCGCGTGGCGCCGCCGGTCAGTATCGGGATCGGCATCGGCGGTGGCTATGGCGGTGGTTATGGGCGGGCTCCGCAGAGCTATCCGACACGGCGTGGTTACGGCTACTGAAGCTCGCTGACCTCTCCGCATCGATGTGGCCGTCCGCAGGGGCGGCCACTGACGTTTGAGAGGTTCGTTCGGGTCATCCTCTCGGTTCCGCCATCCGTCATCGCCCACCACCACTCGTCCCGCGGATGCCGCCGCCCGTCCCATCCTGCTCGATCCGCCTGCGAAGGCTGCTTTCATGGCCCGGCTGCGTCGCCTCGGATGCAGTTTGCGGGAGGAAGAGGTCCATGTCATTGCGTCGAGCGGGTGTTTGCGCGGTCGTCATCTGGAGCCAACTGATGGTGGTGCCGGCCGTCTCCTGGCAGCACTGGGGCGGCGATGCCGGTGGGACGCGGTTCTCTCCACTGGCGCAGATCACGCCTTCCAATGTCGATCGGCTCGTGCCTGCCTGGGACTATCACACCGGGGATCTGCAGAGCCGGCCGCCCGCGGCCGCCTTGCGGACCAAGTTCGAGGCGACGCCGATCCTGGTCGAGGACAGCCTGGTGTTCTGCACGCCGTTCAACGAGGTGGTGGCGCTCGATCCCGGCACCGGCGTTCAGCGCTGGCGTTTCGATCCCAAGGTCGGCAACGGACGGCGCCCGGCCAATCGCTATGCCTGCCGCGGCGTTGCCTATTGGGTGGACGAGCGGGCGCCGGCCGGCGTGGCGTGCCGCAGCAGGTTGTTCATGGGCACGGTCGATGCCCGCCTGATCGCCCTCGATGCCCGGACAGGGCAGCCCTGCGCCGGCTTCGGAGCGGACGGTGAAGTGCGGATCGACATCGCCAAGGACCTGCTGTGGCCGGGCGAATTCCAGATCACCTCGGCGCCGGTGGCGAGCAGGGGTGTCGTGGTGGTCGGCTCATCGATCGGCGACAATGTGCGGGTCGATGCGCCCGAAGGCACGGTCCACGGCTTCGATGCGCGCACCGGCGAGCTGCGCTGGCGTTTCGATCCGCTGATCCATGACGGCATCGCGGCGAGACATGCGAACGTCTGGGCGCCGATGTCGGTCGACGAGGTGCGCGGCCTCGTGTTCCTTCCGACATCCTCGCCCAGTCCGGATTTCTTTGGCGGTGCGCGTCCGGGTGACAACAGGCACGCCGATTCCGTGGTCGCTCTGCGGATCGAGAGCGGCGCACTGGCCTGGTCGTTTCAGACCACGCATCACGACGTCTGGGACTACGATCTGCCGGCGCAGCCGACCCTGGCGCGGATCGAGACCGGGCAGGGTGCACGTGACGTCGTGATGCAGCCGACCAAGCAGGGTTTCGTGTTCGTGCTCGACCGCGACACCGGCGCGCCGATCTGGCCGGTGGAGGAGCGCGCGGTGCCGCAGGGCGCCGTCGAAGGTGAGGTTCTGTCGCCGACGCAGCCGTTCCCGACCCATGTGCCGCCGCTGCTGAATCAGCACTTCGAAATGGCAGAGGTCTTCAGGGCCGTGCCGCGCGTCGTCGATTCCTCCTGTGACGATCAGCTCGCGGCATTGCGCAATGATGGTCTCTACACGCCACCGACGACCCGGGGCGCGTTGCTGTTTCCAATGACCGGAGGCGGCGTGAACTGGGGCGGCGTGGCGTTCGATCCCGTGCACCAGATCCTCTACGCCAATATCAGCCGCGCCATCCACATCGTCAGGCTGATCCCGCGCGCCGAAGCTGACCGGATGACGCCGCCGCGCGGTGTCGATTTCGGATTGCAGCGCGGGTCACCGTTCGCGGTGACGCGGGTGGTCGCCATGTCCAAGCTCGGCCTGTTGTGCAACCGGCCGCCATGGGGCGAAATGGTCGCGGTCGATCTCAAGGCCGGCAGGATCCTGTGGCGCTCGACGGTCGGCACCACCGAAGATCGCGCGCCGCTCGGGCTGGCGTTCAAGTGGGGCACGCCGCTCGTCAACGGCGTCGTGGTCACGGGCGGCGGCCTCGTCTTCACCGGCGCGATGGACGCCTATCTGCGCGCCTTCGACGCTGTCTCAGGTCAGGAGCTCTGGCAGGGCCGGTTGCCGGCGCCGGGCGTCGCCAATCCGACGACCTATGAATGGAAGGGCGAGCAATTCGTGGTGATCGCAGCGGGCGGCCATTCGGAGGCGGGCACATCGCTCGGCGACAGCGTCGTGGCGTTTCGGCTGGCGCGCGATGGCGAAGGGCCCTCGCTGTGGTCACGGACGATTGATCGTCCGGGCGGACGGTTCGCCGCTGGCGTCCTGCTCGCGGTCGGGGTGCTGGTCGGTCTGTTGGTGACGTTGTGGCGATGGCGCCTGCGGCGGGTCTAGCCCGCCGCGCCGCTATCAGTCGAATGCCACGCCGATCCGCTTGTCGTGGCTCCAGACTGCGTGGCAGCGCCGCGTGAACTTGTCGGCCGGGATCACCAGCGTGAAGGCTTCGGGCAGACCGACCGGGCTGACCACCTCGACCCTGGCGCCAGTGTCGGACATGTTGCGGACCATGCAATCGACCGCGCCGCCGCCGTCGAATGCCAGCCTGCCCTGCTTCAGCACCCGATGCCTCGGTGCAATGCGCTTGTCACTCGTCTCGCTCATGGCCTGTAACCCGGTGCCGAATGGCGTCACCTTTCGCGTCAAAAGCACCTAAAATAAATCAGTCTCGCGTTTCGATCAGATGAATCCGGCCTGCGAAGCCCGGGCCGTCGCCTTCATGTTTCGTTAACCCCCCCGCCGGGCCGCGGATCAGAGAGGCCGCAGATCAGAGCATCGCGAAGGCGCTCGACACCATGGCCACCGGCTTGCCATCGCTGGCGCTGGTCAGTGTGACCCGCCCGAAGCTCATGGTGCGGCCCATCCGCACCACGCGCGCATCCGCCAGCACGTCAGCGGAGGCAACGGCGCGCATGAAATGCGTGGTCTGGTCGACAGTGGTCATCGGCCGGTAGCCGCCGCTCGCGGCGACCATCCCGATCACCATCGCGGTATCGGCAAAAGCCATCAGCGCCTGGCCGCAGACGACGCCATTGTCGCGGCAGAGCCGCGGCGAGAACGGCATGCGCAGGATGGCGCCGGCTTCGCCCTGCGGAGACGGCGCGATGTCCTCGACGATCAAGCCAAGATCCTTGATCCAGGGCGCGAACACGTCATCGAGGATGCGCCTCGCGTCGTCGGTGGTGAAGTTCAGGGTCTCGTTCGGCACGCGCGGAGGTCCTTCCATGATCGTATCATCGATTTGTCTTGGCATCGACTTGCCTCGCCGCGATCGGCGGAGCCGCCGGAATGTTGCCGCAGAGCGGCGGCTTGAAAAGGCCGGAGTTGGAAAACTATGATGAGGGCACACCGTGGCACAGACGGCAGGTGCGCGCAGACGATGCGGCCGTGAACATCCCGACCTGCGGTCCACCGTTCCGGCACAGTGCCGCGGGCTTGGCGCATGGCGAAGCGATGGTATAAGGCGCCTATACCGGGGAGTAACCAATGAAGAAGCTGATCGTGACGATGGCGGTCGCCGTGCTGGCCGGCTGGGCGGTTCCCGCAATGGCGCAGATGCCCAACATCAACCTTCTCGCCGACGGTCCCTCCAAGTCGCCCGAGGAGAAAGAGGCCGAAGCGGCGCGGGAGCAGGCCTACAAGGACACCATGCGCAAGATTCCGGACGCCAAGACGAGCGCCGATCCCTGGGGCAACGTCCGGGCGGCGGAGCAGCCCAAGGCGGCGCCTGCCATGAAGACCACCGCGGCCAAGAAGCCGAAGGCTGTCGGCAGCACCAACTGAGATTTATCGCGTTCGGGTCGGGCGGGCTCTGACCCTCCCGGGCCCGCTTGCCCGATTGCGGACTCGGATTCCTCGCTGCCCCGTCTATATTGACGGTGTGGCAGCGCGTTGGAGTTCGTCGATGGGGATGCGTCCTCGAGACATGGCCAGCCGGATGGCGGCCCGGCGCCAGAAGAAGAGCGCGGGCCCGGTTCGCGACGGCTACGTTCGTGACACGTTCACGCTGCCGCGCGAGCAAGCGCGCGCCAAGGCCCGCGATTATCTGACCCGCTATCCCAAGGCCGGCTACATGAGCGCCGTCGAAAGCTGGCGCGAGCTTCCCGATGGGGCCATCGAGTTCACGATGCGGCGGCTTCCCAGCGCCGATTGAATCATTCCGGCTGGCGCCTCATTCCTTCTCGCCGAGAAGCTTGCGCGTGTCGCGATTGATGAAATGAAGCCGCGTGCAGGCCTTGCAGACCACGGTTTCATAGGCGTACGCGGGATCGCCGGGCTTCGGCTCTTCCAGCCAATGCTGCACGTTCATCCCCGTTCGCGGACATTTGAAGATCAGATTACCCATACAAATTTAAATGTCTGCCAGGATGCAGACAGGCATTTTGATCTGGATCAAGCTCGGCTGGCGAAATGACGCGCAGTCACCTCGCCGGCCACAGGCTTCGGTTGTGGTTCTCGTCGGTGACGATCTACAAGAGGTGTGGCGAGCCGTCAGGCCTGATCCAGCGACTCGGCGACGATCCGGATGCGGAAGACCGGCTGCCGTGCCTCGTCGAGCAGCTCCATCTGCCATTCGGAGTTTTCGGCGAGCTTGCGCGAGATGCTGCTGGCCATGTCGGCACAGACGGTGGTCATCTCTTTCCAGGCTGCGTTGCGGTCGGCGCACTCGGTCCCATACTCGGACGCGCCTGAGAAGTGGCCGTTACGGATACGAAAGAAATAGAGCGGCATTGCCAAAACCGGTGAGCCCTGACCGCCCCAGGCCGCTGGGTTTGATGTACGCATCGCAAATGGAAGCGCAAAACCCCCTCGGATCAATTCCGGTAAAATACGGTCGGTCGCGCTGTCCGCTTGGTTGAGCTGATTGCCGTTGGGGATGTGCGGCGCAATCGGACGGATTGCGGGCCAACGAATGAGCCTCGGAGAATGAGCCTCGGACCGCCGCGGTCCGAGGCTCGGCGTCAACGTCGTAGCTTCCCAGCGAGGGCAGTTCGGCAATGACGTAGTTAGATTAGTGCGAAACTTGTAGGCGCGCCTTGCGTCAGATCAAGGTTGCCATCTCGATCAATCGCCGTGGGACGCGCGCCTAGCTGTGATCGAAGATCCGTTCCGGCACGACTGTCAGTCGGTAGGCGATCTGCGTCGCGCCGTCGACCATTTCCAAGAGTTCATCGCAAGCCGGACAACGCCTCTCTCCCGCGGCGCCTTGCTGCGAGTGAAGCTCGATCCTTTGAAGGCCGGCCCTGCAGGACGGGCACGTCACGTCATCTCTTGTCATCGCCAATATGAAGCGCAACGCAAGCGATCCGTTCCTCGACATCACGACAATGACGGGGGGATGCATCCCGAGCGGAGCTATCAACGTCGAAAGCCCCGGACGTCGTCCGGGGCTTTCTTTCGGCGCGGATGGTTTCAGGGCCGGGCGCCTACGGGTGACGGAGCCTGCAAATGTTGTAGCTGGCAGGCTGCAAGGGATCGGTCGACGGCACACACCACGGCGATACACCAAAGGCGATACACCACTGACAATGTGCGGCCACATCATCGCAACGAACAAACAAATCCGGGGCTGATCAAAAATTTGCTCAGACGTACGACAACCACGATTCTATAACGCAACCCAAAGTTTATGACAATGGTTTGTGGCTTGAAGATGTCGTGAGCGCCGCGTGCTGCGTGATGCGGATCACGCCGGCTTCCATTCGGCCCACTCATTCGCCCGGTCATAGGGGGCTGCGCGAACGGCCCTCGTGGCTCCCTCTGGCATGGCACGAGACAGCGTCCTGGGGTTCGCCGTTTCATCTGTCGCTCCGTCATATGGCGGCCGTCGAGCTGTTCGCGCGCCGGCCATTGCTTCGGTCGGGACGCTGGGTGCCATTCCGATCCAGATAGCCGCGGCAGATCCGCGGACGCTTCTGTTGCGGAACGTCATGGCCGGACACAGCTTGCGCGCGGCCGAGCATTGCATGCGCATCTGCATCGAAACGGTGCGCCTGCACGCACGATGAGCCGAACAAAAGCAGAAGAGGCGAGGGAACTTCGTTCCTGTCAGGAGAACCCCGGAATGTGCGATCTACGCACGCGTGTAGGAGTTTGGTAGTTTCAAGGGAAAGACCTGACGAGCACGATCGGTCCAACGATCGCGGCGTTGAAGTCGGCGAGGTCTTCGCTGGGAATCCAGTACTCGAGATGCTCGCGGCCGCCGGCCTCACGCACCTCGTAGTTGTCGATGAAGCCTCGCAGGATCGCGAAGCGCAGCACATGGCCGCGGCCGCTCGCCGGCACGTTCCAGTCCCGTGCGATCTTCACGGCATAGTCCTCGGTCAGCACCGGGTAGAAGATCGGCTGCTCCGGAAGGCGCGGCGGAAACGCACGCATGCCCGACGCCTCGATCAAGGCAAGCTCCTTTGGGCCGACGGGGCGCCACAACGTGAGGGTCTGTTCCTTGTTGGATCCGGTCATGCTGGTCCCGAAAATTGGAAGCGGTGTGCGATGCCCGCAGAGAAGGACCAGCAGGATGATAGGGCACGGCCGGGACGATACTAACAACTTATAATTGAGTCGACGTCTGCCGCAGGCGTGGGAAGCGAGGTTGGAGCGCTCGGACAGGCTGGTCATCATCCGCGCGATCGCCGGTCGGCGGCTGCGCCGCTCGCGCACATGGCTTCCGCCTCCAGCCGGATCAGGATCCTTTCGCGGTCGCCGTCATCCAGCACCCCGTACTTCGCTTCTGGGCGCGCTGATCGGGCAGCGCTCCCTCGCTGCTGCTCGGTGGACTGCGCGCCGGCCCTCGAGTGGCAGGCGTGTCCCCCGCGGTTGTCAGGGGGGCTGAGAGCGATGATTCTTGAGAAGAACATATTGCGAACAAAGAACGGATGGAGTACATTCACCTCAAGATTGCTGGCCGACCTCGTTAACCGTTTGTCCATCTCGCGAATCCCCGCCATAAGGAGCGCCAATGTCCGCCACCGCCCTGCGTATCGTCGAAGGTTCCTCAATGGATAAGAGTAAGGCGCTCTCTGCTGCGCTGTCCCAGATCGAACGTCAGTTCGGCAAGGGTTCGGTGATGAAGCTGGGCAAGAACGACCGTTCGATGGATGTCGAGACGGTGTCGACCGGCTCGCTCGGGCTCGACATCGCGTTGGGGATCGGCGGGCTGCCAAAAGGGCGGGTGGTCGAGATCTACGGGCCGGAATCATCGGGCAAGACCACCTTGGCGTTGCACACGGTGGCCGAGGCGCAGAAGAAGGGCGGCATCTGCGCCTTCATCGATGCCGAGCACGCGCTCGATCCGGTCTATGCGCGCAAGCTGGGCGTCAACATCGACGAGCTGCTGATCTCGCAGCCGGATACGGGTGAGCAGGCGCTGGAAATCTGCGACACGCTGGTGCGTTCGGGGGCGGTCGACGTGCTGGTCGTCGACTCCGTCGCGGCGCTGGTGCCCAAGGCCGAGCTCGAGGGTGAGATGGGCGAGTCGCTGCCCGGCCTGCAGGCCCGCCTGATGAGCCAGGCGCTGCGCAAGCTGACCGCTTCCATCAACAAATCCCACACCATGGTGATCTTCATCAACCAGATCCGCATGAAGATCGGTGTGATGTATGGCTCGCCGGAAACCACCACGGGCGGCAACGCGCTGAAGTTCTATGCCTCGGTGCGCCTCGACATCCGTCGCATCGGCGCGATCAAGGAGCGCGATGAGGTGATCGGCAACACCACCCGCGTCAAGGTGGTGAAGAACAAGCTGGCGCCGCCGTTCAAGCAGGTCGAGTTCGACATCATGTATGGCGAGGGCGTGTCCAAGATGGGCGAGATCCTCGATCTCGGCGTCAAGGCCGGCATCGTCGAGAAGTCCGGCGCCTGGTTCTCCTACGATAGCCAGCGTCTCGGGCAGGGACGCGAGAATTCGAAATCGTTCCTCAAGGCCAATCCGGACATGACTGCCAAGATCGAAGCCGCGATCCGCCAGAACTCCGGCCTGATCGCCGAGCAGATCCTGGCCGGCAATGCCGAGCGCGACGCCGACGGTGAGGAGCCGGCGGAAGAGTAGGGGTACGGCGGCGGCGGGCGCCGTGGACGTTGAGTTGCCGACGTTCCAGCGCCCGTTTGCAGATGTGTGGTGCTCTGCCGAAATCTGCGGCTGCTGCATTCCCGAATGCAGCGAGTGGGCGTTTCTGAGCGCCGGATACGATCTTCAACGCGAATAACTGAAAGCGCGTGCGCGGACGAGCGGACCGGATCCGCGCGGCGGCACCGGGATTTCCGACGCCGATCCTGGGCGCCGGGAGCCGATCGCGAATATGTTGATAGCGCCTTGAGCCAATCGGGCCGTGCCGGAGCCAACAGCATGACGCGTTTGATTCTAGCGGCCGATGATCCAAGCGCCGGAGCGCTTCGGAGGGGCGGCTTTGCCGACCTGGTGGTGCCAATTCTCCATCGTTTCGTGTGGGGACCGCTGCCATCCGATGCCGAATTATCGGCGTATCTCGTCCAGCGCACCACGCGACGGAAGAGGGGGCATTGGTTGGATTTCGCCTCGCGTAGCGACGTCATGGCGGCCGGCGGGCGGAGTCACAGTTTTCTCGAACTTGTCGACCGCTGCGATAGCGTCGAGCTGTGGATGGGGACCCGTCCGAACGACCAGTTGGTGCTGATCTGGCTCTTGGATTATCTGCGCCATCACGCGGAGATCGCGACGAAGATCGTATTGCGGCATGTCGATGTACCGCTATTCGATGCCCCGGCCGGGCGACTCGCCGGTCGGACCATTGCCGGCGTCGAGCTCGCACGTGAGCATCTCGACCTGGGTCATCTGGCATGGCGGGCGTTTCGGGCGCCGACGCCGCAAGCCTGGTTCGATCTGTTGAAGCAGGATCTCAGTGCACTGCCGCAGCTTCGCCGCTGCGTGCAGGAGATGCTCGATGAGCTTCCCGGTGTTGCGACGGGCCTTGGAGCATCGGAGCTGAGAATCCTCGAATTGCTGTCAGCCGGCTATCAGCACCCATTCGACCTGTTGCCGCATCATCGGGATCGCTTTCAACGGCGCGTCTATGACTATTGGGAAGGAGGCACGTTGCTCGACGGTCTGGCGCTCGCGCCGGTGCCTGCAATTTCGGGCCTCGCCGAAACGCCATTCTCGGTCGAGATGCACGACAGCCGTGAACGCCTCGAGCGCTACAGGGCCAGCACGCTGTCGCTGACACCGCTCGGCAAGGCAATCCTCGCCGGCGAGGAGGATTTCAGCAGCCATAATCCGATCTGGCGCTGGTGGGGCGGCACCGAATTGATCAACGCCAATCTCTGGCGTTGGCATGCGGTGCTCATCGCTCCGGATCATGGCACGCCTCACGTCATTGATTGTCGCGAGCCGTGGCGCCCGATCCCTTGGAGCATGCGTGAGGAGGCTTACTCCGCCGCCTGGGCGTAGTCGGCCACCGGCGGGCATGAGCACACCAGATTGCGGTCGCCGTAGACGTTGTCGACGCGGCCGACCGGGCACCAGTACTTGTCGGTGCGCGAGGTGCCCGCGGGGAAGCAGCCCTCGCTGCGCCGGTAGGCCCTGTTCCAATCGTCGTCGGCGATGTCATGCACCGTGTGCGGCGCGTGGCGGAGCGGCGAGGCCTCGATTCCGAAGCGGCCCTGCTCGACCTCGGCGATCTCCTGGCGGATCGCGATCATAGCGTCGCAGAAGCGGTCGAGCTCCGCCTTGGACTCCGATTCCGTCGGCTCGATCATCAAGGTGCCCGCCACCGGGAAGCTCATGGTCGGCGCATGGAAGCCGTAGTCGATCAGCCGCTTGGCGATGTCGTCGACGGTGACGCCGCTGCTCTGCTTGAGCGGCCGCGGATCGATGATGCATTCATGCGCGACGCGGCCGCGCTCGTTGCGGTAGAGCACCGGAAAATGCGCATCGAGCCGCGCCGCGACGTAGTTGGCATTGAGGATCGCGATCTCGGTGGCGCGGGTCAGGCCGTCGCCGCCCATCAGCAGCATGTAGATGTAGGAGATGGTCAGGATCGAGGCGGAGCCATACGGCGCCGCCGAGACCGGCCCGATCGGATGCGCGCTCGCGCCATCGGTCGCAGGGTGACCGGGCAGGAAGGGCGCCAGATGCGCCTTCACGCCGATCGGCCCCATGCCCGGGCCGCCGCCGCCATGCGGAATGCAGAACGTCTTGTGCAGGTTGAAATGGCTGACATCGGCGCCGTAATCTCCGGGTCTGGAGAGGCCGACCTGCGCATTGAGGTTGGCGCCGTCGAGATAGACCTGTCCGCCGTGGGCATGGACGATGTCGCAGATGTCGCGGATGTGCTCCTCGAACACGCCATGCGTCGAGGGATAGGTGATCATGATGGCGGCGAGCTTGGCGCTATGCGCTTCCGCCTTGGCCTTGAGATCGGCCAGATCGACATTGCCGCCTGCATCGCAGCCGACCACGACCACCTCCATGCCGGCCATGTGCGCCGAGGCCGGGTTGGTGCCGTGGGCGGAGGAAGGTATCAGGCAGATGGTGCGATGGCCCTCGCCGCGGGCGGCGTAGTAGCCGCGGATCGCCAGGAGGCCGGCATATTCGCCCTGCGCGCCCGAGTTCGGCTGCAGCGACACGGCATCATAGCCGGAGATCCGGCACAGCCAGTCGGTCAGATCGGCGAACATCGTGTGATAGCCGGCGGCCTGCGCGCGCGGCACGAACGGGTGCAGGCTGGCGAATTCCGGCCAGGTCAGCGAGATCATCTCGGTGGTCGCGTTCAGCTTCATCGTGCAGGAGCCGAGCGGGATCATCGCACGATCGAGCGCGAGGTCGCGGTCCGCGAGCTTGCGCAGGTAGCGCAGCATCTCGGTCTCGGAGCGATGCGCGTGGAACACCGGATGGGTCAGGTACGGCCGCTGCCGCTTGAGCTCGGCCGGCAGCGCCTCGCGCGCTTCCGCCTCGATCGCCGTGTAGGAGAGGTCGCCGCCGAATGCGCGCCAGACGGCTTCGACGACATCGGCCGTCGTGGTCTCGTCTAGCGCGATCCGCAGCCTGCTGCCGTCGCGGCCGAGATTGATCCGCTCGCCTTCCGCGCGGGCGATGATCGAATCGGACTTGGCGCCGGCCTCGACGGTGACCGTGTCGAAGAAGGTCTCGCTTTCCGGCGCAAAGCCGAGCTTGCGCAGCCCTGCAGCCAGCACCGCGGTCCGTCGATGCGCGGTGCGGGCGATCGCCTTCAGCCCGTCGGGGCCATGATAGACCGCGTACATCGCAGCAATCACCGCCAGCAGCACCTGCGCCGTGCAGATGTTCGAGGTCGCCTTCTCGCGGCGGATGTGCTGTTCGCGGGTCTGCAGCGCCAGCCGATAGGCGGGGGCACCGCGCGAATCGACGGACAGGCCGACGATGCGGCCGGGCAGCGACCGCTTCAGCGCATCGCGTACCGCCATGTAGGCGGCATGCGGTCCGCCATAGCCCATCGGCACGCCGAAGCGCTGCGCCGAGCCGATCGCGATGTCGGCACCGAGCTCGCCCGGCGAGGCGATCAATGTCAGCGCCAGCAGGTCGGCAGCGAGGATCGCGAGCGCGCCCTTGTCGTGCAGCCGGGCGATCGCGGGGCGCGGATCGCGCAGCGCGCCCGTCGTATCCGGATATTGCAGCAGGCCGCCGAACACCTCGGCGCTGTCCAGATCCTTGGCCGGGTCGCCGACGATCAGCTGCCAGCCGAGCGGCTCGGCGCGGGTGCGCAGCACCGCCAGCGTCTGCGGGTGGACATCCTGATCGACGAAGAACGCCTTGGTCTTGGTCCGTGCCGACCGCTCGGCCAGCGCCATGGCCTCCGCCGCCGCCGTGGCTTCGTCCAGCAGCGAGGCATTGGCGACGTCGAGCCCGGTGAGATCGCAGATCATGGTCTGGAAGTTGAACAGCGCCTCCAGCCGGCCCTGGCTGATCTCCGGCTGATAGGGCGTATAGGCCGTGTACCAGGCCGGGTTCTCCAGGATGTTGCGCTGGATCACCGCCGGCATCAGCGTGCCGGAATAGCCTTGGCCGATCAGCGAGGTGAAGACCTGATTCCGCGCCGCCAGTGCGCGCATATGCGACAACGCTTCGGGCTCGCTCAGCGCCGGCTCGAGGGTGAGCGGCGCCGTCTGCCGGATCGTGCCGGGCAGCGTCTGCGCCATCAGCTCCGCCACGCTCTTGGCGCCGACGGTCTCCAGCATCGCCGCGACGTCGCGCGGCGAGGGACCGATATGGCGGCGGGCGAAGCTGGTGGCGGCATCATCGAGCGGCTTGAGCGGCGTGGTCATGAGCAAATCCTCTATGCCTCGTCATGCCCCCGCGACGGCGGGGCATCCAGTAAACATCGATGGTGAGATCAGGCGGAGAGAGCGCGGCGTAGTGGATCGCCCGGTCGAGCCGGGCGATGACAGTGGTGAGTATCGCCGCACCGCACGTCTCACGCCGTATGCGCCTTGTAGGCGGCCTCATCCATCAGGCCGCCGAGCTCGCCCCGGTCGGCGATCTTGAGCTTGAAGAACCAGGCCTTGCCGCCGGCGTCGGTGTTGACGAGCGCAGGCTCGTCGGCGATCGCCTGGTTGACCTCGACCACCTCGCCGCTGATCGGCGCGTAGACGTCGGAGGCGGCCTTGACCGACTCGACCACGGCGGCAGCTTCCGACTTCTTCAGCGCGCGGCCGACCTGCGGCAGCTCCACGAACACGACGTCGCCGAGCTGGGCCTGCGCATAGTCGGTGATGCCGATGGTGGCTGTGTCGCCATCGACGCTGAGCCATTCATGGTCGGAGGTGTAGAGCGTGGTCATGGACGTCCTTCAGCGCTTGTAGGTGTTGGGAACGAAGGGCATGGCGGCGACGCGCAGCGGTAGGCGCTGGCCGCGCACATCGGCGAACAGCCGGGTGTCGATTGCGGAGAGGGCGGTCGGCACGTAGCCCATGGCGACCGGCGCATTCAGCGTCGGTCCGAAGCCACCGGAGGTGACCTGGCCGATCGGCTCGGCCGAGTCGGCGCTCGCGAACAGCGGCGCGCCCTCGCGCACCGGTGCGCGGCCCTCGGGCCTGAAGCCAACGCGGCGGCGTGTCGCACCGCCATCGAACTGCACCAGGATCCTGTCGGCGCCGGGGAAGCCGCCAGCACGCGCGCCGCCGGTGCGGCGGACCTTCTGCACCGACCATTCCAGCGCGGCCTCGACCGGCGTCGTCGTCGTGTCGATGTCATGGCCGTAGAGGCAGAGCCCGGCCTCGAGCCGCAGGCTGTCGCGGGCGCCCAGCCCGATCGGCAGCACGTCGTTGTCGGACAGCAGCGCTTCGGCGAGCTGCTCGGCCTTGGCGGCGGGAACGGAGATCTCGTAGCCGTCCTCGCCGGTATAGCCGGAGCGGGAGACGTAGCAGGGGAGCCCGTCGACCATGCGCGGTCCCGCATCCATGAACCGCATGCCCTCGGCCTCTGCGTAGAATTTCGCCAGCACGCTCGCGGCCTTCGGCCCCTGCAGCGCCAGCAGCGCGCGGTCGGTCAGCGGCTGCACGTCACAAACGTCGGACAGCCCGTCGCGCAGCAGCTTGATGTCGGCGTCCTTGCAGGCGGCGTTGACCACCAGCAGCAGGTGCTCGCCGAAATTTGCCACCATCAGGTCGTCGAGAATGCCGCCGTCGGCGTTGGTGAATTGGGCATAGCGCTGCCGGCCTGCCGGGATGCCGACGATGTCCTGCGGCACCAGCCGCTCGAGCGCGGCTCCGGCGTCGGCGACCTTGCCGGATTTCGGCACCAGCGCGACCTGGCCCATGTGGGACACGTCGAAAAGTCCGGCCGCGCTGCGGGTATGGAGGTGTTCCTTGAGCACGCCGGGGGCGTACTGCACCGGCATCTCATAGCCCGCGAAGGGCACCATCTTGCCGCCAAGGCTGCCATGCAGCGCATGGAGCGGCGTTCGCTTCAAAGAAAGGGGGGCAGCCGGTTCAGCCATCGATCAGGGGTCCTCGCGCGGTTCCTCGGGACCAGTCCCGAAAAACGCCACCGAAGCCCCATCTGTCGCTGTGCCTGAGAGTATTATCCCGTCGGCGGACGCGGTCCGGTCAAAGCCCGGCCAGCGTCTCTTTCCAGATGCAGTTGCAGTCGCGAGGGTCCTTTTGCCTGAGAGTTTCCGGGGCGGTTGCTCCTTCGGCGCCGACCCTTGAAGTTCAACCAGAACCTCAGAAGACCGGTCTCTCCCGACGCGACTGTCGTCTATGTCCCGGACCAAACACCAGCCCGCGCAGGCTGTCAACGCGTCACTCGGGCTTTCAACCAGCTTTAGGAGCCGTGCAGCAAGCCCATGATGTTTCTGCACAGTTTCTGGACACGCGAAGTCCCCTTGTCTAAAAGCATCACCGCCGAATTCCCGGACTTCTTCGATTGGATTGCTATGAGCGGCGTCAACGAGATCAGGTCGACCTTCCTCAACTTCTTCGCCGCGAACGGCCACGAGATCGTGCCGTCCTCGCCGCTCGTGCCGCGCAACGACCCGACCCTGATGTTCACGAACGCCGGCATGGTGCAGTTCAAGAACGTCTTCACCGGCGTCGAGAAGCGCGCTTACAACCGCGCCACCACGTCGCAGAAATGCGTGCGCGCCGGCGGCAAGCACAACGACCTCGACAATGTCGGTTACACCGCCCGCCACCACACCTTCTTCGAGATGCTCGGCAACTTCTCGTTCGGCGACTATTTCAAGGAGAACGCCATCGAGCTCGCCTGGAAGCTCGTCACCAAGGAGTTCGGCCTGCCGAAGGACAAGCTGACCGCGACCGTCTACATCGACGACGACGAGGCGTTCGGGCTCTGGAAGAAGATCGCCGGCCTGCCGGAATCCCGCATCATCCGGATCGCGGGCTCGGACAATTTCTGGCAGATGGGCGACACCGGCCCGTGCGGCCCGTGTTCGGAAATCTTCTACGACCACGGCGACAAGATCTGGGGCGGCCCGCCCGGCTCGCCGGAGGCCGATGGCGACCGCTTCATCGAGATCTGGAACCTCGTGTTCATGCAATATGAGCAGCTCGAGGGCGGGGTCCGCAATCCGCTGCCGAAGCCGTCGATCGACACCGGCGCGGGCCTGGAGCGCGTTGCCGCGGTGCTGCAGGGCAAGCACGACAACTACGACATCGACCTGTTCGTCGCCCTGATCCGCGCCATCGCCGACCTCACCAATGCCGACCCGCAGGGCCCGCAGAAGGCGTCGCTCCGCGTCATCGCCGACCATCTCCGCGCCTCGTCGTTCCTGATCTCCGACGGCGTGCTGCCGTCGAACGAAGGCCGCGGCTATGTGCTGCGCCGGATCATGCGCCGCGCGATGCGCCACGCCCAGTTGCTCGGCGCCCGCGAGCCCTTGATGCACAAGCTGGTCGGTACGCTCTCCCGCGAGATGGGCCAGGCCTATCCGGAGCTGATCCGCGCCGAGGCGCTCATCAAGGAGACGCTGCGGCTCGAAGAGACCCGCTTCCGCAAGACCCTGGAGCGCGGGCTGGCCATCCTCGACGAGAAGTCTGCCACTCTGAAGAAGGGCGACATGTTCGACGGCGACGTCGCCTTCACGCTGTACGACACCTACGGCTTCCCGCTCGATCTCACCCAGGACGCGCTGAAGTCGCGCGGCATCAGCGTCGACCAGGCTTCCTTCACCGACGCCATGGACCGCCAGCGCGCCAAGGCGCGCGCGGCCTGGGCCGGCTCCGGCGAGGCTGCGACCGAGACCGTCTGGTTCCCGCTGCGCGAGAAGCTCGGCGCCACCGAGTTCCTCGGCTATGAGACCGAGACCGCCGAAGGCGCAGTGACCGCGCTGGTCAAGGACGGCGCCGAGGTCGAGAGCCTCAAGGCCGGCGAGAGCGGCGTCATCGTGCTCAACCAGACCCCGTTCTACGGCGAATCCGGCGGCCAGGTCGGCGACACCGGCCTCATGACCGGCGACGGCGTCCGCGTCCGCATCACCGACACCCAGAAGAAGGCCGGCGACCTGTTCGCGCATATCGGCACGGTAGAGCAGGGTACGCTCAAGCTCGGCTCCGCGCTGCAACTCGACGTCGATCACAGCAGGCGCTCGGCGATCCGCGCCAACCATTCGGCGACCCACATCCTGCACGAGGCGCTGCGCCAGGTGCTCGGCGACCACATAGCCCAGCGCGGCTCGCTGGTCTCGCCCGACCGGCTGCGCTTCGACTTCGTCCATCCGAAGCCGATCTCTCCGGAAGAGCTCGCCCGCGTCGAGGACATCGCCAATGACGTCGTGCTGGAGAACGCCGAGGTCACCACCCGCCTGATGGGGCTGGACGATGCCCGCGAGGCCGGCGCCCGCGCGCTGTTCGGCGAGAAATATGGCGACGAGGTCCGCGTCGTCTCGATGGGCGACGCCGCGCGCGAGCAGGGCTCGAACGCGATGGGCTGGTCCGTCGAGCTGTGCGGCGGCACCCATGTCAGGCGCACCGGTGACATCGGCCTGATCGCGGTCACCTCCGAGAGCGCGGTGGCGTCCGGCGTCCGCCGCATCGAGGCGCTGACGGCGCGCGGCGCGCGCGCGCATGCCAACCATAATCTGTCGCTCGCCAAGGCCGCCGCGGCCGAGCTGCGCACCACGGTCGAGGACGTACCGGCGCGCATCACCGCGCTGATGGAGGAGCGCAAGAAGCTCGAGCGTGAGCTGTCGGACGCGCGCAGGAAGCTCGCCATGGGTGGCGGCCAGGAGCCCGGCAACGGCGCTCCCGCCGGGATCCGCGACGTCGGCGGCATCAAGCTGATGGCCCGCGCCGTCTCGGGCATCGAGATGAAGGATCTCAAGTCGCTGGCCGACGAGGCCAAGAAGCAGCTCGGCTCGGGCGTCGCCGCGATCGTCGGCGTCACCGAGGACGGCAAGGCCGGCGTCGTGGTCGGCGTCACCGCCGATCTCACCGCGCGTTTCAATGCGGTCGACCTCGTGCGCGCCGCGTCCGAGGCGTTGGGCGGCAAGGGCGGCGGCGGCCGTCCCGACATGGCCCAGGCCGGCGGCCCCGACGGCGGCAAGGCGGAGGCCGCGCTGGCCGCGATCGAGAGCGCGATCGGCAAGGCCAGCTGATCGTGCCGCCGCTCGGGCCGGGCGAGAGCGTTCGCGATCCCGATCTGCGCGACCGGCTGTACGAGCTGCTCGAGCACGACCATCTGCCGAGCACGCACGGCTCGCGCGTCGTCCAGTTCATCGTGCTCGTCATCACGCTCGACGTGCTGGCGGTGGTGCTGGCATCGGACCCGGACATCGCGGCCGCCATTGGCGGACTGCTGCGCGCGATCAAGATCGGCGCGCTGATCGTCTTCGCCGCGGAGTATGTCGCCCGTCTCTGGAGCGTCGCCGGCCACATGCCGCGGCGGCAGTCGCCGCGCCAGGATCGCTTCGCTTACGCCTTCTCCGCGCTCGGCGTCGTCGACCTCCTGTCCTTCGTGCCGGCCGCGATTGCGCTCGTGCTTGGCGACCGCAGCCTGGAAGCGGTGTGCATCGTGCTGCCGTTCCTCAAGCTGGTGCGCTATTCGCCGGCGCTGCGCTCGCTGCTGTCGGCGGTGCAGGCCGAGCGGCGCATCTTGATCGGCTGCCTCGTGATCCTGGCCGGCGCGGTGCTGCTGTTCGCCTCGCTGCTCTACGCGGTCGAGCGCGACGTCCAGCCGGACAAGTTCGGCACCATCCCGCATGCGATGTGGTGGGCGATCGTGACGCTCGGCACCGTCGGCTATGGCGACGTCGTGCCGGTGACGCCGCTCGGCCGCATCATCACGGTGTTCGCGATCATCTGGGGCTTTGCCATGATCGCGCTGCCGGTCGCGATCATCTCGACCGCGTTCGCCGAGGAGATCAAGCGGCGCGACTTCGTCGTGACCTGGGGCATGCTGGCGCGGGTGCCGCTGTTCTCGCATCTCTCGGCGTCCGAAATCGCCGACATCATGCGGCTGCTGCGCGCGCGCACGATCGAGTCCGGCGAGGTGCTGGTGCGGCGCGGCGATGCCGCCTCCTCGATGTATTTCATCACTGCCGGCGAGGTCGAGATCGAGCTGCCGACGCAATGCGTCAAGCTCGCCGACGGCACGTTCTTCGGCGAGATCGCGCTGCTGCATCGGACCAAGCGCTCGGGCACCGTGACGGCGACACGCAAGACCCGGCTGCTGGTGCTCGACGCGCAGGATTTCCACGCCTTGATCGCGCGGATGCCGGCGCTGGCCGCGCATGTCCGGACCATCGCCAAGGCGCGCATGGCCGATTCCGGCGACCTCGCCCTCGCCGAGCTGTCGCAGGCCGAGCACGACGACCAGACGGACGGGTAGGTCCGAACAACGAGTCCGGCTGTCATCCTCCCCTGGAGGGGGAGGGTCGCCTCGCGGGGAGCGAAGCGAGACGTGAGGCGGGGTGGGGTGATCTCTCCGGCAGCACCAGCATCCGTGGCTTCACCCCACCCCTCTCGCCCGCTTCGCGTGCGATCGACCCTCCAGGGGAGGGTGAGACCGAGATCGCCGCCCAAGACAGATTGCCCATCAACGTCCTCGCTGCGGCGCGCGGGAGTGGCGCAGCTACGAGCTTTATCTCATCTACCAACCAGTCAAACAGCCGGGCATGCACATGCGGTCCCGTGGCGCGGTCGCGCCCGGGGGATGCGGAAAGCATTCGCCCTCGATAGTGATGAGGGCGCAGGGAATGCCGGGTGAGGGCCTCACCCATGGCCCGCCTGCGAAAAAAATGCAGGCGGCAGGTACCACAGGCAAAGCCGATTCATCCGGCATTCCCTGCGCGGCGGTTTTAACGCTTATACGCGATCTCCTCGGTGCACCGGGCTTGTTGGCCACCGTGCGCGACGACGCGCTTCTCGCTCGCCGCCGCGGGGACACCAGCTTCGGGGTGTCAGGACCACGCGACTTCACGTCCGCAAGCGCATCATTCGTCCGCGCATGAAGCGCGCTGATGCCCTCACGTCCACCGCATTGCCGGCCCAACGTTTCGTGACGACGCGTACGCCCCTCATCCGGACCGGAACGAAGGGAGCATAGACATAATTTGCTGATTTTCGGAAGTAGTTTATTTTTGCGCGAAGCTCTTGAAATGAGCGATGATATTGAAGTCGCTGACGAAACGCGCCGTTCCGGCGAGCGCCGATCGGGAGGCGGCGGAGACCGATTTCGTTGCATGAAAGGCAGGGACGCTGCTCGTCGGGCAAATCAACGAACAGGAGGTCACGACCGAATTCGACCCCATCGCTCTGACCTGCGCGGCGCAGCAAGTCGGCGGCTGTCTGCGGTACAACGGCCATGGCGCTCAGGCGTTCGAGACGGCAGCTTGTGACCAGAGTGCACGTTGCAAACGCAAGCGTTACAGGTAAATCGCGCAACCTCGTTCTTCGAGCTCAGCGAACCAGTTCGGGCGTGAAATCGTCGTCACCCAGCGCAGATCAAGCTTTTCGAGACGTGGAAGCTTGAGCAGCGCTTCCGGCAAGGCGGCGACAGGGTTCCCTCTCAAGTCGATCTGCCGCAGCTCCACCATTGAACCGATATCTTCCGGCAAATGGGTCAAGCTATTGTTCCTGAGATGCAGCTCACGCAGCCGCGTCAATTTGGAAATGGTCGTCGGCAGAGTCGTCAGGCGATTGTCGGTCACGCGAAGTTCGAGAAGTCCTGACATCTCGGTAACCGCGTCGGGCAGTCTCTCGAATTCGTTTGCGCTGATGTTGAGGTAGCGCAACCGGGTAAGTCGCCCCAACGACGATGGAAGCTCTTTCAGCGCATTGTCGTGCAAGTACAGGAAGTCGCTCAGGCCGACGAGTTCGCCTAGCGCAGCCGGAACCTGCCGTAACAGGTTGTGGCCCAGGTCCAGCGTTCTCAGGGCGCGTAGCTCGCCGACCCTGTCCGAGATCTCCACCAGGCGATTGTCGGCCAGCACGAGCGATTGCAGGTTCGTCCGATCCCAGACATGATCCGGCACGGCGCCGAGCGCCTGTTTCCACAAGGACAAGTGCAGGTCCGACGCGTTCCTCACAGCCGGATCATGCCTCGACTTCACCCGGAGACCAAGGGCAGTTCTGATCCATCTCGGGCCTTTCGGTCCGCGGCGGAAGTTTACGCTATCGAGGTTCAACTGTAAGCAAGCCGACAGTGACACGACAAGGCAGTTTCTGACCCGAAGCTGGCTGACCCGCCAGCCGGCGCGCAACTGGTGTTTACAAACTTGAACCGCAATTGCCGATGCAATTCTGGTGGGTTGGATTTCATGGGATCGATGCTTTGAGAACGGCAATTGCATTGCTGCTTGTTGCAGTTGCGCTGTCAGTGTCCGCACGGGCCGAGAACGACAAATTACGTCAAGTGGTCTCAAACCTCAAAGCCTGCGTCCGCACGCATGCACCAACGGCCAAAGCCGCTGGGGTTAAGACAGCAGGCGACGCCGTCAACTTCTTCATCGAGACATGCGGCCCACCGCCCAGTTATCTTGGGCCAGCAAACGTGGGCACGATCCCTCCTGGTCTGCTTCGGGGCGTCGTTCGCGATGAGTGGAATGCCTTCATTCAAGATGCGCAGCCTCGCTAGGACGTACGACGCGCTCTCTCCTTGTCATTGCGAGCGCAGCGAAGCATTCCAAACTGTCTCTCCGAAGGATTCTGGATTGCGTCGCTGCGCTCGCAATGACGCGCGCAGACATCGTGCTTCCAGGCGAGCCGCTCGCCGCCGATCGCCTCACGCAAATTGCGCGAGGCCGTGGCCGACCGACCAGTTCTCCTTGGCGGCGTCGAGGATGGTCATGAACAGGTCCTCCGGCCTGATGCCGGGGCTGTCCCCGAGCAGGTCGGCGATGCGTCGGAACAGCGCCTTCTTCTGCTCTCGCGTGCGGGTGTTGAAGACGGTGATCTGGATGTAGACGAGATCGTCGCTGCGGTTGATGCCGAAGGCGTTGCCATAGCGGAAGTTGGAAGGATCGTGCTCGGTGATGGTCATGAACTGATCGTCCTCCGGCACGTCGAGCGCCTCGCGCATCGCCCGGTAGAGGCTGTCGAAGATCGCCTGCCGGTAGGCCTCCGGCTTGCCCGCGCGCAGCGAGATGTGAAGCAGCGGCATCCCTGGTCCTTTCATCCGTGATGTCGGCTGAGAGGTTAGATGCGGCGGTGCGGTTCGGGTATGCTGGGGATCGAGATATCAGTCATAATGGCTGGAAATGACCGAACACCCGCTCGACCTGGACGAGGTCCAGGCCTTCGTCCGTATCGCCGAGCTCGGCAGCTTCACCCGTGCCGCCGAGGCGATGCAGACGACCCAGGCCGCGATCAGCCTGAAGCTGCGGCGGCTCGAGAACAGGCTGGGGTGCCGGCTGATCGAGCGCACGCCGCGTCATGTGCAGCTCTCGGAGCGAGGCAGGGTCTTCCTCGATCCTGCCCGTCAGCTGCTGGCAGCGCACGACCGCGCGCTCGCGGTGTTCGCCGGCGTGCGGCAGCGTCTGATCATCGGCATCAGCGACCATGTCGCCGGGCCGGAGCTGCCGGCGCTGATCGCGCGCATGAACGACCATGATCCGCATCTCGTGGTCGAGATCCGCATCGGATCGTCGGCCGACCTGCTGCAGAGCTACGACCGGCGCGAGCTCGAGGCGGTGATCGTCCGCCTGCATGCCGGACGCAGCGATGGCGACCTCGTGGCCGAGGAGAAGTTCGGCTGGTTCGCTGGCCCGGATTGGGAGCCGCGCGCGGGCGAGCCGTTGCCGGTCGCGACCATGGCCGAGCCGTGCGGCGTGCGCGCGATGGCCGCGCAGCATCTCGATGCGGCCGGCGTGTCCTGGGCCGAAATCTTCGTCGGCGGCGGCGTTGCGGCGGTCGTCGCGGCCGTCACGGCCGGGCTCGGCGTTGCCGCACTCGCGCCGCGCATGCTGCCATCGGGCGCGGTCGATGTCGGCGCAAGGCTCGGATTGCCGGAGCTGCCCCGGCTGCCGGTCGTGCTGCACACGCGGGTGAGGGATGGCCGGGCGCGCGCGGCGCTCGATGCCCTCGTGGCGGCCTTCCGAAGCGCGGTGCGGGCGTGATGCATGCGGCGCGTGCCGCGGCGCAGGTGATGGAGCTTGGAGCTGCGATCAACTCCGAACGCTATTTCGACGGCCGGATTGATGTCCTGCTCGCGGATGGATCGCGCGTGCCCGCGCGCAGATCTGATCGCTCTTGGAATTGGCTCCTCAGGAGTCGCCGGGGTGGAATTGACGTAAGCCTTATTCCGCAATGCGGGATGTGACACTCATGTCACAGTTACGGTTATACCGACTCCCAAATATAATATGACTATTCAAGGGCGCCCTGGTGCTTGCTAGGATTGCCATCCAATCTCAGGTTGACGAAATCGCTCCTCGAATGAGCGGCGGCCGGGATTGAGCCGTGGGGAAGCGCGTGCCGGGACGGAGGCTCTGGGCCGGACGCGACAGAACAACATCCAGAGCCTGGGGACGCTGCGAGGAGCAGGAAAAATGAGTGGGTTTGCGACGACCGCGCGCATGTGCGGCGTAGGGGTTGCTTTGTCTTGTTTGTTGGGTGGCGGTGGTGCGGTCGCGGCCGATCTGCCGATGAAGGCGCCGCCGATTCCCTATGCGGGTGTCGATGATTTCTGGACGCGGCCGTATCTGTTCGGCGATCTCGGCCGGACCAGGCTGAAGGAGCAAGGCATCTCGCTCGCGCTCACGCTCGGCGACGAAGCCGTCACCAATCTGTCGGGTGGCTCGCGCAACACCGCGGCCAATGCCGGGCAATTGTGGTTCGAAGCCAAGTTCGACATGGCCAAGCTCGCCGGCATCCAGGGCGGCATGATCGGCGTGACGCTGGTCGATCGCTTCGGCAAGAATCTCAACAGCGAGGCCGGCATTCCGGCGCTGCAACTGACCAACGAGGTGTTCGGCCGCGGCAACATCCTGCGCCTCACCGAATTCTACTATCAGCAGAAGCTGTTCGACGACCGCCTCGTGCTCAAGGGCGGCCGGCTGCCGGTCGGCTCCGACTTCTTCTTCGGCCAGTGCGAGTTCATCAACCTGACCTTCTGCGGCGGCCAGCCGGGCAACATCCAGGGCGGCTACATCTACAACTGGCCGGTGAGCCAGTGGGCCGGCGTCGTGCACTACAACTTCACCAAGGAATGGAAGCTGTCGGTCGGCGTCTACGACGCCAATCCGAACTATCTGACGACGTCGGACGCCGGCGTCTACCTCGCGCCGGGCATTCCGCGCTCCACTCCCGCCTCGGGCGTGCTGGTGCCGGTGGAAGTGGTGTGGGAGCCGAGCGGTCCGCTGAACGGCACCTGGCGCTTCGGCGGCTGGTATGACAGCGCGTCGACGATCGACGGCGGCTTGCCCGGCATCGTCGCCGTCGTCCCCGGTGGTCCCGGCGTGGGAGATCAGAATCTCAGCAGCCAGCGCGGCCGCTACGGCTTCTATGAATCGATCCTGCAGCGGCTGACGGTCGAGGGTCCCAAGGCGCAGGGCTGGTACACCTTCCTCAACACCAGCGTCGCCGATCACCGCACCTCGTATCAGGACTACCAGATCTCCTGGGGCGTCAAGCACACCGGCACCTTCTCGTTCCGTCCCGACGACGAGGTCGGCTTCGCGGTCGGCACGACGCATGTCAACTCGGCGGCGCTGACGCCGAATGCCGGCGGCAACGAGGTGCCGATCGAGGCCTGGTATGGCTGGCAGGCGACCGGCTGGATGAACCTGAAGTTCGACGCCCAGTATGTCATCAATCCGGGCGGACGCGGCTTCAACGCCGCCGGCGTGAAGACCGGCAATGCGGTGGTGCTCGGCCTGCGGACGGTCGTCCACTTCTGATCCTGTGATGTGAGCCGACGGGGCGGGTGTGCAGCATCCGCCCCATCTGCGCGAGGCGTCTCGGCGATCCGATGCGGAGCTGGCGCATCCTGCCCATCCGGGTGGGCCGCGATGCGATGACGTCGATTGACTCTTTCGCATTGCGGCACGACATCTCCTGGGTCGCGCCGCCGACCTGCCAGGAGACCGCCATGACCGCAACAGACACCCATCCCGTTGCCGGCCGACGCCTGGGCGACGAGGTCGTGGACTGGCTCACCAACGGCACCCGCGACGAGCGCTTCATCGACAACATCTTCGGGCAGATGTGCAACCGGCTGCAGCGCGCCGGCATTCCGGTGAAGCGGGCCTCGCTGCACGTCCAGATCAATCATCCGCAGTGGCTCGGCGCGCGCATGCTGTGGAGCGACGGCATGCAGGGCGCCGACATCGCCCGCGTCGACTACGACGTCCGGGAGCGCTCCGAATATATCGGCAGTCCCGCCAGCGAAATCCATGAGGGCGTCGAGGAGATCCGCGAGAACCTCGCGCGCGACCCCGAGCTCGGCCGTCGGCACGCGATCTATGACGAGATGCGGGCGCAGGGCCTGACCGACTATGTCGCATGGCCGATGTATCACACGCTCGGCAAGCGCCACATCGTCACCTTCGCGACCGACCGGCGCGGCGGTTTCGACCAGGCGCACATCGACGCGCTGATCAGGCTCGTGCCGGTGCTGGCGCTGGTCAGCGAGATCCGCATCAAGAACCGGCTGGCGCGGACCCTGCTCGAAACCTATGTCGGGCCGCATGCCGGCGAGATGGTGCTGGCCGGCGCCACCCGGCGCGGCAGCGGCACCACGGTGCGCGCCGCCATCATGATCTGCGACCTCCGGGACTTCACCCGCATCTCCGACAACTGGCCGCGCGACGACGTCATCGATCTGCTCAACAGCTATTTCGATGCCATGGTGGAGCCGATCACGCAGCACGGCGGCGAGATCCTGAAGTTCATCGGCGACGGCCTGCTGGCGATCTTTCCGCTCACCGAGCCCGCTGCCTGCGCCAACCTGCTGCACGCCGTGAGCGGCGCCCGCAAGGCGATGACCGAGCTGAACGCGCGCAACGGCGAGACCGGCCGCGCGCCGCTGAACTACGGCATCGGTGTCCATGTCGGCGACGTCATGTACGGCAATATCGGCTCGCGCACCCGGCTGGATTTCACCGTCATCGGCCCCGCGGTCAACATGGCCTCGCGCATGGAGGCGCTGACCAAGCAGGTGGGCCGGCCGGTGCTGCTGTCGCGCGATTTCGCCGAGCTCGTCGAAGGCCCGTTCGCGCTGGAGCGCGTCGGCGAATTCCCGGTGCGCGGATTCAACGATCCGATCGAGCTGTTTTCGTTCGATGGGTAGGGCATTCAGTAGGGTGCGCAAAGGCGCAGCCGCGCTGTCTCCACGTTCGAGATCATCGTGGCGCCGTGCCCATCATCCTGCTGATGAGTTCGTGGAAAAACGGCGTGCACGCAGCCGCCTGCTGCTTTGCCCACCTTACGCGGACTTCTCCGCCGTTCACGCCTCGTCCAGAAACGGCGCCACAACCTCGCGCGTCTCAGCGCTCGTCACCACCGGCACGATCTCGAACGTCATGCCGGTGTCGCGAGCATTGGAGAGAATCCATTGCTGCAGCAATCGGGCGTCGTCGCATTCCATCAATTGGAAGCAGCGGTCGAAATTGGGTTCGATCCAGCTGCCGAGATATTTCAGCCCGTCGGGAAACGTGATGCCGGGATTGCGGACACGCCGATAGACCGGGATCGGATCGCGGTCCTTGAAACGTTCGATCACCATGAACAGCATGCGCGCCTCCGTCCTGACGTGCACGCATTGTGCGGTGAATCGGTGCGGGGTGCCAGCCCGGGGGGACATCGTTCGCCTGACGGACGAGGCCTCGATGGCCTCGTGGACGAGACGCCTTTCCCTGGCGCAGTCCTTGCTTCTGCGAGGGAACTCGCATCCAACGGGAAGAGAAACCCATGAAGAAGGCACGTCTCGTCGCGTACGCTCTGGTTGCAGCGGTGCTGGCCGCACCCGCCTTCGCGGAGGAGCTGACCGGCACCTTGCAGAAGATCAAGGAGACCGGCGCGATCACGATCGGCTACCGCGAAACCTCGCTGCCGTTCTCCTACATCGACGACAACCAGAAGCCGCTCGGCTTCGCGCTCGACATCTGCAACAGGATCGTAGACGAGATCAAGGCGACGCTGACGCTCGACAGGCTGGAGGTGAAGCTCACGCCGGTGTCGTCGGCGACCCGCATTCCGCTGATCGCCAACGGCACCATCGATCTCGAATGCGCCTCGACCACCAACAACATCGAGCGCCAGCGGCTGGTGTCGTTCTCGCCGACCTATTTCCTCACCGCCAACCGCTTCGTCGCCAAGGCCGCGAGCGGCCTCAAGACCATCGACGACCTCAAGGGCAAGACCGTCGCCTCGACATCGGGTACCACCAACATCAAGCAGCTCTTCGAGGCCAACACGGCGCGCCAGCTCGGCATGAACGTGCTGACGGCCAAGGACAATGCCGAAGGTTTTCTGATGGTCGAGAACGGTCGCGCCGACGCCTATGTGATGGACGACATCCTGCTCGCGGGCCTGGTGGCCAGCGCGAAGACGCCGTCGGACTTCGTGATCTCGACCGATCAGTTCTCGATGCCGGAGCCCTATGGGATCATGCTGCGCAAGGACGATCCGGCCTTCAAGGCCGTCGTCGACCGCGCCGCCACGAAGCTCTATACGAGCCCGGAGATCGCGGCCTTGTACGCCAAATGGTTCATGGCGCCGGTGCCGCCGAAAGGCGTCAACTTCAACTTCCCGATGACATCCGCGCTGCAGAAGGCGTTCGCGCATCCGAGCGACAGCGGCGATCCCAAGGCCTATTAGTATCTTCGGCTTATGTCATACGGCGTATCGACAGGATGGGATGAGGCCGGCGCTCGCGCGGGTCTCGTCGCGCGCTACTGCCCCGAGGGCGTGCGCAGGCCGTGCCAGGCGTCGCGCACCTGGTGGTAGTGAACCTCGGGCAGATAGTCCGGCGTGTTCAGGTTGAGGTTCTTGACGTCGAGCCGGCCGATCGCGCTGAGCAGCGTGTAGGAGGCGATGACGCGGTCGCGCTGGGCGCCGATCAGCCGCGCCTTGGCCTGGATCAGGTCGGCCTGCGAGTTCAGCACGTCGACGGTCGTGCGCTGGCCGCCCTGGGCCTCGCGCGAGACGCCTTGCAGCGCGACGGTGGCGGCCTTCACCTCGGCCTCGGAGGCGCTGACGGCGACCTTGGCGCCTTCATTGGCGACCCAGGCGCTGACCACCGCGGTGCGCGCCTGGTTGCGGACCTGGTCGAGCACGAGGCGGCTCTGCGCCGCGAGCTCCTTGCTCTGGCGGGTCTGCGACGCCGCCGTGCCGCCGTCATAGATCGGCGCGGTGACGCTGCCGACGATCGAGGCCTGGTCGGTGCCGAAGGTGCCCAGCGTCTGATCCGAATCGCGGCTGCGGCTGACACCGCCCTGCAGGGTCACGCTCGGCAGCAGCGCGCCCTCGGCGACCTTGATCGAGGTCGAGGCCGCGTCGACGTCGAAGCTCGCCGCAGCCACGGCCGGATTTTCCTTGTTGCCGAGCGCAATCGCGTCCTCGCGGCTGCGCGGCAGCAGGCGATCGATCGGGTCGGCCGCGCGCAGCTGGCCTGGCGCCATGCCGATGACCTGGGCATAGGTCGCCTGGCTGATGGCGAGGTTGACCTCGGCGGCGTTGAGATCGGACAGGCCGCGCGACAGCCGCGCCTCGGCCTGCGAGGCGTCGGTCGGCGTGACGTCGCCGGCATTGAGGCGGCGCTGCGTGACGGAGAGCGTCTCGCGCAGGAAGGCGACGTTGGAGCGTTGTGCCTCGACCAGCGACTGGTTGGCGAGCACGTTGGTGTAGGCGGTGACGGCGTCGAGCAGCACGCCCTGGCCGACATTGCGCAGCGCCTCGCGGCCGGACTGCACCTGCAGCTCCGCCATGCGCACGCTGTTGGCGGTGCGGAAGCCGTTGAACAGCGTCTGCGTGACGGTCACGCCGATGGTCCAGGGCTTCAATGTCGCGGTCTGGATCGTGTTGTTGGGGAGCAGGTTGCGCACGGCCTGCAGGCCGGCGCCGAGGCTCGCGATCAGTTGCGGACGATAGCCGGCCAGCGCCTGCGGCACGTTCTCGTCGGTGGCGCGCTGGCGCGCGCGCTCGGCATTGAGCGCCGGGTTGGTCTGATAGGCTTTCGCGAGCGCGGCCGCGAGATCCTCGGCGCGCACAGGCGAGCAGACGACGAGGCTGGCCGCGAGGGTCAGGCCGAGGCCGATCCTTCGCGCACGCACCTCGCCGACGCCAAATTCCTTGGCTCGACCCACCATCCGACTCCGCCGCGTCCCACTGTCTTAACCAGTTGTTTACCTGTTTAGGGCGGATGGCGGCCACACACAAACCGCGGATGTGGAATCCGGCAGGCTTTTCCATGGTTTGTTGTGTCGTGCTCGCCACAGACCGTTTGTCGCAGTGCTGCGACATGGCCGCACGGATACGCGCTCGGTAGGCGGGTGAGGGGCACCCGTGGACATCAGAGGCAGATCGATTCGTTCAGCTGCGAGTGACCCGCAGCAATCTCACCGGTTCTTGTTCACCGGCTTGCGCTTCTCGATGAAGGCAGCCATGCCCTCGGCGCGGTCCTCCAGCGCGAAGGTGGCGTGGAACAGGTTGCGCTCGACATTCATGCCTTCGGAGAGCGGGGTCTCGAAGGCGCGGTTGACGGCCTCCTTGGCCATCGCCGCCGCCGGGCGCGACATCGCCGCGATCTTCTCGGCCGCAGCCATCACCTCGTCCATCAGCCTGTCGGCCGGCACGATGCGGCTGACGAGGCCGGAGCGTTCGGCCTCGGCCGCATCCATCATGCGGCCGGTGAGGCAGAGGTCCATCGCCTTGGCCTTGCCGATCGCGCGCGTCAGGCGCTGGGTGCCGCCGATGCCCGGAATGGTGCCGAGCGTGATCTCGGGCTGGCCGAATTTCGCGGTATCGGCGGCGATGATGAAGTCGCACATCATCGCAAGCTCGCAGCCGCCGCCGAGCGCGTAGCCCGCGACCGCGGCAATGGTCGGCTTGCGGCAGCGCGCGACGCGGTCGCCGCCGATCGCGGTGAAGTCGCTCGAGAACATGTCGATGAAGCTCTTCGGCTGCATCTCCTTGATGTCGGCGCCGGCGGCGAACGCTTTCTCGCTGCCGGTGATCACGATGCAGCCGATGGCGTCGTCGGCCTCGAGATCATCCACGGCGGCGGCGATCTCGCGGAAGACGCCGAACGACAGCGCGTTGAGCATCTTCGGCCGGTTCAGGGTGATGACACCGACCGCGCCTTGGCCTTCGACGATGATGTGCTCGTAGACGCTCATGATCCCACCCCGAGAAATCAAAACAGCGGGCAATGTGCCCGCTGGATCGATGCGCATCAAGTAGGTGCGGCGCCGCGCTGCGCCTCAGATCATGAACATCCGCGCCGCCGAGCCCAGGGTGAGCAGGGTGCCGCAGGCGATGAAGATCTTGCCGATGATCGAGGCCTTGTCCCAGCCGGAGCTGTCGTCATTGCTGACCGTGACCATGTTCACGGTGACGTCCGAGGCCGCCGGCGCATCGCTCGGCGCGGCGTCGGCCGCTTGCGCCGCAGGTGCGGCCTGAGCCTGGGCTTCGGCCGGCAGCGGCGCCGGGAAGCCGTCCTGCTTCGCCGCCGGAGCGCTCTCGGACCCCACCGGCAAGAACGGACTGTAGCTCTGCTGTTCGGCCGCGCGCGCGAATCCAGTGCCAACGAGGCCCAGAACGAACGCGGCGGCAATGATCAATGCTGAACGTCCACTGGCTTGGATCGTCATCGTCGGCCTTCTCCCCATCCCGCCAGCCCAAGCCGGAGTGAGACCCCGACAGATGTCGAGAACGGGGCAGAAAATGGGTATCTTCCTGCCGCTCACGGCAAAAGCTGGGCGCCGCCGCACTTTGCGAGCGGCCCATCAAACCCGATCATGCACCTCGCGATTCGGTGCTATGGAGCGGTTCCAAGACTTGCCCGGTGGCGTGCTCTCGGTGTGGCGTAACTCGGATGGTTCCGAGGCCAATGTCTTCATCACGAATTAGTGATGAGGATGGAGCGAGAGTAACAAACTGAGTGTTTCGGGCGAATTGCTGGGGGTGGAGCGGAGTTGCGCGAGCGTGACGACGAGTGGACGGGCTGGATGCGCCAGGCCGTCGCCGGTGACGACGAGGCCTATCATCGCCTGCTGAGGGCGATCACGCCGGTGTTGCGCGCAGCATCACGGCGGGGGTTGGCGCGCGCCGGCCAGCCCCCCGACCAGGCCGAGGACATCGTGCAGGAAATTCTGTTGGCGGTTCACCTGAAGCGGCACACCTGGGACGTCGACGCGCCGTTCGCGCCCTGGCTGTTCGCGATCGCGCGCAACAAGCTGATCGACATGCTGCGCCGGCGCGGCCGGCGGGTGTTCGTCGACATCGACGATTTTTCGGAGACGCTGGCCGACGCGCCGGCGGCGCCCACCGTCTCGGCCAGCGAGGTCGAGGCGCAGCTGAAGACGTTGCCGCAGCGCCAGCGCGACGTGCTGCAGTCGATCGCGGTCGAGGCCGCCTCGATCAAGCAGACCGCAGAGAAGTTTTCGATGAGCGAGGGCGCGGTGCGGGTGGCGCTGCACCGGGCGCTCGCAAGCCTCACGGCCAAGCTACGGGATACCTGACCATGGACACCGATCAGCTCATCCGCACCCTCGCGGCCGACAATGCGCAGCGCGCGCAGCCGGTCGGCATCGTGCTGGCGCTGGCCCTGATGGCGGCGACGCCGGTATCGACCGCGATGCTGCTCATCGGCCTCGGCGTCCGGCCGGACATCTGGCTCGCGGTGCGCAATCCGTTCTTCGACCTGAAGTTCGTCGTCACCACGGCGCTGGCGATCCCGGCGCTGATCATCGGCCTGCATCTGTCGCGCCCCGAAGCCTCGCTGCAGGGCTGGAGCTGGCTGCTGATCGCGCCGATCGTCGTCCTCATCGGCGGCATGGCGGCGGAGATGATGCTGCCGCAGCGCACGCCGATGATGGCGCGGCTGGTTGGCCACAATTCGATGGTGTGCATGAGCGCCATTCCCGTGCTGTCGCTGCCGCTGCTGGCCGCCGCGCTGTTCGGCCTGCGCCATGGCGCGCCGTCGCGTCCGGCGATGACGGGCGCGATCGCCGGGCTGGTCGCGGCGGGCATCGCCGCGACGCTCTATGCCGCGCATTGCACCGACGATTCGCCGCTGTTCGTGGCCACCTGGTACACGGTGGCCGCGCTGATCGTGGCCGGGCTCGGCGCGCTCATCGGCGCAAGGGTCCTGCGCTATTGAGGGGGCTGCGCGACGAGCGAGGTCGCGACTACGCCTGCATCGGCGCCGCGGCGTCCTGCACGCGGTGGAAGCGCAGCACCTGCTGCGCGGTGGACCGCCGGAGCCGCTCATAGGTCGCCTTGCAGGCGTCGAGATCGGCCGGCGCGGTGGTGGCGAGCTCATCGCGCATCAGGATGATCGACTTCACCGTCGGCCAGGACAGCCCTGCGACCTTGGCAAGGATCATCACGCCCTCGGCGCGGCTTTCGATCATGATGCTTTCGGCGACCGCGACCGGCACGTTGGCCATGGCCGCGACGGCGGCATTGGCCTCGTCGAACTTGCGCTGCTCGGTGAACTGCACGACGAGACGGTCGTCGAGCCGGCCCTCGGCATGCAGCGAGCGCACCAGCGCGTGCGCGATCTCGGTCTGGCTGGTCAGCGCCACCGCGCTCGATCGCGCCCGCCGGCCCGCCATGCGCACCGCCGAGGAAACCTCCTGCGCGAGCTTCGGATTTGCCGCCTCGAGCCGCGTGCGGACCGTGGCAGACGCCTTGGCGACCAGCTTCAGATAGAGGTGGCGCGGCAGATTGGGCCGCATGGCGAGGCACGCGGCGAGGTTTTCGTCCAGCGCGGCGCGATCGACCAGCGTGTCGAGGCTGGTCCCCGAGACGTCGGCGCCGGGATTGCTGACGGTGCTGTGAACGACCTCGTCGTTGCCGCGCCTGAGCAGGATGTCGGTGACGGCGTGGCTGAGCACGCGCCGGAGCGAGATCGCGAGCAGATGCGCCTGGCTCTTGGTCTCGGCTGTGCGGATCAGCGCGGCCTCATCGATCCGTTCCGACTTCGACAGCACGGGGCCTGCGACATCGATGGCGTCGTCATCGGCCAGCCGGTGCAGCGTCCGCGGCGGCGCCGACGCAAGCGGCGCAAGCCGGCGCGCGAGCAGGGCGCGGGCCGAGATCTCGATGTGGTCGATCAGGCATTCGAATACGTCGTCGAACAGCGCGACCTGGTCATCGGCGAAGTCCGTCGCGCCGTCGACGAGCAGGTCCGTCACCTTGCGCAGGGTCTCGACCCGCCGCGCGACGGTGCCGTGCGCGAGCGTGTCCTCGAGCTCGTCGAGCAGGCTTTCGTTCGGGGTGGGTTTCGGGGGCATGCCGGGATGGCTCAGGCGCTGGTGACGCGATTGCGGCCCTGCGCCTTCGAGTCGTAGAGCGCCCGATCGGCCCGGGCGAGCAGCGAATCGGCGGTCTCGTCGCCGCGCGGGGCGGCCACGCCGGCCGAGAACGTGACCTGCAGGCCGGTCGAGAACGCACTCCAGTCGAGGCCGGCGATGATCTGGCGCAATCGTTCGGCGAGCCGCGCGGCGGCGTCCGCCGGCGCGCCCGGCAGCACCAGCAGGAATTCCTCGCCGCCGTAGCGGCCGAAGCGGTCGCTGCCGCGAATGTTGGCGAAGATCGTGATGGCGAAGGTGCGCAGAACGTCGTCGCCGGTCGGATGACCATGCGTGTCGTTGATGCGCTTGAACCAGTCGAGATCGATCAGCACGACCGAGCAGGGCTGGCCGCCCTGCCGCGCCTGCGCCATCTCCTCGTCCAGCACATCCATGATCGAGCGCCGGTTCAGCGCGCCGGTGAGCTCGTCGATCTCGGCCAGCTCCTCGATGCGGCGATAGGCTTCCTTGAGCTTCTGTCCGCGCTGGTAAAGCGTCTCGCGCAGCGCGCTGGAGAAGATGCCGAGGAACATGCAGCCGGCGATGGTGAGGAGGAAGACCAGGAGCGTCGCGAGCCGCTCGAGGCCGCTGTCGTGCGGCATGCCGAGCGGCTTGTCGGTGAGCAGGAACAATCCCGCCAGCCCGATCGCGAGGAACGTCCAGCAGATCGCGCTCTGGCGCGGCGTCGCGCGCAGCGAGGCGAAGGCGACGACGATGTACAGCGTGCACAGGAACAGGATGCTGACTTCGGGCGCGATGTAGCAGAACGCGACCGTGATCATCATGCTGGCGAGCGATTGCGGCACCACGAGGTAGTGGTCGCGGAAACGGTCGTTGAAGCCGCTCTCCGACAAAGCGGTCCACAGCGCGACGGTGAGAACGCCGATCGCTGCGTAGGCTGGCGCGATCGTGACCGGGACGGTGCCCGCCTTGGCGTAGATCAGCAGGATGACGGCGTCGATCAGGTAGCATCCTGCGACCAGCGCCAGCATCTGCCGGCGCCGCCCGGCACGACGCGCGCGCAGGTCGCTGGACGGAGACGGCTGCGCGTCCCCGGCCTCAGCGACATTCGGACTGGGAAAAGGCGGTGCCGTCGTGCCCATGTGCTCGCGATTCTTCGTCGTTGGCTCAAAATCTACGTGGGAAAGCATTTAACTTTGGTATCTATGGGCATGGACGAAGAGGCCGCCGGCGTCGTGCTGCGACGGGGAATCTACGGCTTTCAGGACGCGCAGTTGGCGGGAACGGGCGGAACATGGTAGGCGGGAACCCGTTGGTCGCGATCGACCTGGGCGCTGCAGCGAAATCTGCAAGTCTGTGCGCCAACTCACATTTCGGGACGTATCTTTCCGGTATTTTGAAGATTTTTGCGGTTGTATTCGAACCGCGACGTCAATCCTCCAGACCAATCTTGCGAGACGGCCATTGAGCGTGACAGCAGCGGCGTCAGATGAAACCCTGATTGCCCGGATCGCTCAAGGCGACCGGCTCGCCATGCAGGTGCTGTACGGACGGCACCATGTCAGGGTGTACCGTTTCGGGCTCCGGCTCGTGCGGGACGAGCAGGTCGCGGAAGACCTCATCAGCGAGGTCTTTCTCGACGTGTGGCGTCAGGCCGGCAAGTTCGAAGGCCGTTCTGCCGTCTCCACCTGGCTCCTGGCGATCACGCGGTTCAAGGCCCTGTCGGCACTTCGGCGCCGGAAGGACGTTGAGCTGGAAGACGAGGCCGCGAACGCGATCGAGGATACCTCCGACGATCCGGAGGTCGCGGTCCAGAAGAAGAATACCGGCGAAGCATTGCGCAAGTGCCTGACGGCGCTTTCGCCTGATCACCGGGAGATCGTCGATCTCGTCTACTACCACGAGAAGTCCGTGGAGGAGGTGGCCGAGATCGTCGGAATTCCGGAAAACACCGTCAAGACGCGCCTGTTCTATGCGCGCAAGAAATTGGCCGAACTCCTGAAAGCGGCCGGCATTGAAAGAGGCTGGCCATGATGGCTTTGAGCAAGATGCTGGAGCAAGAGCCCGGAGAGATCGAACTCCTGCTGCCGTGGTACGCCGCCGGCACCCTGAACGCGCGCGACATGCGCCGGGTCGAGGAGGTGCTTGCCCACGACGCCGATCTCGCCAGGCAATATGCGGAGATCCAGAAGGAATATGCCGAGACCATCGCGCTGAACGAAAGCCTCGGCGCGCCCTCGATGCGCGCGATGCAGAAGCTGTTCGCGGCGATCGAGGCGGATCCGGTGCAGAAGCCTGCCGCGCCGCGCGGCTTCAGCGCGCGGCTGATGGATTTCTTCGACAGCTTGTCGCCGCAGACCTTGGCGTGGACCGTCAGCCTCGGCGCGCTTCTGGTACTGGCGCAGGCCGGCGTGATCGGCGCCGTGCTGATGCGCTCGCAGACCGCGACCTATCAGACCGCCTCGGTCGAGGACAAGAACGCAGCTCCCGAGCCCGCGAGCAAACCGATGGCCGCGCCGCCGCCGCCACCGAGCGCTGCTGCGCCAGCCCCGGCGGAGCGGACGCCCGAGAGCATGACGCGTTCGCGGATGGCCGAAGCACCGGCCCCGGCCGCTCCGCTGATCCGCGGCCTTGGATCGCAGGTCGCCGGATCGACCGCGCCCGCCTATGCGCTGGTGCGGTTCGCGCCGGATGCGCGCATGGCCGACATCTCCGCGTTGCTCGACAGCTACCAGGCGTTGATCGTCGAGGGCGCCAGAGGCGGCCTGTTCAAGCTGCAACTCGGCGATCGGCCGCTGTCGAAGGCCGAGGCCGACAGCCTGATCGGCCGTCTGGCGCGAGAGAAGATCGTCAGCCTCGCGGTGGCCGCGCAATAGGCCCGCGCCGTCCGAACGTCATTCGGAGGCTCCATGTCGTCCACTTCGCCGCTACAGTTCGCCAGATCGGTCGCGATACTGATTGTCGTCGCAATGCCTGCTTTCGCCGGTGGCGACCTCAGTGCCCATGCCCAGGCGATGATGCGTTCGCCCAACATCAACATCCCGAGCCGGGTGCCGAGCATCAACCCGGGCACCGCGATGCGTGTGCCGCCGCCGACCGGGATGGCCTTGCGCCCGACCTTGCCCAATGCGCGATTTGCACCGAACCTGCAGGCGTCCTGCAACCCGGCGGATCGCAGCGTGTCGGGTGAATGTCTCGACCGCCGGTCGGTGACGGGGGACGGGCAGGGCCGGCGGTCCCAAGGAAGATTGGACAAAGGCAGGTCCGCCAAGGTGACGCAGCGCGGCGAGCCGAAAGCTGCGGCCGCGGTCGACCCGCGGACCGTCGCCAACGAGATCGTCGCCGAGATCGATGACGGTCTCTCGATCGACCAGGCCGACGCGCTGGCGCGCCGCCATGGCCTGCAGCGCATCAGCTCGCAGCGCTTTCCGCTGATCGGCGCCACCATCGGTCTGTTCAGGATCACCGATCGCCGCTCGGTGCAGGCGGTCAGCCGTGCGCTCGCGGCAGATGCCAGGGTGCGTTCGGTGCAGCCGAACTACCGCTATACGCTGCAGCAGCAGAGTGCGCCGCCTGTCGAGGGCGATCCGGCGCAATACGCGCTGGCGAAGCTGCGGCTGCCGGAAGCGCACAGGCTGGCCCAGGGCTCCAATGTCACCATCGCAGTGATCGATTCCGGGATCGATCTCAAGCACCCGGAATTCGCCGACGCCTCGTTCGACGCATTCGACGCGCTCGGCGGTGACGAGGGGCCGCATGCGCACGGCACCGGCATCGCCGGCGTGATCGTGTCGCACAAGCGGTTGATGGGCAGCGCGCCCTATGCACGCATCATCGCCATCCGCGCCTTCGGCATGGCCAAGAAAGGCGGCGGGCCGGAGAGCAGCTCCTATGTGATCCTGAAGGCGCTGGACTACGCGGCCCTGCACGGCGCGCAGATCGTCAACATGAGCTTCGCCGGCCCGAAAGATGCGGTGATCGAGCGCGCGATCGCGGCCGTCGCTTCCAAGGGCGTCGTGATGGTCGCCGCGGCCGGCAATGCCGGGGCCAAGTCGCCGCCGCTGTATCCTGCGGGCAATCCGAACGTCATCGCCGTCAGTGCGACCGATGACAGGGATCAGTTGCTGCCGGCGTCGAACCGCGGCAATTACATCGCGCTGGCCGCGCCCGGCGCCGAGATCTTCCTGCCGGCGCCGGACGGAAAATATCAGATCATCTCGGGCACCTCGTTTTCCGCGGCCTATGTCAGCGGGCTTGCGGCGCTGGTGCTGGAGCGCAATCCGGCGTTGAAGCCGGAAACGGTGCGGACCGTGCTGACCGGGACCGCGCGCGATCTCGGGACCCCCGGACGCGACGATCTGTTCGGGGCAGGGGAGGCGGATGCGTTGGCGGCGGTCCAGGCCGTGGTCTCGCCGCAGGATGCGCCTGCTGCTGCTGTGCCTTCCGCGGGGCTGCAAACGGAGCCCGCGGCGGCCCGCGAGTTGCGTCCGGCGCCGGCCGCGGTGACCGAGGCATCTCCAGCCGGCGACACGCTTCGGCCGGCGCAGCAATGACGCCAACGTTTTCGTGAACGTTCCGAAATTCTCCCGCTCGTTTTGAACGTGCAGCGGGGCGGTCACGACAGAAAGCATGTGGGAGCGGTGATCCCCTCCCCAAGGCTATATACGGCGCGAGCGCCCATCCACCCCAAGCGCCCATATGGCTCGACCCGTCCGGTTGTCCCCCCGGACGGGTCTTCCATTTCTGGGCCAGGTCAAATCCCGGCGATATTGATATCCGGCAGTGTTCGCCCGCCCGATGGGCACATCTTCGGGTTGTCAGGCGATGTCGTTGGCCGCGCTCGCGTGGCTGCACTAGGCCGGATTCCGAAAAAACACGGAGAAAATTTCCGCACGACTACGGTTTGGCCGCCAAACAACATGGCATTAGCTAGACTTTGTTAACCTTTTCCACAAAATATTCACGTCACGTTGCGTTGATTCGTGCCGAGTGCGTCCGTCCCCTTATCTCACGGGCTCCCCCATGACACATCGACCGGACGTGACTTGCAGCCGCGAACTGGCTGCGCGCTGGTGCGCGCTTGCCGAAAGGCGCCTGGACCATCTGACCGAGCTGTTCCAGAGCGGCCGCTGGCGCCGCTACTACACCGAGCAGTCGCTCCTCGACGATATCCGGCACGCCAAGGCCGCGGTGCAGACCTGGCAGGCGCTATCCCGCGCCGAGCCCGAGCAGGTGAGCATCGTGCCGAGCCAGCGGCCGGCTGCGATGGTGGCTGCGCCACCCGCTCCCGTGCGCCCCGCCGAGCCGGAGCCGATCAAACTCCGTCTCCACGAGAATCATCCCATCGAGCGGCGCCCCATCGCGCTTCCGCCCTCGCTCGAAACCATCCTTGCGGAGTCCGAGATCATCGTCGAGCCCGAGATCGAGCTGGCGGCGAATGATCTGGAACCGGACGACGTCATCGAACCCGACTATGTGTCCGAAGATGCCATCGCGCCGGAGCCGCCCCGCATCGACATGTTCGCCCTGGAGCAGGCTTTGAGCATCGGCATTCAATCCGACGCCGAGTATGACGAGCCGGTGGTCGATCTCGACGCCATCGAGCGCCGCTATCCCGCGCTGGCGGTCGCGTTCTAGGCGCAGGGCGAGCTCCAGACCCAAACCGCATCGCAGCCAAGGGGGCCGCAAGCCGCCCTCAATCTGGTCACTTGATTTCAAGACCGAATGGTCCATATATCGGTGATGAGCCGCCAGACTCCGATGCAGTTGCCGCGTGGGCGCCCGCGAAGTTTCGACATGGACGCCGCTGTCGAGCGGGCAATGGGTGTGTTTTGGTCGCGTGGCTATCACGCGACGGCGCTGCCTGATCTTCTTCAGGCGACGAAGCTCTCGCGTGGCAGCCTCTACGCCGCGTTCGGTGACAAACACTCGCTGTTCCTGCTCGCGCTTGACCGTTACATCGCCGATGCCCTGGCCCGGATGGATACCGAGCTCGACCCAAGCAGGGAGCCGGTCGACGGCCTGCGGGCCTATCTTGCCGGCTACGTCGACCGCACCTGCGGGGCCAAGGGTCGGCGCGGCTGCCTGCTGGTGGCGACAGCCATGGAGCTTGCTGGCCAGGACGCCGAAGTTGGTCGGCGCATCGCGAGTTTCTTCAAGGCCATGGAGGTCCGGGTGGCGGATGCACTGTCCCGCGCGAAGATGGCGGGCAAGCTGGCCGAGGGTGTCGAACCTTCGAGTGCCGCGCGAATTCTCGTCTGTTTCGTTGAGGGGCTGCGCGTGGTCGGCAAGACGGGGCCGACGCCGATCACATCGCAAGCCACCGTTGACGCGCTTCTCGACCGCTTCATTCGATAGAGACCGTTGAGCGCCTTGCTTTCGAGTCGCCTATATCTGGACCGATCAGTCCTTAAATGGAGAATGCCATGACCATCGTCCAGATTCTCTGCTCGGTGGCCGTTCCCTTGCTGTGGGGTTACCAGTTCGTCGTCATCAAAGTGGGGGTGACGGAGTTTCCGCCGCTGTTCTTTCTCGCGCTTCGATTTCTGGCCATCGCGCTGCTGCTCGTTCCGTTCGTCAAAAGGCCGACGCGTCAACAGCTCGGTCACATCGCAGTCATTTCCGTTTTCCTGGGCGGCCTGAACTTCGGGCTGTTCTATGTTGGTCTTGGGCTCGGCTCGGGAAGCATGTCTGCCGTCGCCTATCAACTCGCCACGCCCTTCACCGTCCTGTTGGCGTGGCCGCTGCTGGCGGAGAAGCCGTCCCTCTCCACATGCGCTGGAGTAGGGCTTGCATTCGCCGGCGTGGTCGTGCTGGCGGCCGAGCCGGGTCTGACGGCAAACGTGCTCCCGCTGCTGCTGGTGGTTGGCGCAGCCTTCGCATTCGCGGTGTCCAACGTCCTGACCAAGCGCTACGGCCCTTTTGAACCGCTGATGCTGATGGGATGGTCATCGCTGCTCACCGTGCCGCAAGTCATGGTCATGTCGTCGTTCCTCGAATATGGCCAGGTGGCGAGCCTTGCCGCGGCGGATGAACGCGGATGGCTGGCGCTCGCCTACACGGTCTTCATCGGCGGAATTGTCGGGTTTGGCGTCTGGTTCTGGTTGATCGCCCGCTACTCCATGAGCCGCGTCGCACCGTTCAGCCTGCTGCTTCCGGTGTTCGCCTTGATCTCGAGCGTATTGTTCCTGGACGAGCGGATGACACCGAAGCTGATTGCGGGCGGGCTGCTGGCGATCACCGGCGTCGCGATCACACAAGTGAGGCCGAGCGCTCGGCCGATTTGAAGCGGCGGCTCAGCTTCGTCGCACCGCGTTGCCGCTGACCAAGAGCTGCGCATAACCTTGCGTCCCGTCGCGCGTCAGGTCCGATGTCACCGGCTTGACGTGATCGAGCCCGATCACGGCGCCACGGGGCGTGCCCGAGATCATGTTGTTGCTCACAAGCGCCGTGCCCGCGCCCGGAACGACGGACACGCCGACGCCCGCCAGCGCGTTGCGGATGACGTTGCCGGAGATCACGACATCCCTGAGATAGCGGCCCCAGCCGGCGACGATGCCGTAGGACGGGGCATTCTCGACCACATTCCCGGTCACCGAGGAGTCCGCCTCGACATAGATGCCGATTCCGGCATCGTCGTCGGGCGCGGTGCCGATCGGCCGCTTCGGAATCAGGTTGCGGATGATGTTGCCGCTGACGACCGCGATGCGGCCGCCCTCGTTGAAGTTGCAGACGGAGACGCCGAACGCCGCGCCATCCACCGTGTTGCCGCTGATCACGGCGCCTTCGAACGCGAATTCCGAATAGAGCGCGACCTCGCGCACGTCGGTGACGCTGTTGCCCGTGATCTGGATGTTCGAGGCGGAGTTGCCGCGCACTGCCGAGTAGTCGCAGTTCCTGATGCGGTTGCCGCTGATGATGACGTTGCCGGCGCGAAAGGCGTTGATGGCGTTGCCGTACTGGCCCGAGCCGCCGGGGCCAGCCTTGATGTCCTCGATCCGATTGTCGAGCACCATCGTGCCGTCGTCGCCGATCGCGGTGCGCAGGATCTCGATGCCGTTGTCGCTTGTGCCGTTGATGGTGTTGCGCGACACGATCAGGCCGAGCGCGTCGAACGACACGATGGCGGTGACCGCGATGTCGGTGATCACGTTGCCGCTGACGTCGCCCGAGACCTGCTCGAGCCAGATGCCGCTGCCGCCGGAGCGGGTGATCTCGCAATCGGAGATACGGGCGTCGCGGCTAGCGGCGACATGGAGCAGGCCGCGGCGCTGGGGCAGGGCGATGCCGCCGCCGTCGAGCGCGATGCCGCTGACGCCGATGCCGTCAGCGCCTTCTGCTGACAGCATCGACGGGCCGCCGCCGGTGAAGACGAGCTTGGTGGCGCCGCGGACGCCGACCAAGTGGCTGCCCCTGGCGAGGCGCAGCATCGAGGTCCTATAGGTGCCTGGCGGCAGCGCCAGCGGCGCCTGCGCGCGGGCGGCCTCGTCGATCGCACGCTGCAGCGCGCGGGTCTGGTCGTCGGGACTGTTGGGCTTGACGCCATACTGTGTGGCGTCGCGCCCCAGCGCGGAGATCAAGGGGGCGGCCTGTGCGGCATCCGCCGGCAGGGCCAATGCCCCGGCGGCGCCGGCAGCCGATCCAGCCAGAATGCGGCGGCGATTGACATCCATGGTCAGCGTCTCGCGCAAAAGATGATGTGCGGCCACGACTTAAGCTGAAAGTCTCAATGCTGATGCTGAGGATGAGCGCCTGCGCCCGGGATTGTTGGCGGTAGGGTTAAATCTTCACGTCAGATCGCCGCCGGCTATGGGTTGCCCGTCGAACCGGTGAGCCTCTCCCGAGGGAACCAATGGGACTCGCGGACATTGTTCCGGCAATGGATCGGCGAGGAGAGGGTCATGCATCTGTCCAATGAGAGTCTACTGGTTATTCTGTTCGTCGGCATCGTCGCCGGGTGGCTCGCGGGCCGCGTCATGGAGGGCGGCGGTTTCGGCCTGATCGGCGACCTGGTCGTCGGTCTCGTCGGCGCCTTCATCGGCAACTGGCTGTTGCCGCAGCTCGGAATCCATCTGGGCGTCGGACTGGTCGCCGCGATCATTAACGCCTTCATCGGCGCCGTGGTCCTGCTGCTCCTGCTGCTCCTGCTGCGCCTGATCGGCGGGGGATTTGGCGGTCGGCGCCGTTGGAGCATCTGACACAGCGCTGACGGTCAGCGGTCATACGGTCATACCACTATCGACGTCAGCTCGTGCGACAGGTCGCCTGTCGCACGAGCTTGACCAGCTCCATCAGCATGGCTTCGCCGGCATCGACCAGCCCCTCCAGCGTGATGCGCGAACTGCCGTGCGGCAACGCCGAGCCGGCACGCGGCAAGGGAGGAATGTGGATGAAGGCGGCGACCCGCGGCCCTTCGGCGGCCTTGGTCGCCTCGATCGCGCGCCAGCTCAGATAGTTGCAGAGATAGCTGCCGGCATCGCGCGAGGCCCGGGCATCGATGCCGGTGGCGCGCGCCGCGCGCAGCAGCCGCGCCATGTGCGGACCGAACGTCGCCGGATGTGCGCCCGGCGCGATCACGCCCTTGCGCGCGACGTGGCGATCGGCATCGGGGAAGGTCGTGGTGATCGCATTGCGCGCGCGGGTCTCGATGCGCAGGTATGATGTTCGCCCGGCGAGGCCGAACATCAGGAGCGCATGCGGGCGCCGCTCGGCGATCAGGGCGGGCAGCTCGCGATCCACGGTCGCATAGGTCACGTGAAAAATGTGGCTGCTGATGGCGACGTCATCCAGCGCCGGCCGCCGCAGCTCCGACAGCCGCTTCACCAGCGGCATGGTCGGATTGGACGGCGCGCCGGGAAACGGGCCGAATCCGGTGATCAGGATGCGCGGCCGCTCGCTCATGTCAGCATCTCCGCGAGCTGCTCGGCGGCGAGCGCCGGCGCGACGCGGCCCTCGGCGACGTCGGTCTCCAGCTTCTTCACTTTCGCGCGGACGGACGGATCGGTGCGCAGCCGCGCCATCAGCCGCTGCTCCAGCATGGTCCACATCCATTTCACCTGCTGGTCGCGCCGCCGCGCGGCGAACTCCCCGGAGGCGATCATCGCCTTGCGATGATCCAGGACCTTCTGCCACAGCTCGGCGATGCCCGTGCCTGATATCGCCGAATAGGTCACGACCGGTGGGTGCCAGTGCTCGGAGCGGGGGCTGAGCAGATGCAATGCGCCGCGATAGTCGGCGGCGGTGATGTTGGCGCGCTTGACGTTGTCGCCATCGGCCTTGTTGATCGCGATCATGTCGGCAAGCTCGACCAGGCCCTTCTTGATGCCCTGCAGCTCGTCGCCGCCGCCGGGCAGCATCAGGGCGAGGAAGAAATCGGTCATGTCGCAGACCGTGGTTTCGGACTGGCCGATGCCGACCGTCTCGACCAGGATCACGTCGAAGCCCGCAGCCTCGCACAGCAGCATCGCCTCGCGCGTCTTGGCGGCGACGCCGCCGAGCGTGCCCGACGATGGCGAGGGGCGGATGAAGGCGTGCTCGTGATGCGACAATCGCGCCATCCGCGTCTTGTCGCCCAGGATCGAACCGCCGGTGCGCGCCGACGAGGGGTCGACCGCGAGCACCGCGACCTTGTGGCCCTGTTCGATCAGATACATGCCGAGCGCATCGATCGTGGTGGACTTGCCGACGCCGGGCGAGCCGGTGATGCCGACCCGGATCGCGTGCCCCGTCCGTGGCAGCAGCGCCTGCACCAGCTCCCGCGCGGCGGCCTGGTGGTCGGCGCGGCGGCTCTCGACCAAGGTGATCGCACGCGCCAGCGCCGCGCGGCTGCCGGCGCTGATATCGTCGGCCAAGGCCGTGGTATTTGGCGAAGGAGAACGAGAGGACATGCGCCCGTTATAGCGGATGCGCGCGGCCCGGCCAGCTAGTTCTCCTCCGCATCCCCCTTCGGCCTCGCGCCGCCGAAGATCGCCTGCCCCTCCGTGCTGAGATAGGGCTTCAGCGTTTCCCAGGGCACCAAGGCGACATAGTCGCCCTCGGCATAGGAACCTACGGCGTAGGGCGGATAGTGGAAGGTGAGGCCCGAGCTCTTGCCGGCCAGCGTCGAGGGCGCGAGCGTGACGGCGCCAATGCCGAGCAGCTTCGGCTCGACGCTCTTCAGCCACCACTCGTCAGTGTCGCCGGCGTCGCGCGCCTTCTTCTCTGCCCGCAGCGAGGCGATGATCGCCTTGCTGATCGCGGTCATGGTCGGACCGTTGTCGGCGGTCTCGTTGAAGAACGGGCGGATCGAGATGCGCTTGGCGGCGGCCTTGTCCCAGAGGATGGTGTCGACCGTCCGGTTGGGATGGGCGCCATGCGTGTCCATGTAGTCGTTGCGCAGCACGCTGACATAGCGATCGGCGACGATCGAACGCACCGAATAGTCGCGGCCATAGGTGTAAGGGCCGTCGCGGAACAGTTCCTTGTCCGCCTTGTAGTCCTTGGCGGCGTCCGCGGCCTGCTTGTCCATCCACTTGCGGCCTTCGGCGAGGCAATTCGCGGCGAGCGCCGGATCGGCCTTGATGTCGGCACTCAGCGTGACGCTGGCCTCGGCGGCCTTGGTCTTGATCGACGCATCGGGCTTGGCTTCGGCGGCGATCGCCGGCGAGAGGGTGAGCAGGCCGAACAGGGCGGCGACAAGCAGTTTGGTAGAATACATGAGACTTGTGATCCGGGTTTAGTGGTCTGTGCGCGCACGTACCGCAAAGGTTCGATCGTGCCCAGATCGAACGCGCGGCGATCGATTACAGCGCGTCAATAGCTCGACGCTCCCAGGAATGGACGCAAGACAATGTCGAGATTCCGGGTTCAAGGCCTTTGGCCTTGCCCCGGAATGACGGTGGGGTGTGACGCAGTCGGACTACTCCGCCGCCTCGCTGTGGCCGAGGCGCGCATTGAGCTTTTGGATTAGCTCCTCGGCGGCGTCGGCGATGACGGTGCCCGGCGGGAAGATTGCCTCGGCGCCGGCCTTGTAGAGGGCGTCGTAATCCTGCGGCGGCACGACGCCGCCGACGATGATCATGATGTCCTCGCGGCCCTGCTTCTTGAGCGCGGCCTTCAACTCCGGCACTGCGGTGAGATGCGCGGCCGCCAGCGACGAGACGCCGAGAATGTGCACGTCGTTCTCGACCGCCTGCCGCGCCGCCTCGTCGGCGGTGGCGAACAGCGGCCCGATGTCGACGTCGAAGCCGATGTCGGCGAAGGCCGACGCGATCACCTTCTGGCCGCGGTCGTGGCCGTCCTGTCCGATCTTGGCGACCAGGATGCGTGGCCGGCGGCCCTCGGCCTCCTCGAACGCCTCGATCAGCGCCTGCAGCTTCTCGGCTTTGCCGGACATGGCGGCGATCTCCCGCTTGTAGACGCCGGTGATGGACTTGATCTCGGCGCGATGGCGGCCGAACACCTTTTCCATCGCGTCGGAGATCTCGCCGACGGTGGCCTTGGCGCGCGCCGCGTCGATCGCGAGCGCCAGCAGATTGCCGTTGCCGTCGCCGGCCGAGCGCGTGAGCGCCGACAGCGCCGCATCGACCTCGGCCTGCTTGCGCTCGGATTTGAGCCTGGACAGCTTGTCGATCTGCAGCCGGCGCACGGTGGAATTGTCGACCTTGAGCACGTCGAGCGGCGGCTCGTCGGTTGGCCTGAACTTGTTGACGCCGATCACCGACTGGCGGCCGGTGTCGATGCGGGCCTGCGTCTTGGCCGAGGCCTCCTCGATGCGCAGCTTCGGCACGCCGGCCTCGATCGCCTTGGCCATGCCGCCGAGCTCCTCGATCTCCTGGATGTGGCCCCAGGCCTTTGCGGCGAGGTCGCGGGTCAAGCGCTCGACATAGTACGAGCCGCCCCAGGGATCGATGATGCGCGTGGTGCCGCTCTCCTGCTGCAGGAACAATTGCGTGTTCCGGGCGATGCGGGCGGAGAAGTCGGTCGGCAGCGCCAGCGCTTCGTCGAGCGCGTTGGTGTGCAGCGACTGGGTATGGCCTTGCGTTGCTGCCATCGCCTCGACGGCGGTGCGCACGACGTTGTTGTAGACGTCCTGCGCGGTCAGCGACCAGCCCGACGTCTGGCTGTGGGTGCGCAAGGACAGCGAGCGCGGATCCTTCGGGTTGAACGGCTTCAGCAGCTTGGCCCACAACAGCCGCGCGGCGCGCAGCTTGGCGACCTCCATGAAGAAGTTCATGCCGATCGCCCAGAAGAATGACAGCCGCGGCGCGAAGCGGTCGACGTCGAGACCCGCGGCGATGCCGGCGCGCAGATATTCGACGCCGTCGGCGAGCGTGTAGGCGAGCTCGAGATCCTGCGTCGCGCCGGCCTCCTGCATGTGGTAGCCGGAGATCGAGATCGAGTTGAACTTCGGCATCTTCTGCGAGGTGAAGGCAAAGATGTCGGAGATGATCCGCATCGAGGGCGACGGCGGATAGATGTAGGTGTTGCGCACCATGAACTCTTTCAGAATGTCGTTCTGAATGGTGCCCGACAATTTCTCCGGCGGCACGCCTTGCTCCTCGGCGGCGACCACGAACAAAGCGAGGATCGGCAGCACCGCGCCGTTCATGGTCATCGACACGCTCATCTGGTCGAGCGGAATGCCGGCGAACAAGGTTCGCATGTCGTAGATCGAGTCGATCGCGACGCCGGCCATGCCGACATCGCCGCCGACGCGCGGATGATCGGAATCATAGCCGCGATGGGTGGCGAGATCGAACGCGACCGACAGGCCCTTCTGGCCCGCGGCGAGGTTGCGGCGGTAGAAGGCGTTGGAATCCTCCGCCGTGGAGAAGCCGGCATATTGCCGGACCGTCCAGGGCTGGTTGACATACATGGTCGGGTAGGGACCGCGCATAAACGGCGCGATGCCCGGCCAGGTGTCGAGGAAGTCGATGCCGGCGAGATCGGCCTCGCCGTAGAGCGGCTTTACCGGAATGCCCTCGGGCGTCAGCCACGGCTCGGCGCTGCCAGCCGGCGCGGGTGCTGCCGTGGGCGCGAAGGCGATGTCGGTGAAATCGGGAATGCGGCTCATGGCCCGGCGTCCTCGTCTCAATCGTGGTCCGGATGCTGATGGCTGACGATGGTCGCCATCTTCTCCGGTCCATAGTTCTGTTGTGTCGTCTGGCTCGGCAGATTGGCGATCGCGACCACCCAGCCAAGTCGCGACTCCGAGCCATATTGTCGCGTCGGCACCACCCGGTCCGGCCGGTCGAAGCTGCCGGTCATGATCTCGATCCGCGGCCCATCAATACGCCCGAAGCCGAGCGGCGTGCCGCAGGCGGGACAGAAGAAGCGCTCGGCGATCGTGGATGAACGGAACGCGGCGGGCTGACCGCGCGTCCAGGCGAAGTGCTCGCGGTCGATCTCAGCGAACGAGGCGAACGGCGCGCCGGAGGCTTTCTGGCACATCCGGCAATGACAGATGCTGACCTTGTTCGGCGTGGTCTTGAACGCGAAGCGGACGGCACCGCATTGGCAGCCGCCGGTCAGGAGAGGCTTGGTGTCGTCGGTCATGCTCACTCCAGATGCGTATAGGCGTCTTCGAGCGTCTTCAGCGCGTCGCCGCCGGCGGACACGAAGCTGCCGATTCCGGCCTCGCGCAGCGCGGCCTCCTGCTCGCTGCCGCGGCCTGCCAGATAGATATGTCGCGCGCCCGCGGCCTGAAGGGCCTTGGCCGCCGGAACCGCGGCGTCGGCATAGACCTTGTCGGACGAGCAGAGGCAGGCAATGGCGGCGCCGGAGGCGCGGAAGGCGGCAGCCAGCGCGGCCGGATCCGAAGCGCCCGCGCCATCGATCGCCGCGATGCCGCCGGCCTCGAAGAAGCTGCGGGCGAAAGTCGCGCGTGCGGTGAAATCGGCGGCGGTGCCGAGATTGGCGAGGAAGATCGAGGGGCGCTGTCCCTGGCTCTTCAACAGGGCGTCGGAGCGATCACGCAGCGTCTCGAACCCGTCTGCGAGACGGATGGGCGCGAGCGCCGTGAAGGTGAGCGCAGCCTTGGCTGTCGCCTGCGGAGCCAGCGGTGCAACCGCTTCGACCGCGACCTCGGCCTCGTTGAGATTTGGAAACTCGCTGGCGCCGGTCAGCACGTCGCGACGCCTGGCGATGTTGGCATTCCGCGCCGCCCTCACCGCGGCGACCTTGGACTGGATCAGCCCAGCCCGCAAGGCAGCTACGACGCCACCGGCTTTTTCGATCTCCTGGAACAGTGCCCAGGCGGTAACGCACAACTCGCTGGTCAGCGCCTCGATGCCGCCGGCGCCGGCGGAGGGATCGGCGACGCGGGCGAGATTGCTCTCCTCCAGCAGCACCAATTGCGTGTTGCGGGCGACACGGCGCGCGAACGCGTCGGGCAGGCCGAGTGCGGCGGTGTGCGGCAGCACCGTCACGGCGTTGGCGCCGCCTAATCCGGCCGCGAACGTCGCAATGGTTGCGCGCAGCATGTTCACGTAAGGGTCGCGCCTGGTGAGCATGCGCCACGCCGTCTCGCCCGAGATGAAGAGCGGCTTCGGTGCCAGCCCGCACGCTTCCTCGATGCGCGCCCACAGCCGTCGCAGGCTGCGGAATTTTGCCAGCGTGAGAAACTGATCGGTGTCGGCGGCGAGCCGGCCATAGATCAGGCCGCGCGCGGTCTCGAGCGCGATGCCTTCGGCTTCGAGCGCCCGCAGATAGGTAACACCAGAGGCGAGCACGAAAGCGAGCTCCTGCGCCTCCGATCCGCCGGCGTCGTGCACGACCCGGCCGTCCGCGGCGAAGAACGGGCCTTTGAAGCCGGCCTCGAGCAGTTGCTTGACCAGCGCGCCCGAGTTGCCGCCGAGCATCGATGCGTCATGTGAGGTTGCGCCGCGACTGGCAGCATCCCCGATCGGATCGAGGCCGAATCGGATGTCGCAGCCAGCGGCCTCGACGCCGCGCTGCTTGACGTAGTCGGCGAGAAGCGAGGCGGGCGAGACCGATTCACCGAGCTGCAATTCGATTGCAATCGCAGCATCGAGATGCACGCCGTCGAGCGCGCGCGCCACTGCGTCGGCGCTGGCGGCGAGGCCGAAGCCGTGTGCGGCATTCGAGCCGGCGAACACCAGCGACAAGCCGGTCGCGCCGTTCTCGAGGTCGATCAGCGCCTGCGCATTGGCCTTGGCCGGATCGGGATGATCGACGCGCTGCATGATCTGCCATGGCGCCGATGCTGAGCGGCCTGCGACCGGCGCGGCATGCTTGGCGCGCGGATAGATCGGCTGGATCTGGAGCCCGTCATAGGTCTTGCCGACCAGCTTCTCGAAAGCCGCGCCCTTCAGCACGCCATCGACCAGCTTGCGCCAGTCCGCCTCGCTGGCCGGAGCAAAATCGGCAGCCAGTCGCAGATCGTCGGTCTCGGTCGTCATGTCGGCACGCGTCTCCCGGGGCGTCTGTTATCGCGATTGTTGTGGCGCAAAATGCCACGTCAGGGGGGCCAAGCCAAACGGTTGTTTGGCCGGAGACGTCAGCTATTCGGCTGGCAGCGGCCGGATTCCGTCGCGCGAAACGGCGAGCACGGCCTCATCGACGCGGCGGCCGGCAATCTGTCGCGCCGGCACGATCTCGGCCAGCGGCACCAGCACGAAGCCGCGTTCGAACAGCCGGGGGTGTGGCAGCGTGAGATCGGGCGTGTCGATCGCGAAATCGTCATAGGCGATCAGATCGAGGTCCAGCGTCCGCGGACCCCAGCGCGTCTCTTGCGCGCGATTGCGGCCGAACATGCGCTCGACCTGGTGCAGAATGCCGAGCAGCGGCCGTGGGGGCATCGCGGTCGCGATCTCGATGCAGGCATTGATGAAAGGCGGCTGCTGCTCCTCGCCCCATGGCGGAGTGATGTAGTCGGACGACCGCGCGACAAGCGCCGCCGAGGCGCGCGCACAGATCTCCGGAATGGCGCGCCGGAACGTCGCCCTGACGTCGCCGACATTGCCGCCGAGAGCAATCAGCGCGCTCGCCATTGCCGTCATGGATGCCGCGAGCGCGTCAGCACGACGCCGACATCCTCGAAGATGGCGGCGATCGGCGCATGCGGCTTATGCACCGTCACCTTGACGGCGCGAATGCGGGCGAAGGTCGACAGGATCGCATCGGCCACCGCGCCGGCCGCGCGTTCGAGCAGGCGGTAGTTGACATCCTTGAACGCCGCCGTCGCGGTCTCCACCACGTCGGAATAGGACACGGTGTCGGCGAGGCGGTCGCTGCGCGAGGAGTCGGACAGATCGGTGTAGAGCTCGAGGTCGATGACGAAGCGCTGGCCGACCTCGCTCTCATGCTCCATCACGCCATGACGCGCGTGGATGAGAACGCCCTTGATGAAGATCGTATCGGTCATCCCAGTGCCTCGATTGCCGCGGCCACGCGCACGGCCTGAACCGTCTCGGCGACGTCATGCGCCCGGATGATTGCAGCACCGCGCCGAGCCGCAATCAGATGCGCCGCGATCGAGCCGCCGAGCCGCTCCTGCGGCTCCGACGCCACCACGGTGCTGATGAAACGTTTTCGCGACGCGCCGACCAGCAGCGGCAGCCCGAAGCGCGCGAATGCGTCGAGCCGCGCCAGTGCGGTCATGCTCTGCTGCGCCGTCTTGCCGAAGCCGATGCCGGGATCGAGCACGATGTTACCAATGGGGATGCCGGCCTTGGCGGCGATGTCGAGCGAGCGCGCGAAGAAGCCCAGCATGTCTTCGATGATGTCGATCTCCGGATCGACGGCAGCGCGGTTGTGCATCACCACGACCGGCGCGCCATGCGCCGCGACGACCGCGGCCATCGCGGGATCGCGCTGCAGACCCCACACATCGTTGGCGATCGCAGCACCATGGTTCAGCGCGTAGTCTACAACTTGAGATTTCATGCTGTCGATCGACACGGGGACGCCGAGTGCGACGATCGCGGGCAGGATCGGCTGCAGGCGCGCCAGTTCCTCCTCGGCCGTGACCGGCACCGCGCCCTTGTAGGGCCGGGTGGACTCGGCACCGATGTCGATGATGTCGGCGCCGGCCGCGATCATGCGCTCGGCCTGCGCGATTGCCCGCTCCGGTGCATCGAAACGGCCGCCATCCGAGAACGAATCCGGCGTGACGTTCAGGATGCCCATCACCGCCGGGAATGGACGCACCAGCCACGGCCGCAGCAGCGGGTGGCTCGACGTGAGGTCCGAGGCGGAGTGCGGCGAAATGGCGCTCATGGGCGCCGCTTTGCGCGGTTGCCACCGTCAAGTCAAGGTGTCGCGCGCGCACAAGCGCGGTCAATCTAGAGGCTGGTCAATAGCTGATCTTCGGCTCCAGCCGGCGCGCCTTTTCGATGAGCTGGCCGACCGACTTCTCCGACGGCAGGATGCGAACCAGCTTCCGCCGGGTGTTCACTTCCTTGATGTTCTGCGCCAGGCGGGCGGGGTTGCGGTGCGCCAGCTCGCGCACGGTGGGCACGCCGGCCGCGCGGACGAGGCAGACCTTGGCCTTGCCCATGCCGGGAATGCGCATGTAGTCGGCGGAATTTGCCCAATCGAGCAGTTGCTGCTCGCTGATGCCGGTCGTGGCGGCAAGCGCCTTGCGCCCTTTCACGGTCCGGGCGGCTTCGAGAAATGCGTCGGTGGTGCGGATGCCCAAAGCTTTCAGCTTGGCAGCATAGAAGGCCGTCATGCCTTCGAGTTCGGTGATCGGATATGTCATGATGCTCGGCGCGCGCGAAGGTGCTTCAGGTGATCTGGCCCAGGCGGTTGGGCTTTGGGCAACCGGCTCAGGCCGGGTGTGCCTGTCGCGATCGTGCCAACTGATCCGCTTCGGTTTGGTCGCGGCCGAATTTGAAAAGTTCACCGGCGGATCGCTGCTGCTCCCGTCGTTGCCGTCCATTGTCGCTGAGGAGGTCGGGCTCGGTGCCGATGATTTCAGCCACGACTCTACCGATGCCGGCCGTTCTGGCCAGCGGCTCAATCAACTCGTTCATGTGAACCCCGTATCATCCGGTCCCCCAAGACCGAACGTCCTCTCGCTGAATTCATCTTGATCGGACGATCCGTGAATTACAAGCGAGGAGCCGGCCCGGTGCGCGAATCGATTCGTGATCGACGATGAACTGTTGCAGCGATGCAAGACCAGATGTTGAATCCACGGCTCAAACCTGCGTATCCCGCAGCACCAATGTTAAGAAGAGTGCGTGTCGTGCGAAGAGGTAAGGCAGCCTGACCCTAGTTCCCATTCGCGAAACTCAACTATGTTACTGCACGAGATGCTCCGCTCCACGTGCGATGCGAAACAATCACTCTCGAAAGATGGATCATCATGGCACCATCCGGAAAATCCCTGGCTGATACCGACGACAAGATCTTCGTGGGAGCCGGTGAGCAGCCGGCCTGGTTGACGCTTGCGCTCGCCAATCGCCACGGCCTGGTCACCGGCGCAACCGGCACCGGCAAGACCGTCTCGCTGCAGGTGATGGCCGAAGGTTTTGCTCGTGCAGGTGTTCCGGTCTTCGCCTCCGACATCAAGGGTGACCTTTCGGGCATCTCGCAAACCGGCGAAGCGAAGGACTTCATCATCAAGCGCGCGACCGAACTCGGGCTCACCTATCAGCCCGATCAGTTCTCGACGGTATTTTGGGATGTGTTCGGCGAGCAGGGCCATCCGGTGCGCGCCACCGTCACCGAGATGGGGCCGCTGCTGCTCGCGCGGATGCTCGACCTCAACGATGTCCAGGAGGGCGTGCTCAACGTCGCGTTCCGCGTGGCCGACGAGAACGGCCTCGCCCTGATCGACATGAAGGATCTGCGCGCGCTGCTCGATGCCATCATTCCGGAGGCCGGCAAGAAAGGCGCTGATGCCGACGCCGATCCGCTGGCGCCGATCCGGAAGGCTGCGCAATCGTTCGGCAACGTCACGCGCGCCACCGTCGGCACCATCCAGCGGCAGTTGCTCGTGCTCGAGAACCAGGGCGGCACGAAGTTCTTCGGCGAGCCGGCGCTGATGCTCACCGACTTCATGAAGACCGACCGCGACGGCCGCGGCATGATCAACATCCTCGTTGCCGACAGGCTGCTGGAGAGCCCGCGACTCTACGCGACGTTCCTGCTGTGGATGCTGTCCGAGCTGTTCGAGGAGCTGCCGGAGGTCGGCGATCTCGCCAAGCCCAAGCTGGTCTTCTTCTTCGACGAGGCGCACCTCTTGTTCAACGATGCGCCGAAGGCGCTGATGGACAAGATCGAGCAGGTGGTGCGGCTGATCCGGTCGAAGGGCGTCGGCGTCTATTTCGTCACGCAGAATCCGCTCGATGTTCCGGACCGGGTGCTCGGGCAATTGGGCAATCGCGTGCAGCACGCGCTGCGCGCCTTCACGCCGCGCGATCAGAAGGCGGTGGCCGCCGCCGCCGACACCTTCCGCCCCAATCCCAAGCTGGACACCGCCAAGGTGATCACCGAGCTCGGCAAGGGCGAGGCGCTGGTTTCGTTCCTGGAGGGCAACGGCACGCCGGCGATGGTGGAGCGCGTCCTGATCCGGCCGCCGTCGGCGCGGATCGGGTCGGTGACCCCGGAGGAGCGCAAGGCGGTCATCGCTGCGAGCCCGGTCAAGGGCAAATACGATACCGCGATCGACGCCGAGTCCGCCTATGAGCTGCTGCAGAAGCGGATCAGCGGAACCGCCGTGACGACGGAAGCCTCGTCCGGCAGCGTGCTCGGCAAGATCGGCGACATCGCCGCGACGATCTTCGGCACCAACGTCAAGCGCGGCCAGCTCTCGACGACACAGGTGATTGCGCGCAACGTCGCCCGCTCGGTCTCCGACAAGGTGGTGGGCGGGATTGCGGCCGATCTCGGCAAGCAGGTCGGCGGCTCCTTGGGCGGTTCGATCGGCCGCTCTTTGGTGCGCGGCGCACTTGGGGGATTGCTGCGGCGGTGATCCAGGCAGCGCTCTCCTTCGGCGCGATGCTCTCGCCGCGGGAGGCTGGCCCGGACCGCGCAACGGAGCTACAAGCGGGCCGATCGTCGTCAATTGCTTAAGGGGTCTCGTGGCCATGGCCAATGCGCAGCTTCAATCCGTTCTCGATCACATCGATGCTGATTTCGACAACAGCCTGGAACGGCTGTTTGCGCTGATCCGCATCAAGTCGATCTCGGCCGATCCGGCCTTCGTTGAGGATTGCAAGGCAGCGGCCGACCACCTCGCCAAGGATCTTGCGACGCTCGGCTTTGCGACCGAGGTGCGGCCGACCGCCGGTCATCCCGCCGTGGTCGGCAAGAGCAACAGCCATGGCGCCGCCAGGCCGCATGTCCTGTTCTATGGTCATTACGACGTGCAGCCGGTCGATCCGCTCGAATTGTGGCACCGGCCGCCGTTCGAGCCTGTCGTCGCCGATCACGCCGACGGCCGCAAGATCATCGTCGCGCGCGGCGCCGAGGACGACAAGGGCCAACTGATGACCTTCGTCGAGGCCTGCCGCGCCTGGAAGAAGGTGACGGGCGCGCTGCCGCTCGACGTCACCGTGGTGATCGAAGGCGAGGAGGAGGTCGGCTCGAAGAACTTCGTGCCGTTCCTCGAAGCCAACAAGGACGAGTTCAAGGCCGACTTCGCGCTGGTCTGCGACACCGGCATGTGGGACCCGAACACGCCGGCGATCACGACCTCACTGCGTGGCCTGCTCTATGAAGAGGTGAAGATCAAGGCCGCCAACCGCGACCTGCATTCGGGCGTGTTCGGCGGCGGCGCGCGCAATCCGATCCGGGTGCTGACCGAGATTCTCGGCGGCCTGTTCGACGCCGCCGGCCGCATCACCATTCCCGGCTTCTATGACGGCGTGAAGGACGTTCCGCCTGAGGTTCTGGAGCAGTGGAAGAAGCTGAACCTCACTCCCGAAAGCTTCCTCAAGCCGATCGGATTGTCGATCCCCGCAGGCGAGAAGGATCGTCTGCTGATCGAGCAGATCTCGTCGCGGCCGACCTGTGACATCAACGGCATCTGGGGCGGCTATATCGGTGAGGGCTCCAAGACCGTGATCCCGTCGCTGGCCCATGCGAAGGTCTCGTTCCGGCTCGTCGAGGGCCAGGACCCGCTGAAGATCCGCAAGGCGTTTCGCGACTACGTGTCGGCGCGCATCCCCGGCGACTGCTCGGTCGAGTTCGGCGATCATTCGGCAGGTGCCGCGATCGCGCTCGACTGGACCATGAAGCCGCTGGCGGCTGCCAAGCAGGCGCTGACCGAGGAGTGGGGCAAGGAGACCATCCTGATGGGCTCGGGCGCCTCGATCCCGATCGTGACCGACTTCAAGAAGACGCTCGGTCTCGATTCACTGCTGGTCGGCTTCGGTCTCGACGACGACAACATCCATTCGCCGAATGAGAAGTACGACCTCAAGAGCTACCACAAGGGCATCCGCTCCTGGGCCCGCATCCTCGCTGCGCTCGCGGAGATGCCGCGGTAGATCCGCTGACCCTCGCATGTGTCCGTAGCCCGGATGAGCGAAGCGACATGCGGGGGCAACGCGGCAGCGCGTGAGATCCCGGATGTCGCTTCGCTCATCCGGGCTACGACTGCGACGGCGCAGACTGTTTGCACGAGGCTGAACTCACGCTGCGCTGGCGACCGACTTCGCAGCGAGATCGCCGCCGGCGATTTTGCGCAGCGCTGCGAGGTTGGCTTCGGCCGAGGCCAATCGCCAGCAGGATTTCCCGCTCGATTTCGCTTCATACAACGCGGCGTCCGCCGCGAACAGCAGGGCTTCCGGATCGGTGCCGTGCTCGGGCGCGACGGCGATGCCGATACTGATGCCGATCTGGACATGCGCACCGCCCGGCATGACCATCGGGGCGGCCATCACCTCGATGATCCGCTCGCCGAGCGCCAGCGCGTGGTCGATCGCCGGATCGCCGGCGAGCACCACGAATTCGTCGCCGCCGATCCGGGCGATGACGTCGTCCGGGGAGGCGGTCCGCCGCAGCGTATTGGCGACGATCTTCAGCAGCTCGTCGCCTGCGGCGTGACCGAAGGTGTCGTTGACCGGCTTGAAGCCATCGAGATCGAGATACAGGACGGCGAAGCTCCGGTCGCCGCCGGCGTTGTCCGTGAGTCTGCTCTGCAGCGCGTCGATCAGGCCGGCGCGGTTGGACAGGCCCGTGAGCGGATCGCGCCGCGCCCGCTCGTCGCTCTCGCGTTTGGACTGCATGACCGCCACCAGCATCTTGTTGAGCCGGAACGCCGCGCCGGTCATGGCGAGGAAGTAGACCGGCATCTGCAGATACATCGCGAACAACAGCGGCTCATGCGACGTCGCGACGCCCGGGATCACCGGGCCGATGCTGAACAGGATCATGGTGCCGACGAGGCGCGGCGCGCTGAAATTGCGAAAGCAGATGCCGCCCACCATGGCGGCCGACGAGATGCAGGTGAGTGACGCGGCGACCCAGTCGCCCGACGCCAGGCTGATGCCGACGCCGAAGCCGACGCTGGCGCTCCAGGCCACCGACAGCAGGATGTGGATGTCGGTCGGCGTCGTTAGCCGCTCGCGCGCGCGGCGGTAGGCAATGATCATCACGATCAGCCGCGACAGGCAGATTACGACTTCCATCACGAACCATGTGATGAAGAGGGCGGTCGGCGTGCGCAGCGCAAGCGCCGCGGCGACCGCCACGGTGTTGATGGCGCCGCCGGCGAAAACCGACCAGCAGCCGTACAGCTCACCCGTCAATGCGAGTCGGATATCTGATGACACCGGATATCCCGGGTCGGCCAGCCAGCGCGTCACGCGCCAGCGTGGCAAACTGAACGCCAAACCATCACCCCGCATTTCAATACCTCCGCGGGGTTGCAATAAGCGCGATGGCACTTAACAGGCGTTTAGAGAGGTATCGGCGTCTCGCTGCATGCTTGATGCACGGTAAAAATTTACTCCACGTGGTATGCGCAGCTAACAGCGAACAGAAGTTGAATTCTCAGCCCGAGGTTCTCGCGCGCGCACGTTCTTCGGTGACTGGCGCGACCTCCACCGTCGCGTTGCCGAGCGCGCGGTCGCGCTCGAACACGAGACGGACGCGCTGCCCGACCGGTGTGAGGCCGATCAGGTTGCGAACCTGCGTGGCGCTGCGCACCGGCATGTCGTTCGCTTTCACGATGATGTCGCCCTTGCGCAGTCCCGCGCGTTCGGCCGGCGAGCCCACGGTCACGTCGGCGACGCGCGCGCCCTGAATCCGGCCATCGGCCGGCGCGTCCAGGTCGAGCAGGGTCACGCCGATACGCCCGCGGTCGACGCGCCCGTTGGCGACCAGTTGCTCCATCACCCGCCGCGCCATGTTGATGGGCACGGCGAAACCGATGCCGACATTGCCGCCGCCCGGCGAGATGATCGCCGTGTTGATGCCGACCAGCTCGCCGCGCAGATTGATCAGCGCGCCGCCGGAATTTCCGGGATTGATCGCCGCGTCGGTCTGGATGAAATCCTCGTAGCCCTGCTTGCCGAGGCCGGTTCGCCCGAGCGCACTCACGAGACCCGAGGTGACAGTCTGGCCAAGGCCGAACGGGTTGCCGACGGCGATCACGAAGTCGCCGACCTCGAGCGCGTCACTGTCGCCAAGCGAGATGGTCTTGAGGTCGATGGGGTCCCTGATCTGCAGCAGCGCGATATCGGTGGCAGGATCGCGCCCGACCAGGCGGGCGGCGAATTTACGGCCGTCCTTGGTGCGGATCTGCGCTGTCGTGACGTGCTCGACGACGTGATTGGCGGTCATGACGTAGCCGCGCTGCGCATCGACGATGACGCCCGAGCCGGTGGCGCTGATCTGCTTCTCGACCTGCTTGGGGACATCGAAGAACTCGCGGAACAGCGGGTCCTGGTAGAGTGGGTTGTCCTGGCGGACCTTGCCTTCGACCGAGATGTTGACGACGGCCGGCGTCACCTCCTTCACCAGCGGCGCGAGCGTCGGCACCCGGCCGAGCTTGAGATCGGGAATTTGGGCCAGGGTGGGCCCGGTCATCAGGCAAAACAGGATGGCAGGCGCCAGGACGGCCCGAAGAGAAGGCGGAAGCTGCATCGTGATCCCCAACAAGCGCGATCAGGTTCTTTTGGCGACGACAGAGCTGGGAAAGCAGCCGGCCCGGTTCAAGAGCCGCACTGGCAATCGTTCCCCGAGAGTGCCAAAAAATTTGTGTGACCCTCTTGAACGAAAAGTTCGGCTTTCCTAGGTCGTTGCTCGCCCGGGGGCCGGATGGACCCGAGGCTTATGACATCGCTGATCTGTAAAGGAGGATGTGCATGCATTTCCGTCCATTGCACGACCGCGTGCTCGTGCGCCGTATCGATGCCGAGGAGAAGACCAAGGGCGGCATCATCATTCCCGACAACGCCAAGGAGAAGCCGCAGGAGGGCGAGATCGTCGCCGCGGGTCCAGGTGCGCGGAATGAGCAGGGGCAGCAGGTCGCCCTCGACGTCAAGCCGCGCCATCGAAGGACTTCTGATCGCACGAATCCGAGCGGACTGGTCGCAGCCCGGCCCCGGCTGCGCGAAAGAAATATCTACAAACAACTGATCGCTGCCGCGGCCGGTCGTGGATCGGCCACAACGCGCAGCTATCAATCAGGTTGACGATCGCAGTTCGTCCAGAACCGGCCACAATTGCGTTCATGAGCCGGCTGTAAACGGACCGACGGTCGACGGGAGGTGTGGTTGAGCGCTGTCGCGCCGCCCGGTCTCATCAGCAGCGCAGCGCGAGCTCGCAGGCCCGATCATGCCAGCCTGGCAATACGATCATCCGCCGCCTAACCCGACCTCCGTCATGAGCATGGGTGATCCTAGACGTTTGACGCGGTTCCTGATCGAGAGCGAGCAGCGCGTGGTGGCACACTGCCAGGCCGTGTTGTCGCGTGGCGACATCGACCAGCGCGAGCGCGACCGGCTGGTCAGCGTGCTCCGGGAGGCGACGATGCGGCTGCAACGGCTGTCCGCCGTGGCCGCCTGACGGGTGTTGCGCTGCGATAGAGGCTGCGACAAAAAATTCGATTTTTCCTCTTGAAACGGATGTCGGCTGTTCTAAGTCGTCTGCTGCCGCTTCGGCGGCGCCGGGTGCCGTAAGGGCCCGGTCGATATCTGGGCGCTGACCGGTCGTCTGATACTCAGAAGTTTCTGGGACTTTGAAGTTTGCATCGGCTCGGCGCTCCTTCGTATCCATCTTGCTCTTAGGAGGACTTGGCTATGAGGACCTACGACTTCTCTCCGCTGTGGCGTTCGACCATCGGCTTCGACCGTCTGTTCGACCTGCTCGACGAGACCCAGCGCGCGGTCGAGGACAACTATCCCCCGTACAACATCGAGCGGCTCGGCGACGACCGCTACCAGATTTCGCTGGCGCTGGCAGGCTTCGCCCCGGACGAGCTGTCCATCACCGCCGAGCACAACGTGCTCACGGTGGAAGGGCGCAAGGCCGACAAGGAGACCCGCGAATATCTCTATCAGGGCATCTCGTCGCGGCCGTTCAAGCGGCAGTTCAATCTCGCCGACTACGTGCAGGTGACGAACGCGGCGTTCGACAACGGCCTGCTGCGGATCGAGCTGGTACGCGAGATCCCCGAGGCGATGAAGCCCCGCCGCATTGCCATCGGCACGGCACCGGTCGAGCAGATCGCGCAGCAGAAGGCGGCTTGACGCCTTGTTCGAGCTGCGGCGCGGGCGGAATGTCGCCCGCGCCCTTGCATCAACTGTCTCTTGTGAAAGGAGTGGAAGAGGAGAGACGCCATGAGCGAGCACCGTTTTTCGATCACCGCCGGCAGTGCCGGATTCCATCCGGTCTCACACTACGAGTCGCCGGCAGACCTGTTGAATGACCGCAAGCTGTCACTGGCCGAGAAGCGGCTGATCCTGTCGTCCTGGGCGTCGGACATGTATGCCGTCGAGTCGCAGCCTGGCCTGCGCAAGATTCCCGGCATCTCCAGGCCGCTGCATCTGGCCGACGTGCTCGGTGCGCTGCGTCAGCTCGACCGCGAGGATCAGCCACCGCGCCCGCGCGGCGGGGCCGCCATGCGCATCGTTCCGCCTGTCGATGTCGATGCCGATGGCGCCGCGGCCGACAATCTCCCCGGCGGCCGGATGCGGCCCGCCGCTCGCCTGCGCTTCTCGCGCGAGGCCAATGTGCGGCGCTATAGCAAGCTGCTCGCCACCCGCCTTGCCGAGCACGAGCGGCGCTTCGTCGAGCGCCGGCTGGCCGAGGAACTGCAGCAACTCGACGGTCTGCCTGAGCGGCAGAGCCTGTCTCGGGCGGTGTGCTGCTGACGGACGCATCATCGGACAAATAAAAACGCCGCCCGGAATTGGGCGGCGTTTCATTCCGAAAAGCGTAGAGGGTGATGGACTCAGACTAGCCGATCAGCGGGCGACAATCAATTCCGGTAGCCTGGATTGAGGCGATCGAGCCGGCGCAGCAGTGGCGGCCAGACCAGCTGAGTGGAGCGCAGCTCGACGCGATCCTCATTGTCGAACAGCTTCGCGTTCTTGTCGATGACCTCGTCGCGCACCGGATAGGCCGAGGGTCCCAGCGTGCGCGTGCGCACCTGGATCGAGCAGGCGCGCTCCAGGTGATACATCCGCTCGAAGGCGGAGGCCACCGAGCGGCCGACCGTCAGCGTGCCGTGATTGCGCAGCAGCATGTGGTTCCTGGTGCCGAGGTCGCGCTGCAGCCGCGGCCGCTCGTCATGGTCCAGCGCCACGCCCTCGTAGTCGTGGTAGGCGAGGTCGTGGGTGACGTATTGCGCGATCTGGTTCAGCGGCAGCAGGCCGTCGGCGCAGCTCGACACCGCGACGCCGTCCAGCGTGTGCAGATGGATGACGCAGCCGGCATCCTCGCGCACCTCGTGGATCGCGGAATGGATGGTGAAGCCGGCGGGATTGATGCTGTACTCGCTCTCGGACAGCTGGTTGCCGTAGAGGTCGACCTTGATCAGGCTGGAGGCGGTGATCTCCTCGAACAGCAGGCCGTAGGGGTTGATCAGGAAGTGATGCTCGGGGCCGGGCACGCGGGCCGAGATGTGAGTGTCCACCAGGTCGTCCCAGCCGAACAGCGCCACTAGGCGGTAGGCGGCGGCGAGATTGACCCGCTGCGACCATTCGGCCTCGGTCATGTTCGACGGCACTTCCTTGAGGCGCGCTTCGGCTGGCGACATGGCATTCTCCGATTTCCAGGGTTGACCGGAGCCTAGGCGGCACGCCGCCGTGCGGCAAGGCGCAGGGCAGGGCAGCAGTCATGTCGTTTGGCTGAGCAGGCCGCTCAGGGCGCCGGGATCGACAGCAGGCTGGAAATGCTGCGGCCGCGGATGTCGTAGACCCGGGCGAACACGACGTCGTCGCGCTTGATCTCGACCATGACGGGGGCAGTCAGTCCCTTGCAGTAGAACTCGCCGAGCGTCATGGCGAAGTCGGCCGCATGGCTGTCCCAGCCGATGGTGAAATCGGGGCCGAGCGCGACCTGGGCGGGACGCTGCGGGCCGCACACCGCGACCTTCCATTTGTGCCCGATCGGCGGCACCTCCTGGCGCTCGTCGAGCTGCTCCTTCAGCCCGTCGGAGGCCTGCTTCAACGCCAGCCCCCAATAGTCGAGCATGAAGCGGGTGTCGGCCTCGCGCACGGTGCCGGCGATGAAGTTGAAGTGGGTGTACTGATAGGGATGCAGCCGGATCATCTCGGCCAGCGGCAGCAGCAGGCCGAAGCAGAAGGCGGCGATCGCCACCGGCTGCCAGCTGCGGCGCTCGTCGGCGTTGAGCCACGACAGCAGCCACGAGAACGCGATGCCGCCGAGCAGCGCCATCGGCGGGATCACGAACACGAAGTGGCGTATGCCGTTGTAGAGCGCCGGGCGTTTGACGATCGCGATCAGGATCGGCAGCGTCGCCGCCAGCGTCAGCATCAACAGGATGCTCTTCTGGCGTGCCGGCACGTCGGGCCGCGACAGCGACATGATGGAGACCACGACGCCGGCGACGAACAGCGCAATCATCAATTCAGGCAGCTGCAGCGCGAACAGCGTCGGCAGGTACGACCAAGGCATGTCCGGCACCGAGACCAGCGCACCGTCGAACATCTCCTTCCACGGCTTCTCGAAGAAGTGCGAGAAGTAGGTCAGGGCCCGGAACGGGTTGGCCGGCTCGATGATCGACCAGGGCCAGATCAGCCCCATGATCAGGTAGCCCAGGATCAGGCCGGGGATCAGCACATAGAGCACGTGGGCGAAGCGGCGGATCGCCTCGCGCGGCCCTTGCGTGCGGTATTCCTCCATGAACAGCGGCATGAAGCCGACCATCGCATAGACGACAGCCATGCCGCCCAGGATGCGCGAGCCGATCGCAAAGCCGGCCCCCAGGCCCAGGATCAGGATGGTGCGCGGCGAGGGGTAGGGATACTCATCGGCGAGGCGGACCAGGCCCATCAGCAGCACCACCATCGCCACCGCGAAGGGCGCATCCTTCGGGTTCATGAACATGTGGCCGTAGAAGATCGGGCAGAGCGCCAGCAGCAGCAGGGCGGCAAGGCCGGCCACCGGGCCGCCGATGCGGCGCGCCAGGCGCCAGGTCACGGCAAGGCCGATCAGCCCGACGATGGCGCCGACCAGCCGGCGGGTCTCGAACAGCTCCAGCGGCAGGATCTTGTGCAGCAGGGCTGCAACCATGTCGAAGCCGCCGCCGTACATATAAAGGTTGGCGAACGACAGCGCCGCCTGATCCCTGAAACCGGAACCGTACATGCGCAGCAACAGATCGGCATATTCGGCATGGGTGTAATCATCCCAGCCGAGGCCGTAATCCCGGAATGTGAGCCCGGCCACCACCGCGACCGCGGCAAGCGCGAACATGGCAAGATCGTCATACGTCCGCTCAAGGGACCGCCGCGTCGGCGTCTCGAGGACCGAAGTGGTTATCGTTGTCATGGCTGAGTGTAACCCGGCGTCCCCTGGCGACCCCGCTTCCGCGTTTCAGGCCTGTGTTCCCCGCCTCCGTATAGCGCGTCCCGGCTTCCGAGGTGTCGGAATTATGGGAAGGCATGCTTCTCGCAGCGCAGCGGGGACCCGAATTTCGGCTGCTGAGCGCCATATTGGCACAGTCAAATGAACGCCCGCTGAACCACAGGGGCCGGAAGAACCCGGGAGGAACCTCAATGAATGCCGAGGGTTGGCCGATGTATATTGTGGCGGCATCATGACGATGGCTGCACGGCGGACGAGAACTTCAGCAGGATTGGCCGAACTTCCGCTGCAAATTGTCGCGGATTTGGACTAGAAACCGGATTCAAGGACGCGGGCAACCGCAACTATCTAATGTGATTTCGGTCGGGACACCGTCCGGAACCGGCGCATTAGGGGATGAGTTCGATGATGAGTGCAATGTTGGCCGCCGGGGCCCTCGCCGTATTGGCCGGGCTCGGGGCGATCGCCTGGGGAATTCCAGTCAAGGAGTTCAGCGTCGGTAACACGCTGATCCTGTCGGGGACCCTTGGCGTCTGCAGTGGGCTGATCCTGTTCGGACTGTCGGCCGTCCTGAGCGAGCTGAAGATGATCTCGAGTCGGCTGCGGTCGCGTCCGGGCGCTGAGGCTGAGTCCGAACCCAGGCCTCTTCAGCTCCCGCTCGCCGCCGGCAAGACCGACTTCGAGACCGCCCCGGTGCCGCCGACGGAGGACGTCTGGCGCGAGGGCGGCTCGCCACGTCCGCGTCCCCGCATGCCGGACCTGTCGTCTCCCTTGTCCTCGGGGGTGTCGTCGTCGCCACTGTCCTCGTCTCCCTTGTCGGCCTCGCTGCGCGAGTCGAAGCCGGCCTCGGATGAGCCGCCGGCCGAACCCGCCGAGCGGCCCAAGCGCAACCTGCTGTTTGCGTCTTCGTCGCGCCGCGAGCGGGAGCGCGCCGAGAAGCGCGGCGCCGAGCCGCTGCCGACGGATTTCCGGTCTCCGCCCCTCAGCGACCCGCCGCCCGTGCCGCTGGACGAGCCCGCCGCAACCGAATCGGATTCGTCGCTCGACAATAGCTGGTCGCGACCGGAGCGGACGCGGACGCCGGAGCCTCTGCGCCCGCCCTTCCCGCGACGCTTGGCGCGGGCCGCACCGGCCTTCGTCGAGCCCGAGCCAACCCCGCCGCCGCCCGAGCCGAAGGACCTGGACGCGCCGGCCGTCAGCATCGTCAAGTCGGGCGTGGTGGATGGGATGGCCTATTCGCTCTATTCCGACGGGTCGATCGAGGCGCAGATGCCCGAAGGGATGATGCGCTTCGCGTCGATCGACGAGCTGCGCACCCATCTCGAAGGCCGCTCCTGACGGGCCAGACCACACGGTCAGGTTGAGCGCGTCTGGAATGTGGTACACAGTACTTGGCAGGTGACAGACTTCTCAAGAAGAAGTCCTCACTATCTTGTCATTTTGCCAGTCAATTGCCCATATTGCTTGTAGAATCGCGAGACAACGCTGTCACTCGGCGTGAGTGATACTTGCGATCGAGGAATACTTTGCGATCGACGGTCACAGGGCGGAGCGGGATGAGGGTTCGATGACCGAAGCGGCCGGCAAGAGCTTTATCGATCTGACGGCCGACATCGTGTCGGCCTATCTCAGCAACAACCCGACCCCGGCGGCGGAGATTCCCTCGCTGATCAGCCAGGTGCATGCCGCGTTGACCCGGGTCGCGGCGGGACGAAGCGAGGCTGCGCCGGAGCCGGCGCGGCCGGCGGTGCCCGTCAAGAAATCGATCCACCCGGACTATCTGGTCTGTCTCGAGGACGGCAAGCGCTTCAAGTCCCTGCGGCGGCATCTGCGCACGCAGTACAACATGACGCCGGAACAATACCGCGACAAATGGAACCTGCCGCCGGACTACCCGATGGTGGCGCCGAACTATGCGGTCACCCGGTCGCAGCTCGCCAAGAAGATGGGCCTGGGCCAGCAGCGGCCCGAGCGGGAGAAGTAGCCGAACCGATCAGGACGCCGTGGCGAGCGCTTCGCGGGCGTCGGCACGGATGCGCTCGACCATCGAGCGCAGGCCGTTGGAGCGCTGTGGCGTCAGGTGCTCGCGGAACCCGAGCTCGTCGAACACGGCGGGCGCATCGATGGTCATGATCTCCTGCGGCGTCCGCCCAGAATACAGCGTGAGCAGAATTGCGATCAGACCGCGAACGATATGGGCGTCGCTGTCGCCGAGATAGTTCAGCACCGGCACGGCGCTGCTGCGATCGACGTGCTTCGACAACCAGACCTGGCTGGCGCAGCCCTGCACCTTGTTCGCGGCGGAGTGCTCGTCCTCCGGCATCGGCGCCAAGGTGCGGCCGAGCTCGATCACGTAGCGGTAGCGGTCGCCCCAGTCGTCGAGCAGGGCGAAATTGTCGCGGATGTCGTCGATCGTCATGATGCTCTTCGGTCCCGATATCGGCCTTCATATAGGCGTTCGGGACGGCGAAAGCGACAGTCGGTTCCGCCGGTTCAGGGCGTCGGCGGCAGTTGCCATTCGGCGGCGAGATCGTCGGCCGAGAGCGTGTCGGCCGGCGCGTCGCCCGGGGGAACCTCCTCGGCCATGGGGGCGTCGATCGAGCCGGTGTGATCGTTGCCGCGCTTGTCGAGACTGGCTGGTTTCACCGGGCCGATGAACTTGTCGGCGCCGGCCGGCTTCTCCGCGGCATCGGCCTTGTCGGTGATGATCTGGTAGATCTTGCGCGCGCCTTCCTGGGCGCGGTGGCCGATGACGGTCGCAGCCTGGCCGCCGACCTCGCAGGCCTGCGGCTGCCGCTTGCAGAACTGGCTCATGTCGGAGACGGCGGCGGTCGCAGCCTGCACGGCTTCGTGCGCATTGATCTGCGGCAGCTTGTCGGCGTCTTGGCTCTTCTCGCGCGGCAGCAGCACCAGCACGAGCCCGAGCCAGAATGCCATCCGAAGCAGAAAGAACATCACGCAACCCCGACCGTGCTGCTGATCTCGCGTGCTCAAATCGCGCAACCGGGATCGCAGCTGATTATTCTATGTCGCGACTGCTTGCATTGGGCTTAATTGGTTGAGATTTCGCGAAGCCGGAGGCCGGATTTTCTTCGGAGTAAATTTTTCATTGGCGCGGGCCGCATGCGCCGCGCAACCGGCTGTAGATCGCACAGCTTTCGCAACCGCAGGCCCGGCCGGAAACGATGCATTCACCATCCCGGCCGAATGGCGGGCTCACCGCAGTCTGGCCCTTAGCGTTCGCTTAATGCGAGTCTGACACGGTGACTTCCGACGACAGGGGGCGTCCCGGCGCGTTCTCTTTGTGAGAACGACCGACAGGCCGAGGCGCGAGAGCCGTGAGTGTGTTGAGTATCATCCGCGATTGTCTCGATGCGTTATTGCATCCATCGGCTCGAACTGATGCGATGACGCGCGCGCGTCACCGCGCCTTCATCGCGCCGCGCCTGCTCGGCAGCCTCGCCGTCTTCGCCGTGTTTCCTGCCTATCTCGCGATGCGCGGTGCGCCGAGCGCGCTCGAGGTCGGCGCGCTGTCGTGGCTGATCGCGCCCATCCTGCTGTCCTGGTATCTGTCGCGCACCGGCCGCTACGAGAGCGCCTGCGCGCTGTCGTCGCTGGCGTTGTCGGCGTTGATCATGGCGGTCTCGATCGAGACCGGCGGCATCGAATCCTTTGCTGCGGTGTGGCTGATCGTCGTTCCCCTGGAAGCCTCGTTCTCGGCCTCGCGCCGCGTCGTCGTGTTCTCCGCGGGGCTCGCGCTGTGCTGCGCGCTGCTGCTCATCCTCATCGGTCATTTCGGCTGGCTGCCGAAGCCCGAGACCACCCCCGCCTTGCGCACCGTGCTGCTCGCCTTCGGCGTCGCCTCCGCGACGCTCTATGCGGCCGTGCTCGCCTTTGCCGCCGACACGCTCGCGCGCACCAGCGTGACGCTGCTGTCGATGGAGGAGGAGCGCTATCGCCTGCTCGCGCGCAACATGAGCGACGTGATCTCCCGTCATCGCCGCAACGGCGCTGTCATGTTCATCTCGCCCGCGGTCGAGACGCTGCTCGGCGCGCCGGTCGCGCAGTTGCACGGCCATGGCCTGTTCGAACGCGTCCATGTTGTCGACCGGCCGGCCTATCTCACGGCGCTGTCGGAGGCGGCAGGCGGCAGCGAAGCCTCGAGCGTCGAGTTCCGCCTGCGCCGCGATGCGCCGGGCGAGGGGCGCGGCTTTCAGCATCCGGTCGATTTTATCTGGGTCGAAATGCGTTGCCGCCCGCTCGACCGCATCGGCGTGGCGCCGGGCGGATCGGAGCAGGAGGTGGTCGCGGTCATGCGCGACGTCACCGACCGCAAGCTGCAGGAGCAGGCGCTCGAATTGGCGCGCAGCGCCGCCGAGCGCGCCGACGCCGCGAAGACGCGATTCCTCGCCACCATGAGCCACGAGCTGCGCACGCCCTTGAACGCCATCATCGGCTTCTCGGAGATGCTGATGCAGGAGCAAATGCTGGTGCTGAACGCCGCGCGGCGTCGCGAATATGCGCAGCTCATCAACGATTCCGGCCAGCATCTGCTGTCGGTCGTGAACGGCATTCTCGACATGTCGAAGATGGAGTCCGGCAATTTCGAGCTGACGCCGGAGCCGTTCGCGCCGCGCGCGGCGCTGATCAATTGCTGCAACCTGCTGGCGCTGCGGGCGCGCGAGAACGGTGTCGATCTGTCGGCCGACGTGCCGCAGGATCTGCCGATGGTCACCGGTGATCCGCGCGCCTTCAAGCAGATCGTGCTCAACCTCGTCTCCAATGCCATCAAGTTCACCGAGCGCGGCGGCCGTGTCACGGTCTCTGCCGGCGTCGACGGCGCGCGCCTGCTGCTGCGAATCACCGACACCGGCGTCGGCATCGCCGCCGATGATCTCAAGCGCATCGGCGATCCGTTCTTCCAGGCCGGCAAGACCTACCAGCGCCGTCACGAGGGAACCGGCCTCGGTCTGTCGATCGTCAAGAGCCTCGTGAACTTGCACAGCGGCGAAATGTCGATAGAAAGCAAGATCGACGAGGGGACCACGGTCACGATCGCGCTGCCGATCAACTTCGTGGCCGAGGCGACCGCGGGCGCCACCATCACGCCGCTGTCGCCCTCGCGCTCCGCCCTGCCAGGGCAGGTCATGCAGGTGAAGAAGAGTGCCTAGACGAGCTGCAGAGGATGATCCGGCGCCGCCGCGCCGTCGCAAGCGCGCTGCCGCGGCTGCGGCCGTCGTCGCGGACGAGCGCGGCTGGCTGCTGCGGGCCATGCTCTACAGCCCCAAGGATCTGTTTGCGGGCCTGCTGGCCTGCGCGGCCGGCAGCGCCATCATCGTCAATGCCGTGTTCCTGCAATCCGGACCGCATCCAGCGCCGATGTTCGGGTCCATCGTGACCATTCCGCCCAATCTGACGAGCTCCAATCCGCTGCCGCGGCCCCGGCCGATGGACATCTCGCCCTTGGATCCGAAGGTGATCGAGACGCGGCCCGCTGAAACCAGGGCTGCAGAGCAGAGGGCGGTTGAGCAGCGCGCCACCGAGGCGCGTCCGGATCAGAAATATGCCGATCCTCTGGCGGATCTCGTCCGCTCGGTCAGCGGCGGTCAGGGTAACGTGCCGCGTCCGCAGCCGACGCAGCAGGGCGGCAATGTCCGCCGTGTCGCCGCGGTCCAGCGTGCGCTGACCGAATACGGCTATGGCCAGTTGAAGCCGACGGGGATGGTCGGCTCCGACACCCAGGCCGCGATCCAGAAGTTCGAGCGCGAGCGCAAGCTGCCGGTGACGGGCCAGGTGTCGGACCGCCTGGTGCGCGAGCTTGCGATTGTCATAGGTCACCCGATCGAATAGAGCAGGGGCGGCTGCGACTTGCAGCGCGCTTGCACCTGCATCGAACCATCATGCGATTGAAGAGCAGCATCTGGGTGAGCGCCTATCTGCGGCGTTGCCAGTCGGCCGGCGCGTTCAGCGCGATCCGCCACCGTGGCGCCGAGGAAGCCGGCGCGGTGTTCGTCAAGGTCGCGCTGATGGACGGCACGGCCCAGCTCTATGTTCCCGCGCCGCAGACCGTCTATGACGACAGCCGGCCGATCGACCGCTTCTTCGTACCGATATCGCCGCAGCCGATCGAGGAAGCGCAGATCGAGGAACGCCTGGTCAAGGAGCTGCGCTTCGATCCCGACGCCTGGATCATCGAGACCGAGGACAGGCAGGGCCGTCATTTTCTCGATCTCGTGCGCGAGCGTCCCTGATCATCGCCAAGATTCGGGACAGCGATCGCGCGTCATCGCTTGAAGCCGTCGGTCCCCGTGCGCACGATCGGCCGCGTCGCCGTACCGGCCCGCGCCGTGCTGCCACGGACGTGCTGACGTTCGTCGTCATAGAGCGCCGTGCGATGCTTGGCCCTGATCGCGGCCATCCCGGAGCCGCGCCAGGCCGCCAGCATGATCAGCGCCGCGCGCTCGCTGAGGCGCTCGTAGAAACGTGACAGCCGAAACACGGTCTGGACGGACTGGCCCATCTCCGGCTTGAGGAACAGCAGCACGCGCTCGAACACCGGCGCCGGCATGCCGAGCGCCTTTGCGGCGCAGGCCAGCGGCTCGCCGTTCGGGTCGTTGACGACCTCGTGGGTCATGCGTGAGGGCAGGATCAGGCTCTCGCCGAGCTCGATCGTGAACGTCTCGACGTCGGCGTTGAAGGCGGCCATCTCCAGCGCCTCGATCGCATGCACCGCGCGGTGCAACGGCGTCGGCGCGGCAGGTCTCAGCGGCGTGGTGGCGAGGTTCTGCAGGATGGCGATGCGTTCGTGCGAGGCGGCGCGCATGAACATCTCGCTGAGCTCGGCGGCATCCTTCGGCTGCATCGACAGTCCGGACGCCGCGTCGTCGCGCGGCGGGATCGGAGACGACGAGCGAAGCGATGCGGGAATGGGGCCGGCGAGCGGCGGCGTCGGCTCGCTCTGCGCCGGGCGCAAGCCCAGCTTGTTCAAAATCTCGATCGGCGTCGCCGGATAGATCGCCAGCCGCGCTCGCACCGCCGCACGGGTCGCATCATCGACGTCGTCGACCAGACGGGAGGCCAATTCGACGAACTGCCGCTCCTCGTCGGCGGAATGCGCGCTCGCCTGGACATAGAGGTCGGTCAGGACGCGCAGCAGAGTGGGCTTGATGTCCACGCCCTCGCGGCGCGAGAGCGTGAGCAACCCGTCGAAGCCGGGGAACAGCGATGATCTTGTCATGTCGGGGTACGCAACTTCGGCAATCGTTGCGCCGATTAGAGCGGAGTTGTTTTAATGCGGCGTTAAGGAAAACAATCGGTGAAGATGGGCCGAAATGACCCGGTGAGACAAAGGCGCAACGCTGGCTTGCCTTCTCTCCCGCCGGTGCACGCGATCCGTGTCGGGCGGCCCGCGCATTAATATCCTCTTAACCACGTCCTGATCTTAATCGATCCGTTCGATGATCTCGCCTTGGCCGCGTCACGCGGCCAGCCTGATCTTCGCCGCGCCGAATGCCAACGTGCAGCTTCATGCGCCGGCATTCGTGATCGTCAGTTCTGCGTGCCCTCTTGCCTGCGAAGTTCGGGCGACGGGGAGTTTTCAGGGGGTCAGAACTTCGGGCACGAAAGAGAGTCAACATGGCGACCATCATTGAATTCCCGGCGGGCGTTGCGCGTCGCGCGCGGCCTGCCGTGACCGGCGCGCCGCAGGAGGGCATGGGAACGATCCTGATTCTTCCCGTCGTTCGGATCGAGCGCGAGACCCCGACCGACGACCGCGGGCCCCGCGAGGGCACAGCGCCAAGCCGCCGCCGCCGTCGCCGCTGACAAGGTCGGGGGAAACGGGAATGCCGGCCATCGTGAATCCGGCCCGGCGCGCGGTGCCGGTCCTCGCACTCGTTCTCGTCGGCGGACTGCTCGGCGCCTGCAGCGGCGGCGATTTCGGCCGCACCCGCGCCGACATGCGCAATGACGACATGCACAAATGGATCGGGGCGGAAGCCACCGCCAGCGTCGGCGTCAACCCATCGCAATTCCAACTGACCGACAACGAGCGCCAGCTGCGCGATCTCGCTTATCCGCTGATCGAGCCGCCGCATTCGCGCCCTGCCTGGAAGAGCGTGTTCGGCGACTATCAGCCGTCGGCCTCGCCCTGGCGCCAGAAGGTCGTGTTCGACCGCACCGCCTATGGCCGCGCCCTGATCGACGAGCCGCACCGCTCGCACGCCTCGCGCTACGCCCAGTTGATCGACGACGTGCGCGACGACATCACCCGCTTCGAGCCGTTCTTCGCATCGGCCATCCGCGTCATCGATCTCGACCGCAAGCGCGATGCCAGCATGAGATACATGACCGAGCTCTCGCCGCGCGAGAAGGCCGATGCGGTCGCGCGCATGCAGGAGAACTCGCTGATCGTGCAATGGGTGCAGATCAGCCTGGAGCAGCGCGTCTCGTCCTACCGCTGGGCCTTGGAGCGCCTGGTGCTCCAGGCTCCCGACGGATTGGCCGCCGACGCCGATCGCCTGATCCATGAACTGGCGGCTCAGACCGCCAATCCGCCGGTCGCGGCGCGGCCCCTGATCGAACGGCCGCTGACGACGCGGGGCTAGCCCGGCGCGACCTTGCTCCGGCGCCGGCCTCGCTTGGCCGGTGCTCCCTTTTGCCGCCCTGCTGTCGCACGGAGCTTCTGCGGCGCTGCCGCGCGCAGCGTTGCGATCAGGATCTTCAGCGCCTCGGATGGGGCGCGCGCGGCGGAGTAGGCGAGGCCGACCTGGCGCTTCAACGTCATCTCGATCTCGCGGACCGCAACGTCGCTTCGGCCGTGCACGACGCCTTCGGGAACGATCGCGACGCCGACGCCGGCGGCGACCAGCGCCAGGGCCCAATCCTCGGTTTCAGCAATGGCGGCGATCTCGCGCGGTCCGCCGCTGCGTCGCGCCAGCGCGCTGTGCTCGCAATGGCAGCGGTCGATCATCGCCACGTCGGCGAGGTCGGCCGCGCGCAAGCGCGGCTTCAGCGTGAGCGGATGCGCGAGCGGGAGCGCCGCGACATAGCGCTCGCTCCACAGCGGCAGGAAATGCTCGCCGTCGCCGACCAGGCTTTTTGAGACGATGCGTCCGTCGGCCCGCTCGGTCGGACCGACGATGTGAAGCCTGAGATCCTCGCGCGCCGTGAGCGGCTTGAGCAGCGCGGTCACGCGGCGTCCGTCAAGGGTGCGCATGAGCCCGAGCTTGAGCGCCTGCTTCGGCGCGCCGTGCCGGAACAGGTTGCGGGCGGCATCGGCCTCGCCGACGATCCGGCGGGCGATCGGCTGCAGGCGTTCGGCCGCCTCCAGCGGCACGACACCCTTGCGGTGGCGGAGGAACAGCTCGGTGCCGAGCTCGGCCTCGAGATTGGCGATCGCCAGCGAAATCGATGGCTGCGAGACGAAGCAGCGCGCCGCGGCTCTGGTCAGGCTGCGTTCCTCGAACACGGCGGAGAAATAACGGAGCTCGCGGATATCCATAGGAGCTGCCTATGATGCGTATCACTGATCAATATTTTACTTATCTCAGGCCGGCACGCAAGGATGCGCCCGATATCGGCAATGAAGGAGGAGATCGATGCGCGTCCACCACCTCAACACCGGCACGATGTGTCCACGCGGCGGTCGGCTGGTGAGCGGCAGCGGCGGCCTGTTCGCGCGCGCCCGCCTCGTCTGCCACTGCCTGCTAATCGAAAGCGATGACGGCCTGGTCCTCGTCGACACCGGCATCGGCACCGGCGACATCGCCGCGCCCGAACGATTGGGGGCACGCTGGGTGAGGCAGGCCGCGCCGCTTCTCGACGCGTCGGAGACGGCGCTGCAGCGGGTGCGGGCATGGGGCTTCTCGCCCGATGACGTCAGGCACATCCTGCTCACTCATCTCGACCGCGACCACGCCGGTGGCATCGGCGATTTCCCGAAGGCCAAGGTGCACGTTCATCGCGCGGAGCATGCGATGGCCGTCGAGGGGGCTCCGGCGCCGCCGCGCGGCCGCTACGTCGCCGGCCAATGGCGGCATCGTCCCGATTGGCAGTTCTACGGCGATGACGGCGAGGACTGGTTCGGCTTTCGCGGCGTCCGCGCTGCCGTCGATCGCAGCGGCGACATCCTGATCATTCCTCTGCCGGGCCATACGCGCGGGCATTGCGGCGTCGCCGTGCGTCGCGGCGACAAATGGCTGCTGCACGCCGGCGATGCCTATTTCTTCCACGGCCAGCTCGATCCGCGGCCACGCATTCCGCTGCTGCTCGGGCTATTCCAGCGCAAGGGCGATCAGGATCGCACGATGCGGATCGCCAACCAGGAGCGGCTGCGGCGCCTGAAATGCGACCATGGCGACCGGGTCACGATCGTGAACAGCCACGATCCCGTTGCCTACGAGACGTGCCGCTGCGGTGATCGGGCCGCAGCGCTCATTCCGGCCTGAGCAGGCGGAACGCCTCCTCGAGCAGATGCGGCGTGTGCTTGCCGGTCGAATCACGGCAGGCGCGTTCGAAATAGTCCGCCAGCGCCGGCCGGAATTTGGGATGCGCCGCCTGGTCGATGATGGCGCGGGCCCGCTGTTTCGGCGACAGGCCGCGCAGATCGGCGAGGCCCCGTTCGGTCACGAGAACCTGTACGTCGTGCTCGGTGTGGTCGACATGGGTGACCATCGGCACGATGCAGGAGATCGTCCCATTTTTTGCCGTCGAGGGCGTCATGAAGATCGATAGATAGGCGTTGCGGGCGAAGTCCCCGGAGCCGCCGATGCCGTTCATGATGCTGCTGCCGCGGACATGGGTCGAATTGACGTTGCCGTAGATGTCGGCCTCGATCATGCCGTTCATGGCGATGACGCCGAGCCGGCGGATCACCTCGGGATGGTTGGAGATCTCCTGCGGCCGCAGCACGATGCGGTCGCGCAGGAACTCGATCTCGCGATTGAATTCGATCGCAGCTTCCGAGCTCAGCGACAATGCGGTCGCGGAAGCGAGATCCATCCGGCCCGAGCGGATCAAATTCAGCATGCCGTCCTGCAGCACCTCGGTGTAGGCGGTGAGATGCGGGAACGGCCCGTCGTCGAGCCCGGCCATGACGGCGTTCGCGACATTGCCGACGCCGGATTGCAGCGGCAGCAGATTGCGCGGGAGGCGGCCCTGCTTCACCTCGTGTGCGAAGAACTCCAGGATGTGCCCGGCGATCGCGCCGGAGACATCGTCGGGCGCGGCGAAGCTCGTGTTGCGGTCCGGCGCATGGGTCTCGACGACCGCGATGACCTTGTCCGGATTGCAGCGATAGGTGGTCTCGCCGATGCGGTCGCCGGGCGCCACGATCGGGATCGGTTTGCGATGTGGCGGAAGGCGCGTGCCGTAATAGATGTCGTGCATGCCGAGCAGCGCCGGGTTCATCCACGAATTGACTTCGATGATGACGCGGTCCGCCAGATCGAGCCAGGTCTTGTTGTTGCCGATCGAGGTCGATGGGATCAGCCGCCCGTCGGGCAGGATGCCGGCGCATTCGATCACGGCGACGTCGAGATGGCCGAGAAAGCCAAACCACACGAACTGTGCGACATGGCTGAGATGCAGATCGATATAGTCGATGCTGCCGGCGTTGATGCGCTGTCGTGTCGCCGGATCGGACTGATAGGGCAGGCGCAGGTCGATGCCATCAGCCCGGGCGAGCGCGCCGTCGAGCTCGGGCGCGGTGCTTGCCCCGGTCCACACGCCGATGCGGAACGGCTCGCCGCGCGCATGTGCGGCTTCGATCCGGCGCGCCAGCGCGAGCGGCACCGCTTTCGGGTAGCCCGACCCGGTGAAGCCGCTCATGCCGACATGGTTGCCGGGCTCGACCAGCGCGGCAGCCTCGTCCGCCGACATGATCTTGGCGCGCAGCGCCTGTGACATCACCTGCGATGAACTCATCGTGCAAACTCCATGCGCGATCGTTCAGACCGCCAAGTCCGCGCTGTTTAAGGTGGGCCCTCGACGGGTGATTTGACAGGGGTCAAGCCGCAACGGCCCGTGCGTGCATCACAGCCCTGCAAGGCGCGCGCGCCGCAGCTCCCGGACCTTCGCGGCGCGCGAGCGCTCCGTCAGCATGTTGGCCTTGCTGTAGCGCGGGTCGCCGGTGACCTCGTCGCCGACCCAGTCGGGAAGGGTCACGACGGTCGTTTCGGTCGGCAGCTCGATCTCGGCGATGACGACGCCCTCGAGCGCGTCGTGGTAGACGTCGACCTCCCAGACGCCGCTTTCCGCGGGCACGTAGTGACGCGTCTTTTCGAGGATGCGCCCATTGCAATGCGCGAACAGTACCGCGGCGTGGTCCGCGGGGATGTCGTATTCGAATTCATCTCGGGTCAGGCCGCGGCGGCCGCTCTTCACGCACAGCGTCGTCCGGTTGCCATAGCAGCGAACGCGAACCTTGAGGCCGTCCTGACGTGCGACGAGCCCGTCGCGCAGGCGTTCACTGTGCGTCGCCTGATCCCGCCAAGCATCGGACTTGACGAGAAACTTCCGTTCGATTTCGAGAGCCATGACCTGATGTTGAGCGAAGCGCCGCCGTCCTGATACGTCATAGCAGCGGCGCGCGACAACGACTATGCCACCAAGGATGAAGAGAGTGTTGTCGAATTCATCCAGGACGTCGTATTGACTTATCGTTTGCCGCGCGGCTTCTCGGCCTTGGCCGGTGCCTCGGTCTGTACGCCGCAGCTTGCCGCTGCAAGGGAGGCCTGCGCCTGCGGCATGAGACCCGGCTCGGCGGCAAGGGCCTTCAGCACGATCAACCCGGTCGTCGTCGGCGAATCGATGATCAGCCGGTCGGCGGCCGTGATCTCCTCGTCCTCGGGCAGGTCTTCATGCTGCGCCTCGGTCATCAGGTTGAGCTCGATCACGCGCTTGCCGGCGGAGCGATCGTTGATGGCGTAGTAGGCGATCTCGTTGCGCGTATAGAACGACACCGACGTATAGGCCTGGCTCACCGGAACCGTGAGCTTCAGTGGTCCGTCGGACAGATCGTAGCGGCAGATCGCCATGGCGAAAGCCGGGTCCATGAACGGCATCGGCGAATTGCCGGGATCGGCGAGCGGCAAGGGCGTCACGGCGTTCAGCTTGGTCATCGGCGTCAGCCGGGAATAGGCGTCCTGGGTCGAGATCCGAGGCAACGCCAGCACGCTGACGAGATGGACCACGCCGCCGAGCAGCACGCCGACGACGACCGTGAACAGCAGCCGGATCATGATGGGCAGCCCACTGTCGTGATCGACGGCATCGGCGCGTCGCGCTGCGTGCGGGTTGCGACACCGACCGGCGTGTCGTAGAGCCGCAGCATCAGCGCGTAGCGCTCGATGCCGCCGGTCGGCAGCCAGTTGCCGGAGCGCGAGCGCGCGGCGACGCGAATCTCGAAGGAGCCATCGGCACCTCGCACCAGCTCCTGGCTAGTGAAGCCGTAGCGCTGCAGCGTGTTGGCGACGAGGTGGCCCTTGCGGTCGTAGAGCGTGAGCGTCCAGAAGCGGGCGGGGGGCGTGACGCCGCTGACGAGGATGTCGCAGCGACCGTCGAGCGGCTTCTTCTTGTCGTCTCTGGTGGCGGTGAAGGCCACGCCGTCGCCGGTGCCGATCGGCAGCTCGCCGTTGCGGGTGATGGTCGCGCGGGCATAGGGGTCGACGTCGGCCGTGCCCGTCTTCGGACGCGCCGTCCACGCGCCGATCGTCAAGGTGCCGAATTCGGTGCCGCGGGTCGTCGTCATCCAGGTCGCGCCGATGCCGACGCCGGTGGCGATCAGGAGCGTAAGCAGGGTGATGAAGAGCAGCCGCACGGGGATCGCTGACGTCAGTTCTTGCGCAGGGCAGGAGTGGTCACGCCGTCGGCCGTTGCCGCGACGTAGTTTTCAGGAAAGGCCAGCGCGCTCGACGACACCGGCTTGGCGGGTTTGCGCGGATCGACGGGCGCCGCCTTCTCGGCCACGCGCGCGGCGTCGTCGAGCATCTTCTCGACCTGGACCAGGACGTCGGCGCCGCGACGGGTCAGGACCGGCGGCGGGCCGGGCTTGATCTCCAGCGTTTTCGGCTGGCCGGCCTGCGCCATCGCGGCGGACGCGGGCTGCGGCGGCAGCTTCTCGCCCATGCCGACTCCGGGCAGCTCCTTGACCTCGATGCCCTGATGCGCGGCGACCATGATGTCGTGCCACGTCTGTGCCGGCAGCGAGCCGCCGGTCATACGGTTGGTCGGCGAATAGTCGTCATTGCCGTACCAGACCGCGCAGGTGAAGTTGCCGGTGTAGCCGACGAACCAGGCGTCCCGATAGGCATTGGTGGTGCCGGTCTTGCCGGCGGTCGGAATGCCGTCGAGTGCGGCGCGGCGTGCGGTGCCTTCGCTGACGACGTGGCTCATCATGCCCGCCATGTCGGCAGCAACCGAGGCCGGGATCGCCTGCTTCGGCTTCGGGCCGTCGCGGTCCCAGCGCCAGACCAGGTCGCCGCCGCCGGTGCGGACCTCGAGCACGGAATGCGGCGTCACCGCCTTGCCCTTGTTCGGGAAGGTCGCATAGGCGACCGCGTGCTCCAGCACCGTGACCTCGTCGGAGCCGATCGGCATCGACGGCGTGTCGGGCAGCGGCGCCTTGAGGCCGAAGCGCCGGGCGACCTCGATGATCTTGGCGCGGCCGGCCTTCGGACCCTCCCTGCCGCCAAGCGCGATCGACAGCTTCACAGGCACGACGTTGATCGAGCGCGTGATCGCCTGCGTCAGCGTGACCGAGCCGGAATAGGAATGGCCATAATTCTGCGGGCACCAATTGCCGATGCAGACCGGACCGTCGACGACGATCGACGTCGGCTTGAAGCCGTTCAGCAGCGCGGTGGTGTAGACATAGGGCTTGAAAGATGACCCCGGCTGCCGGTAGGCGTCCACGGCGCGGTTGAACTGGCTGGCGCCGTAGTCGCGGCCGCCAACCATGGCGCGGATGCCGCCGTCGAGGTCGGAGACGACAGTCGCCGCCTGGGTCGCATGATAGTCGCGGCCGAACTGGCGCAGCTGGTTCTCGATCGCCTCGTCGGCCGCATGCTGCACGGTCATGTCGATCGAGGTCCGCACCACGAAGACGCGCTCGGTGTAGGATTTCGGGAACGTGTCGACCAGCTTGCGCATCTCGTCGAAGGCGTAGTCGAGGAAGTAGTTCGGCGAGCTCTCATCGCGGCGGTCGACCGCGAAGGCCGGGTTGCGGCGGGCGCCGAACACCTGGCCTTCGGTCATGAAGCCGGCGTCGACCAGATTGTCGAGCACGACGTTGGCGCGGGCGCGGGCGGCGGGCAGGTTGATGTGGGGGGCGAACTTGGTCGGCGCCTTGAACAGGCCGGCCAGCATCGCGGCTTCGGCGAGGTTGATGTCGCGCACCGACTTGTTGAAATAGAAGTGTGCCGCGCCGTCGACGCCGAAGGTGCCGCCGCCCATATAGGCGCGGTCGAGATAGAGCTTGAGGATCTCGTTCTTGGTCAGCCGGGTTTCCAGCCAGATCGCCAGGAACGCCTCGTTGACCTTGCGCTCGATGGTGCGCTCGTTGGACAGGAACAGGTTCTTGGCGAGCTGCTGGCTGATCGAGGAGCCGCCCTGGCGGACGCCGCCGGCCTGGGCGTTGGTGACGAGGGCGCGCGCTGTGCCGGCGATGTCGATGCCGAAATGATCGTAGAAGCGGCGGTCCTCGGTGGCGAGCGTCGCCTTGATCAGATTGTCCGGAAAGTCCTCAAGCGGGATCGAGTCGTTGTGCTTGATGCCGCGGCTGCCGATCGGGTTGCCGTAGCGGTCGAGGAAGGTGACGGCGAGGTCGGACTTCTTCAGCCAGTCCTCGTCGGCTGTTTCCCGGAAGGCGGGGATCGCGAGCGCCAGCATCAGCACCAGGCCGCCCAGCCCGATGGTGGCGGCCTCCGAGAACGGCTCGACGAACACCCAGCGCTTCCAGCCGCCGACATAGAAGCGGTCCATGAACGCCGAATAGCGTTCATACAGCTCGCGGGTGCCGCGCAGGGAGGAGAACAGCGCCGAATCGAAGCGGGCGTCGAGATCCAGGCGGAAATTGTTGATCCGCTTCTTCCAATCGTCTGGAATGATCTGCCGCACGGGAACCCTGGTCGTTTCGAAAGCGTGTCAGCTGGCTTCGAAAGCACTCAGCAAGTGGGGCTGGGGGCCATCGAAGGGTCTTGCGCGATTGTTGCGGCAAACCCATGGCACTGCATAGTCAGCCGCCCGAACCCGAGCACCTGACCCCAAGCCGCGTTGCCGGCGCCGCGCCGGAGTGACTCAACCATCTATCTAGCCGAGCGGAGGTCACAAACCAATGGTTCCGCTCACAATTTGATGCACAAAGCTAACGTGCCGCCGTAATCGGCAAAGCCCCTTGCGCGGCTCGGGGCCGGGCACCTAGATGGCGGCCACGCCACGCCCTCCTTGAGAATCGCCCGATGACCGCACCGCTCAAACGTCCCTCGGGCCAGGAGGGAATGTTCTGGAAAACCAAGATCTTGGAAGAGATGTCCGAGGCAGAATGGGAAAGCCTCTGCGATGGCTGCGGGCGCTGCTGCCTGGAGAAGCTCGAAGACGAGGATACCGGCGACATCTACTTCACCCACATCTCGTGCAAGCTCTTGGATGCCGGGCTATGTGCCTGCAAGGACTACCCGAATCGTTCCGAACAAGTGTCGGATTGCGTTCGCCTGACGCCTGAGAACGTCCGCACCCTGACGTGGCTGCCGCCGAGCTGCGGCTACCGACTCGTGGCCGAGGGGCGCGATCTCTACTGGTGGCATCCCTTGATCTCGGGCGATCCTCAGACGGTGCATGAAGCCGGCGTCTCGGTGCGCGGCCGGGTCGAAGGGACCGAGGACGACGTTCCGGACGACCAGCTCGAGGATCACATCGTGCAATGGCCGGTGCTGCTGCCGAAGCGGGCCAAGCTGAAGCGACGGCCGAAATAGGCTCGATCACCTCGCGTTCGCAGCAAATCACGATGATGCGACCGTTCTCGTGCTGTCGGGATGCACCCATGCGCCCGGCCGGCTGCCGCGGGGGAAATTTATGCCTTAAGTAGTTCGCCAGTCAGCGAATCCGCGCGGCGTTGGTCGCGCCCGGCATAGCATTCATCCCATGAACAAGTTCGATCGGCAGAGCCATTGTCCTGCCGCGTCCCCATCCCTGCCCGAAGAGATCGCCGCCGAGCTGCCGGCCATTCCGCCGCAGGTGCAGGCGATCGAGGATGCGCCGCCGCTCGCGCCGCCCGTGCCGCTGACCCAGGCCGAGGTGCGGACCATCCTGATGAGCCTGCTGCTGACGATGTTCCTGGCCGCGCTCGACCAGACCATCGTGGCGACCGCGCTGCCGACCATCGGCCGCGAGTTCCAGGACGTCGCCAATCTCTCCTGGGTGATCACCGCCTACCTGCTGGCATCGACCGCGGTGGCGCCGGTGTTCGGCACGCTCTGCGACATCTATGGCCGCCGCTCGATGATCATCACCGCGCTCAGCCTGTTCGTGGTCGGCTCGGTCGTCTGCGCGCTGGCGCCGAACATGCCGGTGCTGATCCTTGCCCGCGGCCTGCAGGGGCTGGGTGGCGGCGGCATCATGCCGGTGGTCCAGACCGTGATCTCCGACGTCGTCAGCCCGCGCGAGCGCGGCCAGTACCAGGCCTATTTCAGCGGCGTCTGGCTGTTGGCCGGCCTGCTCGGGCCGGTGATCGGCGGCTTCTTCGCCGACCATCTGCACTGGTCGATGATCTTCTGGATCAACGTCCCGCTCGCGATCGCGGCGCTCGCATTGCTGCTGCCCAAGATGGGCCGGCTGCCGGTCTATCACCGGCTGCGCAAGGTCGACTGGGCCGGCGGCCTGCTGCTGATGGCCTCGGCCGTCGTGTTCATGCTGGTGCTGACCTGGGGCGGCCACAAGCTGGCCTGGCTGTCGCCGACCTTGCTGGCGATGATCGGCAGCGCGGTGGCGCTGGGCTTGGCCTTCGTCTGGCACGCCAAACGGGCCGATGAGCCGTTCCTGCCGCTGTCGCTGATGGGCGGCACGGTCGTGCCCTACGGCATGCTGGCAAGCGGCTGCGCACTCGGCGCGCTGATCGGGCTCACGGTCCATCTGCCGCTCTATTACGAGCTGGTCTATCATTTGACGCCGAGCGAGGCCGGCCTCGGCCTGATTCCGATCGCGGCGATCTCGACCTTCGGCGCCGCGATTGCTGGCCGCACCATGGCCCGGGTCAAGCACTACAAGCGCGTGGCCATCGTGGGCACGATCATCGGCACCATCGCCGCCGCGGTCATGACGGTGACGACGCCCTCGCTCTGGGTGCTGATGGCGCTGCTGTCGATCTACGGCATCGGGCTCGGCACCGCATTCCCGATCTCGGTGGTGTCGTTGCAGAACGCGGTGGACCGCTCCCAGATCGGCACCATCACCGGCGCCATGAACTTCTTCCGCTCGATGATGTCCTCGTTCACGGTCGCGGCCTTCAGCGCCATCCTGCTGATGGCGCTGGGCGCCGACATTTCGCTGGCGGAGGGCGCCCATGGCGCGGTCAGCGGCATCGCGGAAGCCGACATGATCCATGCCTTCCGCTTCGTCTATGCCGCGGCCACCGCGATGCTGGCCTGTGCCTCCGTCTGCATGATGCTGATGGAGGAGCGGCCGCTGGCCGGCCCGTCGCGCAACGAGGCGGTGGAGATGGCGGAGTAGGAAAGACAGGTAGGGTGGGCAAAGGCGCCGGGCACAGCAGCCCGCGGCGAGATGGCGGGCACGGCGTCACCACGATGGGACGTGAGGAGAGAGCACAGCATCGCCTTTGCCCACCCTACGGTTCGTCAGTTGGGGCCGCTACTCGCGCGGCTGAAGGATCTCGATGTTGTCCTGCCCGCGCGAGCCGTCGTCGAGCGATGACTTCACCAGGCCAGCCTCGACGCGTTTCGCAAATTCGGTCGATCGGCCGTTCGCCAGCTCCCTGGCTTGGCTGATCCATCGCTCGCGCTCGATCCGTCCTGCGAACGCCAGATACGAGCCGACCCATTTGGCGTGCTCGGCGGTCCAGGCTGCGATCTGCTCGAAATGCCAGATGCCGAGGCCGTGCAGCCGGGCCTCGTTCTGCTTGCCGATACCCTTGATGAGCTTGAGATCGTCGGCTTGCCCACCGCGCGGCGCCGCCAGCCCGAGCGGCCGGCTGCCGCCATGGGCGTCCTCGTTCTCGACGGGCGGCATCAGCGCCGGCAGGTGGGCCAGGAGGTAGCTGGCCTCGTCCTCGCTCAGCGGCGCGTCGGCCTGATCATCGATCGTGATCGCGCCCGACTTCACCGCAGTCGAATGCGCGGTGTCTAGGCCGGCGGCGAGCAGCTTGGCCTGCGCGATCCAATGCTCGCGCTCGATGCGGCCGGGGAAGGCCATGTGATGGCCGACCCAGCTCGCATGGTCAGGCGACCAGGTCGCGATCTGGCTGTAATGGTGGATGCCGATGTCGTTGAGGACGCGCTCGTTCTTGGGTCCGATGCCCTTGATCAGCTTGAGATCATCGGCGGTGCCCTCGGGGGCGGGCAGGGCCGGCGGTCTGCCGTCGGCTGTGGCCGGGATCTCCGGCGCCGATGATGCGGCAACCTCGGCTGCAAGCCGTTCCGCCTCGGCGTCTGCGGCGAGGTCATCGGCTTCCGCCCTTGCGGCCGCTTCGGCGGCGAGGCGATCGGCCTCGGCCTTGGCGGTCGCTTCGGCCACGAGACGCTGAGCCTCCGCCTCGGCTTTCGCGACGGCCTCCGCCGCAAGACGGTCTGCTTCGGCTTTCGCCGCTGCCTCAGCGGCCAAGCGTTCAGCTTCGGCCTTTTCGGCCGCTTCTGCCGCAACACGATCGGCCTCTGCTTTCGCGGCTGCTTCCGCAGCGAGGCGGTCCGCTTCGGCTTTCGCGGCGGCCTCCGCAGCAAGGCGCTCGGACTCGGCGTTCGCCGCCGCCTCGGCAGCGAGCCGTTCGGCTTCGGCCTTCGCTGCGGCTTCAGCCGCCAGACGATCAGCCTCGGCCCTTGCCGCGGCCTCCGCGGCGAGCCGCTCAGCCTCGGCCTTTGCGGCCGTTTCGGCGGCTAGACGCTCGGCCTCCGCCCTTGCAGCGGCTTCGGCCGCAACACGATCGGCTTCGGCCTTTGCGGCGGCTTCAGTGGCGAGGCGATCGGCCTCGACGCTGGCTGCGGCCTGCGCAGCCGGGGATAGGCTGTCCGCCCAAGGACTGGCCGCCGCCGTTGCGCCGGCGAACGCGACGCTGTGTCCAGGACCGCCCGGCGACATCGCACTGGTGTCACCCAGCCCGACATAGTCCTTGAGCTGTCCGCCGATCAGGCAGCCGAGCACATAGGCGCCGACCATCAGCAGGCCGACCTCGAGCCACAGGCCGGCACGTCCGGGCAGCACGCTCAGCAGCGCCATCACGATCCCGATGACGAGGGCGAGCGTCGCCGGCAGCAGCCAGCTTCTCAGCCAATCCGGCCGCGGCGCGTCCGACCAGGTGCGCCAGCCGACAAAGCCGCCGATGCCGACGGCGAGGATGATCCAGAACGGAAATGTCGCAAGGTCGTACATCATGATGTCAGCGCCTCACTTGACGACGAATTCGATGCGGCGGTTCTGCGCGCGGCCTTCGGCCGTGTCGTTGGAGGCGACCGGCTTGGTCTGGCCGTAGCCTTCCGAGGTCATGCGCGAGGTGTCGATGCCGGCGTCGCCGATATAGCCGACCACCGCGGCCGCCCGGCGCTTGGAGAGGTCCATGTTGTTATCTTCGTCGCCGACATTGTCGGTGTGGCCTTCGATCGCGATCTCGGCGTCCTTGCAGCGCTGCGCAACCTCGATCAGGTGATCGAGCAGCGCCAGCGACTCGCGGCTGAGCTCGGCGCTGCCGGTGCTGAAGCGGACGCGGCCCTTGGCGAGCAGCCCGTTGAACGCCGGCTGGCACTCCGCGACCGCGAGTGGCGGGCTTTCCGGCTTGAGGCCGATCTTGACGTCGTCGAGCTTGAAGCCGCTGCCGACCGCATCGGCGAGCTCCTTGCGGACCTGCTCTGCCGACTTGTCGTAGATGGCGAGCCCGTCGACCGTGATCGCCGCGTCCTTCGCCGTCAGCGCACCCGACCACAGCCGCGCCAGCGCCGGGAACGTCGCCTTCAGCGACTGCACGTAATCCTTTGGTGCGCCGTCGCCGATCTTCAGGCCGTCCTCGACCGTCTCGGTGATGAACGTCGACGTGGCGGCGTCGACGAGATCGCGGCGGGCGGCATCATCAGGCACGTAGCCGCTCAGCATGACACGGCCGTCCTGCTTCTGCAGTCCGAACGCGTAAGGCGAGACCGGGCCGTCGCGGACGTCGATGGACGCGAGCGCAAATGGCGCGGGCAGGGCGCCGGCCAGTTGCTCGCGCACGGCTGCGCCGGTGACGTTGGCGAGTCCGACGCCCCTGAGCGAGACCTGGGTGTCGTTGATCTCGGCGCGCCCCTGCGAAAGCCGGGCGAGCTGCTGCAGCAGGCTCGCGCTCGCTTTGGCAAGGTCGCCATCCGGGGCGCCGCGGGCGATGCCGATCTGGCTCTTGATCGGCTTGCCGTCGAACTGTCCGCTGGCGGAGCCCAGCATCGCATCGCGGGTCGCTCCGCTCGGCGCGAGACCTGTGAGGCTCAAGCCGGTGCCGTCGAACTCCGCCGACCAGCGATAGGGCTTGATCTCCGGCGGCAGAATGTCGGCCTTCGCCAAGGTCAGCCCGGTCGGCAGCTTGCCGACACCGGCCATCGTTTCGTCATAGGCGGCGGTCGAGGGCGCCTCGCCCGAAATCGTGTAGGTGGCGTCGGAGATGACGACGCGGCCCGTGCTCAGCCTGGTGAGCTCCGTCAGCGCATAGGACGTGTAGGCACCAAAATCGCCAGCAGGCGCGCCACGCGCGATCTGCATGTGATGCATCACCGACGCGCCGGGCCAGGCCTTGATCGCGGCGGCCTCGAGCGCGCGCCTGATGTCGTCATTCGGAACGACGCCGGACATCACCAGCGTGTTGCTCTCGCGAACCGCGCTCCAGATGAACGGTTTTGCCTCCGGCGGCAGGATCGCGACCTTGTCGAGCACGGCGCCGCCCGGCAACTGCCGCGTCGCGGCGATGGCGGCCTCATAGGCGTCCGACGATGCGGCGGCACCTGCGATCGAATAGGCCTTGTCCGCGAGCGCGAACGCGCCGCCGTTGAGCTTGGCGGCCTGGACCGATCCGTGGCTCGCGATGGCCGCGAAGTCGGCCGGAGCTCCCAGCGCATAGCCGAGGCGATCGACCACCTCACCGCCGGACGAACGGACGGCATTGAGCACGGCATTCCGAACGGCGGGCGTCGGCACCGCGCCTTCGAGCACGAGCTGGCCGCCGTTTCGCGTGGCGCGGAAGGCATACGGTTTCGGTGTCGGCAGCTTGTCGTAGGTGCCGTCGACGAGCCGAACGCCGTTGACCGACGCGGCGTCCTCCAGTTTCGTCGACTGATCGGGACTGAACTCCGGCCCTTCGATGCGAACGTCACGCCCCGCGACCGAGACCTTGAGAGCCGCGGCTGTGTCGGGGACGGCGGCGGCAACGGCGGCACGTGCCCGCGGTGCGATATCGTCCTCGACCCCCGCCGTCTTGAAGCTCATGGCCGCGAGCCACAGCACGGCAACAGCGATCAGTCCCGCCCACCATTTCGATGGTTGATGCATGTGAGAGCCCCTCGTTTCCCCACCTGCGCCCGGTTCACCCGGATCGTTCCGTTGTCATGAACCACGTGCCGAGCCTATCAGAACAGCCCTCGGAGACCAGCCGTCGGCACGTTGTGTGTTTCACTATGCACAAGCTGCGAGAGCGTCGCCGTCTGCGAGCTTCGCACCGCACCCGATCGTCCTCAAGGTGCGATCAAAGTGTGACCGTTCGACGACGAACATCGCAGGCGCGCAGCCTTCGCGGCTACGCCGCTCGCATCACTCCTCCAGCGCCCGGCGCAGGCGGCGGATGATGACGCCGCGGGCGCGATCGTCGGCGGCCTGTTCGATCCGCTCGTGGATGTCGAGCAGCAGACCCGACATGTCGTTGTGCCAGTCCAGCCGGGTGACCGCCTCCGGCGCCAGCCGCCGTCGGCGCGCGACGTCGAGCGGCGTCGGCACTGCGCTCGTCAGCTCATAGACGTCGTCGAGCAGGGGCGAGAACACTTTCGCCGCCGGCACGATCCGCTCGGCGACGCGCGTCGCCAGCGCCGCGATCGCAGCGTCCTCGCCGTGGGACAGGAAGAGGCCGCGCGCGATCGGGCGGCGGGCCGCGATCCAGCGCGCGATCTCGGCGCCGTCGGCGTGGCCGGAATAGTCGTCGATCATGCGGATGCGCGCCGCGACCTTGATCTCCTCGCCCTGGATGCGCACCGCCTTGACGCCGTCCTGCAGGAAGCGCCCAAGCGTGCCGTTGGCCTGGTAGCCGACCAGCAGCACGGTGGCGCGGCTGTTCCACAGCCAGCGCTTGAGATGATGGCGGATGCGACCGGCATCGCACATGCCGCTGGCGGCGATGATGATGTGGAAGCCGGTCAGCTTGGCGATCGCCTTGCTTTCATCGACGGTCTCGGTGAATCGCAGATGCGACGACGACAACAGACGGCCGACATCGCTGCCGCCGTCGAGGCTCTCGGTGTGCGCGCGAAACACCTCGGTGGCGTGGATCGCCAGCGGCGAATCCAGGAACATCGGCGCGGCCGGAATCTCGCCACGCTCCATCAGGCCGACCAGATCGACGATCAGCTCCTGCGTCCGTTCCACCGCGAAGGCCGGGATCAATAGCGCGCCCTGGGCCGCCGCCGCGTCGCGCACCTCGCCGGCCAGACGGCCGCGGCGCAGCTCCGGCGTGGTCGGCTCACGGATGCGGTCGCCATAGGTCGCCTCCGAGATCACGTAGTCGAAGCCCTCGGGCGCTTTCGGATCCGGCTGCAGCAGCTTGGCGTCGGGCCCGACATCGCCGGAGGCGAGCAGCCGCAGCGGCGCGCCGTCGGCGCCTTGTCCTGCGAATTCGATCTCGATCGAGGCCGAGCCCAGCAGATGCCCGGCATTCCAGTAGCGGGCGCGGACGCCGGGAATGATATCGGTCCAGGTCTCGTAGGGGACGGCTTGGAAGTATTGCAGCGCGGCGATGGCGTCGTCTTGGGTGTAGATCGGGCTGACCTCGCCGCGGCCGCGCGCGGTGTTGCGGCGGTTCAGCGCCAGCACCTCCTGCTCCTGGATGTTGCCGGCATCGGGCAGCATCCAGGAGCAGAGATCGATGGTGCCGCGCGTCGCGAAGATCTTGCCGTCGAAGCCCATGCGCACCAGTTTCGGCAGCAGGCCGCTATGGTCGATATGCGCATGCGTCAGCAGCACTGCGTCGATATCGGCGGGACGGAATGGGAAGTCGCCGTAATTGAGCTCCTTCAGCGTCTTCTGACCCTGGAACAGGCCGCAGTCGATCAGCATCTGTCCGTTGTCGGTCCGGACCAGATAGCAGGACCCGGTGACGGTGTGCGCGGCACCGCAGAATCGAACGGTCACACTCATGCGGCGGTCTCCCGAGGACGATGGATCGATGCTCGACGACGGTTCATCACGAACGACCGTTCGCGCCGTCGGCGAGGCTATAGCCGTGGTTGGCGGCGGCTGCGGCTGCGGCCAGATCATGCTCCGACGGATCGCAGGTGAACACGCGATAGAGTGGCTCACCCCGGTCGACACGATCGCCGATCTTCCTGAACAGCATGATCCCGGAGCCCTTGTTCACGGGCGCGCCGGCGGTGCGCGCCAGGCGATTGAGCCGCAGGCAATCGATCGCGGACACGATACCGTCGTGTTCGGCCTTGACGTCGAAGGCGAGATCGCCGAGCTCGCTGCGGCATTCCGGTGGGCCCTGCGCATCGATGATCTTCAGCATCTGCTTGAGCGCCGCGCCGCTGTCGAGCAGCTCGCGCGCCCTGTTATAGCCGGCGCCGCCGCGCAGCTTCGGATCATATTCGAGCAGATGCGCCGCCAGCCGCAGCGATTTCTCGCGCAGGTCAGCCGGGGCCGACGGCTCGTTGCCCAGCACCGCCATCACGTCGCGCGCCTCCAGCACCGGCCCGATGCCGTTGCCGATCGGCTGGCGGCCGTCGGTGGTGATCACCTCGACCTTGAGACCGAACCTGTCGCCGACGAATTCGAACAGCTTGCGCAGGCGCATCGCCTCCGCGCCGCTGGTCAGCTTGGCGGTCGGGCCGACCGGCAGGTCGAGCAGCAGATGCGTCGAGCCGGCAGCGAGCTTCTTCGACATGATCGAGGCGACCATCTGCTCGCGGGTATCGAGGCTGAGCGGGCGCTCGACCGAGATCAGGATGTCATCGGCCGGCGACAGGTTGACGTGGCCGCCCCAGATCACGCAGCCATTGCAGGCGGCGACGATCGATTTCATCTCCTCCGCGCCGACATTGACCCGCGCCAGCACCTCCATCGTGTCGGCGGTGCCGGCCGGCGAGGTGATCGCACGCGAGGAGGTCTTCGGGATGGTCAGGCCGTGGGCGGCGACGATCGGCACCACCACCATCGAGGTGCGGTTGCCGGGGATGCCGCCGATGCAATGCTTGTCGACCACGACCGGGTCCGGCCATTTGAGCTGAGTGCCTGCATTGGCCATGGCGCGCGTCAGCGCCAGCAGCTCACCCGAGGTCATGAAGCTGGCCGACCCGATCAGGAAGGCTGCGATCTCCATGTCCGAATAGCGGTAGTGGGTGAGGTCCTCGATCACGGCAACGATCGCCTGGTCGCTCAAGGTCTCGCCCCGGATCTTGGCCCGGACCGCCTCCATGCTGTCGGGCGGCGTCGCGGGCGACACGGTCGCGAGCGTGCCGGCCGGCTCGGCAAAGCGCCGCAGCGCCGGCTCCGACAGGCCGATCTCGTCGGGCCCGATCAGTGCGTCGTCGTCGGTGATCAGGAGTGTGGCCAGCAGCGTCCGCGAGTTGCAGCGCAGCTCGACGCGGCTGAAGCCGCGGAAGACCTCGGGCCGCAGCGCCTTCGAGCGGCGGGAGATCACGACAACGTTCTCGCGGCCGGTGTCGAGCGCGACGCTGCGGATCTTGAGCTGGGGGCGGGCGGAATCTGTTGTGCTCATGGCGACCAGGATAACCTTTAAGGCGGTCCACGCCATCGCCGTTGACCCAGATCATGACGTGGCATCCGGCGGATAAGCCGAATTTTTTCTGAATGTGTCGGACGAGGATTCAGCGGCTCGGCTCTGCCGCCAACCGGCCGGGGGCCGCGGACTGAGAATAAAGCGAAGCAAGTTCAGTTGCTTGCACTCCGGTTCGGATCTCGGACGTCGGGTGAGGGCGGGCCTGCGATGGAATGCCGGCTCCGAATCTGGGCCGCGCAGGTACCTCATCGGGTTAACCGATTGTTCAAGCCGATGACGGAGGGTTTCCGGCGGGGCGTCCATCCCGGCCTCGGCGCGCCCTTCCGGCGCGTCAGATGATCGAGCCCGACCGGAGAGGTAGATGCGGCAGTTGATTGCGAGCTTCCTGAAGAATCAGGCTGGCGCGACCTCGATCGAATACGCCATCATTGCCGGCGGATTGAGCATCGTGATCCTGGCGGCCGTCAATGGCCTGGGCTCGGGGCTGAGCAGCAAGTTCACCGCGATCAACACCTCGATCAAGTAGCCCGGCGGTCAAATTGCCGCGCGATCAAGTCGGCGCGTGATCAACTCATTGGCCGAATCAACTCATTGGCCGATCAAGTCACAGGCGTCGTGATTGTGCACGACGCCTGCTGCATTGTGCCCCATCCCATTCTGTTGCATGCGACGCGCCGCCAGTCTCCACGAACGAAGCTTCCGGCGGGGGCATCGCCGGAAGCTCGTCGAGCAGTCAGAGGTTCAACAGCCCAGCTTCAAAAGTTGCGCTGGGCGCGCAGCAGCATGCTCACCGTGTCCTGGTCCTTGAGCTGGTAGATCGCGGCCGGCTTCGCCGTGCTCGTGACGGCCGGAGCAATCGCCGTGCCCGAATATTTCTGGTCGAGGTGGCTGTAGGTCACGTCGGCCGAGAAGGTCAGGCCCTTGACCGGCGTCCATCGGGTGATGAGGCCGATCTGTCCGAGATTGAAGTCGGGGTTGCAGGTCGAGCCCGCCGTCAGCATCGCGGTGGCGGCAATGCCGGCACAGATGAGGCTCGATCCCGTCTGGCCATAGCGCACCTGGGCATAGGCGCCGTACAGCGCCGTATTCCAGCGCGGATCCCAATTGTGGGTGAAGGCGCCGCGCATGCCCCAGGTCTGCACGGTCGACAGGCCCGTGCCGGTGCCGAACACCGCGTCGGCGACGCCGGCGAAGCCGATGCTCTGATAGGCGCCGGCTACGTTGGTGCCGCCGTACATCGCGTAGGTCGTGTTGGCGAGGCTCTGGAAGTTGTAGCGGCTCGCGCCGTCGGTGTAGACCGCCTGCAGGTTGACGACGTCGCCCGGACCGGTCGGGATGTTCTTGATCGACAGCGCCAGTTGCGCGGCCCAGCCCCACTTGTCGGAGGGATGACCCGAGGTCTCGGTCGCGCCGTAATAGGCGGCATGATTGTCATGCGCGGCGAACGACGCCTGGAAGATGCCCCACGCCTGGTCGACGCGAACCATGCCGATGATGTCGGGAGACACCGTCCCGCCGAAGCTGCTCGAGCCATAATTGCCGCCGAGCACGCCGGCCGCGGTGATGCCCGACGTGTTCCAGATGTTGGTGGTGAAGAACTGCGTCTGGTCTTCCAGCGAGACCGCGGCGGTGATGCCCTGGCCGAAATCGGCGGTGTAGGTGAACTGGTTGACGCCGTTGTTGGAGCCGCTGCCGCCAACCAGGCCGTCGAAATTGTTGCCGGGATAGTTGGTCCAGGGCGCGTCGAAGGTCGACACCGCCTTGCCCATCGTGAAGCCGGCGAACTGAATGAAGGCGTAGTAGACGCCGACGATGCCGCCCGAGATGGCATCGCCGGTGTAGGAGGTGGCGCCGGCGCCCGCGCCGCCATAGGAGCCCGAGGTCCAGTTCAGCACGGTCTCGAAGTAGGTGCGCACCACGCCATATTCGGTCGCGGTGCGCGTATCGATGTTCAGATCCTGGCGCGAACGGGTCTGATAGCGGTTGCTCAGGCGGTTGTCTGCGCCGGCCTGGCCTGAATAGGCGCCACCGTAGTTGCTGTTGGTCCACAGCGCGGTCTCGGCGCGCAGATAGCCGCCGAGCTTGATGCAGGTGTCGGTGCCTGGAATGTAGTAGAAGCCGGTGCCATACAGCGAGCACACCTTCACATATTCGACGGCCTTGGCCTTCAGCGGAAGATCCGCGGCCTGAGCCGCTGCGGCGGACAGTATCACTGCTCCCGTTCCCAGTAGCAGGCCCCTCAACGTCTTCATTTCCGTTTCTCCGGTTGACGGCGATGCACACGGCCCCCCGCGTGTCGCCTCTGGCTTCGCCAGATTGCTGCTCTCACACATTTGATTCCGGCGACGGCTTGATCGGCGCGACTGGCGGAATGGTTGAATGCAGTGTGCATGAGCCAATTTCGATTTGATGAATGTGCTCTGCTTGTTCGAGGCACACTCGATCGTCGTTAACACGCTGCTCGCACGCACCAGCGTCGACGCGGTCACGCCGCGGTTTTGGCCTCGCTGTGTCGATTTGTTAATGGTGATAATCGTGAATAGGCTAGATGGGAATCCCGAACAATCCCGCTGCACATCGCAAACTGCGCGCATCATGGCGTTTCGCAGCGTCGCTGCCGACGCGCGAATGATCTCTCCGGCCTCGCACGTGATCTCAGCGGCGGTTGGGCTCGACGTGCATCGACGTTCGATGTGACGTCGCTGCTACCAACCCGTGTGCGCCGTAATCCGCCGCGCGCGTCATCGCGTCCAGGGTGACGCCGCTGCGCCAGCGCTTGACGAAGTCGAGAAAGACCTGCAGCGGCATCGGCGGTTGCCGGCGGCTCGGATGGTACAGGAACAGTCCGGGCGTCGCGTAGCTCCAGCCGGGCAGCAGCCGCATTAGCCGTCCTTCGGCCAGATGCGGCTCGATCATCGGCTCGACGAGATAAGCGACGCCGATGCCGTCGAGTGCGGCATTCAGCGCGAGATCGAAGTCGTTGACGATGAGGGAGCCGTCCACAGCAATCTCGGTGCGCTCGCCGCCCTTTTCGAAGATCCAGGGCTGCAGCGTATCGTCGGCAGGGACCCGATGCCGGATGCAATTATGGGCCTGGAGATCCTCGGGAACGGCCGGCGCGGGATGCGCCGCGAGATAGCCGGGGGCGGCAACCGCAACGAAGCTGCACTCGTCGAAGACGCGGATGACCTTCATGTCGCGCTCCACCCGGTGTCCGGATCTGATGCCGGCATCAAAGCGATTGCGCACGATGTCACTGTTGGTGTCGTCGACAGCCAGTTCGATATGGATGTCCGGGTATTCGGCCAGGAATGACCTGATCAGGGGGCCGAGCCCCCTTACGGCGAACACGCGGGATACGGTCAGGCGCAGGGTGCCCATCGGCTTGTCGCGGAACGCGTTGATGCTCTCGATGGCCTGGTCGACCCGTTCGAGAATCGGCTGGATCTCCGCCAGCAGGCGCTCGCCGGCCTCCGTGAGGGCCACGCTGCGTGTCGTCCGGTTGAACAGCCTGACGTCCAGCCGCTCCTCGAGGCTCTTGATGGTCTGGCTGATGGTGGGCAAGGAGCAGCCGAGATAAGCGGCGGCCTTGGTGAAGCTCAACGAATCCGCGACGGCTGCGAAAGCGGAGAGCTCGGACAGCTGAACCCGTGCCATCGCTAGGCGTACTGCGCCCGGCGTTGGTCCGTATCGTGCTGAAACATCCATATCCCCCTGATACGCCGCGTCGTGCGGCTGGGACGACTTCGCCAGCGTCGTCCCGACCGACCAGGCACATCGATCTTCCATCAGGAAGCTGTACGCCCGGATCACCATCCCGCGCCGCAGAGCTAGGCGCGACGTGATCATTCCGCAAGCATCGAAGCGATGTCGACACGATCACAAATCCGCGCCTGATCGCTGGATCACCGTCGCAGGATCAACTTACCTGACCAAGGCAGATGTTTCCGCCGTGAATGGGACGGCGGCGATCGATGCGGTGTCCTTGGTGGATGAAAGACCCGTGGCGCCACGCGCGGTGTGGCGTGCCCGCTGCAACACCTGGAACTCGCGGCAGTCGCGGCCGAGCGACCGTTATGCAGAGGACCCGTACGACGTGCAGAGATCCGGAGGTCGCTCGCCGTATCGAAGCGTCAACTCGCCTTGCGTGAGCGTGCGGTGGTTCGCACCGGCTTCTCCGACTTCTTCGGCTCCTCGGCCTTCTTCGTCTCGTCCTTGGCCTTCTTGCCGCTGATCGGCAGCAGCATCTCGCGCTGGCCTTCGACGCGCTTCTTCGGCTTCTTGGCCTTGGCTTTCGGCGCGGGGGCGGCCGCGGCAGGCGCCTTGTCACCCTCGCTGGCAAGGCTGCGCTTCAGGGCGTCCATCAGGTTGATCACGTTGCCGCTCGACTTCGGCGCGGCCTTGGCGGCGATCGTCACGCCGCTGCGCTTCTTGTTGATGAGCTCGATCAGCGCGGCCTCGTAGTGATCCTCGAAGTTCTCCGGCTGGAAGTCGGCCGATTTCTTCTCGACGATGTGCTTGGCGAGATCCAGCATGTCGCTGGTGATCTTCACATCCTGGATGTCGTCGAAATATTCTTCCTCGTTGCGCACTTCGTAGGGGTAGCGCAGCAGCGTTCCCATCAGGCCCTTGCCGAGCGGCTCCAGCGCGATGATGTGCTCGCGGTTGGTGAGCACGACACGGCCGATCGCGACCTTGTCCATGCTGCGGATGGTCTCGCGAATGACCGCGAAGGCGTCATGGCCGACCTTGCCGTCAGGGACGAGGTAATAGGGGCGGATCAGATAGCGGCTGTCGATGTCGGTGCGCGGCACGAACTCGTCGATCTCGATCGTGTGCGTCGATTCCAGCGCGATGTCCTCGAGCTCGTCCTTGGTGACCTCGATGTAGGTGTCGGTGTCGACCTTGTAGCCCTTGACGATGTCGTCATTGGCGACTTCCTCGCCGGTCTCGGCATCGACCCTGCTGTATTTGATGCGGTGGCCGGTCTTGCGGTTGATCTGGTTGAAGGAGACCTTCTCGGACTCCGACGTCGCCGGATAGAGCGCGACCGGACAGGTCACGAGCGACAGGCGCAGAAAACCCTTCCAATTGGCGCGCGGGGCCATGACCTACTCCACTTAACTCCGAACTAACGGCTTGCTCCGAACCGGGCTGCTGCGGATGTCGTTCTCGCGGCAGCCGCGAGGATAACACCCGAGGCTGCGGATTCAACAAGCTGGCCGGCAGATTCTCGGATCGGCGTTAACCCGTCGCAGGGGGGCGCCGTACCGGAACATCACCTGGCTGCCGACGTTGCCAACGAGAGTGCGTGACAGAGCGCTTTACCGCTCGAACGCTCGAACGCGGATAACAGTCAGCTGAGGGCACCATGGCAGCCAGACGACCGACGCAGATCGTCGAGACCCCCACCGAAGCGCGGCAGGGTGAGCCTGGACCGTCGGTCCTGGCGATCCTGGCCATCTCCACCGGACTGGCGCTGCTGGTCCTTGGCCTGGTCTGGTTCGTGTTCTTCCGCACGTGACACGAGGACCGTTCGACCCGCTCCGTTGCGTGGCTGGGGAGGGGACCCGGGGAGCAACGTCCGTCCGCGTCCCCGCGGGTCCGCGTTCGAGCCCCGCCATCGGTGCGGCGGGTCTTCACATGCCCATCCTCCAGAGCTTATATCCGCCCCAATTCTGTCGGCCCTTGCCGGCGGTCCCGATCGAGATGACCAAAAAGTAACTTGGTCGCTCGGGTTCCGTTCATGCACGGTTCACGGCCTTCCGGTTCATCTTGAGGGCGGAAATCGTGCAGTTCAGCTTTGGAGGCAAGCGTGCGTCTGCTCGTTGTCGAGGACGATCCGGATCTCAACCGTCAGCTCACCACGGCCCTGAGCGACGCCGGCTACGTTGTGGACCGTGCGTTCGATGGTGAGGAAGGGCACTATCTGGGAGACAGCGAGCCCTACGACGCTGTCGTGCTGGACATCGGCCTGCCCAAGATGGACGGCATCTCGGTGCTGGAAGCCTGGCGGCGCAATGGCCGGGCGATGCCCGTGCTGATCCTGACCGCGCGCGACCGCTGGAGCGACAAGGTCCAGGGCTTCGACGCCGGTGCCGACGACTATGTCGCCAAGCCGTTCCATCTCGAGGAAGTCCTGGCGCGCATCCGCGCGCTGCTGCGCCGCTCGGCCGGCCATGCCCAGAGCGAGCTGACCTGCGGGCCGGTCACCCTCGACACCCGCACCGGCAAGGTCAGCGTGTCAGGCAACCCCGTCAAGATGACCTCACACGAATACCGCCTGCTGTCCTATCTGATGCATCATTCCGGTCGCGTCGTCTCGCGCAGCGAGCTGGTCGAGCATCTCTACGACCAGGACTTCGACCGCGATTCGAACACGATCGAGGTGTTCGTCGGCCGCATCAGGAAGAAGCTCGACTGCGACGTCATCCAGACCGTGCGCGGCCTCGGCTACCTGCTGACCCCGCCGCCGGCCGCAGGCGCCTGATCCGTTTCCGGAGCATGCCATTCGAGGTGGCCGGGCGCCGGCCGTTTCGCTAGTTTGCGGTCATGCGCCAGAGTTCACTTGCCACCCGGTTGTTCCTGTCCGCGACCGCGTGGCTCGTGGTCATTCTCGCCATTACCGGCATCGTGCTGTCCTCGGTCTATCGCAACGCGACCGAGCGCGCCTTCGACCGACGGCTCAACCTCTATCTGCGCACCCTGATCGCCGAGGTCGCCACCCCCGACGATCCGCCGGACCGCCAATTCCAGTCATTGGGCGAGCCGCTGTTCGAGCTGCCGCTGTCCGGCTGGTACTGGCAGATCACCCGTACCGACGCCGAGAAGCCGGAGGTACGGGCCTCGCGCTCGCTGTGGGACAAGAAGCTGCCCAAGCTGGAGGAGCAGGGGGTCGAGCTCACGGCGGCCGGGATCCGGATCGGCTATGTCGAGGGGCCGGAGAACCAGGACCTGCGCATGGTCGAGCGCCCGGTGGATCTCGGCTCCGACGGCAAATTCCTGGTCAGCGTCGCCGGCGATGCCTCGGAGATCTTCGACGAGACCCGCAGCTTCGACTATTACCTCGGCGGCACCTTCACGGCGCTCGGGATCGTGCTGCTGCTCACGACCATCTTCCAGGTCCGCTATGGCCTCGCGCCGCTGAAACGCATCTCCGAATCGATCGCCGACATCCGGTCCGGGCGCGCCGAGCGGCTGGAAGGGGAGTTTCCGGTCGAGATCGCGCCGCTGGCCCGCGAAACCAATGCGCTGATCGATGCCAATCGCGAGATCGTCGAGCGGGCGCGCACGCATGTCGGCAATCTCGCCCATGCCATCAAGACGCCGCTCTCCGTCATCGTGAATGAAGCGGCGACCCATGCGGCGGACCCCTTCGCGGCCAAGGTCATGGAGCAGGCGGACGTCATGCGCGACCAGGTCGCCCACCACCTCGAGCGGGCGCGGATCGCCGCGCGCGTCACCATCGTATCCACCGTGACGGAGGTGGCGCCGGCCATCGAGGCGCTGCGGCGCACCATGGAAAAGATCTACCGCGACCGCAGCATCGTGGTCGAGGCGACCGCCGATCCCGCCGCGAGGTTTCGCGGCGAGCGCCAGGATCTGGAGGAGATGGTCGGCAATCTGGTCGACAATGCCTGCAAATGGGCGGCTTCGCGGGTTTCGGTCGAGCTCACGGTGGAGCCGCCGGCCCAGTCCGGGGCGTCGCCGATGCTGCGGATCGTGGTCGACGACGATGGCCGCGGCCTCTCGGCCGCCGAGCGCGCCCAGGTGCTGCGGCGCGGCCAGCGGCTGGACGAATCCAAGCCGGGGTCGGGGCTCGGGCTGTCGATCGTCACCGATCTGGCCGCGCTCTATGGCGGCCGCCTGACCCTGGGCGATGCCCCGACCGGGGGACTGCGGGCGGAGCTGAGATTGCCCGGCGTTTGACGGGGCGGCGAATTTCGCCATCCTAAAGGTGTTCTTAATACCGCGGACGCTATGGTTCGGGCAGGGGTGCGCGATGTGCGCTCTCGCCGTGGAAATTTGCACGCCGGCGCATGGGTCAGACAGCTCACGAGCGGTTAAGGGAATATCTCGGGCAGCTGCCGCCGAACGCGCAGTCGCTCCTGATGCGCGAATTCGAGCGCGCCATCGAGCGCGGCCAGGACGTCGCCGTGGCGACCCTGGTGCTCGAGCAACTGCGCAAGGTGGTGCGTCCCGTCGCGCCGCCGGCTCCCGCGCCAACAGCCGACCCGGCGCGGCCCCAACCCGCCATCGAGATCGCCCGTCCGCAGGCCCGCGAGGAGCGCCGCCAGAGCGGCGATGGCCCGCGTCGGCTGTTCCGGCCGCTCGACCCGTTCCTCACCGATTCCACCGGTCCTCTCCGTCCCGGCCAGATCCGCCGTGCCTCGCTGCTGCCGGTCTGGCAGTGGCTCGGCCGCGAAGGGGCGCCGGAGCGCTACGCCGAATTCGAGGCCGCGATGGCGGTCTCCAGCGACAGTTCGCGCGAGGTCGAGATGGCCGCGCGCAAGCTGCAGCGCGCCGCCGCCGACGCGCTGATGAACCTCGTCGGCCCCAACGCGACCGGCGACCGCCAGCGCGCGCTGGCCCGCATCGGCGCGCCCAGCGTGATCGAGGATCTCCTGCCGATCGGGCTGGTGCTGCAGAATCGCGAGGCGCTCGACGGCCTCAACGGCCGGTTGCCCGGCATCATCCGCGTGCTCGGCGATTCGCAGATTGCCTCCGTCACCGAAGCCATCAACGTGCCGTCGCTGCAGACGCCCTCGATGCTGCCGTTCGCATTGTCGCTGGTGATGCAGCGGCTCGCCGCGCCCTGGCAGATCATCCGGCTCGCCACCAAGATCGCGGCATCGGACGACGAGATCCGCGTGGCGGCGACCCCGTTCGGCGTCGCCGTCACCATCGCGCTCAACGATCTCGCCGGGCTCGCCTCGGTGCTGCGCGCCGACATCCGGCGCGGTCATTTCTCCAATCTCGGCGATACGCTGAAGACGCTGCATGACGGCGTTCGCGGCCTGCGCACCGAGCTCGACCTGCGCTCGGAATCGAACTGGGGCAAGCAGCTCACCGCGATCCGCGCCGACATCTCCAATGCCCTGCAATCGGAGATCGACAGCGTGCCGGGCCGCGTCCGCCGCATCCTGCGCCAGCGCGCCGACAAGGACATTCCGGCCGGCGCCGGCGTCGACGGCAGCGAGGTCGAGGAGGTGGCGGCGCTGATCGAGTTCGTCGCCGTCTGCCGCAACTATGCCAGCGAGCTCGCGATCAACGAGGTGACGCTGCGGACCTATTCCGACCTGCAGCAATATGTCGAGAAGGCCACCGAAGCGCTGGTGCAGTCGCTGCGCTCGGGCGACGCGCGGGCGCGCGCCTATCGGCAGTCGCAGGTGTCGGCGGCGATCCGCTTCTGTCACGTCCTGTTCGGCAACGACTACGCCCAATTGATGAGCAGGGCGGCCGAGAACGCGATGAACGGCGAGCGAAAATCCTCGCGCGCCGGCTGAGATTTTCTGCTAATCTGTTTACGTTTTTGATTTTGCAATTTCAGGTTGACCCCGCCCCGGGGCCACGCATAGGTTCCCGCCAGGTTCCATCCTTTTTCATCAAGACCATGATTTCCGTCATCAACTTCGTCGAGGTCGAGAACCGCGTCGTTCGCGCGACCTATCGCAACCTCATGATCAAGGCGAAGGTCGTGCTCGTCGACAAGACGAGCGGGGCGCCACTCGCCGATCCCGTCATCACCATCGCCTCGCCGGTCCCGGTCGGGTCGCTGCGGATCAGGCTCACCGACCATGTCAGGCCGGGGACCTATTTCCTGGTGGCCCTGAACGGGCGCGGCAGCTATCTCGCCAAGAGCGCCGAGTTCGAGGTCCCCTAATTACGTAATCCTCCTGAGTTTTTCGGCGCGGACGGCTGGGCTACCACGGCGGCAAATGTGAATTGCCGCCGGGAACGGTGCTGGTTAAAAGCGGCGCGAGGCGCGCCTGCCGGTGGGCGCTGACTGGAACTCTGTCCGATGACTCTCTGGTTCGTGTTCGCCGTGATGACGGCCGCGGCGATCTTCGCCGTCCTGCTGCCGCTCGGCCTGGGCGCGCGGGCCTCGTCGGACGGTCGCGAGGTCGTCGTCTACAAGGACCAGCTGGCCGAGATCGAGCGCGACGTCGAAACCGGGCTGATCGGCAAGGTCGAAGCCGAGGCCGCGCGGGTCGAGATCGGCCGCCGCCTTTTGGCCGCTGCGGACCAGGAGGGCGAGGCCACGGTGAAGCCGAGCCTCGGCCTGCGCCGCGCGTCGGCCGTGCTGGCGCTGATCGGCGTGCCGATCGTGGCGCTCGCGGTCTACCTGCCGCTCGGCTCGCCGCAACTGCCGGATTTCCCGCTCACCGCGCGCGCGGCGCCGCCCACCGGGACGCAGCCGCTGGAAACGCTGGTGTCGCAGGTCGAGCAGCATCTGCAGAAGAATCCGACCGACGGCCGCGGCTGGACCGTGCTCGCCCCGGTGCTGGCACGGCTCGGCCGCACCGATGACGCGATTCGGGCCTATCGCAACATGATCACCTATGCCGGCGACGGCGCAGCCAAGCGCGCCGATCTCGGCGAGGTGATCACGGCCGCCGCCGGCGGCGTCGTCACCGCCGAGGCCAAGGCCGAGTTCGAGCGGGCCCATGCGCTCGAGGCCGACGAGCCGAAGTCGAACTACTACCTCGGTCTCGCCGCCGAGCAGGACGGCCGCAAGGACGATGCGGGCGCGATCTGGCGGGCGATGCTGGGCAAGGCGCCGGCGGATGCGCCGTGGCGGCCGCTGGTGACGGCGGCGCTCGGCCGCGTCGGCGGCGGCGAGGTGCCGGCGCTGCCGAGCGAGGCGATGGCCGCGGCCAAGAGCATGAGCGACGGTGACCGCGAGACGATGATCCGCGGCATGGTCGACCGGCTGGCGGCGCGGCTGAAGCAGAATGGCGACGACGTCGAGGGCTGGCTGCGCCTGGTGCGCGCCTATGTCGTGATGGGCGATCTCGACAAGGCCAAGGGGGCGCTGTCGGATGCGCGGCAGGCGGTGTCCGGCGATGCCGAGCGGTTGCGGCAGCTCAACGAGGGCGTGAAGACTTTCGGCTTGGATGGATGAGCGGCGCTTCCGCCGCCAACGGGATGACGGGATGACACGCAAGCAGAGGCGTTTGACGATCATCGGCGGTGCGCTGTTCGTGCTCGCGGTCGCGGCAGGGCTGGTGCTCAACGCGCTGCGCGACTCCATCGTGTTCTTCTCGACCCCGACCATGGTCGCGGAGAAGCATATCGGCCCGGGCAAGCGCTTCCGGCTCGGTGGCCTGGTGCAGCCGGGCTCGCTGAAGCGCGGCGACGATCTCGACATCAGCTTCGAGGTCGCCGACGGCGGCGCCAAGCTGCCGGTCGCCTACAAGGGCATCCTGCCGGATCTGTTCCGCGAAGGGCAGGGCGTCGTCGCCGAGGGCGCGCTCGATGCCAACGGCGTGTTCAAGGCCGACACCGTGCTCGCCAAGCACGACGAGACCTACATGCCCAAGGAAGTCGCCGACAGCCTGAAGAAGCAGGGCCATTGGAAGGACGATTACGGCAAGCCGCAAGCCGGCGCCCAGCCAGCCGGCGCAACCACACCAAGCCCGGTGTCGATGCGCGAGGGAGCTGACAAGAGCGCGGCAGGAGCGACGCAGTGATCGCAGAGAGCGGACATTATGCCCTGGTGCTGGCGCTCGCGCTGGCGCTGATCCAGTCCACCGTGCCGATGCTCGGCGCCGCCCAGCGCGACGTCGCGCTGATGAATGTCGGCCGCTCGGCGGCGCTGGCGCAATTGCTGTTCGCCGGCCTGTCCTTCATCGCGCTGATCACCCTGCACGTGACCTCGGATTTCTCCGTCGCCAACGTGTTCGAGAACTCGCACTCGATGAAGCCGCTGCTCTACAAGGTCACCGGCGTGTGGGGCAACCACGAAGGCTCGATGCTGCTGTGGGTGTCGATCCTGGCGCTGTTCGGCGCCATGGTCGCGGCCTTCGGCAACAATCTGCCGCTGTCGTTGCGCGCCCGCGTCCTCGCGGTGCAGGCCTGGGTCGCGACCGCGTTCTATCTGTTCATCCTGACCACCTCGAACCCGTTCACGCGGCTCGCCACCCCGCCGATCGAGGGCCGCGACCTCAACCCCGTCTTGCAGGACATCGGGCTCGCCGTGCATCCGCCGATGCTCTATCTCGGCTATGTCGGCTTCTCGATCTCGTTCTCGTTCGCCATCGCAGCCCTGCTCGAAGGCCGCATCGATGCCGCCTGGGCGCGCTGGGTGCGGCCGTGGACCCTGATGGCCTGGATCTTCCTGACGCTCGGCATCGCCATGGGCTCGTACTGGGCCTATTACGAGCTCGGCTGGGGCGGCTGGTGGTTCTGGGACCCGGTCGAGAACGCCTCGCTGATGCCCTGGCTCGCCGGCACCGCGCTGCTGCACTCCGCCGTCGTCATGGAGAAGCGCAACGCGCTCAAGGTCTGGACCATCCTGCTGTCGATCCTGACCTTCTCGCTGTCCCTGCTCGGCACCTTCCTGGTGCGCTCCGGCGTCATCACCTCGGTGCACGCCTTCGCCAGCGATCCCACGCGCGGCGTCTTCATCCTCGGCATCCTCGTGCTGTTCATCGGCGGCAGCCTCACGCTGTTCGCCGGCCGCGCCACCGCGCTGAAGCAGGGCGGCCTGTTCGCGCCGATCTCGCGCGAGGGCGCGCTGGTCTTGAACAATCTGCTGCTCACCGTGTCCTGTGCCACCGTGCTGTTCGGCACGCTCTATCCGGTGATCATGGAGGCGCTCGACTTCAAGCTCTCGGTCGGCGCGCCCTTCTACAACATCACCTTCGGCCCCTTGTTCGCGCTGCTGCTGCTGATGGTGCCGTTCGGCCCGATGCTGGCCTGGAAGCGCGGCGATCTCGTCGCCGCGATGCAGCGGCTGCTCGCGGCCGGCATCACCGCGCTGGTGGCGATCGCGATCGTCTGGGCGTGGGCGCGCGGCGGCAGCGCGCTGGCGCCTGTTGGCATCGGCCTCGGTGTGTTCGCGATCACCGGCTCCGTCGTCGATCTGGTCGAGCGCAGCGGCGTGGCCCGCGTGCCGTTCAGGACCGCGCTGCACAGGACCCGCGGCCTGCCGCGCTCGGTGTGGGGCACGGCGTTCGCGCATGCCGGCCTCGGCGTCGCGCTGCTCGGCATCGTCTGCGAGACCACCTGGAACAGCGAGCTGATCAGCACGCTGCGTCCCGGCGACGTCCGCAATCTCGCCGGCTACCAGATCAAGTTCGACGGCATGACCCAGCGCCAGGGCCCGAACTTCAGCGAGGTCGTCAGCACCTTCGTCATCAGCGAGGATGGCAGGCAGCTCAGCGTCCTGACGCCGAGCAAGCGCAGCTTCGCCACCCGCGGCATGTCGACGACGGAAGCGGCGCTGATGACCCGCGGCGTCAGCCAGCTCTACGTCTCGCTCGGCGATGCCACCGCCGACGGCGGCCTCGCCGTGCGCATCTATCACAAGCCGCTGGTGCTGCTGATCTGGTTCGGCCCGGTGCTGATGGCGTTCGGCGGCCTGCTGTCGCTGTCCGACCGGCGCCTGCGCGTCGGCGCGCCGCGGCCGGCGCGTGCCGCGCACGCGCTGCAGCCGGCGGAGTAGGGCGGATGCGACGCATTCTCGGTCTCGCGGCGCTCGCGCTGCTGCTGCTCGCCGCGCCGGTGGCGCATGCGGTGCAGCCCGACGAGGTCATGGCCGACACGGCCAAGGAGCAGCGCGCCCGCGCGCTGTCGCGCGAGCTGCGCTGCATGGTCTGCCAGAACCAGTCGATCGACGATTCCGATGCGCCGCTGGCGCGCGACCTGCGCCTCCTGGTGCGCGAGCGTCTCGCCGCCGGTGATAGTGACAATCAAGTGCTGGATTTCCTGGTCGCGCGCTACGGCCAGTTCGTGCTGCTGAAGCCGCGCTTCGAGCGCCAGACCCTGTTGCTATGGCTGCTGCCGCCGCTGCTGCTGCTCGGCGGCGGGCTTGCGCTGTGGCTGCAGGTGCGCCGCCGCGGCCAGCGCGGCCCGGAGGCCACGCCGAAGCTGACGGCCGACGAGGAGGCGCGGCTTGCGGCGCTGATGGCCGCGGAGAAGCAGCCGCCGGCGACATGAAGTGCGCGACTCATGGTCGATGCGCCGCGCCGGTTTCGGAGCTCACCCTCATGGTGAGGAGGCGCGCAGCGCCGTCTCGAACCATGAGGCCACAGCGCGGGCCTCGCCCTTCGAGACGCCCGCCTGCGGCGGGCTCCTCAGGGTGAGGAGCGGAAGGCAGAACGTGGCCGGAGTGCTCATGGTCAGCGTCCAGCACGCCTTCGATGCTCCATCTTGCTTCGGCCGGTAGCCCGCAAAACCCCGTGCTCGCCCCGCCCCCGTGCTTTCATCTTATTTTACCTTTGTCTGGAAGTGTGCGTTGACATTCCGTCTGACGTACCCGGGCAAAGCCGATGTTCTCCAACAGTAATCTGACGATCCGCTTCCTCGTGGGGGGCGTCGTGGCCTCTCTCCTCATGCTGTTGGCGATCGGCGGCGGCACCGGCTTCATCGCGGTGCTCTATCTCAACAACCAGATCACCAGCCTGTCGTCGGATTTCGCCAGTCTCAGCGGCCCGGCGCGTGATCATGCGATGCTGACCTATCAGCAGGCGCATTCGGCGTTCTCCTACTTCCTCATGGCCTGCGTCGCCATTGCCGTGTTCGCCAGCGCCGTCTGCCTGATGACCTACGCCGCCGTGCAGAACGGCATCCTGCGCCCGCTCGCCGCGATGGTCAGCGCCATGCGCGACGTCGCCGACCAGAAATTCGACACCCGCATTCCCGGCCTCGGCCTCAGCAACGAGATCGGACAGCTCGCCGGCGCGCTGGAGGTGTTCAAGACCAACGGCATCGAGCGCCAGCGCCTCACGGAGCGCGAGCTGCAGGAGGCGCAGCGCCAGGGCGAGCGTTCGCGCTTTCTCGACGGCCGCATCCACTCCTTCAACGAGCTCGTCGCCAGCGTCGTCGGCAGCGTGGCGTCCTCGGCGGTCCGGCTGAAGAGCAATGCCGAGACGCTGTCGCGCGCCGCCAACGACACCTCTGCTAAAGCCAATGCGGTCGAGGCCGCCGCCAACCACGCCAATCGCAGCGTCCAGACGGTGGCCGGCTCGGCCGAGGAGATGTCGAGCTCGATCGGCACCATCAGCCGCCGCGTCTCCGACGCCACCCAGCGCGCCGAGGGCGCGGCGTCGCAGGCCGAGAAGAGCAAGAACACCATCCATTCGCTGTCGGACGCCGCCGAGAAGATCGGCGCCGTCGTCCAGCTGGTGCAGGCGATCGCCTCGCAGACCAACCTGCTGGCGCTGAACGCCACCATCGAGGCCGCCCGCGCCGGCGAGGCCGGCAGGGGCTTCTCGGTCGTGGCGTCGGAGGTGAAGAACCTCGCCAACCAGACCAGCAAGGCGACCGACGAGATCTCCGCGCACGTCGCCAGCATCCAGGGCATCACCGCCGAGACCCGCGGCGCCATCGACGGCATCTCGACCACGCTCTCCGAGATCAGCGCCATCATGTCCGGCATCGAGGTCGACACCTCGCAGCAGCGCAACGCCACCCAGGACATCTCCAAGAGCGTCCAGGAAGCCGCCCGCGGCACCCTCGACGTCTCCAACCACATCGCCCAGATCACCTCCACCTCGGCCGAAACCGGCCGCCTCGCCTCTGAGGCCCGCGACGCCGCCGGCGAGCTGTCGCAACAGGCCGAGACGCTGAAGCGCGAGGTGGATGCGTTCATCGTGAGCGTGAAGGCGAGCTGAGGCGGCGATGCCGTAGCCCGGATGAGCGATAGCGACATCCGGGTTCTCACGCGCTGCCGAGGTGAACCCGGACATCGCCGCGCTCATCCGGGCGACGCGTTCGGTCGAGTAGGGCGGATTAGCGCAGCGTAATCCGCCACTGCAGACCGAGCTTGGATCGTGGCGGCTTACGCCTGCGGCTAAGCCGCCCTACGCACCGCCGATGGGGCGGTCCGTCCGCGTAACCCGCATGAGTGCAGCTACATCCGGGATCGCACCAGATTTAGAGATGACTCCGGATATCGCTGCGCTCATCCGGGCTACGCTCGCTACTCCACCGTTAGCTTGGGTAGCGTATTAAGGGGCTTGCAGATCACTTCCATTTTTGAGGCGCAGCGCTCGCAGTCGCCATGATTGATAAGGCCCCACCACTTGATCCCCACGGCATAGGTCCCATTCGGGCACGTTGAGATGAAAGGAGGCTCAAACACGGTGCCCCATCCGGCTTCGTTTCCCTGCCGAAACGTTTGCGGTTCGCCGGGCCAGACTGAAAGTCGATTCATTGTCAAATAGATTAGGGTCAGCGTGAGGGCGGTTGAAATTAAGATCGCCGATTCTAAAGGCCATCGGTTCAACCACGCTCTTACCGCGGGAATACGCACCACTAAGAGTGCGCCGGCCATCGCGATCAGCTTGTCAGCGATGGAAGCGAAGAAAGAACTTAGCATGAATATCGCTCACCTCCTCCAAAATGCAAAAAATATATCAAACGGAACTATACTCGTGAAGAGAGCGCCGGCGAAATCACGCGCGCGCAGCGGCGGCGATCTGTTTGGTGATCCGTGAACCAGGCGCCTCGTATCCAGGGCCAGTACGTAGCGTAATCCGCCATGGCCACCGAGACTGCCGCGCGGCGGCTTACGCCTCCGGCTAAGCCGCCCTACGCACCACCGATCAGGTGAGCCGGCCCCGTAGCCCGGATGAGCGTAGCGATATCCGGGTTCACACGAGCTTTAGAGACGAACCTGAACATCGTTGCGCTCATCCGGCCCACGCTCGCTTGGTTGTCGTCCGAGTATTGGATAGGGCAGTACTAACTTCATCCCTTGCCCGTAGCCCAAATCACCTCTTCTTCTGAAAAACAGTCGATAAATTCCGAAAATCAAAAATCCTCTTGCGCTCCACCCCAAATCACCCTTATCCTCCGCGCGTTCCGTTCCGCTGAGGGAGCGTATCGCGATCGTCACGGACGCGGGTTTCGGAATGCGATGGACGCGGGCTGCCGCAGCGGGGTTTTTGGCCTCGCCGACGAACGGCGGATCGCGGACGTGAAATCGTGTGGTCCTGGTCGCCCGATGCTGCGGCCAAGCCGGTGGTGATGATCCGCCGGTGACGGGGGCAAGACAGCCGGTCCCCGGGGAGATCACGTATAATCGTTAACACCATCGCACAGGGAGGGCCGGGCGTGTTCGGCCAGACCTGTGGTACCTGCCGCCTGCATTTTTTTCCGCAGGCGGGCCACGGGCGGTGTGCCGAGTATGAACGACAGCTTGGAGGTGGAAGTCCTCTATCCAGCCTGATGGCGGCGAAGGATTAGCGAAGCGCAAGGGCGTCATCGCGAGGTGGGGTCTGAAGACAGCGTGGAGCAAAGCCGCGGCCCGATGAACAAACATCGGATGTGAGGCCTACCCGGCCGGACGAGCGAGCCACCAATCGCGAAGTCCACGGTCATCAAGGGGCGGGGTGGTAGATCCGACGGGCATGCGGTGAAGGCGGTCGGTCTTACCTCGGGAGATCTGCGTCGTGTCCCGGCAACGGGACTGAGGTCGTTGCAAGGCGATCTGAACGCGACGCAGAAGTCAGCAGAGGGCATAGTAGGCGGCAGCGTACCGCCGAAGGCCCGAACGATGGAAGTTCTGGTGGAGCGGTGATCTCGCACGACCCAATGCGGCAGGAAGCTCAGAGCAATCTGAACCCTCGCCCCGGACCGAGGGGTGAAGCCCCGCGGGCCGGCGCCGGGGCGGCCGAAGCTCGCGCGGCGAAAGCCTGTCTCGATCAGACGGCGGTCGCGGGACCGTCGATGGAAAGGATCGTCGCACGTGAGAACCTGAAGAAGGCATTGGACCGAGTGAAGCGCAACAAGGGCGCGGCGGGGGTCGACGGGATGACCGTGGATGATCTGCCGGCCTACCTGAAGGTGAACTGGCTCGCGATCCGCGCCCAACTGCTCGACGGCACCTACAAGCCGCAGCCGGTGCGGCGTGTCGAGATTCCAAAGGCATCGGGCGGCGTCAGGCTGCTCGGCATCCCGACGGTGCTCGACCGCTTCATCCAGCAGGCGGTTCTGCAGGTGCTGCAAAGCGAATGGGATCGGACGTTCTCCGAGACGAGCTTCGGCTTCCGGCCGGGCCGCTCGGCGCATCAGGCGGTGGCGAAGGCGCAGACCTACATTGCGTCCCGGCACGCGGTCGTGGTGGATATCGATCTGGAGAAGTTCTTCGACCGGGTCAATCACGACATCCTGATGGGGCTGGTCGCCAAGCGGGTTGCCGACAAGCGACTCCTGAAGCTGATCCGCGGCTTCCTGACTGCGGGCGTGCTGGAGGGAGGGCTGGTCAGCCCGACGGAGGAAGGAACGCCGCAAGGCGGGCCGCTCTCGCCGCTGCTGTCGAACCTGATGCTGGACGTGCTGGACAAGGAGCTGGAGAGGCGAGGTCATCGCTTCGTGCGCTATGCCGACGACTGCAACATCTATGTGCGCAGTCGGAAGGCGGGCGAGCGGGTGATGGCGAGCATCGAGAGATTCTTGGAACGGCGCCTCGAGCTCAAGGTGAACAGGGCCAAGAGCGCGGTCGCCAGACCGAGCCACCGCAAGTTCCTGGGCTTCAGCTTTACGCAGGGGAAGAAGCCGCGCCGGCGCATCGCGCCCGAGGCCATTGCCCGTTGCAAGGCGAGAGTTCGGGAGCTGACGGGGCGACAATCTGGCCGAAGCCTGGAGCAGATCATCGAGAAGCTGGCGCTGTATCTGAAGGGATGGCGCGGCTACTTCGGGTTCTGCGAGACGCCGTCGGTGTTGCGCAAGCTCGATGAGTGGATCAGGCGGCGGTTGCGCGCCGTCGTCTGGACCCAATGGAAGTGCGGTCCTACTCGCTTCGACGAGCTGCGACGCCGCGGCGTCGACCGGGAGACGGCGCTTAAAACCGCCGGCAACCCACGTGGTCCCTGGCGGCTCGCCAACAGCGCCGCACTGGCCAACGCTCTGCCAAGGTCCTTGTTCGCCTCACTCGGCCTGCCTTTCCTCGCAGCCCGCAAAGCCGCTTAATCCGCCGAACCGCCGTATACGTGATCCGTATGTACGGTGGTGTGGGAGGGGTGGAGTCGCGAGACTCCCCCCTATCCCGATCGGCCAGCGCCCGGCCTTCCCTGTGCCCTCGACGTGAGGGTGCGAGTTTGAAGGGCATAGCTCGGGCGCGGGATGCGTCGCGAGGATGTGGAGGCTCGACGCGCGGTTAGTTTTCTCCACATGCTGTTTGATAGTGTGGATCAGGATAGTTGCTCCGGGCGTCATTGCGAGCGCACCGGACGGGTAGGGCGGATTAGCGAAAGCGTAATCCGCCGGGGGCTGGCTCCGGTGCGGGCGGATGTGCGGCGGCTGGATCGGGGGCTGTTGGAAAGGCGGCGGGTTACGCCTGCGGCTAACCCGCCCTACGGGGGTTACGACTTTGGTCGGACCGGCCAAAATGATGGCCGCTACGGGGCGGCCGGGACGCTGGCAAACCCCTGGTCTCGCAAGGCTTTTCCGCCGCGCTCCACCATCTGCGCCATTCCGCCGCAGTGTTCGTGTCCGTCCATTACAGAAGTTTAACGCCGCAGCCAGCACGCCGTAAGGCGGCGGCCCCCATCTTCACTGGCGAACGGGGCGCACAGCCCGGGACCCAAGTTTAGACCTTGACCAAAATCGCTTGCGGAGAAAACCGTATGACTGACCGTCCGACCGACCTGTCCTCCCTTCCGTCCTATCGCCAGCCCCGGCGCGGGCTGTTCTCGGCGCGCAAGTTCGCGCTGATGGCCTCCGTGGTCGCGGGCCTCGGCGTCGCCGCCTATGGCCTGTCGCCGCAGGGGGCGCCGGTCGATCTGTTCTCGACCTCGGCGCATGCGCAGGTCGCGAACGAGGTCAGCAAGGTCGCGCGCCCGGTCGGCTTTGCCGACATCGTGGAGCGGGTCAAGCCGTCGGTGATTTCGGTCAAGGTCAACATCGCGGAGAAGGTCGCCAAGGACGACAGCGACGACGATACGCCGTTCCAGCCGGGCTCGCCGATGGAGCGCTTCTTCCGCCGCTTCGGCGGTGAGAACGGCATTCCCGGCATGCCGGGTCGCGGCGGCCGCGGCGGTGGTCGCGCCGTGACCGGGCAGGGCTCCGGCTTCTTCATCTCCGCCGACGGCTATGCCGTGACCAACAACCACGTGGTCGACGGCGCCAACAAGGTCGAGGTGACGACCGACGACGGCAAGACCTACAGCGCCAAGGTGATCGGCACCGACCAGCGCACGGATCTGGCGCTGATCAAGGTCGAGGGCAGCACGAACTTCCCGTTCGCCAAGCTCGCCGACGGCAAGCCGCGCATCGGCGACTGGGTGCTGGCGGTCGGCAATCCGTTCGGTCTCGGCGGCACGGTGACGGCCGGCATCGTCTCGGCCGTGGGCCGCGACATCGGCAACGGCCCGTATGACGATTTCATCCAGATCGACGCCCCCGTGAACAAGGGCAATTCGGGTGGTCCGGCGTTCGATGTCGACGGCAATGTCGTCGGCGTCAACACCGCGATCTATTCGCCGTCCGGCGGCAGCGTCGGCATCGCGTTCTCGATTCCCGCCTCCACGGTCAAGAGCGTGATCGCGCAGCTCAAGGACAGCGGCTCGGTCAGCCGCGGCTGGATCGGCGTGCAGATCCAGCCGGTGACGCAGGATATCGCCGACAGCCTCGGCATGAAGAAGGCCGAGGGCGCGCTGGTCGCGGAGCCCCAGGCCAATGGTCCGGCGGCGAAGGCCGGCATCCAGTCCGGCGACGTCATCACGGCGGTCAATGGCGAGCCGGTGAAGGACGCGCGTGAGCTCGCCCGCACCATCGGCGGCATTGCGCCGGGCGCCTCGGTCAAGCTCAACGTCCTGCAGAAGGGCCAGGAGAAGACCATCAACCTGACGCTCGGCAAGCTGCCGAACACGATTGAGGCCAAGGCCGACACCGGCGGCGACAATGCGAGCCCGACCCGCGGCGCCGACGTGCCGAAGCTCGGCATGACCGTCGCGCCCGCTTCGAGCGTTGCCGGCGCCGGCAAGGACGGCGTCGTCGTCACCGAGGTCGATCCGAAGAGCGCGGCCGCCGATCGCGGCTTCAAGGAAGGCGACGTCATCCTGGAGGTCGCGGGCAAGTCGGTGACCTCTGCCGGTGACGTCCGCGAGGCCATCAACGCCGCGAAGGCCGACAACAAGAACAGCGTGCTGATGCGTGTGAAGAGCGGCGGCCAGTCGCGCTTCGTCGCGGTGCCGCTGGCCAAGGGCTAAGAGCCCTTACGAGATGGGAGGCCGCCGGCAAGTGCCCCCGCGTCGGCGGCTCTTCCTGGGGCGGGCTTAAAGTTCCGCTCCCACAGACCTTCCGTTGGACAACGCCCCCCTCCGTCGGAAGGAACTCGGGCGGTGAGGTCCCCCAACCTCACCGCCCACTTTGCTGCCGATCAACCCCGGGCCCACGCCGCCTTGCACGGAAACCGCGGCCGGTCCATGTAGATGGACACCAACCGTGACCACCGCCCCCGTTTCCGCAATGCGCCTCCTGATCATCGAAGACGACCGCGAGTCCGCCGACTATCTGGTCAAGGCGTTCCGCGAGGTCGGACATGTCGCAGACCTCGCCAGCGACGGCGAGGAGGGGCTCGCCATGGCCGAAAGCGGGGATTACGACGTGCTGGTGGTCGACCGCATGCTGCCCAAGCGCGACGGCCTGTCGCTGATCGGCGCGCTGCGCGACGAGGGCAACCGGACGCCGGTGCTCATTCTCTCGGCGCTCGGCCAGGTCGACGACCGCATCAAGGGCCTGCGCGCCGGCGGCGACGACTATCTGCCGAAGCCCTACGCCTTTGCCGAGCTGCTCGCCCGCGTCGAGGTGCTGTCGCGCCGCCATGGCGGACCGGCCGAGGAGACCACCTACAAGGTCGGCGATCTCGAGCTCGACCGTCTTTCTCACAGGGTTGCGCGCGGCAAGGACGAGCTCACCCTGCAGCCGCGCGAGTTCCGCCTGCTCGAATATCTGATGAAGCACGCGGGGCAGGTGGTGACGCGCACGATGCTGCTCGAGAACGTCTGGGATTATCACTTCGATCCGCAGACCAACGTGATCGACGTCCACATCTCGCGGCTGCGCTCCAAGATCGACAAGGGGTTTGACCGTCCGCTGCTCCACACCATCCGCGGCGCGGGGTATATGATCCGTGACGGCCTTCGGTAAGCTGATCCGCACCACGGCGTTCCGGCTGACGCTGGTCTATCTGCTGTTGTTTGCGCTGTTCGCAGCCTCGCTGCTCGGCTATTTCGCCTGGAACACCCGCCGCCTCATCACTGAGCAGATCTCGACCACGGTCACCTCCGAAATCAGCGAGATGACCGACATCTTCTCCCGCTGGGGCCTGCGCGGAATCGTCGGCGCGATCGAGAGCCGCGCGCTGCGGCCCGGTGCCAATCTCTATCTCATCACCACGCCGACAGGACAGATGATCGCCGGCAATGTCGGCTCGCTGGCGGCGGGCGTGATGGGCTCGTCCGGCTGGTCGGAGACCTTCTATCGCCGGCTCGATGATTCCAGCGAGCAGAACCACCGCGCGCTGGTCTACGTCACGCAGCTCTCCAACGGCTTTCGGCTCCTGATCGGTCGCGACCTCGAGGAACGGCGCCGGCTGTTCGGCATCGTCGCCAAGGCGGCGCAATGGTCGGTGCTCGTGGTCATGGTGCTCGGCATCGGCGGCGGCATCTTCGTGGCGCGGCGCGTGCTGCGCCGGATCGATGCGATGACCGGCACGACGCGGCGGATCATGGATGGCGATCTCTCGGGCCGGCTGCCGGTCGGGCGCAGCGGCGACGAGCTCGATCGCCTGGCTGAAAACCTCAACGCGATGCTGGAGCGCATCGAGGCGCTGATGACCGGCCTCAAGGAGGTCTCCGACAACATCGCGCACGACCTCAAGACGCCGCTGACGCGGCTGCGCAACCGCGCCGAGGAGGCGCTGGCGAAGTCGCGCTCCGAGGACGAATATCGCGCGGCGCTGGAGCGCACGATCGAGGAATCCGACGGCCTGATCCGGACGTTCAACGCGCTCCTGATGATCGCGCGAGCGGAGTCGGGGCAGGCGCGCGGCGACATGGTCGAGTTCGACGCGGCCGAGGTTGCCGGCGGCATCCACGAATTGTACGAGCCGCTGGCCGAGGACAATGAGATGACCTTGCGGGTCAAGGCCGCGGCCGCGCCGGTGCATGGCAATCGCGAGCTGATCAGCCAGGCGCTCGCCAATCTCGTCGAGAACGCGATCAAATACGGCAAGCCGGCGGCGCTGCCGCTCGATGCCGCCGCCGCCGCTGATAGCCGCGAGATCCTGATCGAGGCGCGGCGCGAGGGCGGACAGGTGCTGCTCAGCGTCACCGATCATGGCGAGGGCATTCCTGAGGCCGAGCGCAAGCGCGCCGTCGAGCGTTTCGTCCGGCTGGAGGCGTCCCGCACGTTGCCGGGGTCCGGCCTCGGCCTCAGCCTCGCCTCCGCCGTCGCGACCCTGCATGGCGGCGAGCTCCGGCTCGGCGATGCCAGGCCGGGCCTGATCGCGACCCTGGTGCTGCCGGCCGGTGCCGGCGTGCCCGCGAAGCTTGCGGCGCCGGCGCAGGATGTGCCACAGAAGGCCGCATGACCTCCTCCGCGCCGGGAAACGCGGACGGGCAGATGCTGGCCGAACGTTTCGTTGCCGGCCCGCATGTCCGTGCGCCCGACAAAGCCGAACACCGGCTTCACGAGTGGCTCGCCGAGCTCGAGCCGTCCTTGGCCGTCTCGCTCCGCGCGCTGCTCGCCGGCGGCTGGCCGCGAACCATCCTGCTCGGGATTGCCGAGTGCTCGCCCTATCTGTTCGATCTCGTGCGCGCCGACGGCCATCGCCTGGACCGTCTCTTGCGCTGCGACCCGCAGGCGCACCTTTCCGAGCTGATCGCCCGCACCGGCCGCGAGGTGTTCGCCGCCTCCAGCGAAACCGAGGTGATGAGCCTGCTGCGGCGGCTGAAATCCGAGGCGGCGCTGCTGATCGCGCTGTGCGACATCGGCGGCGTGTGGCCGGTGATGCAGGTGACGGCGGGGCTGACCGACGTCGCGGTGTCCTCGGTGCAGATGGCGCTGCGGTATCTGCTGCGCCTGGAGACGGTGCGCGGCCGGCTTGCGCCCGTTGATGCCGACGATCCGGAGCAGGGCAGCGGCCTGTTCGTGCTCGCGATGGGCAAGATGGGCGCGGGCGAGCTCAACTATTCGAGCGACATCGACCTGATCGTGTTCTTCGACCCCGAGGTCAATTCGCTGGCGCGCGACATCGAGCCGCAGCCGTTCTTCGTCCGCGTGACGCAAGCGATGGCGCGGCTGCTGCAGAGCCGCACCGCGGACGGCTATGTGTTCCGCGTCGATCTCCGGCTGCGGCCGGATCCGGCCTCGACGCAGGTGGCGATGTCGACCGAGGCGGCGCTGCATTACTACGAGCGCGAGGGCCGCACCTGGGAACGCGCCGCGATGATCAAGGCGCGGGTCTGTGCCGGCGACGTGGTCGCGGGCGAGGCGATGCTGGCGGAGCTGTCGCCCTTCGTATGGCGCAAGCATCTCGACTTCCAGGCGCTGACCGACGTCCACGACATGAAGCGGCAGATGCAGGTCTATCGCGGCCACAGCGAGATCGCGGTCGAGGGCCACAACGTCAAGGTCGGGCGCGGCGGCATTCGCGAGATCGAGTTCTTCGCCCAGACCCAGCAACTGATCGCCGGCGGCCGCCATCCCGAGCTGCGGGTGCGTCCGACCCTGCAGGCGCTCGACGTGCTCACCGCCAGCAAGTGGATCACGGAGCAGGCGCGTGACGAGCTCACCACGGCCTATGAGTTCCTGCGCCGGGTCGAGCACCGGCTGCAGATGATGGCGGACGAGCAGATCCACAGCCTGCCCGACGATATCGAGGGCGTGAGCCGCTTCGCATGCTTCTTCGGCTACGACAGCCGCGAGCGGTTCGCGACCGATCTGCTGTTCCATCTCGACGTCGTGCAGGGACACTACGCCCGGCTGTTCGAGGGCGATCCCACCGGCACCGTCAGCCTGCCGGCGGTGAACTACGGCGCCGGTCCCGACGAGCCGCGCCTGATGGAGCATCTTGCCGCATTGGGCTTCCGCGATCCCGTGATGGTCGCCAAGACCCTGCAACAATGGCTCGCGGGCGAGTACCGCGTGTTCCGCACTGATGCGACGCGCACCGCGTTCACCGATTTTCTGCCCGCGCTGATCGATGGCCTCGCCCATGCCGACGAGCCGGATCGCGCGGTCGTCGCCTTCGACCGTTTCCTGCAGGCACTGCAGCTGGGCGGCCGCCTGATCACCCTGCTCGGGCAGAACCGCGATCTCGTCGCGCTCGTCGCGCTCGTGCTCGGGGCGGCGCCTCGGCTCGGCGACATGCTGGCGCGGCAGCCGCGGCTGATGGACGGCCTGATCGATCCGCGCTTCTTCGGCGCCATCCCGGACCGGCGTGAATTGTCGGAGCGGCTGGCGTCGACGCTGCAGGATGCCGGGACCTATGAGGAGTTTCTCGATCGTCTCAGGCTGTTCGGCCAGGAGAGCCTGTTCCTGATCGGCACGCGCATCCTCTCGGGGACGGTGTCGGCGCAGCAGGCCGGCACCGCGTTCGCCGATGTCGCCGAGGGCATCGTGCACACCGTGCATGATCTCGTGACCGACCGCTTTGCCGCCCAGCATGGCCGCATCAAGGGCCAGGAGACCGCGATCGTGGCGATGGGGCGGCTCGGCGCGCGCGAGATGACGGCCTCCTCCGATCTCGACCTGATTTTGCTGTATGATTTCGATGCCGACGCGCCGGATTCCGACGGCGAGCGCTCGCTGCAGGGCGCGCATTATTTTGCGCGCTTCACCCAGCGGCTGATTTCGGCTTTCACGTCGCGCACCAATTACGGCGTGCTCTACGACATCGACATGCGGCTGCGGCCGTCGGGTCGCGCCGGTCCGCTGGCCTCGCACATCGACTCCTTTGCGCACTACCAGGAGCACGAGGCGTGGACCTGGGAGCACATGGCGCTGACGCGCGCGCGGGTGATCTCGGCGTCGCCGGCGTTTCGGGCGCGCATCGAGGAGATCATCCAGGCGGCGCTGCGCCGGCCGCGCGACAGGAGCGCGATCGCGCGCGACGTCGCCGACATGCGCCGCGCGATCGCCGCCGAGAAGGGCGAGGCCGATCTGTGGGATCTCAAGCACGCCGCCGGCGGCATGGTCGACATCGACTTCGTCGCGCAATATCTGCAGCTCGTCCATGCCGCGACGACGCCGGAGATTCTCGATGTCAGCACGCTTGCGGTGCTGGACAATGCCGAGCGGCTCGGCGTGCTACCGCGTGCTGAAGCCGTGATCCTGCGTCAGGCTGCGCGGCTCTATCACGATCTGACGCAGATCGTGCGGCTGTGCGTCAGCGACAAGTTCAAGCCGGATCAGGCCGGCGAGGACCTGCTGCGGGTGATGACCCGGGCGGGCGACGCGCCGGATTTCTCGGCGCTCGAGGCGAGGCTGCGCGAAACGCAGACCGAGGTGCGGCGCGTGTTCACCGCACTCGTGGAGGGATGACCGGACCAGGCGCGCGGTAGGACAGCCGGCCGCCTATGCCTTTTCCTTGGCGACCGCCGCCTGCTTCAGCCGGCCGATCGCTTCCTTCACCGCCGGGTCGAGGCCGGCGCCGCCGGCGTCGTGGTGCGCATAGATCGTCTTGAGCATGCGCGGATCCCAGAACTTCTTGATGTGCTCGGCGACGCCGGCGACCTCCTTCTCCTGCCCCTGGCTCTGGAAGAACTTGCCGATCTGGTTGGCCATGTAGACGAGGCGCTCGGAGGGGTTATGCGACATGGGTGTTGTCCGTCTGTGTTGATCGCGCGCCGGTCTCGGCGCTCGCGACGATCCGGTCGGGATGGGTGAAGATTTCGAAGCCGTCGTTGCGGGCCACCGCAATCAGCGTGATCCCCGCGGACTCGGCCATGCGGATGGCGAGCGCGGTCGGTGCTGACACTGCGACCAGAACGGGGGCGCCCATAGCCGCGGCCTTCTGCACCAGCTCGACGGAGACGCGGCTCGTCATGAGCACGATGCCTTCGGTCGCAACGCTTCGCGCCTGCGCGAGGTGGCCGGCGAGCTTGTCGAGCGCATTGTGGCGGCCGACATCCTCGCGGAGCGCAACGATGCCGCGCGCCGGCGTCCAGAACGCCGCGGCGTGCACGGCGCGGGTCTCGCGATTGAGCTTCTGCAGCGGCTCGATCGCGGCGAGCGCGGTCATGACGTCGCGCGGCGCGAAGCGCCGGCCCGCGGGCACGCGCGCCACCGGCCGCACCGCTTCCGCGATGGAGTCGATGCCGCATAGTCCGCAGCCGGTGGGACCGGCGAGGCTGCGCCGGCGCTCTGCCATGCGCGCAGCAAGCTCCGGCGGCAGCCACATCCTGAGCTCGATGCCGTCGGTAAGCTCGACGACATCGAGCGAGATGATGTCGTCGCGGCTGGCGATGATGCCCTCGTTGAGGCTGAAGCCGATGGCGAAGTCGGTGAGATCCTGCGGGGTCGCCATCATGACGGCCTGGGTGCCGCCATTATAGGTCAGCGCGACCGCGGTCTCCTCCGGCACGCGGCGGTGGCCCTCGGTGAGGGCTCCGTCGCGCCAGACCAGACGATCCGCGATGCGCACTGCATCGGTCATGCTACTCCGCCGCCTCCACGATCGGGGCGATGCGACGCGAGTTGCGGGCCTGCTCGTCATAGGCCTTCTGCCAGTCCGACGGGCCGTTGGACTGCGACACCTGCACCGCCGTGACCTTGTACTCCGGACAGTTGGTCGCCCAGTCCGAATAGTCTGTCGTGATGACGTTGGCCTGGGTCAGCGGGTGGTGGAAGGTGGTGTAGACCACCCCCGGCGCCACGCGCTTGGAGATCAGCGCATGCAGCGTGGTCTCGCCGGCGCGGCTGGTCAGCCGCACCCAGTCGCCGTCGCGGATGCCGCGCTGCTCGGCGTCGTGCGGATGGATCTCCAGCACGTCCTCGCCATGCCACACCACGTTGTCGGTGCGCCTTGTCTGAGCGCCGACATTGTACTGCGACAGAATGCGGCCGGTGGTCAGCAGCAGCGGGAAGCGCGGGCCGGTGCGCTCGTCGGTCGCGACATACTCGGTGACCACGAACTTGCCCTTGCCGCGGACGAAGCCGTCGACATGCATGATCGGCGAGCCCTCGGGGAACTTCTCGTTGCAGGGCCACTGCACCGAGCCCATTTCCTCGAGCTTCTGGTAGGAAACGCCGGCAAAGGTCGGCGTCAGCGCCGCGATCTCGTCCATGATCTCGGACGGATGGTTGTACTTCATCTCGAAGCCCATCGCCTTGGCGAGACCGATCGTGACCTCCCAATCGGCGAGGCCGTTGCGCGGGCTCATCACCTTGCGCACGCGCTGGATGCGGCGCTCGGCGTTGGTGAAGGTGCCGTCCTTCTCCAGGAAGGTCGAGCCGGGCAGGAACACGTGGGCGTAGTTGGCGGTCTCGTTCAGGAACAGGTCCTGGACGATGACGCATTCCATCGACGACAGCGCCTGCACCACATGCGTGGTGTTGGGATCCGACTGCAGGATGTCCTCGCCCTGCACGTAGAGGCCCATGAAGGTGCCTTCGATCGCGGAGTCGAACATGTTCGGGATGCGCAGGCCCGGCTCAGGGTTGAGCTTGACGTTCCACATCGCCTCGAACTGGTCGCGCACGGCGTCGCCCGAGATGTGCCGGTAGCCCGGCAGCTCGTGCGGGAACGAGCCCATGTCGCACGAGCCCTGCACGTTGTTCTGGCCACGCAGCGGGTTCACACCGACGCCGCGGCGGCCGATATTGCCGGTCGCCATCGCGAGGTTGGCGATCGCGATCACCGTGGTCGAGCCCTGGCTGTGCTCGGTCACGCCGAGGCCGTAATAGATCGCGCCGTTGCCGCCCTTGGCGTAGAGCCGGGCCGCGCCGCGGATGGTCTCGGCATCGACGCCGGTGATCCCGGCGACCGCCTCCGGGCTGTTCTTCTCCAGCGCGACGAACTCGGCCCAGTCCTGGAATTCGCTCCAGTCGCAGCGCTCGCGCACGAAGGTCTCGTTGACGAGGCCTTCGGTGACGATGACATGCGCCAGCGCGGTCAGGATGGCGACGTTGGTGCCGGGCAGCAGTGGCAGATGATAGTCCGCCTTGATGTGCGCTGACTTCACGAGGTCGATCTTGCGCGGATCGACGACGATCAGCTTGGCGCCCTGGCGCAGCCGCTTCTTCATGCGCGAGCCGAACACCGGATGCGCATCGGTCGGGTTGGCGCCGATCACCATGATCACGTCGCTGTCCTCGACCGAGTCGAAGTCCTGCGTGCCGGCGGAGGTGCCGAAGGTGGTGGCAAGGCCGTAGCCGGTCGGCGAGTGGCAGACGCGGGCGCAGGTGTCGACATTGTTGTTGCCGAAGCCCGCGCGGATCAGCTTTTGCACCAGATAGGTCTCTTCGTTGGTGCAGCGGGACGAGGTGATGCCGCCGATCGAGTCGCGGCCATGCTTCGCCTGGATGCCGCGCAGCTTGTCGGCTGCGAACTTGAAGGCCTCGTCGTAGGAGACCTCGCGCCAGGGCTGGTCGATGGTCTCGCGGATCATCGGCTTGAGGATGCGCTCCTTGTGGGTCGCGTAGCCATAGGCGAAGCGGCCCTTGACGCAGGAATGGCCGCGATTGGCCTTGCCGTCCTTGTAGGGCATCATGCGCACGACTTCTTCGCCGCGCATCTCGGCCTTGAAGGTGCAGCCGACGCCGCAATAGGCGCAGGTGGTGACGGCGGAATGCTCGGGCTGGCCGATCTCGATCACGCTCTTCTCGGTCAGGGTCGCGGTCGGGCAGGCCTGCACGCAGGCGCCGCAGGACACGCATTCCGAGCCGAGGAAGCTCTCGCTCATGCCCGGCGACACCCGGCTGTCGAAGCCGCGGCCGGAGATGGTCAGCGCGAACGTGCCTTGCACCTCCTCGCAGGCGCGGACGCAGCGCGAGCAGACGATGCACTTGGAGGGATCGTAGGTGAAATAGGGGTTCGATTCGTCCTTCGGCAGCCAGGCAGGATTAGCCTCGCCGCAGGCGTCGGCGAACACATGGTTCTCACCCTGGTTGCCGTAGCGGACGTCGCGCAGGCCGACCGCGCCGGCCATGTCCTGCAGCTCGCAATCGCCATTGGCGGCGCAGGTCAGACAGTCGAGCGGATGGTCGGAGATGTAGAGCTCCATCACGCCCTTGCGCAGCTTCTTCAGCCGCTCGGTCTGGGTGTGGACGACGAGGCCCGCGGCCACCGGTGTGGTGCAGGAGGCCGGCGTGCCGGCACGGCCCTCGACCTCGACGAGGCAGAGGCGGCAGGAGCCGAACGCATCGACCATGTCGGTCGCACACAGCTTCGGGATCTGCGTGCCGGCCTCCATGGCCGCGCGCATGATCGAGGTGCCTTCGGGAACGGTGATGCTCTGACCGTCGATGGTGAGCGTGACCATCGTCTCGGACTTGGAGCGGGGCGTGCCGTAATCGGTTTCGTGGATGAGCGACATGGTCGGTGTCCTTTCCCGATAGCCTATTCCGCGGCCTGCAGGCGCGGCTGCTGGGGTCCGAAATCTTCGCGGAAGTGCCTGAGCGCTGATAGCACAGGGTAGGGCGTGAAGCCGCCAAGTGCGCACAGCGAGCCGAGCTTCATAGTGCCGCAGAGGTCCTCGACCAGAGCGATATTCTCGGCGACGCGCTCGCCGCGGCGGATCTTGTCGATGGTCTCGGCGCCGCGGGTCGAGCCGATGCGGCACGGCGTGCACTTGCCGCAGGATTCGATGGCGCAGAACTCCATCGCGAAGCGTGCCTGCTTCGACATGTCGACGGTGTCGTCGAACACGACGATGCCGCCATGGCCGATCAGGCCGTCCTTGGCCGCGAACGCCTCGTAGTCGAACGGCGTGTCGAACAGCGCACGCGGGAAGTAGGCGCCGAGTGGCCCGCCGACCTGCACCGCGCGGACAGGGCGGCCAGTGAGGGTGCCGCCGCCGACGTCGTCGACGAGTTCGCCCAGCGTGATGCCGAACGCGGTCTCGAACAGCCCGCCGAACTTGACGTTGCCGGCGATCTGGATCGGCATCGTGCCGCGCGAGCGCCCCATGCCGAAATCGGCATAGGCCTTGGCGCCTTCATTGAGGATGAAGGGGATCGCGGCGAACGATAGCAGGTTGTTGACCACGGTCGGCTTGCCGAATAGCCCATGATGGGCGGGCAGCGGCGGCTTGGCGCGAACCAGTCCGCGCTTGCCTTCGAGGCTTTCCATCAGCGCGGTCTCTTCGCCGCAAACATAGGCGCCGGCGCCGGTGCGCACCTCGAGATCAAAGGTGTGGTTGGAGCCGGCGATCTTGTCGCCGAGCAGGCCGGCCTTCCGGGCGATGTCGATCGCCTTGGTCATGGTGGCGATCGCGTGCGGATATTCGGAGCGCGTGTAGATGTAGCCCTTGGTGGCGCCCACCGCGATGCCGCAGATGGTCATGCCTTCGATCAGCACGAAGGGATCGCCTTCCATCAGCATGCGGTCGGCGAAGGTGCCGCTGTCGCCCTCGTCAGCGTTGCAGATGACGTATTTGCGGTCGGCCGCCGTCTGCGCCACCGTCTTCCACTTGATGCCGGTCGGGAAGCCTGCGCCGCCGCGGCCGCGCAGGCCCGACGTCGTGACCTCGGCAATGACCGCATCCGGCGACAGCGTCAGCGCGCGCGTGAGACCCTTGTAGCCGCCATGGGCGCGATAGTCCTCGAGTGACAGCGGATCGACGATGCCGCAGCGGGCGAAGGTGAGGCGGGTCTGCCGCTTCAGCCACGGGATCTCCTCGGTCAGGCCGAGCGAGAGCTTGTGCGGCTTGTCGGCGATGATCGCATCCAGCAGCGACGGCACGTCCTCAGCGGTCACCGGACCGAAGCCGAAGCGGCCCTGCGCCGTCTCCAGTTCGACCAGCGGCTCCAGCCAATACAACCCACGCGAGCCGTTGCGGACGATCTCGATGTCGACATTGCGCTCCAGCGCCGCCTTGTGCAGCGCCTGCGCGACCTCATCGGCGCCGACAGCGAGCGCGCCGGCATCACACGGGACAAAAAGACGCACGCTCATCGCTGGGCCTCCGAGACGAGAGCATCGATCCGGGCTTCGTCGAGCCGGCCGACCAGGCGTCCATCGAGCATGGCCGACGGCGCGGTTGCGCACAGCCCGAGACAGTAGATCGGCTCGAGCGTGACGCGCTCGTCAGCCGTGGTGTTGCCGAGGGCGACGCCGAGCTTCGCTTCGGCACGCGCCGCGAGCGCATCACCGCCGGCGGCCTGGCAGGCTTCGGCGCGGCACAGCTTCAGCACGTGACGACCGGCCTTCTTGGCGCGGAAATCATGGTAGAACGTGAACACGCCGTAAACCTCGGCGCGCGACAGGTTCAGGGCGGACGCGATCATCGGAATGGCATCCTCCGGCACGTAGCCGAACGTCTCCTGCAACGCATGGAGGATGGGCAAGGTTGCGCCCTCCATGCTGCTATGTTCGGCGATGATCTCGGCGCCGCGCGCCGCGTCCCAACTTTCGTACACCGGCGTCATCCTGATCCCGATTCTGCGTTGCAAGCGTTTCGCACATCCAAATTGGAATTGCTCGAGATATCAATAAAGCAGTCCCGTGCTGCGATAGCGAAACGCAATCGAGAGATAGCTAGAAGTTGACGAAAAACAGGCGTTCGCGCGACAGGGCTGCGGCGTGTTTTACCATGTCGGCGCCCCCCTCGTCGTGATAGGGTTTCACCATGGCTGGCAACGCCGAAAACGTGCGGAACCGGGCCGTTCAACCGCTGGAAGGCCGACCTCTTGATCGACAAGCTCGAACTGCTGCTGGCGTTGGCCAAGGAGCGTCATTTTGGCCGGGCGGCGGAGGCGTGCGGTGTCACCCAGCCGACCATGTCGACCAGCATCAAGCAGCTGGAGGAGATCCTCGGCGTCATGCTGGTGCAGCGGGGATCGCGGTTCCAGGGGTTCACGCCCGAAGGCGAGCGAACGCTGGATTGGGCGCGCCGGATCGTCGGCGACTTCCGGGCGATGCGCCAGGAGATCAACGGCCTCAAGGACAAGCTGTCGGGCGAGATCCGCATCGCTGCGGTGCCGACCGTGCTCGGCATGGTGGCCTCGCTGACGACGCCGTTCCGCGCCAAGCATCCGGAGGTCCGGTTCCGCATCATGTCGTGCACGTCGGCCGACGTGCTCGGCCTCTTGGAGAATCTCGAGGTCGATGCCGGCCTGACCTACATCGAGAACGAGCCGATCGGCCGTGTCCGCACCATCCCGCTCTACAACGAAAGCTACCGCCTGCTGACCGCGCCCGACGCGATGTTCGGCGATCGCGAGCAGGTGACTTGGCAGGAGGTCGGGCAGGTGCCGCTGTGCCTGCTGACGCCGGACATGCAGAACCGCCGCATCATCGATCGCGCGCTGCGCGCCGCCGGTAACGACGTCACGCCAACGCTCACCTCGAACTCGCTGCTCGTGCTCTACACCCATGTGAAGACCGGCCGCTGGGCCAGCGTCATGCCGGCCAAGCTTGCCGAGACGCTCGGCCTCGCCGACAAGGTGCGCTCGATCCCGATCATCGATCCCGTAATCAACTACCAGATCGGCCTCGTCATCCCGCAGCGTGACCCGATGACGCCGCTGATCGCAGCCCTGGTGCAGGTCGCGCGCGAGGTCGCACCGAGCCTGCAGGCGTGAGGCGCATGTCCGGCAGCTGAGTTGCCGCTGACGCCGTGTCTCACCACCGGCGGTGAACAATGGCCTGGATTGCGCTCGCCATGACGGCGCAAATTGCCTCCTCTCGTCATTGCGAGCGCAACGAGGCAATCAGGTTGCTGCCGTGGCGACGGTCGGCGTCGTCACCGACCTCGCTGGCGTCATCGGCAGACTTCGGGCTCTCATGCGGTTGGGGAACCCTGACCTTGCGCGTGGCGCGTGGTCTTCAGCTCATAATGCGCGGCATGGCTGTCATAGCGGCTGAGCAGCTTCCGCGCCGCGGGCGGCACCACCGCCGTGTCATGCGCTGGACCCGCAAAGCGAACCACCGCCGCCTGATCGACGAAGGTCATGATCGTCACGAATTCGACCTCGGCCTCCAGCGGTCTGCGCAGCAGCTCGATGCCTAGAAATCCTTCGATTGCCTGATCCACAATGGCCGGAAAGATTGTCGACCGCAGCAGCTCCTCATAGGCGTCGGCATCCGCCGCCCTGGTCCAGCCGCGCCATATACGCTTCAGCATCTGATCGTCCTCCGTCGTGACGATGTTCACCCGAGAACTCGCACAGGCCGGTGGCAGTGCACTTGGTCAAAATTGCGCTTTCTGCGACCGACGTGTCAGACAGCCACCATCGTTCCGGGGCAAGACCTATAGGCCTTGAACCCGAAATCCGCCGTCCCGAACCATATGGAGTTCCAGCTTCCATCGTCAGCGAGGCCGCTTCGCGCCCTCCCATTGACGCCCCCCGAATTGAGGGTGATCGTGGCGTGGCAGGACTAATAGCCCGCAAACCTCTCCCGCATCACTTTCTCCTCTTGCCGGATGCGCAAGACGAGCGGCACGGCATAGATGGTCATGCCGACCACGAGCGTGACATAGGCGTGCAGCGTCAGGGCGTAGCCGATCAGCTCGGGCAGGATGTTGAGGAAGTAGTTGGGATGGCGGACCATCCGGAACAGCGGATGCGTCACCAGCGCATGGTCCCGCGCGATCATCAGCTTGACGGTCCAAAACCGGCCGAGCAGCCGTGACACCACGAACAGCATCACCGCACCGAACAGATAGATCACGAACCCCGTGATGCTGACGGCGTCGACCGGGGCGTCGCGGACAAGGCCCTCGGTCGTCGCGGCGAGGTAGAAGGCGACATGGGCGATCGCAAGCCAGCGCGAAACCGATGCTCCGTATTCGGTCGCGCCGTTGGCGCGCAGCCGCTTCTCGTTGCGGATCGAGACGGCGAGCATGGCGAAACGATAGGCAAAGGCGGCGACAATGAAGGCGATGATCACGCTCGGCACTCCAGATTTCGGAGCGATTGCCTTAGTTGCCGATGCGCAGGTGCGTCAATACCACATTCTGCTAATGTTGCTTACTAAGTGCGAGGCCGATGTCAGCGCACGCGGCGAAAAGGGCAGCTGATTGCAGACCTTGGGCGTCATGTACCGCGAGAGGTTGCTGGGACGACAGCGGTCTTTGTCGATGCAGCCGTGCACGACGACGTTTTTGTAGCTGGCGTAGGGTGGGCAAAGAGCCGCCCGCAGGGCGGCGCGTGCCCACCGTCTGCGTCGCGAACATCGGTGGGCACGGCGCGCGAGAGAGCACAGCTCAACGCGCGTCTCGCGGGCGCGCCTTTGCCCGCCCTACGGCACCACGCACGCAACTCATGCCGCGACGGAGATGCTCGCTGTTGCCTTATGGGCGTCGCGGGGCAGGGTGACGCGGACCACGGTGCCGAACTCCAGCCGCGAGCGCAGCCGCATCGAGCCGCCGTGCAGCTGGGCCAGCGAGCGGGCGATCGCGAGCCCCAGGCCGGAGCCGTGATAGGTCTTGGTCATCTGGCTCTCGACCTGCTCGAACGGTCGGCCGAGCCGCGCCAGCGACTGGGCGGGGATGCCGATGCCGGTGTCGGCGATGATGAGCACGACCTTGTCCTCGAACACGCGGCTGCGCATCGTGACCCGGCCGCCTTCGGGGGTGAACTTCACCGCGTTGGACAGCAGGTTGACCATGATCTGCTTGGTGGCGCGGCGGTCGGCGACGACGGGGATGCTGCCTCCGATGTCGGCGTCGAGCACGAGGCTCTTGTCCTGGGCGCGGCCGGAGACGACGCGCAGGGATTCGGCCAGCGTCTTGGCGAGGTCCAGCGGCTCCATGTCGAGCTTCATGCGGCCGGCCTCGATCTTCGACATGTCGAGGATGTCGTTGATTACTTCGAGCAGATACTGACCAGAGGTCAGGATGTCGTGGCAGTACTCCTGATACTTCTCTGAGCCGAGCGAGCCGAACATGCCGCTGCCCATGATCTCGGAGAAGCCGATGATGGCGTTGAGCGGCGTGCGCAGCTCGTGGCTCATGTTGGCGAGGAATTTCGACTTGGTCTGGTTGGCTTCCTCGGCGCGGGTCTTTTCCTGCGAGTACTTCTCGGCGAGGTCGGCGAGCTCGATCGCCTGGCGCTCCAGCGCGCTCTGCGAGCGCTGCAGGTCGATCACGGTGGCGCGCAGGCGCAGGTCGTTGTCGACGAGCTTCTGCTCGTGCTCCTTGATGCGGGTGATGTCGGTGCCGACCGAGACGTAGCCGCCGTCCTTGGTGCGGCGCTCGGAGATGTGCAGCCAGCTGCCGTCGTCGAGCTGGGCCTCGAAGGTGCGCCCGCCCGGCGCCTGCTGGCTGTGGTCGTGCAGCCGGGTGCGGATCTCCGGCATCTTGCCGACCTCGATGACGGTCTCGTAGGAGGTGCCGGGGATCACGGCGGAGTCCGGCAGCTTGTGCAGCTTCTGGAAATGCGAGTTGCACAGCACGAGCCGGTTGTTGGCGTCCCACAGCACGAAGGCTTCCGAGATCGTCTCGATCGCGTCCCGCAGGCGGAGGTCTGCCTCGACGGTCTTCTCGACCAGGCTCTTCTGCTCGGTGACGTCGACCGCGATGCCGATCAGGTGCAGGCCGGAGTCGGAGGTGCCCTGGCTGAGCTCGCAACGGACCCGGAGCCAGATCCAGTGGCCCTCGGTGTGGCGCATCCGGAAGCTCTGGTCGATCTGGTGGATGCCGCCGGCGACGAGCTGGTCGGCGATCGCGAACAGGTCGATGTCGTCCGAGTTCACCAGCGCGTTGACCTCGCCGAAGGTGAGGAGGTCGGTGCGGTTTTCGAGGCCGAGCATCGCGAACATCGAGTTCGACCAGAAGATGCGCCCGCGCGACAGGTCCCAGTCCCACAGCCCGCAGCGGCCGCGGTTGAGCGCGGTGTCGATGCGGCCACGCACCGCGTCGTTGATCAGGTCGCCCTCGCGGGCGCGCGTCGACTGCCAGTGGAAGGCGAAGCCCAGGATCAGCACGACGAAGCCCGTCGTCGCCGACAAGGTCACGGAGAGCGCGGCGTCCGAGCCCCAGATCGGCTCGAGCTTCTCCTGGATCACGACGACGCGGCCGGGCAGCGCCTTGATCAACTGCGACACCGCGAAGGCCGGACGGCCGTTCGGCAAGGTGATCTCGGTGACCGCGCCCTGCAGGCCGGGCGTGGCCAAGAGCTGCGCGGTCGAGATCAGATCGAGGATGCGGTCGTTCTCGCCGAGCGCTGCGTCGACCGGAACCCGGGCCAGGATGCGGTGGTCGGCGCCGGTGACGATCACGTGGCGTCCGGCCGCCGCTCCCCAGGCGGGGATCAGGTCGGGCAGCAGGCTCTGCAGATGCTCGATGTGGGCGATGCGGTCCGGGCGCATCGCCAGATGACCGATGCGGTCGGCGAGCAGGTCGGAGATCGCGGCCAGGTCGCGCTTGGTCGCGCCGCGCTTCTGACGGCTCTGGTCGAGCACCTGGACGAAGGCGCCGAGACAGATGGTGACGAGAAAGGCGATGATCAAAGTAGGGACAGCACGACGCAATACCGGCTCAGCAGTCAGTAGCCTTTGATAGGCCGGTTTCGCGATCGATTGCGCCAACCCTTTGATGGAATCAGAAGATTGGACGCACGCGTTCGCGGCATGCGCACGCGCCATGCTGAAGACCCCCGAAACTTCTTGGATACCCGAATTTCGAAAGAGCCCCAGCCGCTTCCGAATCAAGTTGATTTGAATCCAGATTTGTCGGGCTGTCGAGAGTCAACGATTTGGCAAAAGCTAATAAATCTTATCCAATGCGGAATTGCCATGGCGAAAAGCCGGCAGAGTGAGTCCGAAGCGGGAACGCAGCATGACTTTCATGCTTCAGCCGTGCGGCGGCTCGGCGTGACTGATGACGCGCTTGACGCTCGGGAAGGCGCGACGCACCCCGCGCTCGATGTGGTCGACATTGTCGTGCACCTTCAGCACGCTCATCGACGGCGCGGCGCGGCAGTGGAAGTTGACGATCTCGCCGGCCTCGGTGTTGCGGACGCGGACATTGTGCACGTCGTACATGTCGGTCTCGGCGGCGAGGCGCTGCAGGGCCTCGGCGATCTCGGCGATCCGCTGCGCTGGCGCATCGACGCCGAATGGCAGCTCGGGCTCGAGCGGCTCGATATGGGTGTCGACCTCGACGTCGGCGCCGAATTCGGCGCGGATGCTGCGTTCCAGCTCGTGCGCGATGGCATGCGCTCCGAACAGGCTCATGTCGCCGTCGACCTCGAGGTCGATCGCGACGATCAGGCGGCCACCGACGTCATGGACGGTGACGTGATGGATCGCGAGGCCGGAATTGCGCGCGATCACCATGATGCGCTCGCGGACGCTCTCGTTGCTGAGCGCGACCGGCACCGTCGTGAAGGTGACGTCGGCGCCGGACAGGCTGGCATCGACTGCGGCCTGCGCATCGCGCTTGATCTCGTGCACGCGGTCGATCGGGTAGGTGCGCGGCACCTGCACCGTGGCGTCGACGAAATGCGTCGCGCCGACGAGCCGGACCCGTAGCCGCTCGACATCGACGACGCCATTGATCGAACGGATCGCGGCGCGCGCCTTCTCGGCCGCACCCTCTGGCGCGCGGTCGAGCAGTGTTTCTACGGTGGAGCGCGCCAGCCGCAGGCCGAGCACGGAGATCATCAGGGCGACCGCGACCGCGGCGGCGGAATCGCCCCACCAGAAGCCGAGCGCGGTGAGGACGAGGCCGGCGATGACGGCGATCGAGCCGAGCACGTCGGAGGCGAAATGCAGCGCGTCGGCGGCGAGCGCCTGGCTGTGGGTCTCGTGCGCGGCCCGGTGCAGCGCGCGGGCGCGCCAGAAGTTGACGGCGATGTCGACCAGCAGCACCACGAACGGAATCGCCGACAGCGACGGCGGCGCCGCCGCCTCGCGCAGCCGGCTGACGGATTCCACCAGCACGCCGCCGGCCAGCACGTAGAGCAGGGCGATGACGCCCAGCGCCGACAGGCTCTCCAGCTTGCCGTGGCCGTAATGATGCTCGTCGTCGGCCGGCCGGTCCGATACCCGAACCACCATCCAGGTGATCACGGTGGCGACGACGTCGACGGCGCTGTGCAGTGCCTCGGAGACGAGCGCGAGACTGCCGATCAGGATGCCGACGATGAACTTCGCCGCGGCCATGCTGGCGCTCGCCGCGATCGAGATCGCGGCGACACGGGTTTTCCCGGAATCGATATGGGAGGCGGCGTCTCTCATGGCGGCGGATGTAGCAGCCGAGGCCGCACCATGAAAGCCAGGATCGCGCGGTCCATGGGCGTGGACCGCGCGCTGTTTCGAGTGCTTCTAAATCTCAGAAGCTTGCGTTCACAAGGTCACCACGATCTTGCCGAGATGCTTGTTCGCCTCCATGTGCGCGAACGCCGCGCCAATGTCGTCGAAGGCGAAGACGCGGTCGATCGGCAGCCGCAGCGCGCGCTGCTCGACCGCACTCCAGATGTCCTTTTTCACCTCGTCGAAGATCGTACGGATCTCCTCGATCGAACGGGTGCGGAAGGTGACGCCGACATAGGTGATGCGGCGCGCCGCGTGCAGGTCGAAGTTGAAGTCGGCATGGGTGCCGCCGAGCCGGCCGACATTGACGATGCGGCCGAGGACCTTGGTCGCGGCGAGGTTCTGATTGGCGACCTTGCCCGACACCTGGTCGATGATCAGATCGACGCCCTCGCCGTTGGTCGCCTGCAGCACCTGATCGACCCAGGCGGGATCGCTGGAGTCGATGGCGAGATCGGCGCCGAACTCGTTGAGCCGTTGGCGGCGCATCGCATCGGTCGAGGAGCCCACCACCAGCGAGGCGCCCTTGAGCTTTGCGATCTGCATCGCCATCAGGCCGACGCCGGAGCTCGCGCCCTGCACCAGCACGCGCTGGCCCGGCTGCAAAGCGCCGTTGGTGATGACGGCGTTGTGCATCGTGGTCAGCGCGATCGGGAGCGTGGCAGCCTCGTCGAAGTTCATGTTCGACGGCGCGTGGAACAGGCGGCCATGGTCGGCAAGGGTGTATTCGGCGAACGCCGCGCTGCCCGAGCCCATGACCTTGTCGCCGATCTTGACGCCCCTGGCGTCGGGACCGAGCTCGGCGACCTCGCCGGCCCATTCCATGCCGAGCACGGTGCCGACGCCGCCGGCGGCACCATGCACATGCCCCTTTGTCATGCCGAGGTCGGCGCGATTGAGGCCGCAGGCGCGCACGCGCACCAGGACCTGCGTGCGCTTCGGCGCGGGCTTGGCGATATCGGTGATCGCGGCGCCCTGGGCGCCGTAGACATAGGCTTTCATCGCGAGGAATCCTGTCGGGTCGGCATGAGCGGCGACCTTACTGTGCCGCTCCTCTCTGCGCACCGCCTAACAGGCGGCGCGCTGCTCCGACAAGACTCTCTCAGTCATGAACCGGTTCCGCTGACCGGGCTGGACGCGTCAGGCGGCGACCGGAGCTTCCGCTTCGTCGAAGGCGCTGGAGACATCGCGCATGCTGATGACGCCGGCGAGCGCGAAGTCGACGATGACGGGGAGGTGGCGGATGTGGTGCACGTTCATCAGGTGCCGCACGTGCTCGAGCGTATCCTCGGTGCTGCAGGAGATCAGCCGCTGCGGCGAGATCAACTGCGAGACCTTCAGGTTGACGCCGGCGGCGCCATGCTCGGCGATGGCGCGTACGACATCGCGTTCGGTGAACATGCCGGCCGCGGTGTTGCCTTCGGTGCGGACGACGTCCTTGACGACGAGGGCGCTGACATTGCTGGCGCGCATCAGCTGCGCCGCGACGCCGACGGTCTCGTTCATTCGCACCGTGATCACGCGCGCCGTCTTGTTGCGCAGGATGTCTCCGACTTTCATGGCACCCTCCCGTTTGTTGATAGTGAACGGAGGGAAGTCTGGTATACGTTATGCCAGAAGTCAATCGGGTTTGACGGCTTTTCGTGCGCTCGGCCACCGAAAAAACACGTCAGCGACACTGCCGGAGCTGCCGGATATGACGCGCCAGCGTCCTGCCCCGGCGCAAAAAAAAGGAGGCGCACCGTGGTGCGCCTCCTGAAGTCGCGGGAAGAAACAGTGGCGTCACGCCATCCGGGCGTCCTGCGTCACCGGCTCGGTAACCGGCTCCTTGCCGAGGATGAAGGCGCGGCGCAGCGGCTTGATCACGAACAGCGCCATCAATGCGGCCGTCGCGTTCAGCCCGACGCCGATCACGAACACGGCCTGCCAGCCATATTTTGCGGAGACGAGGCTCGCGAGCGGGACCAGCAGCGAGGCGGTGCCCTTCGCGGTGTAGAGCATGCCGTTGTTGGTCGCGGCGTATTTGCTGCCGAACGTATCGCCCGAAGTCGCCGGAAACAGGCTGTAGATTTCGCCGAACACGCCGAAATAGACGGCGGTCGCGAGCACGAACACGATCGGATTGTGCCCGTAGCTCGACAGCGTCAGCAGCATCAAAGCGGCCGTGCCGAAGGCGATGAACATGGTGTGCTCGCGACCGATCGTGTCGGAGATCCAGCCGAACACAGGGCGGCCGAAGCCGTCGAAGATTCGATCGAGCGAGATCGCGAAGGTCAGCGCCGCCATCTGGAAGCCGGCGAGCGTCACCGGCTCGTTGGCGATCTTGAAGTCATGGGCGATCGGGGCGATCTGGGCGGCGGTCATCAGGCCGCCCGAGGCCACCATGACAAACACCAGATACATGATCCAGAAGATCGGCGTGCGCAGCACCTGCGGCGGCGTGTAGTCGATCTTGCTCTGCGGCAGATTGAGCTGCTTCTTGCGGGTCGGCGCCGCAACCGTCGGCGGCCGCAGGAAGATCGCGAGCACGAACACGACCAGCCCCTGGCCGATGCCGAAGGTGAAGAAGGCGCTCTGATAGCCGCTCGAGGCGATCATGCTGGCGATCGGCACCACGGTCAGCGCGGCACCGGCGCCGAAGCCCGCGGCGGTGGCACCCGCGGCGAGGCCGCGGCGGTCGGGAAACCATTTCAGCGCATTGCCGACGCAGGTGCCGTACACTGCGCCCGCGCCGATGCCGCCGATGACGGCGCCGGCGTAGAGCAGGGTGAGCGAGTCGGCGTAGGAGTTCAGCATCCAGGCTAGCGAGATCATGACGCCGCCGAACATGATGACGACGCGCGGACCGTATTTGTCGACGAACCAGGCCTCGACCGGCACGAGCCAGGTTTCGGTGACGACGAAGATCGTGAAGGCGAGCTGGATCGCCGTGCGACCCCAGTGAAACTTCGCGTCGATCGGATCGACGAACAGCGTCCAGCCATATTGCAGGTTGGCGATCATCGCCATGCAGACGATGCCCATTGCGAGCTGGATCCAGCGGAAGCCGCTGGACTGTGCCTGGACAGGCGGTGTTGCCTCTGTGCTGGAAACCATGTGTCCTCCCAAACGCGCTCTCTTGGAGGATGCCGCTGCAAGCGCGCTCCTCATCTGCGCACGGAACCATTCTGGTATAATATATTCCAGTCCGCAATATGGCCTGCGACACAGGGTGCGACATGTTGCTTTGCAGCGAGACCGAAATCGTCCGCCAAGCAAAAGAAAACGCTCGGCAAAATGCCGAGCGTCGTCGATCTGGAAGCGTTCTTTTTATTTTTGTTGCAGCGCGAAGGGATGCGTCAGAGCGTCGATTTCTGCACCACGACCCTCCGCCAGGGCTTGAGCACCGCGATCGCGAGGATCGATGCCAGGATGTTGGCGCCGGCCGCGATGATGAAGACGCGATCCCAGTTGCCGCTCGATTGCTGCATGTAGTTCGCGATCGGCACCAGCAGCGCGGCCGTGCCCTTGGCGGTGTAGAGCAGGCCGGCATTGGTGGTGGCGAACTTGGTGCCGAACGTGTCGGTGCAGGTCGAGGGGAAGAGCGAATAGATCTCACCCCAGGCGAAGAACACGAAGCCGGAGAGGATCACGAACCACACCGGATCATGGCCCAGCATGTACAGCGCCCAGATGCCGATGCCTTCCATGCCGAAGGCGATGAACATCGTGTTCTCGCGGCCGATGTTGTCCGAGATCCAGCCGAAGAACGGACGCGTCAGGCCGTTCAGCACGCGGTCGATGGTGGCTGCGAAAGTCACCGCCGTCATGGTCATGCCGATCAGCGTCACCGGAATGTTGTCGACCTTCCAGTCGCCGGCGATCGGCTTGAGGTTGGCCGTCACCATCAGGCCGCCGGCGCCGACGATCACGAACATGAAGTACATCAGCCAGAAGATCGGCTGACGGATCACTTCGGTCGGGTTGTAGTTGCGACGGCTCTGCACCAGGTTCGTGTTCTGAGCAACGGCCGGCACCTGGCCTTCCTTGGGCGCGAACAGGAAGAAGGCGAGGATGACGATGATGATGCCCTGGCCGAGACCGAAATACAGGAAGGTGGTCTGAAAGCCGGAGTCGCGGATCATGGCCTGGATCGGCGCGACTGTCAGCGCCGAGCCGGCGCCGAAGCCGGCTGCCGTGATGCCTGCCGCGAGGCCGCGCTTATCGGGAAACCACTTCAGCGCGTTGCCGACGCAGGTGCCGTAGACGCCGCCGGCGCCGATGCCCGCGATGATCATGCCGAGATAGTAGCCGTTGAGCGAGGTGGCGTAGGCGTTGATCATCCAGCCGATCGCGCAGAGCACGCCGCCGACGAGCACGACGATGCGCGGGCCGTATTTGTCGACGAACCAGCCCTCGACCGGCACGAGCCAGGTTTCGAACAGCACGAACAGGGTGAAGGCCCACTGGATCGAGGCGCGATCCCAGCCGAACGTCTTGGCGATATCCGGGACGAAGAAGGTCCAGCCATATTGATAGTTGGCGATCATCACCATCGCCAGGACGCCAACCGCGAGCTGCGTCCAGCGATAGGCGTCGCTTACTCTTGCAGATGCGGGCGCCCCCGCGTGAGCCAAGTCCGTCATGTTTCCTCCAGGGCTGTCTATTTTTGTCCTAACAGCTATGCGGAGTTTGGTATATGATATGCCAATAGACAAGCGGATTCATCGACCCCGTGCTCGCTGGTAGCCCAGCGATCGACGAAAAAAGCCTGTAGAAGCAAGGCAAATCGCTGCAGCGACAATACGACGCAGCAGAGGATATTTGTAGCTCAACTATCGGAGTAGGGGCGAGTTACGCGGCGACCGCCCGCAACCGGTTGTAGCCCTGCTGGATCGCCGACCAGAACAGCGCGATCAACCCGAGCGCCATGATGGTGCCGACCAGTCCGTTGGAGAAGAATATCGCGAGCGATCCCTGGGATCCCAGCAGCGACTGCCGGAAGGCCTCCTCGGCCTTGTCGCCGAGCACGATGGCGAGCACCAGCGGCGCGAGCGGATAGCCGCACTTCTTGAACAGATAGCCGAGCACGCCGAACACCAGCATCAGCACGACGTCGAACGTGCTGCTGTGCACCGAATAGGCGCCGATCGCACAGAGCACCAGGATGAGCGGGGCGATGATGCTGAAGGGAATGCGCAGGATCGCCGCGAAGACCGGCACGCAGGTCAGCACGACGAGCAGGCCGGCGAGGTTGCCGAGATACATCGAGGCGATCAGACCCCAGACGAATTCCTTCTGCTCGACGAACAGCATCGGGCCGGGCTGGAGGCCCCAGATCAGGAGGCCACCGAGCAGCACCGCCGCCGTGGGGGAGCCGGGCACGCCGAGCGACAGCATCGGCAGCAGCGCCGCCGTGCCCGCCGCATGGGCCGCCGTCTCCGGCGCGACGACGCCCTCGATCTCGCCATGGCCGAAATTCTTGCCGCGCTTGGAGAGGCGCTTGGCGATGCCGTAGCTCATGAACGACGCCGGTGTCGCGCCGGCGGGGGTGATGCCCATCCAGCAGCCGATCACGCAGGAGCGCAGCGACGTCAGCCAATACGCCGGCATCTCCTTCCAGGTGTGCAGCACCACCCGCAGATTGATCTTGGCATTGCCGCCGCGGAAGCTCAGGCCTTCCTCCATCGTCAGCAGGATCTCGCCGATGCCGAACAGGCCGATCACGGCGATCAGGAAGTCGAAACCGTTGAGCAGCTCGGTGATGCCGAAGGTGAGCCGGAGCTGGCCGGTGATGGAATCCAGGCCGACGGCCGCGAGTGCGAAGCCGATCATCATCGCCGCGATCGTCTTGAACGGCGGCTCCTTGCTCAGGCCGACGAAGCTGCAGAAGGCGAGGAAGTAGACGGCGAATTTCTCGGCCGGGCCGAACTGAAGCGCGAAGCCGGCCACCAGCGGCGCAATCAGCGTGATCATGATGACCGCGAACAGCGCGCCGACGAAGGACGAGGTGAACGCTGCCGTGAGCGCCTCGCCGGCCTTGCCCTGCTGCGCCATCGGGTAGCCGTCGAACGTGGTCGCGACCGACCATGGTTCGCCGGGTATGTTGAACAGGATCGAGGTGATGGCGCCGCCGAACAAGGCGCCCCAATAAATGCAGGACAGCATGATGATGGCCGAGGTCGGCGGCATGCTGAAGGTCAGCGGCAGCAGGATCGCGACGCCATTGGCGCCGCCCAATCCCGGCAGCACGCCGATGATCACCCCGAGCACGATCCCGAGGATCATCACCATGATGTTGAAGGGTTGGAGCGCGACTGCGAAGCCGTGAAACAGATTGGCGAGTTCTTCCATGCCAGCTTGGTCCTGCAACCCTCAGCGGATGAGTTTTCGTGTCAGAGTCCGAGCCAATCCTCGACCGGCCCCTTGGGCAGTGGGACCATGAACCAGCGCTCGAAGATCAGATAGGTCACCACCGGCATTCCGATCGCGACCGCCGCCACTGTGAGCCAGCCATATTTGCCAAGCCAACGCATGAACCAGGCGATGAAGATCATGGAGGCGACGTACAGACCGGTGAAGGGCAGGGCGCCGACATAGATCGCCGTCGGCACCACCACGCTCATGACCTGGCGGAGCTGACGCCATTCGGCGAAGACGCTGCCGTCAGCCTCGCGCAGCGTGTTGCGGACATTCATCGCGCTCGCCGCGATGATGAACAGGCCGACGTAGAACGGGAAGAATCCCGCGCGCGGCCCCTCGGCGCCCCAATTGATCCCCGCCTTCACGCTGCCGAGGATCACGATGATCCCGAACAGCGCGATCGCGAGCGTGACGCCGAGTTCGACCGCCTTGTGGCTGGGCCCGGCGGATCCTCCCTGGCTTCTCATGCGAGCCGCTCAGTTCGAGGCGAGGAAGCCGGCTTCCTTCATCAGGAGCTCGTGACGCTTCTCTTCGGTCTCAACCCACTTCGCGTAGTCCGCACCGGTCATGAAGGTGGTGTTGAAGGCGCCGGTCTTCATGAAGTCCTGCCATTCCGGGGTTTCCCGCACCTTCTTGAACAGGTCGACATAGTATTCGATCTGGTCCTTGGTGGCCCGCGGCGACATGAAGATGCCGCGCAGCATCAGGTATTCGATGTCGAGGCCCTGCGACTTGCAGGTCGGAATGTCCTTCCAGGCCTTGCCGTCGGTGATCTGCTCGCCGTAGCCCATCGGCTTGTCGTCGAACACGCAGAGCGGCCTGACCTTGCCGCCGCGCCATTGCGCCACCGCTTCGATGGGATTGTTGACGGTGGAGTCGATGTGGTTGCCGACCAGTTGCACGGCCACTTCGCCACCGCCCTTGTAGGGGATGTAGGTGAACTTGGCGCCGGTCGCCTTCTCCATGGCCACCGTGATGATCTGGTCTTCCTGCTTCGAGCCGGTGCCGCCCATCTTGAGGGTGCCCGCGCCTTGCTTGACCGCGTCGATGTAGTCCTTGGCGGTCGTGTACGGCTTGTCGGCGTTGACCCAGAGCACGAATTCGTCGAGCGCCAGCATGGCGACCGGTGTGAGGTCCTTCCAGCTGAACGGAATGCCGGTCGCGAGCGGCGTCGTGAACAGGTTCGACAGGGTGATGATGATCTTGTGGGGGTTGCCGGCTGACGCCTTGACGTCGAGGAAGCCTTCGCCACCGGCACCGCCGGACTTGTTGATGACGACCAGCGGCTGTTTCATCAGATTGTGCTTGGTGACGATGCCCTGAATCGTCCGGGCCATCTGGTCGGCACCGCCGCCGGTTCCGGCCGGAACGATGAACTCGACCGGCCGGACGGGCTCCCATCCCGCCAGAGCCGGGATATGCCCCACCATCAGGGCGACGCCGGCCACAACGGCCACGCGCATGGAACGCTTCATCGACGCTTTCTCCCCTTCATTCCCGGACCGCACGGCTTCTTCCGGCCGCTATGCCCAATCGAACCACTGACCCGTCGAGTCCGGCTGGTGTCATCCTCCACCGCGACGCGCTTCAGGTCGTCGCCGGCCTCGGACTCTCTCGCAATGCCCATTGCAGCCAAAAGTTGTAGTGGCGGCCTGGGTCATGCAGCAAGACGTGCATCCGCAGCAAATCGACCGATTTGATTTTGGTATGAAGAGGTGACCGACCGCAATTGAGGAGATCGGTTGGGATGCTCACGGGGCCAATTTGTCGCAGGCCGCGGGGGTGTCGCAAAAGCAAAAGCCCCGGAGGTCCGGGGCTCTTGATTGGGCTTCGATGCTGCTTGCGCGCGCGAAGCGCGCCGGCCTCAGAGGCCGAAATACGGCAGGTCGCCGTTGCGGTTGGCGGCGCGGGCGCTGGTCATCAGCACGCGGTCGAGGGCGGCCAGGAAGCGGCCGAACAGGGACACGGAGTTGACGAGGGGGAGGGCGACGGTCTTGGCCATGGTTTGTCTCCATCAGTTGGGCGGTAGGACGTTCTGACTGAGGAGAATTTACGTATACCAGATGCCAGATACAATGGATCATATTGCATGGCGGTATGAGGATTTTGCGCTGCAGCAGGAATGTTACAATTTGAATTCCCTATCGAAGGCGGCATTTTCATATGGAAAGAGCCGCCCAACCTGGGCACCGGATCGTCTCGATCCTGCTTGGCGGACCGAGCCGGCAAAGTCTGGGTATCTCGGCGACTGCTGAGAGCTGCCATCCCGTGCGTCTATCCCCCCGCGTGCAACGCGACGGAACAATCGGCCCGAGGTGAGGGAACTGTGCTGCCCGGGCCGCAGTTACTCTGCAATGAAGCGGAGTGGCGCCGCCGGATGTTGATCGTTCAGTCCGTCGCGCTGTATTCCTCGAAACGTATCATCAGCAGACCTGAGGGCGAAGGAAAGGCCATGCGCGCCTTGATCCTGGCACTGTCCATCCTGGCGATCGCCGGAAGCGCGCAGGTCGCTCACGCTGGTCTGAGCAGCACACCTCGTGAAGCGTCGGCACCCGCCGATACCGTGATCGCTGCCCAGGACGCCAATCAGCAGGCCGAGAATCAGATCGGCCTCACCAAGGCGAAGCGTCGCGCCGTGCAACGAGGGCTGACCCGGCTCGGGTTCGGCACCAAGATCAACGGGACGTTCGACGATTCGACCCGCGCCGCCCTTGCCCATTGGCAGGAGGAGCGCGGCTACCCCGCGACCGGCTTCCTCAATGCTGCCCAGCACAAGGCGCTGATGGACGCGGCCACCGAGGCTGCCAAATCCGACCGCCAGGCCCGTCGCAGCACGGGACGCGCGCGACATCAGCGGAATGTGGGAGGTCCGATCGGCGCGATCGGCGGCGCGATGCATCGCGTGGTGGGCGGAATATTCGGCAGGTGATGGGGCTGTCCGACAGCTTGACCGCTTTGCCGACCGACAGGCACTTGCGGCGCTCATGGATCGTAGATGATCTTCGCCGTGATGCCCAATCGGGCCGCGACCGCATCGACCTCTTCCCGACTTTGTGGATAGGCTTCAAAGACGATGTTTGCCTTAAAGAGACGCGGGTAATATCTCGGGTTGAGCGTCCATAGGATATCGTGATCCACCCCTGTCTCTGCGTAGAGGCTGGCCACTCTTCGTCTCACGTAGATGCTGTCGGGCGGCATCACAGACGAGGGATCGATGGCTCTCTCCCAAAGAAACCGAGCTTGGCGCGCCGATGAGTATTCGACGGTGTCGCTTCCCTCGCGACATGGTCCACGCCGCAAGCCCCTCGGACCGCCGTCGCGTGGTGTCTTGAGGAATGCACAATAGGGATGGGCCGGGTCGCTGCTTTGGGGATTATGCCAGAGAACGAGGGCGTCCTTGAGCACGTAAGTTTGGTCGGGAGCGGTGATGATGAATTCGGCGCAGGCCGAGAAGCAGTAGTCATAGACGACAACGGTCGCATGCCGCTCGCGAATGAGATCGGCGAGTTCGAGGGCTTTGTCTTCCCTCCCGCCGGTGCTGCGGATGACGAAGAGCCCACCAAGCTCGAGTGCTTTCGTCAGTGATACGTCGACTTCTGGAAGCATCGTCGTGTCGAAACACATGATGCGCTTGTCCGGGCTCAGCGTCATGGCTCTCGGCGGCCAGATCGATCGGCAATAGGAGACCGCACGGTCATAGCTCTCGCGGTCACTCGCGTCGTCCAGAGCACGTGCAACGCCGGTCGGCGCTGAAAGCACGGCGGACATCAGGGAAATGAGCAGCCAGCCTTTTTGAAACCAATGGGCCACTGGGAGGGCTCCTCAACGGACGTCTCGCTTTCATTTCGGAAGTCGATGGTTTCGCTAACAGTGCACCCGGTGTTCATTGGCCCAGAGATTCTACGATCGCCCGCGAAAGCTCAAGGATAGCGTTTGCACCTCGCTGGTAGGCCGAACCATCAACTGAATACATGGTCGTGCCGTCCCGGATCGTGATTCGGCTTACGACCGTTCGCCCAAGCGCGGTGGCTAAGTTCAATAGTGTTTGCTCAATTTTTTCCCTGGCCGGTAGGTCTCGGTTCTGTAGTGTAGAATGGATGTATTCTCTCTCTGACGGCTGGGCGTCCACGAGTTTCGCGCGCTGTTTCAGCCGCGCATTGTCGACATGTCGCATAATTCGCTTTTCGGCAAAGAAGGGGCAGAATTGCCCGACACGGCCAGTCTGCAAGCGTGCCCGAGGGTCTGGCAATGTGTTCGATCGCACGAGACTAACATGAAGTCGCGACCAAGGTCAGCTCTGGGTTATACGGTCGAAACGTCGGCGACATGCGTCATGTCCGCTTCACCCTGAGGCCGGCCGTGGCCCGTAATGGTGATCCGCAGCGCAGGCCGAGACCAAGGTCCCCGCCGGTGTCTGCGGAAGAGACATCAATCTTTCACCGCAAAAGTCAAAAAGCCGCCGGGCGATGCCGGCGGCTTTGAGTCGATGGAACGCATACGTGCGGCGTTCGCGCCGCGTCCGTCCTTTACTCCGCGGCTTCCTTGCGCGGCGGATCGAGCGCGCCGGAGTCGTGGATTTCGGCGACCTGGTGGTCGCTGAAGCCCAGCACCTGGCGCAGGACCTCGTCGGTGTGCTCGCCGAGCAGCGGCGAGCGGGTGACGTCGGCCGGGCTGTCCGACAGCTTGATCGGGTTGCCGACCGAGAGATACTTGCCGCGGGTCGGATGGTCGACCTCGACCAGGGTGCCGGTCTTGCGCAGCGACTCGTCCTCGGCGATTTCCTTCATCGACAGGATCGGGCCGCAGGGGATGTCGAACTCGTTCAAGATGTCCATGGCCTCGAACTTGGTCTTGGTCATGGTCCACTGCTCGATCCGGCCGAAGATCTCGTTCAGGCGCGGCAGGCGGGCGGCGGGCTTGGCGTAGTTCGGATCGGTCTTCCAGGTCGGCTCGCCGATCACGTCGCAGATCTTCTCCCAGACCGGGGCCTGGGTGATGAAGTAGATGTAGGCGTTCGGGTCGGTCTCCCAGCCCTTGCACTTCAAGATGCGGCCCGGCTGGCCACCGCCGGAATCATTGCCGGCGCGCGGCACGGCATCGCCGAACGGCACGCCCTCGCCGAACTGGCTGTATTCCTTGAGCGGACCGTGGTCGAGGCGCTGCTGGTCGCGCAGCTTGACGCGGCAGAGGTTGAGCACGCCGTCCTGCATCGCGGCGGTGACGCGCTGGCCCTTGCCGGAGTGGGTGCGCTGATAGAGCGCGGTGACGATGCCGAGCGCGAGGTGCAGGCCGGTGCCGGAATCGCCGATCTGCGCGCCGGTGACCAGCGGCAGGCCGTCACGGAAGCCGGTGGTCGAGGCGGCGCCGCCGGTGCACTGGGCGACGTTCTCGTAGACCTTGCAATCCTCGTAGGGGCCAGGGCCAAAGCCCTTGATCGAGGCGACGATCATCTTCGGGTTGATCGCCTGGATCTTCTCCCAGGGGAAGCCCATGCGATCGAGCACGCCGGGGCCGAAATTCTCGACCAGCACGTCGCACTTCTTGATCAGCTCGGTCAGAACCTCCTTGCCCTTGGGGTTCTTGGTGTCGAGCGTAATCGACCGCTTGTTGTGGTTCAGCATCGTGAAATAGAGGCTGTCCACGTTGGGAATGTCCTGGAGCTGGCCGCGGGTGATGTCACCCACGCCCGGCCGCTCGACCTTGATCACGTCGGCGCCGAACCAGGCCAGCAGCTGGGTGCAGGTCGGTCCGGACTGGACGTGGGTGAAATCGAGAATGCGAACGCCCTCGAGCGCCTTGGTCATGTGTTGCTCTCCGTAACGATTGGTCATCCCGCATCGGCGGGCAGGTGATGTCTTGCGGGTGGCCTTACTTCTTCTTCGTCAGCACGCTCTGCGGATTGAGGTTGCCGATACGGCCGCTCTCGGATCCGGCTGCAGGATCGATCACGGCATTGATCAAGGTCGGCTTGCCGGAATCCATCGCTTCGTTGACGGCGCGCTTCAGCTCGTCTGGCGAGGTCGCGTTGACGCCGACGCCGCCGAAGGCTTCCATCATCTTGTCGTAGCGGGCGCCCTTGACGAATACGGTGGTCGCCGGATCGTCGCCCGCCGAGTTCTGGTCGGTGCCGCGATAGATGCCGTCATTGTTGAAGATGACGACGCAGATCGGAAGATTGTAGCGGCAGATCGTCTCGACCTCCATGCCGGAGAAGCCGAAGGCGCTGTCGCCCTCGATCGCCAGCACCGGCTTACCGGTCTCGACCGCGGCGGCGATGGCCGAGCCCATGCCGATGCCCATGACGCCCCAGGTGCCGACGTCGAGGCGCTTGCGCGGCTGGTACATGTCGATCACGCCGCGGGCGAGGTCGAGCGTGTTGGCGCCCTCGTTGACCAGGATCGCGTCCGGACGCTCCTTGATGATGGTGCGGAGCACGCCGAGCGCGCCGTGATAGTCCATCGGCGAGTTGTTGTTCATCAGCCGCGGCGCCATCTTGGCGACGTTGTCCTCGCGCTTCTTCTGCACCGAAGAGGTCCACTCGACCGGTGCCTTGGCCCAGTTGCTGCCCATCGCCTCGGAGAAGGCCGTGACGACCGAGCCGATGTCGCCGACCACGGGGGCGGCGATCTCGACGTTGGAGTCCATCTCCTTCGGCTCGATGTCGACCTGGATGAACTTCTTAGGTAGCTCGCCCCAGCTCTTGCCCTTGCCGTGCGACAAGAGCCAGTTGAGGCGGGCCCCGATCAGCATGACGACGTCGGCGTCCTTCAGCACCGTCGAGCGCGCCGCGCCGGCGCATTGCGGATGCAGGTCGGGCAAGAGGCCCTTGGCCATGCTCATCGGCAGGAACGGCGCGCCGCTCTTCTCGACGAAGGTCTTGATCGCCTCGTCGGCCTGGGCATAGGCAGCGCCCTTGCCGAGGATGATCAGCGGGCGCTTCGCGTTCTTCAACAGATCGAGCGCGCGCTTGACCGAGTCGGGGGAGGGGATCTGCGCCGGAGCCGGATCGATCACCTTGACCAGCGAGGCTGCGCCGGCCTGCGCATTCATCACCTGGCCGAACAGTTTTGCCGGCAGGTCGAGATAGACGCCGCCGGGGCGGCCCGAGACGGCGGCACGGATCGCGCGGGCGAAGCCGATGCCGATGTCCTGGGCGTGCAGAACGCGGAACGCCGCCTTGCACAGCGGCTTGGCGATCGCGAGCTGATCCATCTCTTCGTAGTCGCCCTGCTGCAGGTCGACGATCTCGCGCTCCGACGAGCCGGAGACCAGGATCATCGGGAAGCAGTTGGTGGTGGCGTGCGCCAGCGCCGTGAGGCCGTTGAGAAAGCCGGGAGCCGAGACCGTGAGGCACACGCCCGGCTTCTTGGTGAGGAAGCCGGCGATCGCGGCGGCATAGCCGGCGTTCTGCTCGTGACGGAAGGAGAGCACGCGAATGCCTTCAGCCTGCGCCATACGACCGAGGTCGGTGATCGGAATGCCCGGCACGTTGTAGATCGTGTCGATCCCGTTCAGCTTCATCGCGTCGATGACGAGATGAAAGCCGTCCGTGAGCTCCTCGTGCGTGTCCGGTGCCTCGGTCTTAACAGCAGTCTGCGCCATGCGCCTCTCTCCCTGGTCGTCTGTGAAGGCGCTTTGCGGCGTCTTCTTCTGTTTGAACCTGTCAGCTGAATAGTTCCTGGCCGTGCGTCTCGACATAGGTCGCGAGGCCCAGCGTATGATCACGGGCGCGCTTTTCGGCGAGCTCGGTGTTGCGTTCCTCCAGCGCCTCGATGATCGCCAGATGCTCGGGCAGGGACGCTGCGATTCGATCGGTGCGCCCGATCGTGAGCTGGCGATAGCCGCGCACGTGAAGGAGGATGTCGTTGGTCATGTCGACGAGCACGGGCGATTCCGACAGCGAGATCAGCGCCTGATGAAACGCGATGTTCGCCTTCGAATATTCCTCGATGTGCTCCTGCGGCGGGCGGTCCTTGCCGAAATCCTTGAAGTAGTCGCGCAGCGCGCTGATGTCCTTCTTGCGCGCGATCGTCGTGATCAGGCGCGCCGCCATGCTCTCCAGCGCCGCCCAGGCGCGGATCATGTCGACGATTTCGATCTTGGTCCGGCGCACCACGACGATGCCACGACGCGGCACGGTCTTCACGAAGCCGTCCTGCTCCAACATCGCGATCGCTTCGCGGATGGGCGTGCGGCTGACACCGAGGCGCTCGGACAGAGCGCGCTCGTCGAGCATCACCGGCTCGGGCGACGCGTAGATGTCCATCTTGAGAATGGCTTCTTTCAAGGCCTCGTAGGCCTTATTCTTGAAGCTCGTCTCCGGGGCGATGCGAGTGATCGCGATGTCGGCCTCGGCCATGATGGGCAATGCCTTGTTTGTTTTCTCTGTAGACAAGACCGATCTCCTCTCCTTGGGAGATGCCTGTGTACAGCATTTTGCGTCCAATATTTTTGGCATGCCAGATGCCAGACTGTCAAGGCGACCGATTTTTCCGCGTTTCCACATCTTCGATGCGCTTGACAAAGTTTGCTTCTGGCATACCAAATGCCATAAACGACGACCAGTCCCCAGGAGGAAGCCCCCAATGTCTGACGCCATCCCGAACGCCAAGGCCACGATCCGCGAAGTGCTCGATCGGGTGAAGGCCGACAAGCGCACCAGCCTCACCGCCCCCGAAGGCAAGGTGGTCTGCGACGCCTATGGCATTCCGGTGCCGAAGGAGGGATTGGCCAAATCCGCCGCCGAGGCGGCCAAGCTGGCCGGCGACATGGGTTTCCCGGTCGTCATGAAGATCGTATCGCCCGACATCCTGCATAAGACCGAGGCGGGCGGCGTCATCGTTGGCGTCAAGACCGCTGACGACGCGCAGAAGGCGTATGAGACCATTCTCGCGAATGCGAAGAAGTACAAGGCCGACGCCAAGATCGAAGGCATCCAGGTACAGCAGATGCTGACCGGCGGGACCGAGGTGATCGTCGGTTCGATCACCGACGGATCGTTCGGCAAGCTGGTGGCCTTCGGCCTCGGCGGCGTGCTGGTCGAGGTGCTGAAGGATGTGACATTCCGCCTCGCCCCCGCCACCAAGGAAGACGCACTGTCGATGCTCGACGGCATCCAGGCGCATGAGATGCTGAAGGGCGTGCGCGGTGGCGACGCGGTCAGCCGCGAGGCGCTGTCCGACGTGATCGTCAAGGTGTCGCAGCTGGTCAGCGATTTCCCGGAGATCGTCGAGCTCGACCTCAACCCGGTGTTCGCGACCAAGAACGGCGCGATCGCAGCCGACGTCCGCATCGTCGTCGATTTCGACTACAAGCCGCGTCCGGCGCCGCGCTCGAACGAGGAAATCGTCACCGCGATGAAGCGGATCATGATGCCGAAGGCGATCGCCGTGATCGGCGCCTCCGCCGAGGACGGCAAGATCGGCAACTCGGTGATGAAGAACCTGATCAATGGCGGCTACAAGGGCGAGATCTATCCGATCCACCCCAAGGCGTCCGAGATCCTCGGCTACAAGGCCTATAAGAGCGTCAAGGACGTCGCCGGCGTGATCGACACCGCGGTGTTCGCGATCCCCGCCAAGTTCGTCGCCGGCGCGTTGATCGAATGCGGCGAGAAGCAGATCCCCGGCGCGGTGCTGATTCCCTCGGGCTTTGCCGAAGCCAACGAGCCCGAGCTGCAGGCCGAGATCGTCGAGATCGGCAAGAAGTACAACGTCCGCCTGATGGGGCCGAACATCTACGGCTTCTACTACACGCCGGCCAATCTCTGCGCGACCTTCTGCACCGCCTATGACGTCAAGGGTCATGCGGCGCTGTCGTCGCAGTCGGGCGGCATCGGCATGGCGATCATCGGCTTCTCGCGCTCGGCCAAGATGGGCGTCTCGGCGATCGTCGGCCTCGGCAACAAGTCCGATATCGACGAGGACGATCTGCTCGCCTTCTTCGAGCAGGACCCCAACACCAATTTGATCGCCCAGCACTGCGAGGACCTCAAGGACGGCCGCGCCTTCGCCGAAGCCGCCAAGCGCGTCTCCAAGAAGAAGCCGGTCATCGTGCTCAAGGCCGGCCGCACCTCGGCTGGCGCCAAGGCCGCCTCGTCGCACACCGGCGCGCTCGCCGGCAACGACAAGATCTACGAGGACGTGCTGAAGCAGTCGGGCGTCATCCGGGCCCGCTCGCTGCGCCAGCTGCTCGAGTTCGCCCGCGGCGTGCCGGTGCTGCCGACGCCGAAGGGTGAGAACGTCGTCATCATCACCGGCGCCGGCGGATCGGGCGTGCTGCTGTCCGACGCCGTGGTCGACAACGGCATGTCGCTGATGGCGATGCCCGCGGATCTCGATGCCGCGTTCCGCAAGTTCATCCCGCCGTTCGGTGCCGCCGGCAACCCGGTCGACATCACCGGTGGCGAGCCGCCGATCACCTATGTGAACACGGTCAAGCTCGGCCTGTCGGACGACCGCATCCACGCGCTGATCCTTGGCTACTGGCACACGATCGTGACCCCGCCGATGGTGTTCGCCCGCAACATGGTCGAGGTGAAGAAGGAGATGGAGGCGAAGGGCTTCGTCAAGCCGATCGTCGCCTCGCTCGCCGGCGACGTCGAGGTCGAGGAAGCCGCCGAATATCTCTACCAGAACGGCATCCCGGCCTACGCCTATTCGACCGAGCTGCCGGTCGAGGTGTTAGGGGCCAAGTACAAGTGGGCGCGCGGCGCCGGCCTGCTCTGATTGATCTGACGCGAATGCCGCTCCGGCCCCTCGCCGGAGCGGCACTTTCTTTGTAGGCATACCCAAGCAAGATCCGTCCGTCCTGCAACGGCGCCGCCTTCGATGACGGTGCAAAGAGGCGCCACGTGATCCGTCGCAAGACGATTGAGTCCCGCGCAGATGCCGCGGCCGAGCCCCGCGACGGCGGCGTGCAATCCGTCGGACGCGCCCTGCAGATCCTTGAGATTCTCGCCGAGGACGATGAAGGCTATCGCCTCAGCGATCTCGCTGTGCGTGCGGGCTTGTCGACCTCCACCGTCCATCGATTGCTGACGACGCTGGAAAAGCGCCGCTTCGTGCAGTTCGACCGCATGGAGTCGAAATGGCACGTCGGCGCGCAGAGCTTCGCCGTCGGCGCGACCTTCACGCGCCGGCGCAATTTCGTGGCGCTGGCGATTCCCTATCTGCGCCGGCTGCGCGACCAGTCGCGCGAGACCGCCAATCTCGCCGTCGTCGACGATGAATCGCTGATGGTGCTGATGCGGCTGGAGAGCCGCGAGATCATGCGCTCGCTGACCAAGGTCGGCGGCCGGCTGGCGATGGTCGCCTCCGGCATGGGCAAGGCCGTGCTCGCGACCTATTCCGACGACGACGTCAACGGCATCATCCACCGCCAGGGCATGCCGCGCCTGACCGAGAAGTCCATCATCCGCGCCAGCGACCTGTTCCGCGAACTGGATACGATCCGGCGGCAGGGCTACGCCGTCGACGACGAGGAGGCCCGCATCGGCCTGCGCTGCATCGCCGCCGTCGTCCACGATTCCTGCCGCGAGCCGTTGGCGGCGATCTCGGTCTCGGGCCTGGCGAGCCGGCTGACCGATGAGCGGGTGGCTGTGATCGGAGCAATGGTGCGGGATGTCGCGGCCGAGCTCACGGCGGCGCTCGGCGGCGTGACGCCGCCGGCCGGAACGTTTCGGTAACAGGACGTTTCGGCAGGGTGCAACGTTTCGATGACAGTGCAACTGACTCCAACGCACGGGCGGAGGGGTGAGTGCACCATCACCGGAATGATTCCCTCGTTCGTCGCTTGGGGCGCCTTCTGTCCAAAATTCAGCTCAACCCTTTCCTCGCGTGCCGTTGAGCGATTTCGCGCTTCTGCTCGTTGCCGATATGCAATCTCTATGATATTATGCTAATAAATGTAATTTAAAGTTGCCGTTGCACTTACTAGGCTAAGCGGCGTCGGTGCGACCGTCCCGCAAAGCTGGAGTGTCGGGCGATGACAAATGTTGTTCGCCCTGAAGCCGGCCAACGTTCTGAAGCCGCGGCCTGATTATGAAGGCCTTGCAAACGAAGGGAGCTTGATATGGCCACTCATGTGCGGACGAAATCGCGGTCAGCCAACCACGGCGACGACTTGACTGCGTGGCATCGGCGAAGGAGGGGCGGGAGCATTCCGATCATCGGTGCCTTGGCCCTCGGCCTGTTATTTGTCTCCGAATCGGCATTCGCCCAGGCCCCGGGCCCGGGGACTTGCACAGCCGTCAAGCGTGCCTCCCCGCGTGGACCTCATTGCGTCCTTACGCAAGACCATTGCACCAAAGGCAACAAGGCGCACATGACGCTCACGGCAGCCGGCTGCAACTGCGTCTGCGCGCCGTAGCAGCAGTGAGCATTGCCGCGTTGTGAAGGAGCGTCCGTAAGGACGCTTCGGCCCGGCCTGAGTTGCTGTCGAGCTCCCTGGCTCGTCGGCTCGAGCGTTGGGCAATCCGATGTTGCGGTCCGTCTCCGAGGACAATGGAGGCGCGGATATTTCGAGGGGAGGGACGAGGGGGCTATTCACCCGCTGCTCAAGCCGTGGTCAGGGCTGCCGATCTATTTGGGCTTGCCGGGACGCGTGCATCGCGCAACCATCGCGGTGCATCGCCCAACACGTCCAGCGAGTTCGTGCCATGACCAAACTCACCCGCTTCTCGGTCGCCCCTCTGCACACGATGACGCGGCGCCTCGCCGATGTCGCTTCGGGCCGCGTTGCGCCCGATCTCGTGATCACCGGCGCGCGCGTGCTTTCGACCTATTCGGAGCGCATCCACCCCTCGCGCGAACTGTGGATCACCGGCGGGCGGGTCGCGGCGGTGAAGCCGGCCGGTGCCCACAAGGCGCTCGGCAGCGGTTTCGCGCTCCATGACGCGGCCGGCGGCATCATCGCGCCGGGGCTGGTCGATCCGCACATCCACATCGAATCCTCGATGGTGACGGCCTGCGCCTATGCGGAGGCCGCGCTGCTCAACGGCACCACGACGATCTTCTGCGACAGCCACGAGATCGGCAACGTCATGGACGTCGCCGGCGTCGAGGCGATGCTGGAGGATGCGCGGCAGGCGCCGCTGTCGATCTTCCTCACCGTGCCCTCGACCGTGCCGGCGACCTCGGCGGCGCTGGAAACCGCGGGCGGCGACCTCACGCCGGACAAGATCGCCGGCCTGTTCGACCGCTGGCCCGAGGCGGTCGCGCTTGGCGAGAAGATGGATTTCGTGCCGGTCTGCATGGGCGACGAGCGCAGCCACGCCATCCTTGCGGCGGCTTTGCAGCGCGGACGGCCGGTGTCCGGGCATGTCTATGGCCGCGAATTCGTCGCCGCCTACGCCGCGAGCGGTGTCACCGACACGCATGAGGCGATCGACCGCGACATCGCCGATGATCTCCTGGATGCCGGCGTCTGGATCTTCCTGCGCGGTGGTCCGCCCACGACCCCGTGGCACAGCCTGCCGCAGGCGATCCGCACCATCACCGAGCTCGGCGCCTCGCACAAGCGCACGGCGGTGTGCACCGACGATCGCGATGCCGACGATCTCATGCTGTTTGGACTCGACTGGGTGGTGCGCGAGGCGGTGAAGGCGGGGATGTCGCCGGAGCAGGCGTGGTCGATGGGCTCGCTGCACGGCGCGACGCGCTTTGCGATGGATGGCGAGATCGGCGGCCTCGGCGGCGGCCGCCGCGCCGATCTGGTTTTGCTCGACGACGGCCTCAAGCCGCAAACGACCTGGTATGGCGGCGAGCTCGTCGTCGACAAGGGCAGGATCACGCCGCGTCTCGATCAGGCGCTGTCGCAGCGCTATCAGTATCCGAAGGCCGCCTATGCCACGGTGAAGCTGCCGGCGCAGATGAAACTGACGCCGGAGCTGCCGACCAAGGCGTGCACCGTGAATGCGATCAAGACGGCGCTGCCGGGCATCACGCTGATCCATGACAAGGTCGCGATCGAGCCGGCGAACGATTGGGAAACGCTGTTCGCGCGCCATGGGCTCTGTTTCGTCGCGGTGATCGAGCGCCACGGCAAGTCGGCTGGCAATGTGGCGCATGGGCTCTTGAAGGATTTCGGCCTGAAGCGCGGCGCCGTCGCGTCCAGCGTCGGCCATGACAGCCACAACATCATCGTCGCCGGCACCAACGAAGCGGACATGCAGGCGGCCGTCGCCGCGATCGGCGCGCACCAGGGCGGTGTCTGCGTCGTTGCCGATGGCAAGGTGAGGGCGATGGTGCCGCTGCCGATCGCAGGCCTGCTGTCGGACAAGCGCGTCACCGAGGTCGCCGATGAGGTCAAGCTTTTGAAGACCGAATGGGTGGAGGCGGGCTGCACCATTCCCTACATGGGCTTCAATCTGATTCCCCTATCGGTCATTCCGGAAATTCGTATCACCGACAAGGGCCTCGTGCTGGTGCCGCAGATGGAGCTCGCGCCGCTGTTCGAATAGCGTGATCGAGCCGTCATGCTGTTAGGACATGTCAGCTGACTTCTGTCCTAACTAACTGAGGCCGCCGCTGTTTTGCCGAGCGTGCCGCATCGTGGGAAAAATCGACGAGTGAATTGAGATCGCAGCTGTCAGCAGCGATGCTTGCGCCTCAACCAGAGGGAGGCGCGAGATGGCGAAGATGCGGGCGATCGATGCTGCGGTGCGTATCTTGGAGAAGGAAGGCGTCACCTGCGCCTTCGGCGTTCCCGGAGCCGCAATCAATCCGCTCTATTCCGCGCTGCAGCGGCGTGGATCGATCCGCCACATTCTCGCCCGCCACGTCGAGGGCGCCTCTCATATGGCCGAGGGCTACACCCGCGCCAAGGCCGGCAACATCGGCGTGTGCATCGGAACCTCGGGCCCCGCCGGCACCGACATGATCACCGGGCTCTATGCGGCGATTGCGGATTCGATCCCGATCCTCTGCATCACCGGGCAGGCGCCGCGCGCGCGACTCTACAAGGAGGATTTCCAGGCCGTCGACATCGAGCAGATCGCCAAGCCCGTGACCAAATGGGCGGTGACGGTGCGCGAGCCAGGGCTCGTGCCGCGCGTGTTCAGCCAGGCCTTCCACATCATGCGCTCGGGCCGGCCGGGGCCGGTGCTGATCGACCTGCCGCTCGACGTGCAGCTCGCCGAGATCGAGTTCGACGACGAGACCTATGCGCCGCTGCCGGTCTACAAGCCCGCCGCAACCCGCAAGCAGATCGAAAAGGCGATCGAGATGCTCAACGCCGCCGAGCGCCCGTTGATCGTCGCCGGCGGCGGCGTCATCAATGCCGATGCCAGCGATCTGCTGGTCGCGTTCGCCGAGACCGTCAACGTGCCGGTCGTGCCGACCCTGATGGGTTGGGGCGCCATTCCCGACGATCATTTGCTGATGGCCGGCATGGTCGGCCTGCAGACCAGCCATCGCTACGGCAATGCCAATTTCCTGGAGTCCGATTTCGTCCTCGGCATCGGCAATCGCTGGGCCAACCGGCACACCGGATCGATCGAGACCTACACGAAAGGGCGCAGCTTCGTGCATGTCGACATCGAGCCGACCCAGATCGGCCGCGTGTTCAACCCCGACCTCGGCATCGTCTCGGATGCGAAGGCGGCGCTGGAGATGTTCATCACCGTCGCGCGCGAGTGGCGCAAGGCTGGCAAGCTGCGCGAACGGCAGGCGTGGCCGGCGGCGTGCCAGGATCGCAAGCGCACGATGCTCCGGCGCAGCGATTTCGACCAGGTGCCGATCAAGCCGCAGCGCGTCTATCACGAGATGAACAAGGCGTTCGGCCGCGACACCTGCTATGTCAGCGTCATCGGCCTGTCGCAGATCGGCGGCGCGCAGTTCCTCAGCGTCAACCATCCGCGCCACTGGATCAATGCGGGGCAGGCGGGGCCGCTCGGCTGGACCCTGCCGGCCGCGCTCGGCGTCCGCGCCGCCGATCCCAGGCGCGAGATCGTCGCGCTCTCCGGCGACTACGACTTCCAGTTCCTGATCGAGGAGCTCGCGGTTGGCGCCCAGTTCAACCTGCCTTACATCCACGTCGTCGTGAACAATGCCTATCTCGGCCTCATACGTCAGGCGCAACGCGGCTTCTCGATGGACTATCAGGTGCAGCTCTCGTTCGAGAACATCAACGCGCCGGAGGTCGGCGGCTATGGCGTCGACCACGTCGCGGTCGCGCAGGGCCTCGGCTGCAAGGCGATCCGCGTCACCGACCCGCGCCAGGCGCAGGCTGCGTTCGCGACCGCGCGCGAATGGATGGCGGAATACCAGGTGCCTGTCGTGGTCGAGTTCGTGCTCGAACGCGTCACCAACATTGCGATGGGGACCGAGATCGACAACGTCGTCGAATTCGAGGAGGTGCTCGACCTGCCGGTCGACGACACCCCGGCCGAGCCGCCGCGCACCTTGCAGCCGGCCTGATCGCAGCGACCGCTCTCATTCGAGGACCAATTCGAGGACCATGACATGCCGCGCTTTGCTGCGAATCTTACGATGCTCTTCAACGAGCTTCCGTTCGTCGACCGCTTTGCCGCCGCCAAGGCGGCTGGCTTCAGCGGCGTCGAGTATCTGTTCCCGTATGATTTCGACAAGGCGGAGCTGCGCGAGCAGCTGACGCGCCACGGGCTGACGCAGGTGTTGCACAATCTGCCCGCCGGCAATTGGGCCGCGGGCGAGCGCGGCATCGCGATCCTGCCGGATCGCGTCGACGAATTCCGCGACGGCGTTCGTCGCGCCATCGAATACGCGCGGGCGCTCGACTGCCGCCAGGTCAACTGCCTCGTCGGGATAGCGCCTGATGATGCCGACCCGCGCGAGCTCAACCAGGTGCTGGTCCGCAACCTGCGCTTTGCCGCAACCGCGCTGAAAGCGCAGGGGATCAAGCTCTTGATCGAGCCGATCAACACGTTCGACATTCCCGGCTTTGTCCTCAACCGCACCGCCCAGGCGCTGCAGCTGATCTCGGAGGTCGAGTCCGACAATCTGTTCGTCCAGTACGACATCTACCACATGCAGATCATGGAGGGCGATCTGGCCCGCACGATGCAGAAGCATCTCGCCCGCATCGCGCACATCCAGCTCGCCGACAATCCGGGCCGCCACGAGCCCGGCACCGGCGAGATCAACTACGCCTTCCTGTTCCGCCACCTCGATGCGATCGGCTATCCCGGCTGGATCGGCTGCGAATACAAGCCGCGGGCGACGACCGCGGAGGGACTTGGCTGGCTGACGGACCGGGCGATCGTTCCGGCCGGCTGAGCTTGATTCCTTGGTCCCTTCACCGGCCTTTTCCAGTTAATGTCTGCGAGCCGACGTCGCCAGCGTCGGCTGAAAAGTCCGCGTTGGGCCAATTGCAGAACTGCCCCGCTTGGTGCAACAGTAGAACAATCCTACATTGGAACGCTGTCGTGTCCTGCAATTCGCCCTCCGGCGCGCACCCGCCGACTACCCACCAAGTCATACGCAAACTCGCCTTGCAAGAAGGTGCGGCGGCACTAAAGGCACTGGCCAACGCAGCCGGACTCGAAGATCAATTTGAACGACGGGCGGCTATTGATGCAATCGGACGTCACCCACATGGGCGCGAGTTGCGCTCTATCATTTTGAGGGCTCTCCGTGATCCATCAGAATACGTTGTGCGCACAGCGTGTGAAGTCGTCGCACAATGGGAGTTGCAAGAGGCGCACGAGCTTGTGGTAGCTCTACTGGCAAATCCATCCAAAGCGACACGGCAAACCGCTATTCGCACGCTGGGTACAACCTGGGTCGATGCAGATTTTCCGACGGTGTTTCGCATCTACAACGACGCCTCGGAAAATGAAATTCGGCGCGAAGCTGCTTGGGTCCTGCGGCAGCGAGCCCACTCTGCCCATTGGCGAACGCTTTTCGATGCATTCCAAGTTGATGAGCTTGCCCGACACCGGCAATGGGCTTGCGAGTTAGCCGAGAAGTTTTCAGTCCCTGACATTCTACCAGTGTTGTCACAGCTGTCCTCGGACGTCGACGGTCACGTTCGAAAGGCAGCGTGGCGGGCTATCCAAACACTTTCGAGCCGCTGATCCCAGCTCGTTTCGTAGGCTTAGGATGCCCGCTGCGGGTCAAATGCAGCCATTGAGGGCCTTGGTCGCCTGCTTCTGCTTCAGACCTGAAAGCGGGCTGTGCTCCCACCTGTTTGGACGGTTTGGGATGGGCTAGCCGCCGACATCTTTAGTGCGTCTTTTCATCTTCGAGTCTGATCATGATGTGCTGCGCCAAGCCGGAGTTCGAGGAGCCGCTGAGAAAATCTCCGGCCGCATGTCGGGCTGACGAACGGAGGGCCGTCCTGGGAGCGGACAACGGAGGAGGTTGCGAACGATGATCACGGTGTTCGGAGAGGGCAGAGGCTTCCGCGTCGTATGGCTGCTGGAAGAGATGGAACTCCCATACCGGCTTCGGGACGTGGACCTCCTGGCCGGGGTCGAGAACGACGCCGAGTTCCTGGCGATCAATCCCGCCGGATTCATTCCGGCGATCCGCGATGGCGATGTCACGATGGTCGAGTCCGTTGCGATCATGGAGTACATCCTGGGGCGGTATGGGCCGACAGCGCTGGCGCCCGCGGCACATGATGTTGCTTTTCCTGCCTACCAGCAGTTTCTCCACCTCGGTGAGGCCGGCCTCGCAGCCTCGCTTTATTTCGTTTCGGGAGCCCGGCACCTTGCGCCTGAAAGCGAGCGCAACAACTGGAGCGCGCGTCAGGCGATGAACGTGTTCACGACCCGATTGAGCCTGGTGACGCGACAGCTGGAGCGCGGGCCCTACATGGCCGGCGATGCGTTCACCGCGGCGGACATCTCCGTAGGCTACGCGCTCGAGATGGCGCGGAAGAACGCCGGTGTCGTATTCGGGGATACGGTGCAGGCGTACATGACGCGGCTGCGCGCCCGTGCCGGCTATCAGCGGGCGCTGGAGACGTGCCAGGCCACGCGGCGCTGGTGGACTAGCTAGGTGGCGGAACGAGAGAGGCGGGTAGCTCGCCGACAGAGTCTTCAACCGACGAAACGATCATTTGCATTCGACTGCCGCTCCGCGACAGATGACGAGTGCTGGAAACCCATCGAGGTCACCGATGTCATCTGTTGCGACCGTGTTTGCACAATCCTTCTTTCACGGCACGCGAGCCGATTTGCGGCCGGGCGACATGATCGCGGTCGGATATGTCTCCAATTTCACCGACGCGGAGCCGCTGTCCTGGGTCTACTTCACGGCCACGCTGGACGCGGCAATCTGGGGCGCCGAGTTGGCTGCCGGTGACGGACGGGGACGGATCTACGTCGTCGAGCCCACCGGTCCGTTCGTTGACGACCCGAACCTGACGGACAAGAAGTTCCCGGGAAATCCGACGCGGTCTCATCGATCCCGCGCGCCGCTGCGCGTCATTGCCGAGGTCGTCCTGTGGCAGGGGCACGCGCCGGAGGTGGTGAAGCAGATGAAGGAGGGCGTTGCGCGCGCGATGACCGAAGGGCCGGGCATCATCGACTGAACGGCGCGGCGGCATCGCACTGGCGTCGATCCGTCGCGCCCGATGGCTGTTTGCGGACGCTGCTACGCGCTCGCCACGCGGCGTCCTCCGTCCAGAACATCGGAAAAGTCCGGTGGCAAGGTCCGTTCGAACTGGTGTCGACTCACGAAATCTCCTCCTCATGAGCCGAGCCTATCGCCGAGAGGCGAGGGTTGGACCTGTCGTCCATGATTGATCGGAGGCGCCGCTCTGCAGCGTCGCTCGCCTTTCGGCGACGGCATGGTTGAAGAGTTCGAGGACGAGGCCGAATGCCGCCAAGTCCTCCTGTTCGATGGCTCCATCGTCATAGCCCTTGAGGGTCTCGGCGATGATCCCGTCGACCTCCCGTTGCCAGGTCAGCAGATCGTGTTCCGAGCCGGCATTGCGCACCTCCGACACCGCCGCAAGAATGCGGTTGCGGCCGCTGGTGTTGTCCTCCAGTTCATCCCGGTTCAGATAGCGGCGCAGCCATTCGGCGGCCGAACCGATGCCGGAAAGAACGAGCAAGGCGAACCAGAAGTAGTCGCTGTACTTGTCCAGAAAGGTTCGCTCCGTGCCGTTGATCACCGCCGCGGCGCCTCGATGCACGGAAGGCTCGGTCTCCTTCTCCGTGTCGGGTTTCATGATGTGCGAAGCGCCGGCGAGGCCTTGCGTGATCGTGTCGCGGACCGCGAAAAGCTGCCGGTAGAAGGCCGCCGCCTTGGCTTCGGAGAGCCCCTTCTTGGCCAGGATCAGGTGATTGACGCTGATCGTGTCGACCTTGTCCTCCGGCCAGGCCGGTTTCGCGTTGAAGACGCTGGCTGGAATTTCCTCGGCCTCGTAGCGCGGATGCTTCAGGGCAATGGCCTCCGATGCTTCGATCGGAAGAAACGTGGGTGCTCCGCGTGCCCGGGAGGTCGCGGTGATCGCGTCCACCGTGATCTTGCTGTCGAGCGGACCGACGGCGAGATACGCATCGAGGGTGGGGTCTTGCGCAAGCTTCTCGATCTCGTCTGTCCCGAATTGAGCCGTGGCAACCTTATCGGGCTGCACGCCGGAGCCCTCCAGAATGGTCTGGAGCACTGCGACGTTTGCTCCGGTCCGCCCGATGATGCCGACCTTGTGACCTGCCAGATGGGCGATATCTGCGATCTTGCCGCTGGCCTTCTGCTTGGGCTCGTTGCCGCGTCGCCCGGAGGGCGACCACAGCACGACATAGTTCTTGCGCAGGACCGCCAGTGTTTGCGCATCGGGCGGCATGCCGAGGTCGCCGCGGCCGACCGCCAGATCGGTTTTGTCGGCGGCCAGCAGGGCCAGGGATTCAGCCGCTCCGCCGGTCGTGATCGGGGAGAGCCGGACGGTCCTGCTTTCCTCACCGAAGGCGTCGGCCATCGCCTGGACCACCTTGTGGTCGTCGCTCCCCGCCGGTCCGACGGCGATCCGGAGAGTCTCGGGCTGCAAGACGTAGAACAGGCCAGCCGCGGCGGCGCCAAAGGCGACAAATCCCAGAGCCAGCACGATCAGCAGCCTTCGCTGACGGCGATCGTGAGCACTCCTGACCACATCGGACGATGACATCAGCGGACCCCTTGAGAAAACGCGTGGCGGCTCCAAGCGCACTGGAACTTGGGCGAACCGGTGTCAACCCGGAATGTTCCGCCGCTTCTGGTCAAGTTCAGGGAACTTGGGGTCGGCCGGTTCGACCTCGGCCCTGGACGATCGCCGTCCCTCAGGAAAGTGCACTGTCCCCATAATTCGCAGAACGGGGGAGCGAAGCGTGAGGGTAGAATCAATGATCGAAAAAGTCTGGAGGCAGGGTGCGTTCGAACTCGTGTCGACGCACGAAATCGCCTCCTTGAGGACCGCGCGCCCACACTTCCACCAACTCTCGAAGGATCCACGTCATAGCCAAACCGTCGCACTGCCCGGCTTCGTGATCGTGAAATGGCGGATCATCGGAGAGGTTGTTCAGCACGCCCGGGTCATTCGCCAGTTCTTGGACGTCTTGAGACTTGGGAACGATGCCGACAAGAAATGGTCTGTTGCACACTTGGCAGGCGACGCGAGCCAGCACAGACACACAATTATAGACCGAAAGTTCACGAGGCCCAAACGGCAGATAGCGAGGTACCCCGTCATGAAACCACGCCGGCGGCTCCGCTATCCTGCTTTCTATATCACGATAAGAAATTCGCATCATCCGCCCACGGCCCAGATGAAATTTGCCGCGATGTCCCTCTGAGTCAACAGCGGCCTTTCGCTCATCCGAAGGAATACGTCCGGTTTCCCCCTCGGGATCCGACATCGCGGGCGACGAGTGTAAGGTCCGGCATGGGCCAAAAGCTACGCGTGAAATCCGCCTTCGCCAACATTGGAAACGTGCTCTGAAGGATTTTTCATATGCCTTGTCCCTGCCGGTGATTAGGGACTGAGACCTTGTCCAGTCTCATTTCGAAAAGTACCCATATTCCGGAGATCTGTAGCTCGTCCGAATGAAATGTTGGCGACGGGTGTTCCGGTCGAACTCCGCTGAATTGAACGTAGTTGTCTCGATCTGCCAGATCAGCGCGAAGCGCCGGATCGACGTTGTAGGCGACGACGGCAACTTGATCGGCGACCTGTACTACAAATAACTCGACCTTGCCGCGCACCGTCTTCTTGATGAGCACCTTCCCGGTCCAATTACGCAGATCTCTTGGCATTTGCTCTTCCACACGACCATCGTAGCTGGACGAGTTGGTGAGAGTACTGTAGCTGCGGCCAGCGTTCCACGCACTCTGAAACGCCGCCTGGTCGGCTGGCACGGGCACTGGACGGAGTTGAGGATTGAGATCGCATCCAGCTATCAACGAAGACAGCAGAATCCCAAAAAGGGCTCTCGGGCCAATAGATGTCATACGAGGCTCATAGGGTAAGTCAAAACTCCGGCGCCTTCGGCGCAAGGACTCTGAGGGCATTTCAGCGGAGTTGTCCGGAATACAAGTAAAGATTGCATGAATGCCAACGTCGCTGAACGAAGCTCACGTCGGCGCGGTGAATGGGAAAGGAAGCCTCTCGAAGCACATTTCGATAAGCCGGGTCGAGTTCATCGTCTTTGCGTTAGGGTTTGATAGGGTCGCTGTATCGCAATCAGCTCGAGGCCGATCCGGGCATCGTGATCAATCGCACCGGCAACAAAACCATGTCCGACGCCAATTCGGGTACAGGTGCTGATGGACGTAACAATCTTCAACGCGTCAAGATCGGGTGTTCCCTTGACAACCCTTTCGACCCGAGCATCCATCACAGCCAACCGGCCGTATTTCTGAGAACTGATATCGGCCTCTCTGCCGACGATCGTCACCTCTACGATGACAGGCGCATCGACCTCCGCAGGGATATGGTCAAAGAGCACGCCAGTCTGTGCGCTCGCCACCGCGCATGCCTCTGCTCGGTCGAATAAAAGACAAGCAGCAATCAAGTAAAGCGCGCCGAGCTCTGTCATCTTCAATGTACGCATATTCGCACCCTGATCGCTAGTAATCGCGACACGATGCCAAGACTTCTCAAGGTCAGCAATGGGTCAAAACGCGCCGTCCACGCGCCCGACCGCCTGCTTCCGATTCGACCGTAAGAACGGACCTGCCCCGCAGACGGGAAGGTCCGATATGGTCCGAAGCAGATATGGCAGCTTCACGAGGTGAGCCCGAAATATCGCCGATAAAGCGCAAGCTGACGTTGAGGCGTAAAGCCGTCAAGATCACCGGCGCGTTTACAGCGCTCTAGCAACTCAGGAGCGGCTCGGCTTCAGAGACTGTATTTGAACCAAACAACACTTGAGTGGTCTCCTCGCATGGTGACCCGGCGCAGCATCATCCGTGGGCACCGGCTACCGTGGCTGGCTGCGTCCACCTTCGACATCGGTGGTGCAGGGCCGGTACAGCGCTTGGAGTTGCCGGCCGCGAAGGTAGATCGCGCGCGCGGTCATGCCGCCGTGCCGCGTAATCCATTGCCTGACCGCGGGTGGGTAACGATCATAGAGCATCTGCGTGGCTTCAGGGTTGGGAATAGCCTTCCCATCGGGCCCAGGATTGTCCGCGACCCTGAAGCCGAATACGGCTCTTGGGGTCACGCAGATGCTGTCGTGGGGAATGTACGCCAGCACGAGCGTGCAGGCGCCGGCGCAGATTCCGTCGATGATGACGGACGCGCCGAAGTCGCGTAAAAGTTTGAACCTGTCGACATAGGTTCCAATCCGTCCGCCCTGATCAAAAACAATGCGCACGGCGGCATGACCCGGTTGCATGCTCCCAAGCATGAACGCCGCGACCAGCGTCACCCTCACCAGCTTCATCTGTTCATCATCCGATCGACCGAACTCCATCGCCTTGCGCAATAACGGCTGCCGGTTCCACTTTGGTCAAGAGCTGTCTGCCGACCATTCCACGATTAGCTTCGATGTGGCCTCCAGCGCAGACATCGCCGGCATCGACCGGGAAGGTCGTGACGGGCCAGAAGCGATCCGAAGAACATGGGTTGCGCGCTCGTCGAGGCTGGGCAAGAATCCGAATTAGGGGGGTGAGAGGGCTCGGCGCGGTGCAATTTCGAGCCATGACTGCATC
>NZ_JAUHID010000014.1:0-171899 GCF_032377735.1 Bradyrhizobium sp. SZCCHNRI3043
TCCTGCTTCAACCGGGCGAGTTCGGAGGTGAGCGCAATGATCTCCTGGTCGAGCTCCTGGCGCGCGGTCAGGCCGTACCGCCCGGTATAGGCGTTGATGCCGAAATAGCCGATGATGGCCGCCGCCATCGTGTAGAGGGCTAGCCCGGTCAGGAAGGATTTGAGGCGCGCGCGGGAGACCATGGCCCGAGAATGCGGCGCCCCGGTTAAGGAAACGCTAACCCTGAGCCCGCCGTGCCGCTACGCGCTCAAGCCCGATAGGCGGGCTCCTCGGCGTCGAGCGTCCGCTTGATCGCTTCGAGATGCAGCCGCGCCGATTCCGCATCCCCCTCCCGCATCTGGCGATAGGCGGCCTCGGCGATGTCGGGCGCCACCGGCACCACCTTGCGCCCGGTCGACAGCGCCAGGCACTGAACCTGGCAGGCGCGCTCGAGATAATAGAGATCGTCCCAGGCTTCGGCGATGGTCGGCGCCAGGACCATGACGCCGTGATGCTTCATGAAGACGATGTCGGCATCACCGACAGCCCCGGCGATGCGGTCCCCCTCGCGCGCGTCGAGCGCCAGCCCGTTGTAGTTCGCGTCGACGGCGGTTCGTCCATAGAATTTCAGCGCCGTCTGCCCGGCGAAGATCAGCGGATCGCCTTCGGTCATCGAGAGCGCGGTGGCATACGGCATATGCGTATGGAACGCGACCTTGGCGCGCGGCAGCGCCTTGTGGATGCGGGCGTGGATGTAGAACGCGGTCGCCTCCGGGCGGCCGTCGCCGGCAATGACGTTGCCGTCGAAATCGCAAACCAACAGCTTCGAGGCCGTCAGCTCACGAAAGGCATAGCCGTAGGGATTGACGATGAAGAGGTCGTCATAGCCGGGCACCAGCGCCGAGAAGTGGTTGCAGATGCCCTCCTCGAGCCCGTGCCGCGCCGCCATCCGGAAACAGGCCGCAAGGTCGATCCGCGCCTGCCGGACGGCCTCCGAGTCGAGATCCGGCTGGTTCGGGCCGGGCCTCGACGACGACGCGGGTGTGAACGAATGGGCCATCGTGCTTCCTTGGCAATGCGCATCCTTGCGCAGGTCCGGCATTGCCTTGAAACGGATCGGGCAAGGCGCGTCAACGCCCTGCCCGGATCATACCCGTCATGCAGTTGGCGACCGCCGCACGGGCGGAGGCACGGCGACGACCCTGGTCAGCCGTTCTGCTTGGCCACGAAGGCGGCGAACGCCTCCAGATATTGCTGCAGCACCGTCTTGAGCGAGTCCTTGACCAACTCGCCCTGGGCGTCGAAGGCGTCGCCGACCCCATTCAGGTAGATTTCCGGCTGCCCCATGACCGGACCCGAGATGCCCGGCATGATGTTCTGCAGGTGCTTGGCCGCCGCGACGCCGCCGAGCGCACCCGGCGAGTTGGCGATGAGGCCGACCGGCTTGCCCAGGAACGAGCTCTGCCCATAGGGGCGCGAGGCGATGTCGATCGCATTCTTCAGCACGCCGGGAATCGAGCGGTTGTATTCGGGCGTCAAGATGAGCACGCCGTTCGAGGCCTTCAGCTTGTCGCGCAGGGCGAGCCAGTCGGCCGGCGGATTGGCTTCGAGATCCTGGTTGAAGAACGACAGGCCGTTGAGCGTGGTGACGTCGATCTTCAGGCTGACCGGCGCCAGCTTGACCAGGGCATTGGCGATCTTGAGCGTGAAGCTCTCCTTGCGGAGACTGCCGACGAGGGCGACGATCGAATAGGGTGCAGGCATGGGGAGATCCTTTGAGGAGCGGCATGTGAGGGGCACTTAAAGCGCTCCGGCAGGAACATGCAAGTGCATGAAACCGGATCCCGCGAAACACTGCGCTTCATCGCAAGAGGCGCTCGATGACCCCGCCCGCCTGCCGCTTCCCTCGGGCTCAACCCGTCTCGTTGAGGTGACGGGTGAATTCCGCCACCGCCTGATGCGTCAGCCAGATCGCCTGGCCATCGACCGGCTGCGCCCATGACGAGACCTTGGCGATCACGATGCCGTTGGACGTATCGACGAACAGGTTCTGGCCGTGAATGCCCATCGCGAACATGAGCTGCGGCTGATCGTTGATGACGTACCAGCCGCTGCGATAATGCATGTTGCGGCTGATGGCGGCAAAGCTGTCGCGCCACTGCCCGTCGCGCCACGCCTGGGCGTCGCCATTGTGCCTGATGTCGTCGAGCCAGGACGGCGGGATGATGGTGTGCGAGCCGCGCCGGCCGCCTGACAGCACGAGCTGGCCGAGCCGGGCGACGTCGCGCAAGGTGGCGCAGAACCCGCCGGTGCAGCGCGGCGCGCCCTTGCGGTCGAGCGTGATGAAGGCCTCGCCGCTGGCGCCCATCGGCTTCCACAACAGGGTGCTGACTAGGCTCGCGAAGCTGCGGCCGGTGGCCCGCTCGATCGCCCAGCCGAGCAGATCGGTGTTGGCGGAGACGTAGCTGAAGGTGCCGCCATGCGGAATCGCCTGCGCGCGCATCGTCTCATAGAATTCATGCAGGTTCGGCGTCGTGCGAGGTGCGACCGGCTCCCAGCCCGCGGCGTCGGCATAGGCCTGCAGGCCGGCGGCGTCGAAGATGATGCCGGCCCGCATGTCGAGGAGCTGGCGGATCGTGGCGCCGCGATAGGCCGTGGCTGCCACTTCCGGCACATAGCGCGTGACCTCGGCGTCGACGTCGAGCTCGCCGCGGCCGGCCAGGATGCCGGCCATCAGCCCGGTGATCGATTTGGTCGCGGACATCAGGATGTGCGGCGTGTCGCGGTCGGTGCCGCCGTCATAGTGCTCGAACACGATGCGGCCGTCGTGGAGGATCAGGAGCCCGTCCGTCGCCGTCGCTTTCAGGAAGCCGTCGAGGTCGAGCGTGCCGCCCTTCGGCAGCCGCAGGCTGAACTGATCGAAGGAGATCGGACTTGCCGGCAGCGGCCACGCGCTGCCGGGCGCGCTCTCGATGTCGGCGACCGGCAGGATCGACCGGATGTTGTGGAAGGCCCAGCGGCTGAACGGCGCGGAGCGCCAGTTGGAAAGATCGGCGCTGGAGGTTGAGAGATCGGTCGACATGCAAGGCCCTGCGGACATCCCGGGAGGTTCGACATAGGCGCTCGCGCGAGCCGCGGAAAGCCCGACATTTCGCATATGCAAAAACGAGCAGGCCGCCCGAAGGCGGCCCCCCTTCTCTCTCCTCCGTCATTGCGAGGAGCGAAGCGACGAAGCAATCCAGAGTCCCAACCGAGCCCTGGATTGCTTCGCGGAGCCTGTCATCGGGCAGCGCGTTCGCGCGGACCCGTTGGCTCGCAATGACGGCGACGAATTCGCGGTCCCCGCTCAGATCACCGGATTCCACGGCGCCGGAATCAGCCGGTACTTGGCGCCGTCCTTCTCGACATAGCCCACCGAGGGGAACGAGAAGTGGAAGCCGATCACTCGGGCCTTCTCGGCGGCGGCCATGTCGTAGAACCTGTGCCGCGTGGCCTGCGCCATCTCGGCATCGGTGTCGAACATCACGTGCCAGTCGGGGTTGCGCAGGAACAGCTCGGGAACGTTGGTGACGTCGGCCTGGATCAGGACCCTGGCATTGCCCGACGCGACCGCGAACGAGGTGTGGCCCGGCGTGTGACCGGGCGTGCCGAGCGCGGTGATGCCGGGCGCGACCTCCTTGTCCCACTCGTACTGAGTGACCTTGCTCTCGAGCCCGCCGAACACCTTCTTGAAGTTGGCGAAGTTGCCCTTCATCAAGTCGGTCTGCGCCTTGGCGGCATTCTCGTCGCTATTCCAGAACGCCCACTCCTTGGCCGGCACCTTCAGCTCGGCGTTCGGAAACGCCAGCGAGCCGTCGGCGAGCTTGAGGCCGTTGATGTGGTCGCCGTGCATGTGGGAGAGCACGACGACGTCGATGGACTTCGGATCGACGCCGGCCGCGGCGAGGTTCATCAGAGAGCGTCCGACCGCGCCCTTGCTGGCCTCGAAGGCGCCAGCGCCGTTGCCGGTGTCGATCAGGACCAGCTTGGAGCCGGTGTTGATCAACTGCGGATTGAAGGGGATCGTGATCATACCCTTCGGCATGTAGGCGCTTTCGGCAGCGGCGAGCGCGTCGTCCTTCGCCGTGTTGACGACGAACTTGTCGGGCATCGGAAAGGTGCGCGCGCCGTCATTGACGGAGGTGCATTCGTAGTCGCCGACCTTGTAGCGGTAGAAGCCGGGCGCCTGGGCGCCGGCGGGCGCAACCGCCGCGCGTGCCGGCGCGGCCAGCGGCGGCAGAGCGGTCGCAGCTCCGGCGAGGGCCGCACCGGCCAGAAATCGACGGCGATCCAGACGGCGATCCAATAGGGTCATGACAAATCTCTCCTCAGTGCTTCATGCGGCTGACACCGCCCCCAGACAAACGGGGCGGATTGTCTCCGCGTGCGGGCCAAACGCAAGCCCGTCAGCAACGTCCGGGGAGCGACGTTAGGTCACTTCTCTTTGCTGGGGTCGATGAGGAATTTTTCGCCGGTGGCCCGTTTGGCGTACACGGCGAGATTGGCCGGATCGAGCGCTTCGGGGAGTGATACGACCTTGGTGTAGTGGCTCGCGAAGGTCGTCTTCAGCTCGTCGACGACGCGCTGCCGCAACCGCTCGGTATCCGCCTTGCCGATCTTCATCAGGAACGGAAACAGCAGCCAGCCGCCGACGCTCCAGGTCATGCCGAAGCCGCGCGTGATCTCGGTCGGGCGCGTGTCCAGGCTGCCGTAGATGTAGACCTGCTTGTGCACGTTCGAGCCATAGCGGCTGTAGGGATGCTTGCCGGACTTGTTGATCGCGGCCTCCATCGCATTGAGGATCTGGCCGGCGAGCTTGCCGCCGCCGATCGCATCGAAGGCGATGGTGGCGCCGGTCTCGACCAGCGCCGCGATCAGGTCATCCATGAAGGTCGGCGCCGTCGAATCCACGATATATTTTGCGCCGATGCCGCGCAGCAGCTCGGCCTGTGCTGCACTGCGTACGATATTGACGAGCGCAATGCCGTCCTTGAGGCAGATCTTGTTGAGCATCTGCCCGAGATTGGAGGCCGCCGCGGTGTGCACCAGCGCGGTATGGCCCTCGCGCCGCATCGTCTCGGTCATGCCGAGCGAGGTCAGCGGATTGACGAAGCAGGAGGCGCCCTCGGCCGGCGTGGTGCCGGCCGGCAGCGGCAGGCATTCGGAGACCTTCAGGCAGCGATACTGGCTGTACATCGCGCCGCCGATGGCGGCGACGGTGCGGCCCATCAGCGCCTTGGCGGCGTCCGACGAGCCGGTCTTGACCACGACGCCAGCGCCCTCATTGCCGACGGCCAAGGACTCGTCGAGCCGGCCGGCCATCGCCCGCATCCCCGCCTCCGGCACCTTGGCGGTGATCACGGGGCGGTCCTTCGTGCCGGACGCCTGCAGGGTCGACAGATCGGCCGCGCCGACGAGGAGGCCCAGATCGGACGGGTTGATCGGCGCCGCCTCGATGCGCACCACGACCTCGTCCGGCCCCGGCTCGGGGGTCGGCACGTCGACCAGCGAGAGCTCGAGCTCGCCGCTGCGCTTGATCAGCGTCCGCAGTTGCAGGCCTGCCTCGACACCCATGCGCGCCTCCCCTGTTGGTTCTTCTTCAGCGCAGGCTCAGGCCAAGGCCTTCAGCGCCGCCCTGCCCGCATATTTGGCCTGCGCATCCAGCTCCTGCTCGATGCGCAGCAGCTGGTTGTACTTGGCGGTGCGGTCGGCTCGCGCCAGCGAGCCGGTCTTGATCTGCCCGCAATTGGTGGCGACCGCGAGATCGGCAATCGTGGAATCCTCGGTCTCGCCCGAGCGGTGCGACATCACGGCGGTGTAGCCGGCCTTGTAGGCCATCTCGACCGCGGCCAGCGTCTCGGTGAGCGTGCCGATCTGGTTGACCTTGATCAGGATCGAATTGGCGCGGCCGTTGCGGATGCCGTCGGCAAGGCGGTTGACGTTGGTGACGAACAGGTCGTCGCCGACGAGCTGACACTTGTGGCCGATCAGGTCGGTCAGCTCCTTCCAGCCGTCCATGTCGTCCTCGGACATGCCGTCCTCGATCGAGGCGATCGGATAGCGGGCGACCAGGTCTGCAAGATACTTGGCCTGCTCGGAGCGCGAGCGCGACTTGTTCTCGCCCTCGTAGACGTACTTGCCGTCCTTGAAGAACTCGGTCGCGGCGCAGTCGAGCGCCAGCATCACGTCCTCGCCGGCGGTGTAGCCGGCCTTGCCGATCGCGCTCATGACGAAGTCGAGCGCGGCGTCCGCCGACGGCAGGTTCGGCGCGAAGCCGCCCTCGTCGCCGACATTGGTGTTGTGACCGGCCTTCTTCAGCTCCGCCTTCAGCGTGTGGAAGATCTCCGAGCCGCAGCGCAGCGCCTCCGCGAAGCTCGGCGCACCCACCGGCATGATCATGAATTCCTGGAAATCGATCGGGTTGTCGGCGTGGACGCCGCCATTGACGATGTTCATCATCGGCACCGGCAAAGTGCGGGCCGAGGTGCCGCCGACATAGCGATACAGCGGCATGTCGTAGGAGATCGCCGCCGCCTTGGCGCAGGCGAGCGAGACGCCGAGAATGGCATTGGCGCCGATCCGGCTCTTGTTCTCGGTGCCGTCGAGCTCGATCAGGATCTGGTCGATCTGGACCTGGTCCTGCACCGACATGTCGCTCAAGGCCTCGTAGACCTCGTCGTTGATGGCCTCGACGGCCTTCAGCACGCCCTTGCCGAGATAGCGCCGCTTGTCGCCGTCGCGCAGCTCGACCGCCTCATGGGCGCCCGTGGAGGCGCCCGACGGCACGGCGGCGCGGCCGACCGAGCCGTCCTCCAGCACGACGTCGACCTCGACCGTGGGGTTGCCGCGGCTGTCCAGGATTTCGCGGCCGATGATGTCGACGATGGCGGTCATGGGGGTCCTCTCGCGGGCGTTTCTGGGTGGGCGTTGTTGCGCTGCTTCTACCGCAAGCCCGCGAGCGCGAAAAGGCCAAGTGGCGTTGAAATCAAGTCACGACCAAATCACGAAGCGGGTGACGGGGGCGCCCCGATTGGCTAAACGGGCGCCACTGCGGCAGGTGACACGACACATGGCGAAAAGACCCAACACATCCCCGACATCGGCCGGCCTTCAGCTGGGCCGAGAGGTGGCGGCGCCGGACAGCCCGGATGCAGCGACGCTCGACCGCGTTCCCAACCCGCAGAAGGACACCGATTATCTGGCCCGCTTCACGGTGCCGGAATTCACGTCGCTATGCCCGGTGACGGGCCAACCCGACTTCGCCCATCTCGTGATCGACTATGCCCCCGGCCCGTGGCTGGTCGAATCCAAGTCGCTCAAGCTCTACCTCGCGAGCTTCCGCAACCACGGCGCCTTCCACGAGGACTGCACGGTCGCCATCGGCAAGCGCCTGGCCGCCGAGATCAAGCCGAAATGGCTGCGCATCGGCGGCTACTGGTACCCCCGCGGCGGCATCCCGATCGACGTGTTCTGGCAGACCGGCAAGCTCCCGAAGGGGCTGTGGGTGCCCGACCAGGGCGTGGCGCCGTATCGCGGGCGGGGATAACAACGGGGCGAAAGCTCCGACAAAGTCTTGGTCCTTGTTGACGTGAACCGGTAGGCCACCGCTGTCATCGTCCGCGAAGGCGGACGATCCAGTATGCCGTGACGTTCGGGTTCGACATCTACTGCCGCGGAACGCTGGCTGCTCTGCCTTCGCGGAGCATGACAGCATTGCGGACGGTGAGAGTTCGCCCCACCACCGACCGTCGATTTCAGGAAAACCTCGTCTCGCTCGCTGGCGAGAGACCTAGTGCCATCCCGCATCATTCATCGACCGGGTAACCGTGACTGTCATAGCTTATGGAAGCTCGGCCAGTAGCGGGACCTATGTGCGCACATCGGATAATTGAGCCGAGAGAGCAAACAACCTATGATAGGATTTGTCTAAGATGGGGGCTCGAATGAAGGTTACGCCGGTCTCAAAAACACTTGCTGACGTCTTGCGGGGCAATTTTCTGCGCATTCCTCGCTTTCAGCGCCCTTACGATTGGGATCGCGACAACCTCACAGAGTTTTGGATGGACCTTAAGGATCGAAGCGAACCGGAGTATTTCATGGGTTCGCTCGTTGTCTTTGGCGATCAAAAAGAGAAAAATCTCCTATCCCTTGTTGATGGGCAACAGCGGATTACGACCGTGACCATCATGCTCTCGATCATTAGGGACGCGCTAGAGAAATACGGTGAAAACGGACCTGCTGCGGCTATCCACGATTTGATTGAGACCCGCGATCTCGACAATAAGAGCCGCTTTGTATTGGAGCATGATCCTGCCGACCGGTTTATGCAGCAGGCAATACAAACACGTCCTGTCGATCGAAAGGTCAAGCCAGAGGGGACGCAACAAGAGAATCTCTCCGCCGCGTATCGTTATCTGAGCTCAGTTCTCGACAAACATTTGGCCGAAGATTTGGCTGACAGAAAGCCGAAGGTAGTCGAGTATTTGAAGCATTTGCGAGACTGTCTCTTGCAGATGCACTTCATTTCAATCGAGCTCGACAATGAAGATGACGCATATCTCATTTTCGAGACGTTGAACACGAGAGGCAAAGATCTCCGAGCGTCAGACCTGCTGAAAAACCATTTCATGCGACTTCTACCGGCGCGAACGAAGGGGTTCGACACCGCCAAAACTTTATGGGCGGAAACGATGGAGAAGCTCAACAGCGTCACGGTCTCAATTGATCCGGATTCCTTTCTTTTACACTATTGGCTCTCGACTCAATTTTCAGTGTCGAAGGCAAACCTCTTCATCGAATACAAGAAGCACGTGAAGAAGGCGAACGCTCGGCGATCGCTCGAACACATCCATGAGTCAGCATCGACTTACGTAAGATGTATGGCACCCATGGAAGCAAAGTTCAGCAAAGAAGAAAAACCGCTCCAAGCGTCGATGAATGCGATACGCATCTTCGGCGTGGCCCAGGCGGCCCCCCTGATGCTTGCCATCATGAATCGATATGAAGGGAACATCATTTCCCTCAAATCCACAAAGGGTGCCTTCCTGCTCATAGAGAAATTTACTTTCCAGTTTAATGCCTTGACGCAATCGCGCGGCGGCGGTGGGGTGTCGAATATGTATGCGAAATTGGCGCAGCGGACGATGCAAAGCGATACCGCGCAGGCATTTGCAAGTGTGGTATCAGAGATGCGCGAAAAGTTCGTAGAACGCGTTCCCGACGAAGATCAGTTCGCTGTTCCATTCTCGCGAATAACGTTTCGTTCTAACTACACTCGCGAAAGAAATTTGGTGCGATATGTACTTTCAAAGATCGCACGTCATTACGGAATGCCAGACGAGCTCGATGCTTCGCTGATGACTATCGAGCACATACTCCCTCAATCAAAAGGAGACGAGTCGGGCGACCATAAGGACGTCGGAGCGATAGGCAATTTGACCTTTATGGTGGAGAAGTTGAACGGGAAGTTGGACGATAAGAGCTTCAAGGAAAAAAAGCGGTTCTATACAAGTGCGAATAACGTTTATCTCGATGAAGTTCTGCAAGGGGCCAGCGATTGGGATGCTGACATGATTGCTAAGCGAGGAATGCATCTTGCTAAGGTTGGATACGAAAAGATCTGGAAGATATGAGACCTGGCGGCGGCGGATTCCAATCTAATCAATTGTCGAGGATTTTCGCGCAATCACGGCGACGGAGGCCACGCTTGGCTGCGCGACTTCCTCTATAAAGAGGCTGCCGCCACTTTGGTCTGAACCGCTTGGCGAAAAATAGAAAAGTCTCTGCTCTCGGTGAGGCAAAAGGAACGCAGCTCGGGCATCATTCTCTCGTAGAGCAGAACCAGAAAAGCGCCCCTTCTTTCCTGCCGAGAATGACAGGAGCCTCTTGGCGGCTTGGTTGGCGATCAGCTTCATCATCCTGATTGTCACTTTCACGAAGTAGCGGAGCAAGCGATCGTGGGTTGAGCTCTCACCCTCTCCAGCGTTGTCATGCTCCGCGAAGGCGGAGCATCCAGTACGCCGCGGCAGATGATGGAGAGCCAAAACGTCATGGCGTACTGGATCGTCCGCCTTCGCGGACGATGACAGCACGGGGCAAAATAACCGCAACGAACACGACACTGACAGACTGCAGAGTCGCCCGTCGGGCGCACGTCCTCCAAACGGTTGGCTTTCCCCGTCTTGTTCGACTGTTTAACGCACGCGCGCAGAAGCTGATTTCGTTAGCGTGTTCAAGCTGATCACCCCTGTCCAGTCCTTCCGCGAAAAAAATCCACTTTCGCTTTATCGGAATTCATGGTTGACTGTCGCCGTCCCGTCTCGATCAGAGGGGCGCTTCGCGGTCGTCACGGACGTTGAGGCGGGATGCGGTGGGCGTGTCGGGTCGCAGCGTGATCACTCATGCGGACGAACGATGCTGATGCGCCGGCGAAGTCGTATGGTCCTGGCCTCCCGACGCTGAGGTCACGCTGGCGGTGATGATCCGTCGGTCACGGGGGCAAGACAGCCCGGTCCCCGGGGAGAGTACGTATAAGCCGCCCAACCATCGCGCGGGGAATGCCGGGATGACTCGGCTGAACCTGTGGTTCCTGCCGCCTGCATTCTTTTCCGCAGGCGGGCCATGGGGGCGGCCAGCTCCCGGCATTCCCCGTGCCCTCTCCTCGAAGAGGGCATGTTCAAATGGCAAAGCTCGGACGCAACTGCGCCGCGAGGCAGCTGCGGTGCGTCCCACGAAAACGTGCCAAACCTACATGTCTCAGCCGCGCAGGTTCAGCATCGAGAGTAAGAAAGGGCTTCCCCGCTCTTGCCCAGGGCTATCGCATTTGACGATAGGCATTTTGCGCTCGGGTGTCTCCACGTCGTCATGGCCGGGCTTGTCCCGGCCATCCACGTCGTTCAGCACGCTGAGAAGGACGTGGATGCCCGGGACAAGCCCGGGCATGACGGAGCAACAAATCAGCAGGCATTCCTGCAGCGATGTCCCCATGTCTTCGAATGCAATAGCCCTGCGCTCGCGCCGGATATGGCCATCAGGGCTTTGCCGCATCCGCCGGTGGCCGCTGCCGCAACAGCGTGGCGCAGGCGAAGCCGAGGGCGACCATCAGCGCCACGGCGATCAGCAGCGTCGGCTGCTTGCCGCCATGGACCAGGCCGAAGCCATAGGCGATCGGCCCCACCGTCTGTCCCATGAAGAAGAAGAACGAGTGCAGCGACATCGCGGTCGCCCGCGCCCCGATCGACAGCTCGCTGGCGAACACCTGCAGGCAGCCGTGGATCATGTAGAAGCCCCAGCCCATCAGCAGCATGCAGCCGAATTGCAGCTTCCAGCCCGGGCCGAAGGCGAGCGCGGCGAGTTGCAGGGCGACCAGGCTCGCGCCGACGATCATCATGCCCTTGACGCCGAGCCGCGGCAGGAAGTTCGACACTGTAAACGTGTAGAACAGGCCGCCGACCGCGAAGCCTGCGATGACGATGCCCGCAATCGACAGCGAGGTCTCGCCGAGATCGAACAGGAACGAGGCGATGAACGGAAACAGCCCGAACACGCAGCAGCCTTCGACGAACACCGCCGAGAAGCAGAAGCGCGAATTGGGGTTGGTGAAGATGGTGCGGTAGCCCTTCCTCAGCGCGGCGAGATCGGTGGTCGGCGCATGCGTGACCTTGGCACCGCGAAAGCCTGCCGCCACCGCGAAGGAGGCGATCAGCCCGAGCGCGCCGAGGATTGCGAGCACGCCGCGCCAGCCGATGAAATCGCCGATGATGCCCGATGCCGTGGCGCCGAGCAGGTTGCCGGCCATCGAACCCGCGAGCGTGCGGCCGATCGCAACCTGCCGCTTGTCGGGCGCGACGAGATCGCTGGTCAGCCCGAGCGCCACCGGAAACACGCCGCCGGAGGCGATGCCGGCAAGAATGCGCGAGGCGAACAGCAGCGGAAACGAGGTGGCGAGCGCACCGAGGATGCTGGCGACGCCGAGCAGCGCCAGACACAGCGTCATCAGCCGCGCCTTGCCGAACAGGTCGGCGGCCGCGCCGATCGCCGGCTGGATCAGGGCGTAGATCAAGGCATAGCCCGCGGCGATTCCGGCCGCGGTGGTGATGCTGATTGCGAAATCCTCGGCGACATGCGGCAGCACCGGGTCGAGCGCCCGCGTCGACAGCGCCGCCGAGAAGCCCGCCAGCGCGATGATGTTGACGGCGGGAGGAAAGCGCTGCTCGGAGGGCCGGGCCACGGGCTGGTGCATCAGCGCGCGAGGCCGGTCGTCGCCTGCCCCTTTGCGAGCTGGTCGAACGCCATCAGCGTTCGCAGCAGACCCTCGAACTGCGCGAGCGGGACCATGTTCGGCCCGTCGGAGGGCGCATGATCGGGATCCGGATGCGTCTCGATGAAGACGCCGGCCACGCCGACCGCCACCGCCGCCCGCGCCAGCACCGGCACGAATTCGCGCTCGCCGCCCGACGAGGTGCCCTTCCCGCCCGGCTGCTGCACCGAATGCGTAGCATCGAAGATGACAGGCGCGCCGGTCGTGCGCGCCATGATCGGCAGCGCGCGCATGTCCGAGACCAGCGTGTTGTAGCCGAACGAGACTCCGCGCTCGGTGACCAGCACGTTGCGATTGCCGGAGCCCGTGATCTTGGCGACGACATTGGCCATGTCCCAGGGCGCCAGGAACTGGCCCTTCTTGACGTTCACGACGCGGCCGGTCGCGGCGGCCGCGAGCAGCAGATCGGTCTGCCGGCACAGGAACGCCGGAATCTGCAGCACGTCGACGGCCTGCGCCACCTCGGCACACTGGCCGGCGTCGTGCACGTCGGTCAGCACCGGCAGGCCGAGCGAAGAGCGGATCTCGGCGAAGATCGGCAGCGACTGCGCCAGGCCGAGCCCGCGCGCGGCGGAAGCCGAGGTGCGGTTGGCCTTGTCGAACGAGGTCTTGTAGACGAGGCCGATGTTCAGCCGCGTCGCGATCTCCTTCAGCGCCGAGGCGACCTCGAGCGCGTGCGCCCGGCTCTCGAGCTGGCACGGACCGGCGATCACCGCGAGCGGCAGCTGATTGCCAAACTTGACGGAGCCGAGGCTGACGACCGGAGCGGCAGAGATCGAAGCGTTCACGACATCATCCTCTTGTGGGCGCGCGACCATGGCCCAGCGCTGGCTGCCGGATCAACCCGGCGCGTGCCCGCGAATAGCAGGGTTGCGGGGATGAGGCCATCCGCGCATCCCGGCTCCCGTGCAAGGGCCCTATTTCAACGCCGAGAACGCCGTCGGCACCAGGAACTGGCTGGTGATGTTGGCGACGATCTGGCCGTCCTCCTCGCTCTTGGCGCGCGCCGCGATCCAGTCGGGATCGGTCATGAACTTGGTCCACTTGGTCTCGCGATCGGCGAGCGATGCCCAGGCCAGGAAATAGGTCAGGTCCTGGTTGGATTCGCCGATCAGGGTCGTGAAGAAGCCGACCGGCCGGATGCCGTGCTTCTCCCACAGCTTCAGCGTCGTGGCCTCGAAGCGCTTCAGCAGCGCCGGCAGCCGGCCTGGAATGCAGCGATAGATGCGGCTCTCGTAGATCATTGGATATCCTCCCTGAGAACGTTATCGAAATTCAGAGAGGGTTGTCGCAACAATCGCCGCGGCCGTCAAAGGCCGCGTTGCACGCCTCGACCGTCATTGCGAGGAGCGTCAGCGACGAAGCAATCCAGAGTCCCGCCCGCGACTCTGGATTGCTTCGCTCCGCTCGCAATGACGGCACTTGGCGACAAAGGCCTGCTACACAAGCCGGCTCTGCACCATCGCCGCCTGGATGAAGGACGCAAACAGCGGATGCGGCTCGAATGGCCGCGATTTCAGCTCGGGGTGGAACTGGACGCCGATGAACCAGGGATGGTCCTCATATTCCACGATCTCCGGCAGCACGCCGTCCGGCGACAGGCCGGAGAACTTCAGACCGTGCTGCTCGAGCCGGTCCTTGTAGGCGGTGTTGACCTCGTAGCGGTGGCGATGGCGCTCGGAGATCTCGGTGGCACCGCCATAGACCTCGGAGACGCGGCTGCCGCGCTTGAGCGCCGCAGGATAGGCGCCGAGCCGCATCGTGCCGCCGAGATCGCCGCTCTTGGAGCGCTTCTCCAGCTCGTTGCCGCGCAGCCATTCCGTCATCAGGCCGACGAGCGGCTCCGGCGTCGGACCGAACTCGGTCGAGTTGGCCTCGGTGATGCCGACGAGATTGCGCGCCGCCTCGATCACCGCCATCTGCATGCCGAAGCAGATGCCGAAATACGGCACGTCGCGCTCCCGCGCGAACCGCGCCGCGCGGATCTTGCCCTCGGCGCCGCGCTGGCCGAAGCCGCCGGGCACCAGGATGCCGTTGACGTGCTCGAGGAACGGCGCGGGGTCCTCGTTCTCGAACACCTCGCTCTCGATCCAGTCGAGCTTGACGCGCACCTTGTTGGCGATGCCGCCATGCGACAGCGCCTCGATCAGCGACTTGTAGGCGTCCTTCATGCCCGTGTACTTGCCGACGATCGCGATCGTCACGTCGCCTTCCGGATTGCGGACGCGCTCGTTGATCGTATGCCAGCTCGTGAGCGCCGGCGGCATCCGCGGCTCGATGCCGAACGCGGCCAGCACCTCGTCGTCGAGCCCGGCGGCATGATAGGCCTCCGGCACGGCATAGATGTTGTCGACGTCGCGCGCCTCGATCACGGCGCTTTCACGCACGTTGCAGAACAGGCCGAGCTTGCGCCGTTCCTCCTTCGGGATCGGGCGGTCGGTGCGGCACAGCAGGATGTCCGGCTGGATGCCGATCGAGCGCAGCTCCTTGACCGAATGCTGCGTCGGCTTGGTCTTCAACTCGCCGGCGCTCGGAATGTAAGGCAGCAGCGTGAGATGGATATAGATCGCGTGATGGCGCGGCAGCTCGTTGCCGAGCTGCCGGATCGCCTCGAAGAACGGCAGGCCCTCGATGTCGCCGACGGTGCCGCCGATCTCGACCAGCACGAAATCGTACTCGTCATTCCCGGACAGGACGAAATCCTTGATCGCATTCGTCACGTGCGGGACGACCTGGATGGTCGCGCCGAGATAGTCGCCGCGCCGCTCCTTGGTCAGGATGTCCTGATAGATCCGGCCCGTGGTGATGTTGTCGGCCTTGGTCGCCGGCCGGCCGGTAAAGCGTTCGTAATGACCGAGATCGAGATCGGTCTCGGCACCGTCATCGGTCACGAACACTTCGCCGTGCTGATACGGCGACATCGTGCCGGGATCGAGGTTGAGATAGGGGTCGAGCTTGCGAAGCCGGACCTTGTAGCCGCGGGCCTGCAGCAGCGCGCCTAACGCGGCTGAAGCCAGACCCTTTCCGAGCGAGGAAACCACGCCGCCGGTGATGAAGATGTACCGCGCCATGGGACCCTACCTTTAATGCCGCGCGCTCGATTCGCCAAAACGAATCGCTTGCAGCCCGCAACGCTGTCGCGGGCCTGTGGGTTACTTCAAAATATTAATGGTCTCAGGTACTTGAGACCGCCTCATGACGCAGGACGCCAATTGCGTTCCTGCATGGCTTGCCCGCGTTATTGCGACTGCGGGGCCTGCGGCGCAGCCGGAGCCGCGGGTGCCTGCTGCTCGTCGGCCTTCTTGAGCTGGTCGAGCACGCCGCCCGCGGTCGGCGCCGCTGGGGTCGCTCCGCCTGACTGGGTCTGCCCCGGCAGGTTGTTGAGAATCGAGGTCGGCTTGCGATCCAGACCCGCGAGCCAAGTCAGCGCCAGGCTGGTGAGGAAGAAGAGGAGTGCCAGGATCGCGGTCGTGCGCGTTAGCAGGTTGGCCGTGCCGCGGCTCGACATGAAACCGGCGCCGCCGCCCATGCCAAGGCCACCGCCCTCGGATTTCTGCAACAGCACCGTACCGATCAGGACGGCGACAATCATGAGGTGGATGACGATCAAGACAGTCTGCATGGTGACCTTCCGTCACAAGCCCTCGCAGGCCCCGACCGGGGGCCGGGATCGCGAGAGCTTCGCGGGCTATTCGGAAATTTGCGCGGTGTTACACGATCATGTCGAGCAACGCCACCCCGCAGATAATCCCAACCGCGCTTCGCACAAGCGCCGACGTCGCCCTCCGGGTCGACACTTGCCGGCCGCCTCAATATCCACTATTAGAGACGAATGGATCAAATAGTAGACGACTTCAGCCAGAGGCTCGCCCGTCGCCTGCTGCTGGAACGGGACGGCCGTGGGTGGTCGCTGGCCGACCTCGCCGAACGCTCTGGCGTGTCGAAGGCAACCATCAGCAAGATCGAGCGTGCCGAAGTCAGCCCGACCGCGGTGATCCTGGTTAAGCTCGCAAGCGCTTTCGATCTCACGCTGGCCGGCCTGATGCTCCGCGCCGAAGCCCAGTCGGAGCGCCTGTCCAAGGCCGCCGAGCAGCCGGTCTGGCGCGACCCGGACACGGGCTACGTCAGGCGCCAGGTCTTTCTCAGGCCGGATCATCCGATCGAATTGGTGACCGTCGAGATGCCGGCGCACCGCAGCGTGACCTTGCCGGCCTCCTCCTACATCCACATCCGCCAGCTCCTCTGGGTTCAGAACGGGCACCTCACCATCACGGAAGGCGCGGAACGTCACGTGCTCGGGCCGGGCGACTGCCTCGGCTTCGGCCCACCGATCGACACCACCTTTGCCAATGAGACCGACGCGCCCTGCGTCTACGTCGTCGCCCTTGCCAGGAGTTGAGAATGTCCCCGCCCCGAATCGCGGCCCTGTCAGATACGCCGGCAATCCGGGCTGCGCTTCGCGCAATGCTGATCGAAACGGTCGCCCATGGTGGCTCGGTCAGCTTCATGCACCCGCTTCGCGAGGAGGATGCCGACGCGTTCTGGCGGGAATCGCTTTCGGCCGCGGCGCGCGGCGAACGAGCCGTTCTCGGCGCCTTCGATGGAGAGGATGTGATCGCGACCGTGACGCTGCAGCTGAAGCTGCCGCCAAACCAGCCGCACCGCGCCGAGATCGCAAAGATGATGACGCGCATCAGCCACCGCAAACGCGGAATCGCGACCGCGCTGCTGACCGCGGCCGAAAACCTCGCCCGCACGCATGGGCGGACGATGCTGGTCCTCGATACCGCCGAGGATGGGGGCGCCTCACAGCTCTATGAAAGCGTCGGCTTCCAGCTGAGCGGAACCATTCCGGACTATGCCTTGAAGCCGCATGGCGGCCTCACCGGCACGAAGATCTATTGGAAGCGAATCGAACAGGCGGACTGAGGCGCGCGCTTTCGCTCACGTCGCTTCTCAACAGCCCTTCGCAATGGCGAGAAAGTCTGAGGCTTTCAGGCTGGCGCCGCCGACCAGCGCGCCGTTGACATTCGCGACCGCCATCAGCTCGGCCGCATTGGAGGGCTTCACCGAGCCGCCATAGAGGATGCGCGTCCGCGCTCCCTCCTGCTTGAAGCGATCGATCAGCAGCTCTCTGATAAAGGCATGGATCTGCTCGACATCCTTGGCGGTCGGGGTCAGGCCGGTGCCGATCGCCCAGACCGGCTCATAGGCCACGACCAGGTTGTCGGCCCGTGAGCCCTGCGGCAGACTGAGATTGAGCTGGCCGCGCAGGATGTCGAGCGTCTGCCCGGCATCGCGCTGCTGCTGGGTTTCGCCGACGCAAGCGATCGCGACCAGCCCGGCACGCCACACCGCCTCAGTCTTCTGGTGCACCACAACATCGGTTTCGCCATGATCGGCGCGCCGCTCGGAATGGCCGACGATGATGGCGCTGGCGCCGGCATCGGCCAGCATCTCCGCCGAGATGTCCCCGGTATGGGCTCCCGACGCCTTGGGGTGGCAATCCTGGGCCCCGACCGCGATCGCGTGGGTGCCGCGTGCCCTCTCGGCAAAGCCTGCCACCAGAGTGGCGGGCGGACAGACCAGCAGATCGGCCTTGCCGGTGACCTCGGCGGCTCCGGCCAGCATGGCGTCGAACTCGGCGGTCGAGGCCTTCAGGCCGTTCATTTTCCAGTTGCCGGCGATCAGCGGCCGGATGCGGTCGGTCATGGCGGGATTCCAGCAAATGTTGTGACGGACATCGGCTAGCAGAGCCCTTCGACGAGCACCAGAGCGGGAGCCGTCTTCCCACCGCTTCAATCGGCCTCAGGGCCGAGGTTGCGACCGGGCGGCGGCCTCTTTATAAGCCGTTTCAACTCGGTGACGGCCTTTTGCGGAATCTGCTTTAAGGCGCGGCCTCTTCATCCTTTTTCCTGCAGACAGACTGGACCCATGCTTCGAGGATTACGCAAGGCCTCATCAAACTGGCTCGGCAAGACCATCATGGCGGTGGTCATGGGCGTTTTGATCGTCAGTTTCGGCATCTGGGGCATCGCCGACATCTTCCGCGGCTTCGGGCAGTCGACGGCTGCAACCGTGGGACGCACGGAGATCTCGGTCAACGAGTTCCGGCAGATCTATACCGACCGGCTGCAGCAGATCGGCCGCCAGCTCGGCCGTCCGCTGACCACCGAGCAGGCCCGCATGTTCGGGCTCGACCGCTCCGTTCTGCAGCAGACGATTGCGGAAGCCGCCCTCGACGAGCAGGCCCGCCGTCTCGGTCTCGCCCAGTCCGATGCGGAGACCATGCGGGTGATCCTCAGCGATCCCAACTTCAAGGGCCCGAACGGGGCGTTCGACCCGCAGCGTTTCCAGGCCATCATCCGCAATTTCGGCTTCACCGAGCAGCGCTATCTGGCTGACCAGCGCCGACAGTCGCTGCGGCGGCAGATCACCGGCACGATCGCGGCCGGGCTGGAGCCGTCCAACACGATGCTCGAGGCGCTCGGCCGCTTCCAGAACGAGCAGCGCTCGATCGATTACATCAAGCTCGACGCGGCGCAGGCCGGCACCATCGATGCGCCCTCGCCCGAGGTTCTCGCGTCCTATTTCGAAGAGCACAAAGCCCAGTTCAAGGCGCCGGAATATCGCAAGATCTCCTTCGTCGTGGTGACGCCCGAAGAGATCGGCAAGTGGACCGACGTATCTGACGAGGACGCCAGGAAGCTGTTCGACCAGCGCAAGGCGCTGATGGGCACGCCGGAAAAGCGCCAGGCCCAGCAGATGACCTTCCCCACCATGGAGGAGGCACAAGCGGCGCGCGCCCGGATCGCCGCGGGTGAAGTCACGTTCGACGAGCTCGCCAAGGAGCGCAACCTCAACCCAGCCGATCTCGATCTCGGTCTGGTGACGAAATCGGCGATTCTCGACCCTGTCGTTGCCGATACCGCCTTCTCGCTGCCGACCGGCGAGGTCAGCCAGCCGGTCAAGGGCGCGTTCAACGTGGCGCTGGTCAAGGTCAGCGCGATTCAGCCGGGCCAACAGCCGGAATATGAGAGCGTCGCTGCCGACATCAAGAAAGAGATCGCAGCCGACCGCGCCAAGTCGCAAGTCGCCAATCTTCGCGACAAGATGGAAGACGAGCGCGGCGGTGGCGCCAGCGTGTCAGAGGCCGCCAAGAAGCTCGGTCTCAATGCCGTCACGCTCGAAGCGGTCGACAGGTCCGGCAAGCAACCCAACGGCCAGCCCGTTTCGAACATCCCGCTTGGCCTGGATGTCGTTGCGCAGGCCTTCAACAGCGACGTCGGTGTCGACAACGAGCCGATCTCGTTCCGCGGCGGCTATGTCTGGTTCGAGGTTCTCGGCATCACCCCGCCGCGCGATCGCCCCCTCGACGAGGTCAAGGATCAGGTCGCCGCGCGCTGGCGCGACGACGAGGTCGCAGCCAAGCTGCGCGCGAAGGCCACCGAGCTGGTCAAGAAGCTCAACGAGGGCGGCAAGCTCGCCGACGAGGCGGCATCGCTCGGCGTGAAGGTCGAGACGGCCAGCGCGTTCAAGCGCGACGCCTCGGTTCCCGGCGTCCCCACCGGAGCGATCACCGCCGCATTCCGCACGGCGAAGGACGGCGTCGGCCAGACCGAGGCTGATGGCGGCCGGCAGTGGATTGTGTTCCGTGTCACCGACATCATCGAGCCGAAGGTCGACCTCGCGTCCGAAGACACCAAGAAGCTGAAGGACCAGTTGCAGCGCGCGCTCGCCGACGAGCAAGGCACGGCCTATGTCATGAAGCTCGAGAAGGACATCGGGACGACGATCAACGAGGCTGCCGTGGCCCAGGTGGTCGGCGGCGGCAGCAGCAACCAATGACGGATCGCTAGGGGCACGCGATGGACGATCTCAAGTCGATCATTGGCAAGTTGGCGACCGGCGCGCCGCTGTCCCGCGAGGAGGCGGCGTCCGCCTTCGACAGCATGATGTCGGGCGAGGCGACGCCGTCGCAGATGGGCGCGCTGCTGATGGCGCTGCGTGTGCGCGGCGAGACGGTCGAGGAGATCACCGGCGCCGTCAGCGTGATGCGGGCGAAGATGCTGCGCGTCGACGCGCCGGCGAGCGCGGTCGACATCGTCGGCACCGGCGGTGACGGCTCTGGCTCGGTCAACGTCTCGACCTGCGCCTCCTTCATCGTGGCCGGCGCCGGCGTGCCGGTCGCCAAGCACGGCAACCGCGCGCTGTCGTCGCGCTCGGGCGCAGCCGACGTGCTCGCCGCGCTCGGCGTCAAGATCGATCTGAAGCCCGACCAGGTCGGACGCTGCGTGCGTGAGGCCGGCATCGGCTTCATGTTCGCGCCCGCGCATCATCCGGCGATGAAGAACGTCGGTCCGACCCGGGTCGAGCTCGCCACTCGCACGATCTTCAATCTGCTCGGTCCCCTGTCCAATCCGGCCGGCGTCAGGCGCCAGATGGTCGGCGTGTTTTCGCGGCAATGGGTGGAGCCGTTGGCACAGGTGCTGAAGAATCTTGGCTCGGAAGCCGCCTGGGTCGTGCACGGCTCCGACGGGCTCGACGAGATCACCTTGACCGGCCCGACCTTCGTCGCCGCCCTGGAGAACGGCCATATCCGTACCTTCGAGGTCTCGCCCGAGGAGGCCGGGCTTGGCCTGTGCGGCAGCGATGGTCTGAAGGGCGGTGACGCGGCGGCCAACGCCGTGGCGCTGCAGAGTGTGCTCGATGGCCTGCCGAGTCCCTATCGCGATGTGGCCCTGCTGAACGCCGCGGCGGCGCTGGTTGTCTCCGGCCGCGCCAAGACGCTGAAGGAAGGCGTCGCAATCGGCCGGGATTCGCTCGACAGCGGCGCCGCAGCAGCGCGGCTGAAGCAGCTGATCGACGTCTCGAACGACTGATCTGCGGAGCGCGCCATGTCGGATATCCTGGCCAAGATCGAAGCCTATAAGCGCGAGGAGATCGCGGCCGCCAAGCGGGCGTGCCCGCTGTCGGATCTCGAGGCGCGAGCGCGTGATGCCTCAGCGCCGCGCGGCTTCGTCGCGGCGATCCGAGCCAAGCATGCGAACCGCGACTACGCGCTGATCGCGGAGGTGAAGAAGGCTTCGCCGTCGAAGGGGTTGATCCGCGCCGATTTCGATCCGCCTGTTCTCGCCAGGGCCTATGAGGCCGGCGGCGCGGCCTGCCTCTCGGTGCTGACCGACACGCCGTCGTTCCAGGGCCATCTGGACTTCATGGTCGCCGCACGCGCCGCGACCGCCCTGCCCGTGCTGCGCAAGGACTTCATGTTCGACACCTATCAGGTGGTCGAGGCTCGCGCTCATGGCGCCGACTGCATCCTGATCATCATGGCCGCGCTCGATGACGCCGCGGCTGCGGAGATCGAGGCCGCCGCGCTCGCCCACGGCATGGATGTGCTGATCGAGATCCATGATCGCGCCGAGCTCGATCGCGCGCTGAAGCTGCGCTCGCCGATGATCGGCATCAACAACCGCAACCTGCGCACCTTCGAGACCACGCTGGCGACCTCCGAGACGCTGGCGCCGCTGGTCCCGAAGGAGCGTCTGCTGGTCGGCGAGAGCGGCATCTTCACGCCGGCCGATCTCGCGCGCCTGGCGCGCGTCGGCATCCAGACCTTCCTGGTCGGCGAGAGCCTGATGCGGCAGGCGGACGTCACGGCGGCGACCCGCGCGTTGCTCGCGCGCGATGCCGCCTCCGCCAGCGCGGCTGAGTGACAATGTCCGACAAGTCACCCGGCGCTCCCGCCCTCACCCACATCGATGCTCGTGGCGAAGCCCGCATGGTCGACGTGTCGGACAAGGCTGCAACGGAGCGCACGGCAACAGCCGAAGGCCGCGTGGTGATGAGTCCCGCGACGCTCGAGCTCATCATCTCCGGCAACGCCAAGAAGGGCGACGTACTCGGCACGGCTCGCATTGCCGGCATCATGGCCGCCAAGCGCACATCCGAGCTCATCCCGCTGTGCCACCCGCTGGCGCTCTCCAAGGTCACCGTCGACATCACCCCCGACGCTGCGCTGCCCGGCTGCATCGTCAGTGCAACCGTCAAGGTCACCGGGCCGACCGGCGTCGAGATGGAAGCCCTAACGGCCGTGTCCGTCACCTGCCTGACGATCTACGACATGATCAAGGCCGCCGAGCGCGGCGTGCGCATCGAAGGTATCCGTTTGACCGAGAAGATCGGCGGCAAGTCCGGGCGTTATCGCGCCTGAAGGTATTGGAAAACCAAATACAACTTCGAATTAATTGTTCGCTAACTCAACTTCCTAACCTCACTTCCATAGCGGGCCTATAGCAATGGTTGTGGGAGGGACATCGTAGCGGTTCCATCCCGAAGCGCCTATCGCAAGCGTATTCAGGACCGATGACGACCAACGCTAGTCCACGGAATGCCCTCAGAGCTTCGACCGACCGCGGTGGACCGATCCGCTGGCTGGTCGGCGGAGGCCTCGTGCTGATTGCAGCCATCGCGATCGGCACGACCATCATGGCCGACAGTTTCCGGGAACGCGCGCTGAACAGCGCGACGCGCGAGCTGGAGAACACCGTCCTTCTACTGGCGCGTCATTTCGATCAGCAGATGGAGGATCTCGGCGCGATCCAGCGCGATCTCGCCAACTACGTCCGACAGAACCATATCGACACCGGCGCCCGCTTCAAGGAGCAGATGGGAAGCGCCGCCGTCAATGCCATGCTGAAGGACAAGCTGAGCGCGGTGACCTATGTCGGCGGTCTGAACATCTTCGACTCCGACGGCAACCTGATCAACTCCGGAGCGGCCTGGCCGGTGCCGCCCGTCAATATTGCCGATCGCACCTTTTTCAAGCGGCTGAAAGCCGATCCGACCGCGCCGCAATTGCTGATCGAACCGGTCGTGGGCCGGATCACCGGCACATATGTCGCGGTCATCGCCCTGAAGCTGACCAGTCCCAACGGCGAGTTCCTGGGCATCATCGGCCGCAGCCTCGAACCCATCAATGTCGAGCGGTTCTTCGCCTCCGTCGCGCTCGGGCCCGACGCGGCGATCTCGATGATGCATCGCGACGGAACCCTTCTGGCCCGCCATCCACGCCACGAGGGCATGCAGAACCAGAACTACAAGAGCGCGCCGATCTTCCGCCAGATCCTGGCCGGCGATGGCAACACCACGGGCATTTTCAGCAGCCCCGTCGACGGCGAGCACCGCATCGGCGCATCGCACCGGCTGACGAGCTATCCCTTGATCGTGACCGCGACGACGACGGTCTCGGCGGCGCTCGCCGACTGGCGCGAGCAGATGCGCTTCCTGATCGCCGTCGGCGTGACCTCGGTGCTGCTGATCGCCGGCATGCTCTACGTCGTGGTGCGCCGGTTGATCAGCGACCACGACGCCTCCAGCCGCCGCTTGACGCTGGAGAAGGAACGGCTCGACAAGGCCGTCAACAACATGACCCAGGGCCTCCTGCTGTTCGACGCATCGGAGCGCCTGGTCATCAGCAACCAGCGCTACGTCGACATGTACGGCCTGTCTGCCGACGTCGTGAAACCAGGCTGCACGTTCCGCGAGTTGATCGCGCACCGCAAGGCGACCGGCTCGCTCGCGGGCGACGACGGCGAATATGCCGATGCGGTGCTGCGCGACATCGGCCGCAAGACCTCGCAGATCATCGAGACCACGGACGGTCGCTGGATCCAGATCGTCAACGAGCCGATCGCGGGCGGCGGCTGGCTCGCCACCCACGAGGACATTACCGAGCGCAAACGGTCCGAGGAGCAGATCACGCATCTGGCGCACTATGATGCCCTGACGGATCTGCCGAACCGCACCCTGTTTCACGAGCGCCTCAAGGAGGAGCTGACCGGCGTCCTCCAAGGCCGGCGCCTCGCGCTGCACTACATCGACATCGACGAGTTCAAGGGCGTCAACGATTCGCTCGGCCACCTCGTCGGCGACGAGCTGTTGAAATCCGTCGCGGCGAGCCTGAGCGCCTGTGTCGGCACCACGGGATTCGTCGCCCGCCTCGGCGGCGACGAGTTCGCCGTGGTTCAGACGGCCATCCGCAACCGCGAGGACGTCGAACAGCTGATCGAGGATATTCTCAGCGCGATCCGCGCCCCGCGCTACTGCCTCGGCCATCAGCTCACCGCCGACGCCTCGATCGGCGTGGCGCTGATCCCCGAGCACGGCACCGATCTCGACCAGATCATGAAAAATGCCGATCTGGCGATGTACGCCGCCAAGGCCGCGGGACGGCGCACCTGGCGCTTCTTCGAGCCCGAGATGGACGCCCAGGTCAAGGCGCGCCACCAGCTCGAGGTCGACCTGCGCCAGGCCATCGCCGACGATCGGCTCGAGGTCTACTACCAGCCTTGTCTGAGCCTGCAGGACGACCGCATCGTCGGCTGCGAGGCGCTGGTGCGCTGGAAGCATCCGACCCGCGGCACCGTCTCGCCAGCCGAGTTCATTCCGATCGCCGAGGACACGGGCCTCATCAACCTGCTCGGCGAACGCGTCCTTCAGGTCGCCTGTACCGAGGCTGTGAGCTGGCCGGACGACATCCGGCTCGCCGTCAACGTCTCGCCGGTGCAGTTCAAGAGCGGCACCCTGGCGCTCAAGGTCGCGAATGCGCTTGCGACCTCCGGCCTGCCGCCGCATCGGCTGGAGCTCGAGATCACGGAAGCGGTGCTGATCCGCGACGACGACGCGCTCGACACCCTGCATCAGTTGCGCGCGCTCGGCGTCCGTATCGCGCTCGACGATTTCGGCACCGGCTATTCGAGCCTCAGCTACCTCCAGCGCATTCCGTTCGACAAGATCAAGATCGACCGCTGCTTCGTCCAGGACATCACCGAGAGTGAGGGCTCCGCGGCGATCGTCCAGGCCGTGGTCAACATCGCCGCCATCCGCAAGATGTCGACGACCGCCGAGGGCGTCGAGACCGAGGCGCAGCGCCAGGTGCTGAAGCGGCTCGGCTGCTCGGAGATGCAGGGCTATCTGTTCAGCCCTCCGAAGCCCGCAGCCGACGTGGGGCAATTGTTCGCCGCGCAGCGCGCCAATCCCTCAACCGGCCGCCATTCGCGCCCCAACGCCGCGTAAGCCAGTTCCGAACCGATAAATACCGTTGCAATTTGAGGCTTTTCCACAAGCCAAACTCAAACCCTAACAACCAGTCGTCCCGTTCGCCGCTTGAAGTCCACGGCTCCGCCATGATCTACGGGACACAGACGGACATACTCCGTGTCCGCTTGTACACGCTGGTCGAAAACCACGGCGGGACGGCCTCAGGGCCGCCCCCTCGGGTGTGAGCATCGGACGCCGCAAGGCGCCACCCTGAAGATCAGTTCGGCACCGCCGCCTTGGCACGGACGTCGGCATTCACGGTGACGCCGCGCAGCACGTTGAAGGCGGCGTGCAGCGCCTTGTCGTCCTTCTCGTCCGGCGGAACGTAGGACTGCGAGCCGGTCTGCTCGGTGCCGTCGGGCGCCGAGAGATGGCCGCGCATGCCGGCCTCACCCTTGAGATCGCCGCGATCCTTCAGCTCGTCCGGCACGTCCTGCTTGACCTCGATGTCCGGCGCGATGCCCTGCGCCTGGATCGAGCGGCCGGAGGGCGTGTAGTAGCGCGCCGTAGTCAGCGCCAGCGCGCCATTGCCGGCGCCGAGCGGAATGATGGTCTGCACGGAACCCTTGCCGAACGAGCGCGTGCCGACCAGGGTTGCACGCTTGTGATCGTGCAGCGCGCCCGCCACGATCTCCGACGCCGAGGCCGAGCCGCCATTGATCAGCACCACGAGCGGCTTGCCCTTGGTGAGATCGCCGCCGCGTGCGGTGAAGCGCTGCGTCTCCTCAGGATTGCGGCCGCGGGTCGAAACCACCTCGCCTCGCGAGAGGAACGTGCTGGAGACCGACACCGCCTGATCGAGCAGGCCGCCCGGATTGTTGCGCAGGTCGACCACATAGCCGGCGAGCTTCTCCTGCGGAATGTCCTTGGAGATGCTGGCGACGGCCTTGCGCAGGCTCTCGGTGGTCTGCTCGTTGAAGGATGTGATGCGGATATAACCGATGTCGCCGCCTTCGGTGTGATAGCGCACCGGGCGCACCTTGATGATCTCGCGCGTCAGCGTAACGTCGAGCGGTGCGTCCTTGCCCTTGCGCATGATGGTGAGCTTGGTCTTGGTGTTGACGCCGCCCTTCATCTTGGCGACGGCCTGCTCGAGCGTCAGCCCCTGCACCGCCTCGCCGTCGATCTTGGCGATGAGATCGCCCGAGAGAACGCCGGCCTTGGACGCGGGCGTGTCATCGATCGGCGCGACGACCTTGACCAGGCCCTCCTCCATGGTGACCTCGAGACCGAGTCCGCCGAACTCGCCGGACGTGGTCTCCTGCATGTCGCGCCAGGACTTGTCGTTCATGTAGCGCGAATGCGGATCGAGCGAGGACACCATGCCGTTGATGGCGCCTTCGATCAGCGCGGGATCGCTCGGCTTCTCGACATAGTCGGCGCGAACACGCTCGAACACCGCGCCGAACAGATTGAGCTGCGAATAGGTGTCGGCCATGCCGGCCGCGGCCTTGGCCTTGGCAACGAGTTGCGCGCCGTCGGGACCCGTGACCATCAGGGTCAGCCCGACGCCGGTCATCGTGCCCGCCAAGAACAGCCAGTTTTTCCGCATTGTTTGCTTCCCGAGCGTTTGTTGGATGGCCGGCCGATCAAATGGTCCGCACGCATCGCCGGCGCGATTTGTGTTGCGAACACACACCACATTTCCGGTTTCTTCAAGGCCGATATTGCGCCGCCGTACCGGGGCCCGACCGCCGGCGCTCGCATCCGAAATGGACGTTCACAGGCTGAAATCAAGCTCAAGGCTGCGCCGGCGCTGGGCCCGGCTGAACATACCCCGTCTTTCACGGACACCCATGATCACAATTCGACGAGCCGTGTACCACGCCGCGATTTGATGGCCTGGGCCTGCGGGGCGCCGCTCCCTGCGCGCGCCCGGGAAGCTCGAGTTCGGAATGGCTTGCTCCCGGCCCGCTCGATGGGCAATGCTCCGCGGCAAAACCGCAAGCATGACAGTCGCTGGGAGGCAAACATGAACCAACGGACCCCGATCGAGGCCGGGTGGCGGAACGTCGAACTCGGCTCGAGCGACGAGAAGTTCCAGAACCTGCACGAGCTCATCCGCAAGGCGCGCGCCCAGCTCAACCAGAACGCCTGGGACTACATCATCGGCGGGGCCGAAACCGAGACCACGCTGCGTCGGAACCGGATGGCGCTCGACGAGATCGCGTTCCGTCCGCGCGTGCTGCGCGACGTGTCCAGGGTCGATGCCTCGGTCGAAACTTTCGGACGCAAGCTGCGCCTGCCGGTGGTCATGGCCCCGGTCGGTGCGCTCGAAATCTTCGATCCGGCAGGGGCGGCCAGCGTGGCCCGTGGGGCGGGCCGATTCGGAGCGGCGCACATGCTGAGCTCGGTGTCGGAACCCGGGCTGGAGAAGACCGCCGAGGCCGCGCCCGACGCGCTGCGAATATTCCAGCTCTATGTCCGCGGCGACGACGCCTTCGTCGAGGACTATGTGAGCCGGGCGGTCGCCAACAGCTACACCGCGTTCTGCCTGACCGTCGACACCGCCCATTACAGCCGGCGCGAGCGCGACATCGCCAAGCGCTACGTCCGCGAAAGCCGGCTGCGCGCGACCGGCGGCGACCACCAGAAGGCGCTGAGCTGGCACACCGTCAAGCTGATCAAGGACAAGTTCAAGCTGCCGCTGATCATCAAGGGCATCGCGACCGCCGAGGACGCGCAGATTGCGGTCGATCACGGCGTCGACTGGATCTACGTCTCCAACCATGGCGGCCGCCAGCTCGACCATGGCCGCGGAGCCATGCATGTGCTGCCGGAGATCGTCGCCGCCGTGAAGAGCCGGGCAAAGATCATGGTCGACGGCGGCTTCTGCCGCGGCACCGACATCGTCAAGGCGATCGCCTCCGGCGCCGACCTCGTCGGCATCGGCCGGCTGCAATGCTGGGCGCTCGCCGCGGCCGGCGAGGACGGCATCCTGCGCATGCTCGAGCTGCTGGAGGACGAGGTCATCCGCGCGCTCGGCCTGCTCGGCGTCACCTCGTTCGCCGAGCTCAACGGCTCCTACCTGCATCCGGCAACCGCCACCAACCAGCCGAGCGTCGTCAGCGCGTTTCCGCTGGTCGACATCGAGCCCTACCGTTATTGAGGCGGAGGCCCTTCCGTTCAACGCCAGCCATCGACGCCCCCCTCCATGCCCTCCTCCGCTCTCCGCCCCGGCGACGCCGACGCGCTGCTGTTCGATCTCGGCCGCGTCGTCATCGACATCGATTTCGTCCAGGTCGTCTCGCGCTGGGCCGCGCATGCCGGCTGCGCGCCGGAGCATCTCGCCGCGCGCTTCGTGCGCGACGAGATCTACCACGGGCATGAGCGCGGCACGGTCTCCGACGCCGACTTCTTCGCCAACCTGCGCCGGCAGCTCGGCATCGACATCACCGACGCGCAGTTTCTCGAGGGCTGGAACGCGATCTTCGTCGGTCCGATGCCCGGCATCGCCCCGCTGCTCGCACGCGCGGCGGAGAAACTGCCGCTCTATGCCTTCTCCAACACCAACCAGCCGCACATCGATCACTTCTCGCCGCGCTACGCCGACCTGCTTGGTCACTTTCGCGAGATCTTCCTGTCGTCGTCGATCGGCCTGCGAAAGCCGGATGCCGAGGCCTACGCGCATGTGGTCGATGCGATCGGCGTGCCCGCCGAGCGCATCGTATTCTTCGACGATCTCGCTGAAAACATCGACGGCGCGCGGGCCAGCGGGCTGCAGGCGGTGCTGGTGCGCTCGACGGACGACATCGCCGCGGCGCTGGAGGCGCTCGGGATCTGATCGCATCGCGCAAGGGTGCGTCATGGCCAGCGGCGTGACGTTCTGAAAGGCTGCGCTCGCAATGACGGTGCCCACTCATGCAAGATTGTTCTCGCGACACGATGTGCCCGAGCTTTGCTGCTCTCATCTCACCCTCCTCCAATCGGAGGGCGCAGGGAATGCCGGGCTGCTGGCCGCAACCCATGGCCCGCCTGCAGAAAAAAAGCAGGCGGCAGTCACCACAGGTCCAGCCGACATCCGGCATTCCCTGCGCGATGGTCTTCACGTTTATACGCGATCTCCCCGGTGCCCGGCTTGTTGGCCACCGTCGCCGTCGGGATCATCATCACCCGCCGGCTTGGCATCAGCTTCGGGATGCCAGGACCACGCGACTTCACGTCCGCGCCATGCCGTTCGTCCGCGCGCCATCAGGGCACGCTGCGACACGTCGCGGCCACCGCATCCCGCGCTCCACGTCCGTGACGATCGCGAAGCGCCCCTCCTGTCGAGCACGGGACCAAATCAGCATAGCAGATTTTTCCGAAAAAGCGAATCCTAAATTCGACCGCCGGCAACCGCGCCATCCGGCCCGTCTCCCGCCGCATCCGCTGGTCGCAGACGGCCCGACCGCCTAAGCTGTCCGCTCCTGCACGCCCCGCCGCCCGGAAGAACCGAATGCCCCTCGACATCATTTGTTTGCGTGATCGGCCGACCTGATCCCGCGCGTGTTCTCGCCCGGGCTCGATGGTCTTTAGCTCGAGTTCATGCGTCAAGACCGGACGGCGATGTTGTACTTCGACTCGCCCGTGTTCGACCATTATGCGGACTGCGCCTACGCGGCGCTCGCCGGTGACGAGGTGGTCGGGCGCGCTTCGCCGTCCCCTTCACCTTCGGCATCGAGGGCCGCCGCACGCTGCCGGATGCGGGCTGGGACGAGGTGATCCGCTGGGGTCACGAGGACCGCCTGCTGGGGCGGCCGACGACGACGATGAGCGCGCTGGAGATCGCGCTGCTGCCGAAGGCGCGGGTGCCGGGCAGCTCGCGCGCGATGCTCGCGGCTCTGAAAGGCTGCGCACGCGCCAAAGGTTTTGCCGAGCTGTATGCGCCGGTGCGACCGAACCAGAAACATCTGGCGCCGCGGACGCCGATGCGCGCCTATCTCGATCAGCGGCGCGAAGACGGCCGATTGGTCGATTCCTGGCTGCGCACGCACCTCGGCATCGGTGGCGAGATCGTCAAGATCGCGCCGTGCTCGATGACCATCGTCGGCACGCTCGCCGAGTGGTCGCAATGGACCGGCGTGACCTTCGATCGCTCGGGTGAGATCGAGGTCCCCGCTGCTCTCGTGCCCGTGCTCGCGTCGGTCGAGCACGACCATGCCGCCTATGTCGAGCCGAATGTCTGGATTCGGCATCCGCTCTAACGCGGTGCAGGCCGTCCGCGCGACGATCAACGCGCCGGCACGACGCGCTCGTCCAGAAATCCGATCACCGCGTCGAACGCCTGCCGTCGATTCCGCTCCATCAGGATCATGTGCGTGCCCTGCCCGATCTCGACCAGGCGCTTGTACGGCGCGCTCACGAGACGAACGAACAGGTCGTGCGCCACGTCGAAGCGAACGTCCACATCCCATTCCGCCGAGAGCACGAGAACAGGGCAGTTGATCGTGCTGGGATCGTAGATCGGCTGGTCCACGGTCCAATGCTCGCGCACGTCCTGCACCGCGCCCGAAGGCGCACGGATCGCGCCGGGGTACGGCGAGTCCGGATCGGTCGCGAGCGTCGCCTCCGCCCAGGACTCGAACCAGCCGTCCGGAATCAGCTTGTCCCGCGCCTGCTCCGGAGCGGCGCCGCGCCACGCAGCCTCGAACGCGCGCGGGCTGACGATCCGATACGCGCCGAGCGGTCCGCCGGCGTCGATGCGCAGCGGCTCGCTGGACAGCCAGAGCGGCGTCACCAGGATCAGCTTCTCGAGCTTCGCGCTCGCCGCGCTCGCGAACATGCCCGCGACGGTGGCGCCCCAGGACATGCCGAGCACGTTGGCGCGCGGGACGTCGCGATGCCGGCAGATGAAGTCCACCGCCGCGCCGAAATCGTCCACGGCGGTCCGCGCATTGACCAATGGAGATCCCTCCTCGGCCGCCCGCGACATCTCCGGCGGCCGGCTGGAGCCGCCATAGCCGCGCGCATCGACGGCCCAGACATCGTAGCCGGCCTGCGCCAGGACATCCATGAAGGAGGCGCCACCAACCGCGACGTCGAACAGGCTGGCGGATGAAAAGGTGGCGCCGTGCATCATCACCAGCGTGCGCTCGGCCGAGAACCGTTGCACGTCATGCCGGCGCTTGTTGATGAGCTGAAGCTGTACATCGGACACCGGGCCTTCGATCAGGCGGCGCTCGGAAACGATGCGCGAGGAGGACGTTGCGTTCTCGGTCATGGTCACCTCGGATCAGGCGAACTGCCACGCGAACCGGTCGCCGTCGCGGCTGATCCGCCCGGCCGAGGACTCGGCGAAGTGGGTCGTGAACACGATGGAGCCAGTCTCGGCGGCATGGTTCATCGCCCATTGGCGCGAGCTCCGCGCCGCGTCCGGAAATTCGCAGTACACCGAGTTCCAATCCGGACGCGCGACCTGCAGCGGATGATGCATCACATCGCCCCAGAACAGCGCGCGCTCGCCACGCGAGGTGAGGCTGATGCAGGCGTGATCGATGCTGTGACCAGGGCTCGGCAGATAGCGGAAGCCATCCACGACCTCGCTGCCATCGACCGTGATCTCACGCGCGAGGCCGGCCTCGACGATCGGCAGCACGCTGTCTTCGTAGACCCCTGGCAGCGGCGGATGCAGCATGCGACCGAGACCGGCCGCATCCCTGATCGCGGCATCCGAGCCGTCAGCGGCCGACAGTGCCGCCAGATAGGCGCGCTCGCGGCCTGAGAAAACGTACCGGGCGTTCGGAAACACCGGCGTCCAACGGCCATCGGCAAGCTGCGTATTCCACCCCACATGATCCGCGTGCAGATGCGTCATCAAGACGAGATCGACATCGCCAGGGGCGACGCCGGCCGCCCGCAGCCGGTCGAGAAACGGCTCGTTCAAGCGATGCAGAACTGCTGCGCCGGGCCGCTCCTTGTCATTGCCGGTGGCCGTGTCGATCAGGACCACCCGCTCCGGCGTCCGCACCAGCCAGCTATGGATGCTCAGGCGCAACGATCCCGTGTGCGGATCGACCGATCCCGGCCCCACCTGGCCTCGTTCCCGAACGATGCTGTCTGCTTCTACGCCCGGAAACAAAAACTCGCCCTCGACCGCATCGAGGCCGATCTCGAAGATCCTGGTGATGGTGGCGTCTCCGACGCGATAGGTCGTGATGTCCTGCATGTCTGGCGGCCTCGATCCGAACGGTGGTCTTGTCTGGGCCGAGATCTAGGACTAGGTCATACATTCCTCAAATCGATCCAGCTCATGCAGTCCATCGATCACTTCGATCTTCGCTCCTTCGACCTCAATCTGCTGGTCGCGTTCGACGCGCTCATGCAGGAGCGCAGCGTGACGCGCGCGGCCGCACGCCTCAAGGTGGGTCAGCCTGCGATGAGCCATACGCTGTCGACGCTTCGCGTGCTGCTGCAGGACGAGCTGTTCGTCCGCGTCGGCGCCGTCATGCAGCCGACGCCAAAGGCTGCGGTGCTCGCCGGGCCGGTTCGGGCGGCGCTGGGGCAGATGCAGGCAGCGCTGCATGCCGCACCGGAGTTCGACCCGGCGACCGAGCAGCGCACCATCCGCCTGGGATTTTCAAGTGAGGTCGAGCTGCTGCTGATCCCCGAGCTCACCGCGGTGCTCCGTCGAACGGCGCCCGGCGTGCGGCTTCTCAGCCGGCCGACCGAGCGTAACGAAGTGCATCGCCTGCTCGACGATGGCGCCTTGGATGTCGCGGTCGGCTGCTTCGAGGCCGTGGCGCAGCGGCACAGATCGCAATTCCTGTTCGAGCAGGCTCTGAGCTGCGTCTACAATCCAAAGCGCATCGCGATGAAAACGCCGATCAGCCTCGCCGACTATCTGTCGCTTCCGCACGCGCTGGTGACGCTGACCAACAGCCTGCAGGGCTGTCTGGAGGCGGCGCTGGATGAGATCGGGACCGAGCTCAACGTGGTCTCGGCCTCCTCGGAATTCCTCAGCGTGCTGGCGACGGTCGCCGCATCACCGGTAATCACGACGATACCGACCAGGATGGCAAGGCTCTACGGGCCGCGGTTTGGGCTGGCGCTCTGTCCCGCGCCGTTGAAGCTGCGGCTGCCGGCCGTCTCGATGGTCTGGCCGCTGCAGCTCGATCGTGATGCAGCATCGGTCTGGCTGCGGAACATGGTGGCGGACATCCTGCACACGACCGAGCGAGCAGCCTGTCGCGCGGCTGCGGGATAGAACGCGGGGCGGGAGCTAATCGGAACGGCGCATCGGCCAACGCCTTGGCACCGCGGTCGACCTTCTGCGCACTGATTGCAAGGTTTCTCGCGCGATCGTGAGGCAGCGGCCCGGACGCGGCCCACATCAGACGATCAGAAGGCAGGAAGCGGCCTGAGCCCTTGGCCGAGCCGTGCGCGTTCGGTTAGAAGGCGACTCATTCGATCTGCCGTCTCCGTCCGAAGGAACTCTCATGGCCCTGATGCCGGTGTCCGATGCGTTGTCCGCCGTGCTCGCCGGCGCCGAGCCGCTGGCCGAGGAGCTGGTGACGCTGGACGAGGCGTTTCACCGCATCCTGGCGCGGGACCTCGCGGCGCTGCGGACGCAGCCGCCCGAGGCGATGTCGGCGATGGACGGCTACGCCGTGCGCGCGGCGGACGCAGCCCAGGCCAAGGTGCGGCTGAGGGTGATCGGCGAGGTCGCGGCGGGGCGGCCGTTCGATCGCGTGGTCGGACCCGGCGAGGCGGCGCGCATCTTCACTGGTGGCGTTGTCCCTGAGGGCGCCGACGCGGTGGTGATCCAGGAGGACACGATCGCCGAAGATGGCCATGTCGTGATCAACGAGGCGGCCATCAAGGGCCGGCACATTCGGCCCGCGGGCGTCGACTTCCACCAGGGCATGGTGCTGCTGAAGGCGGGCCGCCGGCTCAGCGACCGCGACCTGTCGCTGGCGGCCAGCATGAATCATCCGGCACTGCCGGTGCGGCGCCGGCCGAAGGTGGCGCTGCTCGCCACCGGCGACGAGCTGGTGATGCCGGGCTCGACGCCCGGCCCGGGCCAGATCGTCTATTCCAACGGCTACGCCCTGCGGGCGCTGGTGCGCAGCGAGGGCGCGACACCGATCGATCTCGGCACCGCCGCGGATACGATGGAGGCCACGATCGCCGGGATCCGGCGGGCGCGCGAGGCCAAGGCCGACATCCTGATCACGACCGGCGGCGCCTCGGTCGGCGATCACGACCTGGTCAAGAAGGCGCTCGAAGCCGAGGGCGTCGAGATGGCGTTCTGGAAGATCGCGATGCGGCCGGGCAAGCCGATGATGCACGGACGGCTCGGCGACATGAGGGTGATCGGACTGCCCGGCAATCCGGTGTCGTCCTATGTCTGCGCCATCCTGTTCCTGGTGCCGCTGATTCGGCGGCTGCTCGGCCGCGACGAAGCTCGCATGCCACGCGAGACCGCCCTGCTCGGCCGCGAGCTGGGGGCCAACGATTCGCGCGAGGACTATCTTCGGGCGCGGCTCGAGGAGCGCGCCGACGGCACCCTGATCGCAACGCCGGTGACCCAGCAGGATTCGTCGCTGCTCGGCAATCTCGCGCTCTCGCAGGCGCTGGTGATCCGGCGGGCGTTTGCGCCGAAGGCCGCCGCCGGCAGCCCGTGCGAGATCCTGCGCCTGCCGAGCTAGGCCGTTTCCCCCGGCAAAGCCCGGCCCGTTCACTACAATTTAAGGATTGCGGAACACACATCGAACATATAGTGTCCGTTCATGATTTGTTTTTAGTATGTTGCGGGCGACGCGATGATGGTCCGACTCCAAGGCGCTCTCAGCCGGTTTGTGCTCAAGGCGCAGCTCCTGGACTCGGACGACAACAAACTGGGGACCAGGTCGAGATGCTGACGCGCAAACAGTACGAACTTCTGCGGTTCATCAACGAGCGGCTCAAGGAAGCCGGCGTGCCGCCGTCCTTCGACGAGATGAAGGATGCGCTCGATCTGCGCTCGAAGTCCGGCATTCATCGCCTGATCACGGCGCTCGAGGAGCGCGGCTTCATCCGCCGGCTGCCCAACCGCGCCCGCGCGATCGAGGTGATCAAGCTGCCCGAGCTGTCACAGGCCGCCAACAACCGCCGCGGCTTCACCCCATCGGTGATCGAGGGCAATCTCGGCAAGGTGCGCACCAGCACTCCCGCGCTGGACGATGGCGAGCGCCCCGTTGCGGTGCCGGTGATGGGCCGCATCGCCGCCGGTACCCCGATCGAGGCGCTACAGACGCGCAGCCACACCATCAGCGTGCCCGCCGACATGCTCGGCAACGGCGATCACTATGCGCTCGAGGTGCGCGGCGACTCCATGGTCGATGCCGGCATCCTCGACGGCGACATGGCGCTGATCCAGCGCAACGAGACCGCCGACACCGGCGACATCGTGGTAGCGCTGATCGACGATGAGGAAGCGACGTTGAAGCGCTTCCGCCGCCGCGGCGCATCGATCGCGCTGGAGCCGGCCAACACCGCCTACGAGGTCCGCATCCTGCCGCCGAACCGGGTGAAGATCCAAGGCAAGCTGGTCGGGCTGTATCGCAAGTACTGATCGCGGACGCGATCGGTCGATCGGCGACGGGCGCACGCGCTTCGCCGCCGATCGAAATTGGTCACACGCGAATGCACCTCAGGATGTGCAGCGCGGCATGCTCAAACGCTTGTGATCGCCCGCGGGCGCACGCGGTGCAGATCAGCGCAGAATTGCCGTGAAGCGCGCGCTAACATCACCATCGATGTCCACTCTGATAGAGGCCTGCGCCTGTCCGGGGGGAGCGTGGGTCGGCTATCTCTCAACGAGGAGCGATCCGATGTGTGACTACAGCCTCCATGCGGTTGCGTCCCGTCCCGCCAAGGTCGGCGAGACGTTGATCTCGATGACCTTCCGCGGCACCGCCACCCGCGGCTTCGCCCTCGAGAGCGAGCCGACCGTCGCCGTCTGCATGCTGCCCGGCACCGAGTTGGCATTTGTCGAGGACGTCCGCTACGACAGCCGCTGGCTCTGGACCCGGACGATCCGCGAGCGCGTCGCGAAGTTCAACAGCATCGAGACGCACATCCCCGATCGCCATCACGACGCGATCGAATTCGCCGACGGCCGCCACGTGCTGGTGACCCAGCTCTGCGAGGGCCAGCGCGTCACCGTGCTACAATTGCCGGTCAGCAAGCAGCCGGCCGAGCGCCGCCCGGGCATGGCGGAGGACGTTCCGGCTTCGCAGGCCACACCGATTCGCCGCATCAGCATCACCTGAGCGCCTGCGCGTCCGCATTTCTCTCGGTCATGAGCGAGCTTTCGGCCGGGGGAGATTTGGTTTCTGCAAGCGCAAGGTCCTTTCGGGCGAACCTCACGCTCCGGCATCGCATCGAATAGGAACGACATCCCTCGGCCGGCATTGTGTGCCGGGGGAGCTTGCCGCCGCGGTCAACAAGATCGATTGGAACAAGGCCGACCGGATCACCGAGCCCGGCCGCTACATGCTTGCGTTCGGATGGCTAACGGTCACGGTTGATGACATCGCCGTCTGGCAACGATATCCGGGCGCTGCGTTCACGCTGGTCGAAGGTCCCTCGCTGTTCGATGGACCCGACGACACCGAGTATCATCTCAGCACGTTGTATCATCTCAGCACGTTCGAGCTGTCCGGCGCTCAATCCTGCTCGCCCTGCTCCGTCTCCGGCGGCGTCGCGTCCTGAAGCCGCGACACCGGCGCACGCGGCGTCAGCGTCGTGTCGAACTCGCCGGCCTCGGCGGGCGCCGGCCACCACGGGCGGTCGGTGCCGCCGGCGCGCACCGGCGTGACGGAGAAGCCGGTGCCCCGCTGCACCAGCATCAAGGCGCCCTGCTGCTGCAGGCGCTGGCGATCGATGACGGCCGCCGCGCAGGATGACGGCGCGGCGCGCGCGGTGACGATCAGCGCGGCACGGGCGCAATCATCGTCGAGCGCCTCGGCGCGCAGGGTCAAGGCGGCGAATCGGCCGTCGACCATCGCGACCACGCAGCCCGCCTCGTCGCAGGAGACGCCATCGGCGAGCGATGAATCCGCCGGCAGCCGGGCATCGGCGTCGGCCGCGAGCCACTCCTTGGTGGCGAACACGTCCTTGCCGGTGCGCATCACATGCAGGCGTCCGTCACGACCGCGCACCGCCACCGCACGCCCATCGCCGGCGATCAGGACATCGGGCAGCGGCGTCGTGGCGGCCCACGCGGTGGCCACCACGAGCCCGACGGCACCCGACCAGCGCAGCGGTGTGCGCAGCAGGCCGATCAGGATGACGCCGAGGCTGGCCAGGATCAGCGGACCGATGCCGAAGCCCGGGATGCGCCCGACCGCGCCAGGCAGCGCCGCCACCCAGCGCGTCACCGCGATCATCCAGTCGATGCCGAGGCCCATCAGCGTCCACCAGGGACCGTCGAGCCCGAACGGCGCCGCCAGCAGGCCGAGCAGTCCGGCGGGCATCACCAGCACCGAAACCACCGGCATCGCCGCGAGATTGGCGAGCACGCCATAGGGCGTGACGCGATGGAAGTGGAACGCGGCATAGGGCGTGGTCGCAAGCCCCGCGATCAGCGAGGCCAGCAGCAGCATCGCGAGCTCGCGGCCGCCCCACAGCGCGATGCGCTGCGTCGTGGAGCTGTCCGGCGTCGCAAACAGTTTGGGCAGGCCGAACTGCACCAGCGCGACCAGGCCGAGCGTCGCCGCGAACGACATCTGGAAGCTCGGATGCACCAGCGCTTCGGGTGCCGCGATCAGCACGATCATCGCCGCGACCGCGAGCGTGCGGAAGGTGACGGCGCGGCGATCGACCATGACCGCGATCAGCACCACGGCCGTCATGAAGAACGATCTCTGCGTCGCGACCTCCGCGCCCGACAGCAGCAGGTAGAACGCCGCCGCGACCAGCGCCGCCGCGGCCGCCCATTTCTTGATCGGATGGCTCACGGTCAGACCTGGGATCAGCGCCAGCAGCGCGCGCACGGCGAAGAACACGACGCCGGCGACGACGGCCATGTGATAGCCTGAGATCGACAGCACGTGGCCGAGGCCGGAGACGAACATCGCATCGTTGACATCGGGCGTGATGGCGTCGCGCCGGCCGGTCAGCAGCGCGGTGGCGATGGCGCGCTCATCGTCCGTCAGACGGGCGCGGATGCGTGCGTCGATCGCATCGCGCAGGCCCTGCATGGCCGCCGCATAGCCCAGGCCGAAGCCGGCGGCCTGCGGCGGCGTCGCCGTCGTGATCGCGCCCATCACGAAGCCGGAGGCGCCGATGCCCTGGAAGAACATGTCGCGCGCGAAGTCGTAGGATCCCGGCCGCACCGGGGCCATCGGCGGCAGCAGCCGCGCCTTGAGCTGCACGAAGCTGCCGACCTCGGGCGCCGTGCCCTTACGCACCGCGAGCCGCACGCGCGCGAGGCTGATGCTGCTGCGCTGGCTCTCCATCGCGGCGACGCGCAGCACGATCCGATCGCTGCGTTCGCGGATGTCGCGCGCCTCGACGAAGCCGGACAGCGCCACCGAATACAACGGCCGCGCCAGCACCGGATGTGCGACACGCGCGGTCTTGATGGTCGCCGCGGCAAAGCCGCACGCTGCAGCTGCGATCATCACGGCAACCGGAAACATCCGATGCCGCCGCATCATGATGGCGACGATGCAGAGCAGCGCCGCGGTGGTGGCGGCGATCCAGAGCACCGGCTCGTGATCGGCGGTGAAGTACAGCGCGATGCCGGCCCCGAACGCCACCGGCACCCAGGGCAGCAGCCGGCCCGCCCCGGCCTCCTCGACCGCCCAGCTCTTCAGGCGGGCGGCGAATGCCGACGACGCGCCGGACCCGATCGCGGGCCAGCCGCCGGCCAGCGCGCCGCGCGGCGGCCAGACATCGGCCATCGCGCCCGCGATCCCGCGACGCCCTCCCGGCGGCCTGACCGGCTCCGCCATTGCCCACACCACCCGTTACTTCACGGGCATGGAGGCTAGCGAAACCACGGGGAATCCGACTAGCGGAACGGAACGAGAATCCAATCCCGGTGCCGGGAACGTCATTGGAACTTTCGGCACCGCACGGGCTTATGCGGGTATGGACCACCATGACAATGACGATCCCTTTGCCGACCTCGCGCTCGACACGGCGATCCACCTGCGCTGGACGTTGCGGGACATCAAGGCCCACCGGCTCACGCTCTCCCCCGTCGCCGACGATGATCTCTCGCTCCTCGCGGAGCGCGGCCTGGTGGAGGTCAGCGATGGCGTGCCAACGCTGACCGAGGCCGGCCTCGCAGCGATCAATTGAGCTGCGGCTGCGGTCCCCATCTCATCCCTTCGCGACCTCCTTCGCAAAGGTGTCGCGCAGGCCGATGGTGCGGTTGAACACGAGCTTGTCGGGCGTCGAATCCGGATCGCGGACGAAGTAGCCCTGGCGCTCGAATTGCATCGGCGCGTCCGAATTGCTCTCGGCGATCGCCGGCTCGATGCGCGCGTCGGTCAGGACCTCGAGCGAGTTGGGATTGAGATCGGCGGTGAAGTCGGCCGCATTGGGGCTCGGATTGGCGAACAGCTGGTTGTAGAGGCGGATCTCGGCGGTCAGCGACTGCGCAGCGGGCAGCCAGTGCATCGTCGCCTTGACCTTGCGTCCATCCGGCGCGTTGCCGCCCTTGGTCGCGGGATCATAGGTGCAACGCAGCTCGACGATCTCGCCGGCGTCGTTCTTGATGACGTCGCGGCACTTGATGAAATAGGCGTAGCGCAGCCGCACCTCGTTGCCCGGCGACAGCCGGAAGAACTTCTTCGGCGGGTTCTCCATGAAGTCGTCCTGCTCGATATAGAGCTCGCGGCCGAAGGCGATCCTGCGCGTGCCGGCTGCGGGATCGTCGGGGTGGTTGATCGCATCGAGCTCCTCGACCTGGCCTTCCGGATAATTCTCGATCACTACCTTCAGCGGCCGCAGCACGGCCATCCGACGCAGCGCCGTGCGGTTCAGCTCCTCACGAATGCAGAATTCGAGCATGCCGACGTCGACGATGCTGTTGGCCTTGGCGATGCCGATGCGCTTGATGAACTCGCGCACCGCAGCCGGCGGCACGCCGCGCCGCTTCAGGCCGGCGATGGTCGGCATGCGTGGATCGTTCCAGCCTGAGACATGGCCGTCCTGCACCAGCCGCGTCAGCACGCGCTTCGACAGCAGCGTGTAGGTCAGGTTGAGCCGCGCGAACTCGTACTGGTGCGGATGCGACGGCACCGGCAGCTTGTCCAGGAACCAATCGTAGAGCGGCCGGTGGTCCTCGAACTCGAGCGTGCAGATCGAGTGCGTCACGCCCTCGATCGCGTCCGACTGCCCGTGGGCGTAGTCGTAGCTCGGATAGATCTTCCAGGCGTCGCCGGTGCGCGGGTGATGGGCGTGCATGATCCGGTACAGCACGGGGTCGCGCAGGTTGATGTTGCCGGCGGCCATGTCGATCTTGGCGCGCAGCACGCGCGCGCCGTTCGGGAATTCGCCGGCCTTCATGCGCCGGAACAGGTCGAGATTCTCCTCGACCGTGCGGTCGCGGAACGGGCTGTTCTTGCCGGGCTCGGTGAGCGTGCCGCGCGACAGGCGGATCTCCTCCTGCGACTGGTCGTCGACATAGGCGAGCCCGGCCTTGATCAGCCCTTCCGCCCAATCGTAGAGCCGCTCGAAATAATCCGAAGCGAAGAACAGGTTGTCGCCCCAGTCATAGCCGAGCCAGCGCACGTCGGCCTGGATGGAATCGATATATTCCTGCTCTTCCTTGGTCGGATTGGTGTCATCGAAGCGCAGATTGCAGCGGCCGCCGAACTCCTGGGCAATGCCGAAGTTGAGACCGATCGACTTGGCATGGCCGATATGCAGGTAGCCGTTCGGCTCCGGCGGGAACCGGGTGACGATCGTCTTGTGCCTGCCGCTGTCGAGATCGGCCTGGACGATGTCGCGGATGAAGTCGCGCCCTGCCTCTGCCGTCGTCGCCGTGTCTGTCGTCGTGGTCATCAAGAATATCCTGCTCCGGAATTTGGCAGCCTATCTGCCAAATCCGCTTCCCCCAAGGAAGGCTTTAGTTATGCGATAGGCCTGCTATACACCCCCCGCCCTTCATAGCCCCTGCCTGGATTTCGTGCTGCCGCCCATGACCTCCCCGATCGTCACGCGCTTTGCCCCCTCCCCGACCGGCTTTCTCCACATCGGAGGCGCCCGGACGGCCCTGTTCAACTGGCTGTATGCGCGGGGCCGCGGCGGCAAGATGCTGCTGCGGATCGAGGACACCGACCGTGAGCGCTCGACCACGGCGGCCATCGACGCCATCCTGGACGGCCTGAAATGGCTCGAGCTCGATTGGGACGGCGAGGTCATCTACCAATATAGCCGCGCCGCGCGCCATCGCGAGGTCGCCGAACAACTGCTCGCCAGCGGCATGGCGTATCGCTGCTATGCCACCGCCGAGGAGCTGGCCGCGATGCGCGAAAAGGCGCGCGCGGAAGGCCGCACCCGGCTCTACGACGGCATGTGGCGCGACCGCGATCCAAAGGAGGCGCCCGAAGGCGTCAAGCCGACGATCCGGCTGCGCGCGCCGCTGACCGGCGAGACCGTGATCGAGGATCAGGTCCAGGGCCGCGTGGTCTGGCAGAACGAGAACCTCGACGACCTCGTGCTGCTGCGAGGCGATGGCAATCCGACCTACATGCTGGCGGTGGTCGTGGACGACCACGACATGGGCGTCACCCACGTCATCCGCGGCGACGACCATCTGATCAACGCCGCGCGCCAGAAGCAGATCTACGATGCGCTCGGCTGGACGGTGCCGTCGATGTCGCACATCCCGCTGATTCACGGGCCGGACGGCTCGAAGCTGTCGAAGCGCCACGGTGCGCTCGGCGTCGACGCCTACCGTGCGATGGGATATCTGCCGTCGGCACTGCGCAATTACCTGGTGCGGCTCGGCTGGAGCCATGGCGACCAGGAGATCTTTTCGACCGAGGAGATGATCAAGGCGTTCGACCTGCCGGCGATCGGCCGCTCGGCGGCGCGGTTCGACTTCGCCAAGCTCGAGAACCTCAACGGCCACTATATCCGCCACAGCGACGATGCGGCGCTGGTGCGCCAGTTCGAGGACGTGCTGAATTACGTGCCGAACGGCGCGGCTCTCAAGGCCAAGCTCAACGACGCCACGCGCGCGCAGCTCACCCAGGCGATGCCCAGCCTCAAGGAGCGCGCCAAGACGCTCTTGGAGCTGATCGACGGCGCCGCCTTCATCTTTGCCGACCGGCCGCTTCCGATCGACGCCAAGGCCGCCGCCCTGCTGACGCCGGACAGCCGTGCCTTGATCGGCCGGCTGCATGAGGCGCTGGCCGCTGTCGAGTCCTGGAGCGGACCGGCCACGGAAGCCGCGCTGCGTGCGTTTGCTGAAGCCAACAATCTCAAGCTGGGCGCGGTGGCGCAGCCGCTGCGCGCGGCGCTCACCGGCCGAACCACCTCACCCGGTATTTTCGACGTTCTGGCGATCCTGGGGCGTGATGAATCCTTGGGCCGTCTGGAGGACCAGACCACCTCATAAGGTCGCATTGCTCCCCATCTTGCAGCGCACAGGGCAATACGATACGCATTTGCGCGGCACCCACTGGTTTTCCCGGCTCGGACATTCTTCATACGTTGCGGCGGGCTCGTTGACGGATGTTAGGGCCGAAGGACACTAGTAAGTATAAGATTCCAGTACGGTTTCGGATTTGACCCTCGCTTAAGCTGTTGGCAGCGACAGTGACGCGAATGTCAAAGCCACCGCACTAGATAAAGTCCACCTGCCCTGCCATCTCTCAAAAAGAACAAGGGCCAAGCCTAACGATCTCATCGGGGACAAACGATGGACGCAAAATCCGCAAGCAAGACCGCGACCCTCACCGTCGGCAACAAGAATTTCGATCTTCCGATCCTGAGCGGCACCGTGGGTCCCGACGTCATCGACATCGGCAAGCTCTACGCCCAGACCGGGATGTTCACCTATGACCCGGGCTTCACCTCGACCGGCAGCTGCCAGTCCAAGATCACCTATATCGACGGCGACGCCGGCGTCCTGGAATACCGCGGCTACCCGATCGAGCAGCTCGCCGAGAAGGGCGACTTCCTGGAAACCTGCTATCTGCTGCTGTACGGGGAGCTTCCGACCAAGGCCCAGAAGCAGGATTTCGACTATCGCGTGACCCATCACACGATGGTGCACGAGCAGATGTCGCGCTTCTTCCACGGCTTCCGCCGTGACGCGCATCCGATGGCGGTCATGGTCGCTTCGGTCGGCGCGCTCGCCGCGTTCTACCACGACTCCACCGACATCAACGATCCGAAGCAGCGCATGATCGCGTCGATGCGGATGATCGCGAAGATCCCGACCCTGGCGGCGATGGCCTACAAATACACCATCGGCCAGCCCTTCGTTTATCCGAAGAACTCGCTCTCCTTCGCCGAGAACTTCCTGAACATGTGCTTCGCGGTGCCGTGCGAGGAGTACAAGCCGAACCCGGTTCTCGCCGACGCGCTCGACAAGATCTTCATCCTGCACGCCGATCACGAGCAGAACGCCTCGACCTCGACGGTGCGCATCGCCGGCTCCTCGGGCGCCAACCCGTTTGCCTGCATCGCCGCCGGCATCGCCTGCCTGTGGGGTCCGGCACACGGCGGCGCCAACGAGGCCGCGCTGAACATGCTGGCCGAGATCGGCACCGTCGACAAGATTCCGGACTTCATCGCCAAGGTGAAGGACAAGAACAGCGACGTGCGCCTGATGGGCTTCGGCCATCGCGTCTACAAGAACTACGACCCGCGCGCCAAGATCATGCAGAAGATGTGTCACGCGGTGCTCAAGGAGACGGGCCACGCCGACGATCAGATGCTCAAGGTCGCGATGGAGCTCGAAAAGATCGCGCTCAGCGATCAGTACTTCATCGAGCGCAAGCTCTATCCGAACGTCGACTTCTACTCGGGCATCACCCTGAAGGCGATGGGCTTCCCGGTGTCGATGTTCACGGTGCTGTTCGCCGTCGCCCGCACCGTCGGCTGGATCAGCCAGTGGAGCGAGATGATCGAGGATCCGCAACAGAAGATCGGCCGTCCGCGCCAGCTCTACACCGGCGTCACGACGCGCAACTATGTCGACATGGACAAGCGCGGCTGAGCCGCACCGCAGCGCAATTCCGCTCTCGAACGGCGCCGTCGATCCCGACGGCGCCGTTTCGTTTGTGAGGTCGCACCTTTCTGAGCACCTTTCTAACTCGCGGCACCAGTCGGGAGTGCATCAGGCCAGCGCCTCGAGATGAGACCTGAGCTGCTCGGCCCCATATGGCTTGGCAAGGAAGCGCGCGCCCGACGGCAATTCCGAAGGGGTCACCTGACCTGACGTCACTAGGAGCGCAACCGGGGGCCAGCGGTCCCTGATGACGGCGACCAACCGAAGGCCGTCCATCGAACCGGGCATTTGGATATCCGTGAAAACGACCGATACACGGTCACATCGCTCGAGAAGCGAAATGGCCTGATCGGCGTCAACGGCCTCGATGACGTCGAAACCGAGGTCTCTGATCATGTCGACAGCGTTGGCGCGGATCAGCCCCTCGTCCTCAACGACCAGAACTGTTTTTCTTGTGAGCCGACCGCGGGACACTCTGTCTCCTGTCCAATGTCATTCAATCGCACGACGATCATTTTGTTCCGGCGAACGTTCCGGGGCTCAATGCGTTGAACGGTGCAAATTGAAGACACGACTTGCATCCTGGATCGGGGACCAGCTCGAGCATACGATGACGACCAATCCCAACCCGGACGTCCATGCTGTCCAGCAGCTCGACGCCGTTCCCAAAATTCTGGACTCGGTGAGCAGGATCACCGGGATGGGATTCGTTGCGGTCGCGCGCGTGACCTCGGGTCGATGGGTCTGTTGTGCGGTCCGCGACGACATCAATTTCGGCCTGAAAGAGGGCGGCGAGCTGCGCGTCAAGACGACGATCTGCAGCGAGGTCCGGGAGCGCGGCGAAGCTGTCGTCATCGGCGACGTCGAGACAGATCGCATGTTTCGCGATCACCCGACGCCAAAGCTCTACGGCTTTCGCAGCTACATCTCCGCTCCGATCACCCTGTCCGACGGGACCATCTGGGGCACCCTGTGCGCGATCGATCCAGCGCCGCGCGAGCTGGACCGGCCCGAAATCCTCAGCACGTTTCAGCTGTTCGGGGAGTTGATCGCGGCCCAGCTGGAGCTTCATCAGCGCTTCGCGCTCAGTCAGGCCAGCCTCGGCCTCAGCGAGAAGAGCAGGTTTTCGATCGAGCAACGGCTCAAGATCACCGAGGCCAATCTGCTCGACGAGCGCCGGACCGCCGAGCTGAGAGAGCAATTCATCGGCGTTCTCGGCCATGACCTCCGCAATCCGCTGGCCTCGATCGACGCCGGAATGCGCGTGCTGCTGCGCAACCAGGACAGCGCCAGAGCGCCCGAGATCATTTCGATGATTCAGAAATCAGTCATGCGCATGGCCGGACTGGTCGACAACATCATGGATTTCGCCCGGGGGCGCCTCGGCGGCGGCCTGACGATCAAGCCCGACGCGCGGCAACCGTTGGCGCCGGTGATCGAGCAGGTCGTCTCCGAGATCCGGCTGGCTTGGCCCGATCACGAGATCGAGACCCACATCGACATCGCGGAGCCGGTCAAATGCGACCGCAGCAAGATCGGACAATTGTTCTCGAACCTGCTCGGCAATGCCATCTCCTACGGCGACAAGGACAAGCCGATCCAGGTCTCCGCAACGACGAGCGAGGGCTGTTTCGTGCTGGATGTCACCAATCACGGGCCGCCGATCTCGGACAAGGCGATGCAGAATCTGTTCAAGCCCTATATGCGCGGCGAGCGTCCAAGCCAGCATGGTCTCGGGCTTGGACTCTACATCGCTTCCGAGATTGCGCGAGCGCATGACGGCACGCTGCAGGCCACCTCGACCGAGGACAGAACGACCTTCGAATTCAAGATGCCGCTTCAGGCCTGATCAGCGCCGCCCGCTGCGCATCGTCGCCAGCACGATGTCGGCCGCGCGCACGCTCGGCGAGGCCGCGCCCGTGGACATGATCGCGTCGAGGCGATCGAATGCCTCGACCTGGCGCGCTCGTATCGGACCGTCGCCCAGGAGATCGGCGAGAACGGGCGCGAGATTGTCGGCCGTGCAGGCTTCCTGAAGGAACTCCGGAATGACGTTCTCGCCGATCACGAGATTGGCGAGAATGACCGATTGCACGTTGACGACTCGCCGGAGAATGAACGCCTCGATCTCGCCGACGCGATACGCGGTCACCATCGGCACGCCGGACAGCGCGAGCTCCAGGGTTACCGTGCCGGACTTGGCGAGCGCGGCGCGCGCGCGCCTGAAGGCTGCCCGCTTCTCGGACTCGCCCGTGACGATCTCCGGAACGAGCGGCCAGTTTGCGACTCCGGCCCGCACCGCGGCTTCGAGATGCGGGATGGTGGGCAGCACGGCTTCGAAGGCCAGGTTTTGGGCGCGCAGCCGCGCCAATGTCTCGCCGAACACGGCGATGTGGCGAGCGACCTCGCTGCGCCGGCTGCCAGGAAGCACCAGCAGAACGGGAGGGTCGGCATCTCGGCGCGCCTGCTCTGCCGCATTGGGGCGCAGGCTGGCGAGCTGCTCGATCAGGGGATGGCCGACATAGGTGCAGGGCGGACCATTGAGCCTTCGGAACGCCTCCGGCTCGAACGGCAGCAAGCCCAGCACGTGATCGACGTAGCCGCGCATCGCGCCCGCCCGGCCCGGGCGCCACGCCCATACGGTCGGTGCGACGTAGTTCACGATCGGAATCTCGGGATCGCGCGCGTGAACCCGCTTCGCCACGCGCTGGGTGAAGTCGGGACTGTCGATGATGACGAGCACGTCGGGCTGGGCCGCAACGATCGCGTCAACCGTGCCGCGGATCAGGCGGAGGATCTTGGGCAGTTGCTTCAGCACCGCCGCGAAGCCGACGATCGAGAGCTCCTCGATCGGAAACAGCGAGACGAGCCCCTCGCGTGTCATGCCGCGGCCGCCGACGCCGGAGAATTCGACGCCGTCGCCGAGCCGCTGGCGCAGCACCTTCATCAGGCTGGCGCCGAGGCGATCCCCGGACTCTTCGGTCGCGACCAGGCAGATCCTGCGCATGGCCGCGCCTGCCAGAGGCCGCGCCGTCACGCAGTGACGCCCGTGATGAACACGCCTGCCCGATCGGCGGCAGCCACTGTCTCCTGGGGATCGGCGAGCAGCGTATAGGCGGCCGCGACGGCGACTCCGGCGAGACCCGCGGCTGAAAGCCCCTCGACGGTGCGCGGGCCGATGGTCGGCAGGTCGTAGCGAAGATCCTGGCCGGCCTTGGGCGCCTTCACCAGCACGCCGCGCCCGGCCGCAGCACGAATGCGGCGATCGGCACGCAGCCGCGCCACGCGGGCCAGCAGCCCGTCGGTGCCCTCGATGTCCTCGAGCGCAACGACGTGGCCGTCGATCACGACCACCGCCTGCCCGACATCGAACGGCGCCATCGCGCGCAGCACGGCGAGCCCCTTGGCGATGTCACCGGTCACCAGATCGTTGGGCCCGCTCCGCGTCAGCCGCCCTTCGGGCACGAGCAGATTGGGGGCGACGTCCTTGACGCCGATCATGTGAAAGCCGTGGCGCTCGAAGATGCGGCCAACGCCGGACAGCAGATGATCGTCGCCGCCGCGAAAGGCCGACCAGATGTAGGGCAGCTCGCGCAGCGTGCCCCAGTCGAAACGGATCTCCGACACCGCCGGACGAACGAGGTTGCCGATGAACATCAGGTCACGGACACCCTCGGCCTTGAGCAGCTTCAGGGCATTGCCGAGCTGGCCGAGGCCGATCCAGTGATGCCGGAAACGCGCCAGCGGCTTCGGATCGCAGATGCCCTTCAGGGCGAACAGCACCGGCGTCCGGCCGCGCGCGACGATCTCGTCGGCGACCGCAAAGGGCAGCACCCCGCCCGCGGCGATCATGCCGATCGGCGGCGTGGTCTCGGCAGCCGGCGTCCCCATCGCGCTCAAGGCTCGATCGTCGGCCTGCCGATCTCGGGCAGGCACAAGGCGCGATGTCGGCCGCCGTCGATGAAGGCGAGGATCTCGGCAATGGCGGGATCCTCGCCGGCGAGCGGCCGCACCGCCGCGAGGCGGTCGGCGAGCACGCCGGGACCGTGGAACAGCTTCTGGTAGAAGGCACGCACCGTGGCGAGGCGCTCGCGGGTGAACTTGCGGCGCTTCATGCCGATGACGTTGAGACCTTCGAGCGCGGCATACTGGCCGTTGACCAGGCCATACGGAATGATATCGCCGCGCACGCCGCAGACGCCGCCGACCATCACGCCATGGCCGATGCGGGTGAACTGATGCACCGCCGAGAGACCGCCGATGTAGACGGAATCGCCGACCTCGACATGGCCGCCGAGTGTGGCCGAGGTCGCGAAGATCACGTTGTCGCCGACGACGCAATCGTGGGCGACATGGGCATTGTTCATGAAGAACCCGGCATTGCCGACCCTGGTCAGGCCGCCGCCCTTGGTGGTGCCGATGTTCATCGTCACGCCTTCGCGGAAGGTGCAGCCGGAGCCGATCTCAAGCCGATGCGGCTCGCCGCGATAGCTGAGATCCTGCGGCGCGCCGCCGAGCACGACGAAGGGCGAGATCACGTTGTCGTCGCCGAGCGTGGTGTGGCCCATGATCTGGACGTGGCTGATCAGTCTGCAGTTGGCCCCGATCACGACGTTGGGGCCGACGATGCAGTAAGGACCGATCACGGTCCCCTCACCGATGACGGCGCCATCCTCGACGCGTGCGGTGGGATCAATCTTGCTCATGTCGACGCAATCAACTTTCTACCAGCCCGTCAGTCGGTCAGCATCGCGCCGACATCGGCCTCGGCGACGACGACGCCGTCGACCTTGGCATCGCCGTGGAACCACCACATCGTCTTGCGCCGGCCGATCGAGCGCATGTGGTACTCGATGGTCTGGCCGGGCAGCACCGGCTTGCGGAACTTGCACTTGTCGATGGTGAGGAAATACACCGCGCGCGGCTTTTCCGTGCCCTCGACCGACTTGATGCCGATCACGCCGGCGGTCTGGGCCATGCCCTCGATCATCAGCACGCCCGGATAGACCGGCCGCTCCGGAAAGTGCCCCTGGAAGCAGGGCTCGCCGATCGACACGTTCTTCACGCCGATGCCGCTGTAGTCGGCCCGGATGTTCTTCACGCGGTCGATCAGGAGAAATGGATAACGGTGCGGTAGCGTCTTGAGAATCTCGTTGATGTCGACGTCCGCAAACTTGATGGGTGACTCCTCCATCACTCCCGTCCCTCGTCCCTGTTCGTCGCGGTCGAATCCCGCACCAGCCGTTCCACCGCAACGATCTCGCGGAACCACTGCTTGGTCGGCTTGGCGAAGAAACCGCCCCACCGGCCGTTCGGCGGAATGTCGTCCTTGACGCCGCTCATCGCGGTCACCTGCGCACCATCGCCGATCGTCAGGTGATTGTTGATGCCAACCTTCGCCCCGAGCGCAACGTTGTCGCCGATCGTGAGACTTCCTGCCAGCCCGATCTGGGCCGCCAGCAGGCAATGCCGCCCGATTGTGACATTGTGGCCAATCTGCACCTGGTTGTCGATCTTGGTGCCTTCGCCGATGACCGTGTCGCGCAGGCTGCCCCGGTCGATCGTCGTGCCGGCGCCGACCTCGACATGGTTCTGGATCAGAACCCGCCCGGTCTGCGGCACCTTGGTGTGCCCGTCCGCGCCGAAGAAGATGAAGCCGTAGCCGTCCTGGCCGATGCTGCAGCCGGGATGGATCAGAACGTCATTGCCGATCAGCGCGCACTGGATGACGGTGCGGGCGCCGACATTGCAGTCGCGACCGATCTTGACGTGGGGGCCGATCACGGCACCCGCGCCAACGATCGTCCCCGAGCCGATCTCGACATGGGCGCCGATCACCGCCAGCGGCTCGACGATGACGCCGTCCTCCAGGCGCGCGGTGGGATCGATGATGGCTTGGGGCGAGATTCCGTCGTCGCCGAACCAAGGCTGCGGCCGCAGTGCGTCGGCATGGAACTCACGCGCGAGCTGCACGAAGGCGCGGAACGGCTGATTGGCGCGAAGCACTGCGACATGGGACGGCACGCGCGCCTCGAATCGCGGACTGACCAGGCAGGCGCCCGCTTTGGTCCCGGCGAGCTGGTCGGCGTATTTGAGGTTGTCGAAGAATGCCAGATGCATCGGACCGGCCTCGTCGAGCGACGCCAGTCCCTTGACGACCTGCTCGCCGCGGGATGGGTCGACCAGGGTGGCCTTGGCGGCGGCGGCGATCGCCGCCAGGGTCGTGGGCGGCGGCGATTGGAAGAAGGTCGGCTGGGCCATTCCGTCGTACTCTCAAGACAAAAAGTCAGAGCCCGGCTCCGGTGTCCCGGAACCGAGCTCCCATTTCTTACACCGGCGAGGTTGGTCGATGCCAACCCGGATTCGATCGGCCCAGGCTCAGAACGAGGTACCGCCGCCGAACCGGAATTCCTGCGTCCGGTCGAACTGCCCCTTGGTGAGCGGGATCGCGTAGTCGAAGCGCAGCGGACCGAACGGCGACGCCCACACCAGACCCACGCCGACCGAGGTCCGGACCTTGTTCTGGTCATCGAACTGCAGACCAAGGCAGGTGCCGGCGTTGTTCGGGTTGCGCGTCGGCTTGATACAGCCGGGGGTATTAACCTCGCCCGTCGCAGCCCAGGACGTCGGACCCTGATAGCCCCACAGGCCGCCAGCGTCGGCGTAGACGGCCCCCTTCAGGCCCGTCTCCTTGGGCAGGAACCAGAACGGCATCTGCAGTTCGAGCGAAGCGCCCCAGTACTTGGTGCCGCCCAGCGCGTCCTGCGTGCCGAACGGATTGATATCGCGCGGACCAATGCCGTTCGGAGCGAAGCCGCGAACCAGGTTTGGACCCATCTGGAAGTGATCGAGCATGCGCAGCTGCGTATTGCCGATCTTGTTCAGGATGCCGCCCTGGAGGTGGACGATGCTGACGATGTCCGACACCAGCGGGGTGAAGTACTTCGCATCGAACGCGGTCTTCAGGTACGACACGTCGCCGCCGACACCAGCGAAGTCCTGCTTGAAGTCGACCAGCAGGCCGTCGGTCGGGTTCTTGTTGTTGTCGAGCGTGTTGTAGTTCAGCGTGTAGCCGAGTGCCGAGGTCAGCGTCGCGCCGTTCGCCAGCTCCTGGCGCACCGGCAGCGAGGCCTCGCCGTTGGCAAAGCAGCCGAGACCGCCGTTCGGATCGGCGAGACCATTGGCATTGATGAACGCCGGCGTCGGATTGAACGGCACGAAGCGGTTGCCGATCAGGGTGCCGGCCGCGACGTTGTTACAGTCCGACAGCGTCGCCGGCAGCGAGATCTCCTGGCGATAGATCGAGTAGCGCAGCTGCAGCGACAGGTCTTCCCGCAACTGGAAGCCGAGGCGCGGGCTGAAGCCGAGCGTCTTGGTGCCGTAGGAGATGAAGTTGTTGGCGAGCTGCTGGCGCTGGTAGAGGTCGAGGCCCAGCGCGACCCGGTAGTCGAGCAGATAGGGCTCGACGAACGACAGCGAGTAGCCGCGGGCGAACTGGCCGTAGGTCACCGACGCCTTGGCGAACAGGCCGCGGCCGAGGAAGTTGCGCTCGGAGATCGAGACCTCGGCGAGCGCACCGTCCGTGGTCGAATAACCGCCGGAGATCGAGAAGTCGCCGGTCGACTTCTCTTCCAGGTTGACGTTCAGGACCACGCGGTCGCTCGAAGAGCCCGGCTCGGTGACGATCTTCACGTCCTTGAAGAAGTCGAGGTTCTTCAGGCGGCGCTCGGCACGATCCACCAGGGCGCGGTTGTAGGCGTCGCCCTCGGAGATGTCGAACTCGCGGCGAATGACGTAGTCACGGGTGCGGGTGTTGCCGCGAATGTTGATGCGCTCGATATAGGTGCGCGGGCCCTCGTCGACGGCGAAGACGACCGACACGGTGTGGGCCTCGAAGTTGCGATCGCCGCGCGGACGGACCACCGCGAACGCGTAGCCGCGCCGCGAGGCCTCGATCTGCATTTCCTCGACCGACTTCTCGATGTTCTCGACGTTGTAGAGCGAGCCGACGCTGACGCGCGAATAGCCGCGCAGCGTGGTGGCGTCGAGCGTTGCGATCGACGACTGGAAGTCGACCGAACCGACCCGGTACTGCTGGCCTTCCTCGATCTTGAAGGTCACGAGGAAGCCCTTGCGCTCCGGATCGTACTCGCTGAGCGCAGCCACAACCTGTACGTCGGCATAGCCATTCTTCAGGTAGAAGCGGCGAATGAGGTCGCGGTCGGCCTCGACACGGTCCGGATCGTAGACGTCGCCCGAGCCGAGGAAGCTCAGGAGGTTGGTCTCGCGGGTCTTGATGACGTCCTTGAGGCGATAGGACGAGAAGGCGTTGTTGCCGACGAACTCGATCGACTTCACGCCGGTCTTGGCACCTTCCTCGACCGTGAAGATCAGGTCGACGCGGTTGTTCGGCTGCTCGATCATTTCCGGCGTGACGCGCACGTCGTAACGGCCCGAGCGGCGGTAGATCTCCGCGATGCGCTGGGCGTCGGACTGCACCATCGGACGCGACAGCGTGCCGCGCGGCTTCGACTGCACTTCCGCCTGGAGCTGCTCGTCCTTGACCTTCTTGTTGCCCTCGAAAGCGACGCGGCCGATCACCGGGTTCTCGACGACCGTGACGATCAGGCGCCCCCCCTGGCGATTGATCTTCACGTCGGAGAACAGGCCGGTCTCGATCAGCGCCTTGAGGCCGTCGTCGACCCGGCCGGCGTCGAGCGTCCCGCCGGGGCCCGGCTTGAAGTACGAGCGGATGGTCTCCAGCTCGACGCGGCGGTTACCGACCACTTCGATCGAGTTGACCGTCTGAGCCGCAGCTGGCGACGAAAGAACCACGCTCGCCAGCGGCAAAGCCACCGGTCCGGCGAACATGATAAAGGCGGCCGCCAAGCCCCCCCGCACCCGCAATCCGAACTTCATGCGCTACGCGCCCTTATATTCCGTTGCCGGTTCCGTACCCCTACGAACCCGACAGATTCCCATTTGTCGTTCGCTTGTAGCCAATTTGGACCCGACGGCAAACGCCGGATCTCTCTGAATTTTCAAATTCGTTTCAAAACGTTGCCCAACGGCCACGTCGTAAAAAAGCCGCGCTCAGGACCCGGCGAGGTGAAGGATATCGTTATAGGTTGCAAAGACCATGAGCATGAGGACCAGCCCGAGGCCGATTCGGAACCCCATCTCCTGCGCCCGCTCGGACAGCGGCCGGCCGCGGACGGCCTCGACCCCATAGAACAACAGGTGCCCGCCATCGAGCAGCGGAACCGGGAACAGGTTCAGGAGCCCGATCGAGACCGAAAGCGTCGCGCACAGTTGCACAACGAACTGGAAGCCGAGGCTGGCCGCCTGCCCCGAGAGTTGTGCGATTCGGATCGGTCCGCCGACGTCGCCGGCACTCCCGGCGCCCGCGAACAGCGAGGCGATGAACTTGAAGGTCGTGGAGATGATGAACCAGACCTGCTCGAAGCCGATCTTGATCGATTCGAGGAACCCGACCGGGATCGACCGCGATTCGTCCGGCTTGGCGTTGTACTGGATGCCGAGCACGCCGATCCGGTGGCTGTTGCCGAACAGGTCCTTGACCTCCTTCAGCGCCGGCGTCGCCTTCAGGGTGAGTTCCGTGCCGTCACGCTTGATCAGGAAGGACAATTCCGTGCCGGCGTTGACCGAGACGACCCGCTGCATGTCGGCGAAGGTCTCGATCGCCCGGCCATCGATGGCGGCGATGACGTCACCGTCCTTGAAGCCGGCGGCGGCCGCGACGCTGTCCGACTGCACCGCATCGACCCGCGGGGTCGTGTTCGGCTTGCCGAAATACAGCGCCATGCCAGCGAAGATGATGACCGCCAGGATGAAGTTGGCGATCGGGCCGGCCGCGACGATCGCAGCGCGCTGGCCGACGGTCTTGTGGTGGAAGCTGTCGGCGCGCTCCTCGGCCGTCATCTTGGCGAGCGCCTCGGCCGACGGCGTCGAGGCCTCGGATTCGTCGCCGAAGAACTTCACGTAGCCACCGAGCGGGATCGCCGAGATCTTCCAGCGGGTGTTGTGGCGGTCGTTGAAACCGATCAGTTCTGGGCCAAATCCGAGCGAAAACGTCAACACCTTCACGCCGGCCCAGCGCGCGATCAGGAAATGGCCGAGCTCATGGAAGAACACCACGATCGTCAGCACGAACAGGAACGGGACGATGTAGCCGAGAAGGCCATGGCTCAACGTATTGAAGATATGGTGGAAAAATTCCGACATCGATGACCTTCCCGATGGGCCAGAGGCCCGTCCAACCCTTTAAGATGCTTTTGCGGCGATTTGAGGCAAGAGGCCGGAGGCCCTTTTTCGCGCGTCATGGTCAATGGCGATGGCGTCGTCCGCCGAGGTCAACGGTGCCAGATTACCTGATCGGGCCCATGCTTCGAGGGTTGCCTCGACCAGTCGGGCAATAGCACCGAACCGGATATGACCAGCGATGAAGGCCGCGACGGCGACTTCGTTGGCCGCATTGAACACCGTCGTCGCGCCGCGCCCGGTGCGCAGCGAATCGTAGGCCAGCCGCAGACCGGGGAACCGCTCGAAGTCCGGCGCCTCGAAAGTCAGGGTGCCGATCTTGGCGAGATCGAGCCGGGCCGACGGGCCCTTGATACGCTCCGGCCAGCCAAGGCAGTGGGCGATCGGAATGCGCATGTCGGGCGCGCCGAGCTGCGCCACCACCGAGCGATCCGAGAACTCGACCATGCCGTGGACGATGGACTGCGGGTGGACCAGGACGTCGATCTCGTCGGGCGACAGCGCGAACAGGTAGGACGCCTCGATCACCTCGAGGCCCTTGTTCATCATCGAGGCCGAATCGATCGTGATCTTCTGGCCCATGCTCCAGTTCGGATGCTTCAGCGCCTGCGCCAAGGTCGCCTGCTCGATGTCGCCAGCCGCCCAGGTGCGGAACGGACCGCCGGAGGCGGTGATGATCACCCGCACCAGCTCCTCGCGATTGCCCGAGGACAGCGCCTGGAACAGCGCGTTGTGTTCCGAATCGGCCGGCAGGATGCAGGCGCCGGCCCGGGCGGCCCGCTCCATGAAGAAGTCGCCGGCACAGACCAAGCATTCCTTGTTGGCGAGCGCCACGGTCGCGCCGCGGTCGACCGCGGCGAGCGCCGGCTTGAGGCCGGCGGCGCCGGAGACGGCCGCCATGACCCAGTCGGCGGGACGGGCTGCCGCCTCGATGATGGCGCTCTCCCCTGCCCCGCATTCGATCCCGGTGCCCGCCAGTGCGTCACGCAGCTCATCGAGCCCCGCCGGATCGGCCACCGCGACGAAGCGCGGGCTGAACTCCCGGGCCAGCTTCACCAGGCCCTGGACGTTGCTGTTGCCGGTCAGCGCCTCGACCCGGTAGCGCTCCGGCGCGCCGCGCACGAGATCCATGGTCGAATCGCCGATCGAGCCGGTGGCGCCGAGCACGGTGACGCTGCGCACCTCCGCGATACCGGCCTTGTTGTTCCGCAATGGCACTGCGCTCATGTTCTCACCAAAACATTATCGACCGGTCAGCCGCGCTGCCGATCACCAAACCAGAAGACCGCGGCCGACGCCATCGAGGCCGCCGCGCAGCAAACCGAGGACCGCGGCGACAACGATTGCCGCGACATAGCCGTCCAGGCGATCCATTAGGCCGCCATGGCCGGGAATGATGTGACTGGAGTCCTTGACCCCGAAGTGCCGCTTCACCGCAGATTCGAGCAGGTCGCCGAGCTGCGAGACCACCGACAGCACTGCTGCCAGCACGAGAATCGTCACCAGTCCGCCGGCGCCCGCCAACGACCAGCCGGCCGCGGCAGCAAGGCTGGCCGCGAAGCCGCCGATCGCGCCGGCCCAGGTCTTGTTCGGGCTGATCCGCGGCGCGAGCTTCGGCCCGCCGATGCTGCGGCCCGCAACGTAGCCGCCGATGTCGCTGGCCCACACGACCAGAAACACCAGCACCAGCGCATGCCATCCCTCGGCGGCATCGAAGCGCACCAGCACCGAGCCGAGCTCGGCAGCGGCGGCGTAGGCGAAGCCGGCGGCCACCCAGGCGCGGCGTCCCGCATCAGCCAGCGCCGTGACCACGACGAGGCCAAGGGCGAGCACGACGACGGCGAAGTCGATCAGGCCGAATGCGCAGCAAATGCCGGCAACGCCAATGGCCAGGGCTCCGGCCGTGCCGACGCTGGCCTTGCGGACCTCGCCCACCACCATCAGCCATTCGAGATACAGGCCGACCGCGACGATCGTGACCAGTGCGGTCCAGAACACGCCGCCGCCATAGGCAGCGCCGAGCGCCAGCGGCACCAGCACGAGCGCCGCCGCAACCCGCATCACCAGATTGCTGGGCGCAGCCTGCTTCGGCTGCCCGCCGGCGTCTCCCACGGCTGCGGTATCCGGTTTGGTCACGAGGCGGTTTTCGCCACGAGACCGCCGAAGCGGCGTTCACGCCGGCCGAACTCGGCGATCGCGCCCTCCAGCGCGGCCTTGTCGAAATCGGGCCAATGGATCGGCACGAACACCAGCTCGCTATAGGCCGCCTGCCACATCAGGAAGTTCGACAGCCGCTGCTCGCCGCTGGTGCGGATGATGAGATCGGGATCGGGAACATCGGGCGCATCGAGATGGGCACCGATCGCGTCGGCATCGATCGAGGACGGATCGCGCCGGCCCTCGGCGACCTCGCGCGCCAGAAGCTGGGCCGCGCGCGCGATCTCCTGGCGCGAGCCGTAGTTGAAGGCGACCACCAGCGTCAGCTTGGTGTTGCCCCGGGTCAGCTCCTCGGCCTCGCTCAGGAGCGCGCAGATGTCGGGCTCGAGCCCGTCGCGCTCACCGATCACCCTGACGCGCACACCGTCGCGATGCAGGGTTGCGAGATCGTTGCGGATGAAGCGGCGCAGCAGGCCGAACAGATCGCCGATCTCGCTCGCCGGGCGTGACCAGTTCTCGGACGAAAACGAGAAGATGGTGAGATAGCGAATGCCGAGCTCAGGCGCGGCGCGCACCACGCGGCGCAGCGCCTCGACGCCGCGGCGATGCCCTTCCGCTCGCGGCAGCCCGCGCGCCGCAGCCCAGCGACCGTTGCCATCCATGATGATGGCAACGTGGGCCGGGCCGTCGGAGCGTTCCGGCGCCTCCGTCACGGGGGCCGCGGCATTGGACATCAAAAACATCCTTCAGACGGTGAGGATTTCCTTTTCCTTCGCCGCCAGCAGCTGGTCGATCTCCGAGACCACGCTGTCGGTCGCCTTCTGCACGTCGGCAGCGAGGCGCTCCTGATCGTCCTCGGACATCTCGTGATTCTTCTCGAGCTTCTTGAGGGTATCGAGACCGTCGCGGCGGACATGGCGGACAGCGACGCGCGCGGCCTCGGCATATTTGTGCGCGACCTTCACCAGCTCCTTGCGGCGCTCCTGGTTGAGCTCGGGAATGCGAAGCCGGATCACCTGACCTTCGGTCGCCGGCGACAGGCCGAGATTGGAATCCACGATCGCCTTCTCGACCGCCTTCACCATCGACTTGTCCCAGACCTGCACCGACAGCAGACGCGGTTCGGGCACGGAGACGGTGGCGAGCTGGTTGAGCGGCATGTGCGAGCCATAGGCTTCGACCTGGACCGGCTCCACCATCGACGCCGAGGCGCGGCCGGTGCGCAGGCCGCCGAGCTCGTGCTTCAGCGCCTGGGTCGCGCCCTGCATGCGGCGCTTCAGTTCGTTGAGATCGAAATTGCCCGTGGACATCACGCTTTCCTTTCTGCAACCCGGTCGCTGCGGCCGTTCTGCCGGGCCTTGGAGGGCCAGCGGCCGGACTCGCGCAACTCCCGGACGAATTCCTGTTTCGCTTACGCTTCTACCGCAGGCTGGGGATCGGTCCAACACCGGCTGCCGACGGTGCCGGGATCACCCCGCGACGATGGTGCCGCGCCCTTCGCCCCGCAGCATCGCACCGATCGAGCCGGGTTCGGCAATGGAGAAGACAATGATAGGCAGCGATGTTTCCCGGGCAAGCGCGAATGCAGTCGCGTCCATGACCTTGTAGCCGCCCTCGATGGCCTGCGAATGGGTCAGACGGTCGAAGCGCTTGGCAGCCGGATCCTTCTTGGGATCGGCACTATAGACGCCGTCGACATTGGTGGCCTTCAGCACGGCCTGCGCGCCGATCTCGGCCGCCCGCAACACGGCGGTGGTATCGGTGGTGAAATAGGGATTGCCGGTGCCGCCCCCGAGCACCACGATGCGCCCTTCGGCCAGCGACTTGTGCGCTGCAGCGCGCGTGAACAGCTCGCAAACCTCCGGCATCACGAAGGCCGAGAGCGCCTGCGCCGGGGTACCCTTGCGCTGAATCGCGGCTTCGAGCGCCAGGCAGTTCATGACGGTCGCGAGCATGCCCATCGTGTCGCCGGTCGGGCGCGATACGCCCTGCGACGAGACCTCGACCCCGCGCACCATGTTGCCGCCGCCGACGACGACGGCAATCTCGACGCCCAACTTCTGAGCCGCAATGAGGTCGTCGGCGATGCGGTCGATGGTCGGCTGGTCGATGCCGAAGGAATGAGGGCCCGCGAGATATTCGCCGGACAGCTTGACCACGACGCGACGATAGACCGGCTCAGCCATGTGCCAATGCTTCCCTGTCTCGCGCGTTGGGATCCGGCGCACGCATGCGCCGGATCGAACCAGGTTCAGTCGTTACTTCTTGCCGCTGGCGGCGGCGACTTCGGCAGCGAAGTCGGTCTCTTCCTTCTCGATGCCCTCGCCGAGGGCATAGCGGACGAAACCGGCGACCTTGATCGGACCACCGACCTTGCCTTCGGCTTCCTTCAGCGCCTGCGCGACGGACTTGCCGCTGTCGTGGATGAAGGCCTGCTCGAGCAGGGTGACTTCCTTGTAGTAGGTCTTCAGACCGGACTCGACGATCTTCTCGATCACGTTTTCCGGCTTGCCCTGCTGACGATATTTGTCGGCGAGCACGTCCTTCTCGCGCTTGACGAGTTCCGGATCGAGACCGGCCGCATCGATCGCCTGCGGATTGGCCGCGGCGACATGCATCGCGAGCTGGCGGCCGAGCACGGCGAGCTCGTCGGTCTTGCCGGGCGACTCCAGCGCCACGATCACGCCGAGCTTGCCGGCACCCTCGATGACGGCGCCATGGACGTAGCTCGACACGACGCCCTGGCTCACTTCGAGCGAAGCCGCACGCCGCAGCGTCTGGTTCTCACCGATGGTGGCGATCGAATCGGCAATCGCGGCCTCGACCGTGATGCTGCCCACCTTGGCGGCCTTGATCTTCTCCACGTCGGCACCGACGTCGAGCGCGACCTGGGCGATCATCTTGACCAGGCCCTGGAAGTGCTCGTTGCGGGCGACGAAGTCGGTCTCGGAGTTGACCTCGACGACCACGCCCTTCTTGCCCGAGGTCAGCGCGCCGATCAGGCCCTCGGCCGCAACGCGACCGGCCTTCTTGGCGGCCTTCGACAGGCCCTTCTTGCGCAGCCAATCCTGCGCGGCCTGCATGTCGCCGCCGTTCTCGGTGAGCGCGGCCTTGCAGTCCATCATGCCCGCGCCGGTCGACTCGCGCAGGTCCTTCACCATCGCTGCGGTGATGTTAGCCATTGTTGAACGTCCTTTTGCCTGTCCAAAGCGCGACGCAGCGGATGGCTGGTCGCCGCCCGCTGCCAGGAAAAACCTATCTCAGTCGCGATGGCCGGCGTGAGACGCCGGCCAGATTCTCTTGCGTCGTCTTAGGCGTCGGCGAGCGACTTGGCCTGGGCAACCCAGGCATCGGCCCGGCTCGGCAGACCCACTTCTTCGCCGATCTGGTGTGCCGTGTCGTGATCGAGCTCGGCGAGCTGCCAGTAGTGGAAGATGCCGAGGTCGTTCAGCTTCTTCTCGACGGCCCCCGAAACGCCGGTGAGCTTCTTGAGATCGTCGGCGGTGCCACGCGGACCGGGCAGCCCCTGGAACTTCGAGGCGACCGACGCTGCCGGAAGCTCTTCCTCCAGCGGGGCGGCGGAAGCCCCGACGTCGATCCCGAGCTCGCCCTGCGCCCGCGAGATGCCGTCGATCGCGGCACGCGCGATCAGGTCGCAATACAGCGAGATCGCACGGCCCGCATCGTCATTGCCCGGCACGACATAGGTGATGCCCTTCGGGTCGCAATTGGTATCGACGATCGCGGCAACCGGGATCTTGAGGCGCTGGGCCTCCTGGATCGCGATGTCTTCCTTGTTGGTGTCGATCACGAAGATCATGTCGGGCAGACCGCCCATGTCCTTGATGCCGCCGAGCGAGCGATCGAGCTTATCGCGCTCGCGCTGCAGGGTCAGCCGCTCCTTCTTGGTGTAGGAGTTGGCTTCGCCAGAGGACAGCACCTCGTCGAGATGACGCAGGCGCTTGATCGAGGCCGAGATCGTCTTCCAGTTGGTCAGCGTACCGCCGAGCCAGCGCGAATTGACGAAATACTGCGCGCAACGCTTGGCCGCATCGGCCACGTTGTCCTGCGCCTGGCGCTTGGTGCCGACGAACAGGATGCGGCCGCCCTTGGCGACGGTGTCGCTGACAGCCTGCAGCGCCGTGTGCAGCAGCGGCACGGTCTGGGCGAGATCGATGATGTGGATGTTGTTGCGGGCTCCGAAAATGAAATCGGCCATTTTCGGATTCCAGCGGTGAGACTGGTGACCAAAGTGCACGCCAGCTTCGAGCAGCTGGCGCATCGTGAATTCAGGTAGCGCCATTGGATATTCTCCGGTTGATTCCTCCGGAAACGCGTGAGCAAAGACAGACCGTTAAGGCCCGGCTTGCCACCGGACGCCCTCTAGGAGAGCCAAGTTTCCGTGTGAGATGGCGCGCTATATAGCCGGATTTTGGCGCAACGCAAGGAAAATGGGCCTATTCGGCCTGCAGAAGCTCCGCCAGCGCCGCCCTCGCCTGCCCTTCCTGGAGCGGAACGAAGTCGACCGGGCCCTTGTTGTCGGCGCCCGACGAGGCCGCCGCCATTACGCCCATGCCCAGCAGGCCAAATGCCATGCCGCCGCCCTGCATGGCCCTGGACCGATCGCTGGGCCTGATCGAGAAGAAATAGGTCCGCCCCGGTTCGGTATTGAAATCGAGCACCGAGTCGCCCGGGAACAGGGTCTGGGTGGCGACGAGGTGGTGCGGACCGGCCGGCCGGTCGAGGTAGACGTAGGTACCGGGGATCAGGCGGCTCAGCGCGACGCCATCGACCTTGGCGTCGCAGGTGGTCCTGTCGAGCCAGGCATCCTTCAAACTCATGATGACGATGCGGGAGTGTCCGGAACGCGGCGCCCCGATCTTCTGTGACACCACCGCATACTCGGTGCCTTCTTTGCCTGTTAGGCACCCTGATACCAGAAATGCCGCCCCCAATCCCAGCAGCGCCCGCCTGTTCATTGCCCCCTCCCCCGTAAAAACCCGGATAGAGGCTATGATGGGAACCGGGGAACTTTCAATCTGCTGGAGCAAAGACGGTGGAACTGTGCTCAGCGCTCCACACCGGCCGGCGTCAGCGAGGCCCGATCGGCGTCGAGCTTTGCCCTCAGCCGCGCAGCGTCGTCGAAGAAGACCTGCTCGTCCTGTACTGGAACCAGGCGCAAGGACGGCGGCATCAGCACGTGGCTGACATTGGGACGGCCGGAATTCGCCAGCGCCTCCGACCGCTGCACGGTCTGAACCGCGATCGCGACCACGAGCAGCAGCCCGACTACCATGCCCTTGGCGAGCATGTGGGTGCGCCCGACCTCGCGCAGATGCAGGAAGCATGTCGCCGCCAGAACGATCCACGACACGACATAGCCGTAGGTGAAGACGGCCGTCCAGGTCAGGGCGAACGAGGCAATCTGGGCGAACTCGCTGTAGATCCAGAATGCGATCAGACCCGCCTGCGCGATCAGGAGGTGGCGCAGAAAATGCGAGCGACCGGAAAACAGCCGCGCCAGCAGCGCCCAGACGCCGACCCAGGCAACGACGACCCCGATCACGGTGAGGGTCGGCACGAGATAATCGGACAGATGCGCCTCGGTGGTCTGCGCAAACCAGGTCATCAGCGCATTGATCGCGAGCAGGACGACGCCGAGCGCGATCGCCGCGATGATCGGCAACGCCCCGCGTTCGGAGCCCGCGAGCCGCTCCGGCTCGACGGCATGGCCGGCGTCGCGGATCCGGAGCAGTGTCTGGCCGATCCGGATCGGCTTGATGCCATCGAGGACGAGCTGCGGCTTCCGGCTCTTGCCGCGATCGAGAAAGAGACCGTTGGCGCTGCCGAGATCCTCGGCGACGAGGCGCCCCTCGCCGTCACGGAAAATCCGCACATGGCGCGCGGCGACATAGGGATCGTCAAGGATGACGTGATTGTCATAGCCACGGCCGATGCTGATCTCGGTGGCATCGACGCGGAAGCGGCCGGCGACGTCGCGATGCTTGGAGAGGATCTCGATCCAGATCATCGTGCGACCTGCAGGCGTTCGAGGAAGCTCTTGCCGAGGCGCAAGGCGTCGTCGTAGGCGATCGCTTGCAGGTTCAGCCGCGACACCAGCGCCTCGTCGGCGTGGTCCTGCGTGACCGCGACCAGCACGACGTCGTAGAGGCCGTCGAACTCGCGATAGCCTTGCACGCACCACAATACGCGCAGCGGCGGATGAGCGGCCGCCGGCGCGACGCCGACGAAATCCGCATGGCAATGCTGCGGCGTGTACCATTTGCGGAACGAGCCACCCATGGTCAGCCGCGGCTGCGCCAGTTGCGTCAGCACGGTCGCGAACTGGAATTGATTGAGGTCGATCGATTTCGCGTAGGAGTGGCTGACCTCGACCACACCGGTGTTGAGGTCGGAGGCGACATACACGCTCGCCTCGGCCTTGCAACTGGTCGAATTGATGCTGGCGCGCGGCTTCGGCGACGCGCTGGCATTCGTGCTCGCCCAGCATTCGAACCAGCCCGCGCGCGTCTCCGGCGCCTGATAGGACCCAAATACGCGGTCGCGGAAGCCCTCCTCGCCCAAGGATTTGTAGAGCGCTCCGCGCCAGCTGGTGAGCTGCACGACCACGTCCTTGCGCAGATCGGCCGCCGCCGGCCTGGCATCCTGACCGCGCGCCAGCAGCGCGGCGGCGAAGCGCGCCGGCACCAGGAAGCTGATGAGCTGGCCGCCGCGGCGGGTGGCGACGTTGATGCCCACCACCTGGCCTTGCGCATTGACCGCCGGCCCGCCGCTCATGCCGGGATTGAGCGCGCCGGTGAAGTGGATGTGATCGTTGTAGCTGTGCTCGACGAGACCGTTGTAGGTGCCCTCGATGATGGTGAAGCCGAGATCGAGCGGGTTGCCGAGCGAATACAGCCGCTCGCCTTTCGGCAGGCTGCCGTCGAGCGCGGCCTTGTCGAAGGAGAAGAACGGCGCGTTCTGCTTGTCGACGCGAACGAGCGCGAGATCGTTGGGCAGGTCGACGGCGAGCAGCGTCACGCCGCCTTGTGTGCCATCGGCTCCCGTATATTCGAGCCGGTAGGTCTTCGGCTCGAGCGCGGCGTCCGACACGACGTGATAGTTCGTGACCGCGAGCCCGTCGGCGGAGACCAGAAAGCCGGAACCGGTCGAGGTCTGGCGACCGGCATCGGCCACGAGCGTGCGGATCTGAAGCAGTCGCGGCGGCGCCGAGGCATAGACGGCTTCGGCGCCCGGCAGCGCCTGCGCATTGGCATAGGACGGGACGCCCGCGACCCCAGCACTGCCAAGAGCTGCCATGATCGCGCCTCGCCACAGCAGCGCGCGCACGGTGCCAACAAACGCTGATATCAATGGTGCCCCCGCAACACGTCGTCGACTGCCGACGTCGCGCGCCCACGATCGATCAATCCGGCGGTCCGGCCAATATCGAAAACGGGCCTGCGATGCAACCGGCGCGCCGCGGCTGCGCCGGCCGGCTCAGCAATGCGGCACGTTCGGCGGACACCGCTTGCCCGGGGCCTGCGGCGGAGCAGGTCGCGGCGGTGGTGCAGCCGGTCTCGCCATCGGCGGCGGTGCGGCGGGCCGCGCCATCGCGGCCACCGGCGGCGGGCTCGGACGTGCCATCTGCGGCGGCGGGCTCGGACGCGCCATTGGCGGCGGCGGAGCCGGCCGCATCATCGGCGGCGGAGCGGGCCGGGCCATCGGGGGCGGCGCCGGCCGGGCCATTTGTGGCGGAGGAGCTGGGCGCATCACAGGCGGCGGCGCGGGCCGCGCCGGCGCCGCTCGAAGCACGGGCGCAGCCGGCGGCCGTGGCGGCGGCGGACTCGGCCGCGCAGCCGTCGGCGGCGCTGCGCGATGCTGGATCTGGTCGGGCACGGCCGGCTGCAGCCGCGGTCGCGCGTCCGGTGCGTGTGGAATGGCCGCCGGCGCAACCGGGCGAGGAGCCACGGCCGCGGGAGGTGCGGCGGGTACGCCGGGCGGCGTGCGGTTCGCCCGCATGTCCGGCCGGATCGCAGGCGTCTGCACCGCAGCGGGAAGCCCCGGCGCGCCACGTTGGCCCGGCACCGGAAGCGCATTCGCGTTTGGCGGGCCCTGCCCCGGCCGGCCGGCCTGATTTGGAAGCGCAGCCTGCGGAACGCCAGCAGGCAACGGTCCGCCCGGTCCGGCGGGTCGCGCGGCAGGATTGGCGACCGGTGCGGGCGGCGGCACCTTGCCCTGCTGGATCAGGGTCGCGCGCTGCATCACCGCGGGCGGCAATGCCGGCGCCGTCGCCACGGCCGGCTGGGTTGCCGCAGCGGGACCGGTGGACATCGGACCGGCAGGTGCGGGACGATTGATCACGGTGTTGATGACCGCGGTGTTGTGGATGTTCTGGTAGATGATGTTGTTCGGCGGCGGCGCAACGAAAGCCGGCGGCCGGACATAGACCGGGATCGGCACGAACACCGGCCGCGGCAGGATGAACAGGCCGACCGGAGCGAACGGCGGCGGCAGCTCCACGAACTCCGGCAGAGGCGGCGGCAGGATGTAGACCGGCGGCGGGGGCGGCGGCACGAAATCGAATTCGGGATCCGAGAACAGCAGCACCGGACGTTCGACATAGATCACCTCGTCGAGCGGCGGCGGCGGCACGTCATATTCGATCATCGCGAAGGTCGGCGGCGGCGCCGACGCTGCCGACAACATCGCCAGCCGCCGCCGGGCGTCCTCGGCATGCGCGCCATAGGGATAGCGCTTCAGGTAGGACCAATAGGCCTCCGGGCTGTCGGTGCGAAACGTCCGCCGCCAGGTCAGCGCCTCGCGGCGAGCGGCGACCAGGGCGCGCACGCGCCGCGCCAGCGGATCGCTCGGATAGGCGGCGATGAAATCCTCATAGCCCTGCAGCGTGTCGCGCTCCAGCGCGGCGGCATAGGCCTCCTGCACCGGCAGTTCGCGGATCGGGCGCGAGCGCAGCGCCGCGGTCTGCTCGGGCGAATCCGGCGTGGCCGGCGCGTCCGGCGCCCGCTCGAAGAAGGTGAAGGCGGCCTGGATCTTCTGCGCATCCCACGGCACCTGCGCGCCCTTGGTCTCCTCGTTGACGCGCAGCCGCAGCCTATCGAACACCTCCGGCAGCGACAGGCCGCCGGTGCGGATCATCTCGGCGAGCGAGCGCGCGTAGATGCCATAGGCGCCGGTCTCGTTCGGCGCGATCGTGCCCGGCGCCGCATTGAAGGCGATCAGCATGTTGGCATCGGGCTCGACCAGCGCCAGGCCGCCGGCGATCGCCGGACCGCTAGCGATGAAGGGCTGCTGACGCGCGGCATCGAGCACCACGACGCTGGCCTTCACCGGCGTCGCCGCAAGCTGGCGGATGTAGTCGCTGAGGCGCAGGCCCTCGGTCGGAATGTCGACGTCGCTGCCGATGTTGGCGTCGACGGGAAGAAAATAGTTCTCGCCGGCGAGCTGCATGCCGTAGCCGGCGAGATAGACCATCGCGACGGTGTTGGTGTCGGCTGACTGGGCCTTGTGAATGAAATCGCGAAAGCTCTTGCGCAGCGTGTCGGCATCGAGGTCGCGCGCGCCCACCACGTCGAAGCCCGCCGCCTGCAGCGTCTGCGCAATCAGGCCGGCATCGTTGGCCGCCGTGGCCAGCGGACCCTTGGCATAGGCCCCGTTGCCGATCACCAAGGCGATGCGCTTTTCGGCGCCGGGCTGCTGCGCTGCGGCATGCCGCGGCAAGGCCGCCAAGGCGAGCAGGCAGAGCGAGACACTCAGGACGATCTTCGCGGTGATCTTGGTCAAGCGCATGGTTCAAGCCCCTTCGAGGCACCCGCCGCGGATTCAGCGGGAGAATGGCTGAACCGCGGTTGAACGGAGGCATGTCCGTACAGCCCACGCGCAGCTTTTTTGTTCCTCGTCCCCCTGTTCGACCAGCAAGATCGCCGAACGCAGCCGCTCCAGCGGAACGATCGCCTCGATTACAGCTGCTGCACGTCGACCACGCCGGTCACCGCCTTGATGGCACCTGCGATTTGTGGCGAAACCTTGAAGCGCCCCGGCAGCTTCATCTCCACCTCGGTTTCGAGGTCCAGCATCATGACCAGCGACACCTCGCCTTCGCCTGCGGCGGTGCGGGGCACCAACGGCGGCGCGGCGCTCTTGGCGATCGCCCCGTTGCCATTGGCCGCGACACCTTCCGGCCCCTGCAGGCGCTTGACGATGGAGTCGAGTGGCTTGGTGTCGCGCAGGAAGATGCGCAGGCCGCGCTGTGTCTTGGCGGCGGCATCATCGAGCGGCTCGGCATGCAGCACGCGCGCGCGCACATCCTCGCCCTGCAGCTCGGCGCCGAGCTGCAGCAGCACCGCCGCGCCCGGCTCGAGCACGTCGCGATATTGTGCGAGGCCTTCGGAGAACAGCACCGCCTCGAAATGGCCTGTCGGATCCGACAGGCCCATGATGCCCATCTTGTTGCCGGTCTTGGTGCGCCGCTCCATGCGCGACACCACGGTGGCGGCGACCTTGCCCGCGGTCGCGCCGGTCTTCACCGCGCGCGAGAACTCGGCCCAGCTCTGGACGCGCAGGCGCTTCAGCGCCGCGGCGTAGTCGTCGAGCGGATGGCCCGACAGGAAGAAGCCGATCGCATCATATTCGCGCCGCAGACGCTCGGCCGGCAGCCAGTTCTCGATGTTGGGCAGGATGATCGCGGGCGCGTCGGCGGCGTTGCCGAACATGTCGTTCTGGCCCGAGGTCGCGGCCTCGTGCGCGCGCTGGCAGGCGGCGACGATGGCGTCGGCGCCGGCGAACACGCGCGCGCGGTTCTTGTCGAGCACGTCGAACGCACCGGCCGCAGCCAGCGTCTCGATGATGCGCTTGTTGATCGCGCGCGGATTGACGCGGGAGGCGAAGTCGGCGAGCGAGGTGAACGGCCCGCCCTTGTTGCGGGCCTCCACGATCATCTCGATCGCCTGCGGCCCGACGCCTTTCAATGCCGCCAGCGCGTAGAAGATGGTGTTGCCGCTGACCTCGAAGGTCGGGCCCGAGCGATTGATCGACGGCGGCTCGACCTTGATGCCCAGGCGCTGCGCCTCGGTACGAAATTCCGAGAGCTTGTCGGTGTTGTTGAGATCGAGCGTCATCGACGCTGCGATGAACTCCACCGGATAATGCGCCTTCATGTAGGCGGTGTGGTAGGACACCAACGCGTAGGCGGCCGCGTGCGACTTGTTGAAGCCGTAGTCGGCGAACTTGGCGAGCAGGTCGAAGATCGTGTCGGCCTGGTCCTTCGGCACGCCGTTCTGGGTGGCGCCCTCGACGAAGCGGACACGCTGCTTGTCCATCTCGGCGCGGATCTTCTTGCCCATGGCGCGGCGCAGGAGGTCGGCTTCGCCGAGCGAATAGCCGGACATCTGCTGCGCGACCTGCATCACCTGCTCCTGGTAGATGATGACGCCGAAGGTCTCCTTCAGGATCGGCTCCAGGATCGGGTGCAGATATTCCGGCTCCTCCTCGCCGTGCTTGCGGGCGCAGTAGGTCGGGATGTTGGCCATCGGACCGGGACGATACAGCGCCACCAGCGCGATGATGTCCTCGAAGCGGTCCGGGCGCATGTCGATCAGCGCCCGCCGCATGCCCTGGCTTTCAACCTGGAACACGCCGACCACGTCGCCCCGCGCCAGCATCTGATAGCTCGGCGCGTCGTCGATCGGCAGAGTCGCGAGATCGACGTGGACGTCGCGCTGCTTCAGAAGCTTCACGGCGACGTCGAGCACGGTCAGCGTCTTCAGGCCGAGGAAGTCGAACTTGACGAGGCCGGCGGGCTCGACCCACTTCATGTTGAACTGGGTGACCGGCATGTCCGATTTCGGATCGCGATACATCGGCACCAGCTCGCTCAGCGGCCGGTCGCCGATGACGATGCCGGCAGCGTGGGTCGAGGCGTGCCGCGTCAGGCCTTCGAGGCGCATCGCGATATCGAAGGCGCGGGCCACCACCGGATCCTCGTCGCGGAACGCCTGCAGCTTCGGCTCGCCCTCGATCGCGGCGGCGAGCGTCACCGGCGCGGCCGGATTCTGCGGCACCAGCTTGGTCAGCTTGTCGACCTGGCCGTAGGGCATCTGCAGCACACGGCCGACGTCGCGCAGCACGCCGCGCGCCTGCAGGGTGCCGAAGGTGATGATCTGCGCCACCTGGTCGCGGCCGTAGCGCTGCTGCACGTAGGAGATCACCTCGCCGCGGCGGTCCTGGCAGAAGTCGATGTCGAAGTCCGGCATCGACACGCGCTCGGGATTGAGGAAGCGCTCGAACAGCAGCGCGAACCGCATCGGGTCGAGATCGGTGATGGTCAGCACCCAGGCGACCAGCGAGCCTGCGCCGGAGCCGCGACCCGGCCCGACCGGAATGCCGTGCGCCTTGGCCCATTTGATGAAGTCCGACACGATCAGGAAGTAGCCCGCGTACTTCATGCGCATGATGACGTCGAGCTCGAAGGCGAGCCGCTTCTGATAGTCCTCCTCGGTCATGCCCGGCGCCATGCCGTGCACCTTGAGGCGCCGCTCCAACCCCTCCTCCGCCTGTCGCTTCAGCTCGGCGGCCTCGGCGCTCGCGGCGTCCACGGCATCGCTGCCGGTGCCGGCGCCGACCGTGAAAAACGGCAGGATCGGCTTGCGCGTCCGCGGCCGGTACGAACAGCGCTCGGCGATCTCGACCGTCGAGGCCAAGGCCTCCGGAAGGTCGGCGAACAGCACCGCCATCTCGGCACGGGTCTTGAAGCGGTGATCCGGCGTCAGCTGCACGCGCTCGGTGTCGGCGACCAGATGGCCGCCGGCGATGCACAGCAGCGCATCATGCGCCTCGTAGTCGTCGGCGGTCGCGAAATACGGCTCGTTGGTCGCGACCAGCGGCAGGCCCTTGCCATAGGCGATATCGATCAGGCCGCCTTCGACGCGGCGCTCGCGGTCGACCCCGTGGCGCTGCAGCTCGATGTAGAGGCGGTCGCCGAACAGGCTTGCCAGCCGCTCGCAGCGCTGCGTCGCAAGTGCCGCCATGTCGTGCTGGATCGCGAGCGAGATCGGCCCATCGGGCCCGCCGGTGAGCGCAATCAGACCATCGACACCCTCGTTCAGCCACTCGAACTTGATGTGCGGCGCCTGATGCGTCGGCGTGTCCAGGAAGGCGCGCGAGTTCAGCCGCATCAGGTGGCGGTAGCCCTCCTCGCGTGCGGCGAGCAGGACGATTCGCGAGGGCTGCGCGACCGCACCGGCATTGCGGGCATTCGGGTCCATGTCGCCGAAATCGATGGCGAGCTCGCAGCCGGCGATCGGCTGGATGCCATAGCTCGCCATCTTGTCGGAGAATTCGAGCGCACCGAACATGTTGTCGGTGTCGGTCAGCGCCAGCGCGGGCTGGCGATCGGCCTTGGCGAGTTCGCCGAGCTTGCCGATCTTGATCGAGCCCTTCAGCAGCGAATAGGCGGAGTGAACGTGGAGATGGACAAATCCGGCGCTGGACATGCTCGCTTTGCAACTTCCTGGGGCTTTTCCGAGATCGATCACGGTGTCGGGCCGGCTTCCGGGCTTGCTCGGGTCACGACCCGGCGCCATGCCCTATCTCCCGACCGACTCGCTCCGCATCATATCGGACGCCCTCCGGCGAGTCCGGCGCCCTCGCCTGCCTTGTCCCCAGCCGCTGCGCTCGGAAAACTAAAGCTGTGGAATGATTTGCGCCCAGAGCGCGATCATGCCGACGAACAGCGTGATCGACGCCAGCGCGGCGGCTTCTTGAACGAAAACCTTCAGCATCGGGACCTCCCTGAGTCAGAACATATGAAGAACAATGTTCCTTTTCTGTTCTCAGGTCAAGCGCGCTGATCGACCCGTTGCCGCGCCCGCGCCGCAGATGGTTAATCCGGCCCACAAACAAGAAGCCCCGGCGCGAACGCCGGGGCTTTGCAATCCGCCGATCGTGCGCGGAGCGACTCAGTACCGCGTCGCGACCGGGCCGCCGAAGCGGTAGTTCAGGCGGGCGGTGAACAGATCGACGTCCTGCTTGATGCTGTCGGAGCCGAGCGCGCCGAAGCTGACGGTCTGGCGATCCATGAACAGATGGTCGTACTCGACGCCCAGCGACCAGTTCGGCGCGAAGCCGTATTCGAGTCCGGCACCGACCACGCCGCCCCAGCGCGTGTCGTCGTTGGAGGCGAGGAACGCGCCGGTCGCCGCGTTGGTGATCGTGTACTTGTTGCTGGTCACGGCCGCGCCGCCCTTGGCGTAGAGCAGCACGTTGTTGATGGCATAGCCGACCTGGCCGGTGAACAGGCCGAACGCATCGGTCTTGGTGCGGTTACGCGTTCCGAACAGCGCGCTCTGATTGTCGCCGGTGAGGTCGGCCCAATTGCCCTGCGCCTCGACGCCGAACACGATCTGGCCCATCTGCCAGCGATAGCCGACCTGGCCACCGACGGTGCCGCCGGATGCATCATGCGAACCCTCGCGGCCGCCGCCGACCAGATCCCAGGTGTTCTCGCTCCAGCCGCCGCCACCGTTCACGCCGATGTAGAAGCCGCTCCAGTCATAGATCGCAGCCATCACCGGCGGCGGTGCCTTCGTGTAGGGACGCGCAGCGAGATCCGCGGCAAGCGCCGGCGAGGCCAGCACCACGAGCGCCGTCGTCGTCAACAGAAGTTTCTTCATCACAGGTCCAGTCTCGTCTCATTTGGCCCCCAGGCCAGCCGCATCTCTTAACGATCTGCGCCACAATTGCTGTAGCCGCTCGGTCACAGCTCGCTGCTGAAAGGCCACGAGACATGTTGGGAAATTAATCTTTAATCACAGTGTGTTGATGGAACTTTCCAGCTTGCAATCGAGGGCCGACCGACTACACACGCGTGAGGGCCGTCGCGCCGGTGCTTCGCCATGAAGCACGCGCGTTCTGGTCATCAAGGAATGAAGGGAGATCGTTGATGCGTGAGGTTTTATTTGCGGCCCTGGCTGCAGCCGGCCTCGTGGTCGCAACCCATGCGCCGGCTCACGCCGTCGGTGTCAGGCATGCGTTCTGTCTGCAGGGTGATGAGTTTCCGGGCTTGAGCCACTGTACCTTCGACACTTACGCGCAATGCCAGGCGACGGCGTCGGGACGCCTGCTGAACTGCATCGCGAATCCCTATTTCGCCGGCGTCAGCAATGACCCGCGCGCGACGCCCTATCCGTATCCGCACAGGCAACGGATCAAGCCGCGTCCGCCGGCGCCAAATCCCTACGCGCCGTTCCCCAACCCATTCGTGTTCGAAGAGGACTGACCCGTCCCCCACCTTCGACGCAGCGAGCTATCGTTTCAGGCCATACCATCGAAGGTTCGTCGAAGCCGTGGCTCCGACGAACCGAAGCAATCGATGATGTCGTTGCGTCAGCGCATCATCCCGAAACCCGGACCGAACTTGTAGTTCAGCTTCACGAGCCCGATGTCGACATCCTGCTTGATGCGATGAGTCATCGCGGGCGCGCCGGCCGCGGCGACGAAGTTCAGGTTCTTGTTACCCAGGAAGATGTGGTCGTACTCGACGCCGACCGACCAGTTCGGCGCGAAGCCATATTCGAGGCCGGCACCGATCGTGCCACCCCAACGCGTGGTGTTGGCGCGATCGAGCATCACGTTGGTGCCCGTGGTGAAGGTGTCGTAGCGATCGCCGACGACCGCGGCACCGCCCTTGATATAGCCGAGAATGTTGTCGAAGGCATAGCCGACCTGGCCGGTGAACAGGCCGAAGCCGTTGGTGCGTGAACGGTCGCTGACATTGGGAAGAATCAGGTTGCGATTCGTGCCTTTGAAATTCGCCCAGTCGCCCTGCGCCTCGACGCCGAACACCCAATTGGCCATCTGATAGCGGTAGCCGACCTGGCCGCCGACGGCCGCGCCGCCGCCGCCGGAGCAGCCTTCGCGGTTGGCTGCCGGGTTCACCGCCACACCGGCGTTCGAAACCAGATTCCAGCAATCCCGACTGGAACCTCCGCCGGCGTTGAAGCCGACATAGAAGCCGCTCCAGTCATACACCGTCGCCACGACGGCGGGCGGCGCCTTGGTGTACGGCCCCTTCTTCATTGGAAGATCAGCTGCGAATGCAGACGTCGCCGCGGCGATTGCGCCGAGCCCCACCGTTGCGCCGAAAAGCGTCTTCATCATCGAACTCCGTAGCTTCTGTCCCAAAGTCCCCAGGCCCTCTGGTTTCGTGCGAAAAACATGCAGCGCGACGAAGCGATCCTGCACCCGCATTCGCTCCGCCGACATCAACCGATGTGCAGATCAGAACCATTCTTTCCGGCTTTTATGGGATTGGGCGCAAAGGCCTGTTTTCCAAGGCTTTGCCCGCAACATGAACAAACAACTAATAAGATGTAAGGAGGAGTCGTGGCCGGCGTCCATCCATGGCCACAATACGCGCGACGGCAAAATCGTGATCGGGAAACTCCCGGTCACGGAACGAACCCTGTCACGTCTCAGTCGTGAATTCTTCAGGGCAGCACGACGAGTCTTGCGAATGCGTAGCATCATCATGCGCAAAGCGGACGAATGTGTGGTGCTTCCCGGCCCATGCTGAACGCACGCTCGTCCGGAGCGGCATTGTCATCACGTGTAGTAGATCGCCAATTTCAGCGCGGGATCGTCATTGGACTGGAACGTCGCGTATCGCAGCCTCACGCGGCCCTTCTTCGGATGCTCGAGCAGCTTCTCGCCAGCAGCAAGCGCATTGACGTCGTGCGCCGCCCACAAGCCGTCGAACTCACGGCTGCCGCGCCGCAGCCGCGCGATCAGATCGACGAAGGCGGGATCACCCGCCCACAGATCGTAGGTCGCGCGAAACTGCGCGACCATGCGTTGCGCCAGCTCCTTCCATTGCGCGCCGAACAGCCGGCGCACGCCGGGCTTGCACAGCATCAGCACCAACGTGTTGCGCTCATCGTCGGCGAGTTGAGAGAAGCCGAAGATCTCGTCCGCCGCGGCATTCCAGGCCAGCACATCCCATCGCCGTCCTGAGATGTAGGCCGGCTGGTTCAGACTCTGCACGAGCTCGCGCAGCCGGACCGGCACCTGCTCGCGCACGAACGGCTTGCGCGCAGGATCGCGCACCAGCGCCTTGAGATGAGCATGCTCGGTTCGGCTCAGGCGCAGGGCGCGCGCCAGCGCATCGATGGTCGAGGAGGACGGCTTCACGGCCCGGCCCTGCTCGATTCGGATGTACCAGTCGACGCCGATGCCAGCGAGCTCGGCCACTTCCTCCCGTCGCAGCCCTGCGGTGCGTCGCCGCCGCCCGGCCGCGAGTCCGACCGCTTGCGGCGTCAGCTTCTCGCGCCGCGAGCGCAGGAAGTTGCCGAGCTCGGCATGTCGCGGATCACTCATGTGCTGGATCCCTCATGGTTCGCTCCCGCGGGAGGTGTGGCCAGCGTGGGCTTGCCTAATCCCAGGATAATACCAGGCCTTCCTGCGCGGAGCATAGACCGGCAGGCTGGAGCCTCGCCACCGCGAAAATGGAGAAGGACCATGAAGGCCGCCGTGCTCAAACGATTTGGATCGCCGCTCGAGATCGAGCATGTCGAAGACCCCGTGCTCGGCACCGGCGAAATCATCGTCGACATCGCCGCAGCCGGCGTGCTGTCCTATGCGAACGAAGTGTTCAGCGGCGAACGGAAGTACCTGCTGGACCTGCCGGTGATCCCCGGCACCGGAGGGGTCGGCCGGGTCAGCGCCCTCGGCCCCGACGCGACGCATCTCGCCATCGGCGACTGGGTGTTCTGCGATCCAACCGTGCGCTCGCGTGACGCAGCCTTCGCCCCCGACATCACCCTGCAGGGCTTGAGCGCGCGCGGACCGGGCGGGCTGAGGCTGCAACAATATTTCCGGCACGGCTCGTTTGCCGAACGGATGCGCGTGCCGACGGAGAACGCCAAGCCGATCGGGGCCATCGACACTGATGACGCTGCGCGCTGGTGCGCGCTCGGCACCCTGCTCGTGCCCTATGGCGGCTTTATTGCCGCCAATCTGCACGCGGGCGAGACCGTCCTGGTCAGCGGCGCCACCGGCAGGTTCGGCAGCGCCGCGGTCGCGGTGGCGCTTGCCATGGGCGCCGCTGCGGTCGTGGCGCCCGGCCGCAACGAGGTCATGCTGGCGGAGCTGAAGCGCCGGTTCGGATCCCGCGTCCATCCGGTCAGGCTCTCGGGCGACGAGGGCGAGGACATCGCACGCATGAAGCGCGCGGCGCCGCGCCCGATCGACTGCGTGCTCGACATCATGCCGCCGTCGGTCACCGCCCAGGTCGTGCGGTCGGCCGTGATGACCGTGCGTCCCTATGGGCGCGTGGTGCTGATGGGCGGCGTCGGGATGCTGGGCGGAGCCGGGCTCGAGCTGCCCTATCCCTGGATCATGCGCGAGTGCGTCACGATCCACGGCGTCTGGATGTACCCGCCAAGCGCGACGGTCAGGATGGTGGAGCTGATCAGGGCCGGGCTGCTCGACCTTGCGCAGTTCGAGCCGACCTGTTTCGACCTCGATCATGCCAACGACGCGGTCGCCCATGCCGCCGCCCATCGCGAGCCGTTCAAGATGACGGTGATCAGGCCCTGACTGCGGCCGGACTCAGTCGAGCTCGACGACCTTGCCGCCGACGATGGAGACGCGCCGGTCCATGCGGCCCGCCAGCTCCATGTTGTGGGTCGCGATCAGCATCGCGACCCGCGTTGCCTTCACGAGTTGCATCAGCGCGTGAAAGACGTGATCGGCGGTGCCAGGATCAAGATTGCCGGTCGGCTCGTCCGCCAGCAGCGCACGCGGCGCGTTGGCGACCGCGCGCGCGATCGCCACGCGTTGCTGCTCGCCGCCGGAGAGCTCGGCCGGACGATGCTTGATGCGCTCGCCGAGCCCGAGATAGGCCAGGATCTCGGTCGCCCGCTTCACGGTCTCCGACCGCTTGAGGCCGCGGATCATCTGCGGCAGCATCACGTTCTCCAGCGCCGTGAACTCCGGCAGCAGCCGGTGCGACTGGTAGACGAAACCGATATCGGTCCTGCGCATCTGGGTGCGCTCGATGTCGGTGAGCTGCGACGTCGGCACGCCGCCGACATAGACCTCGCCCTCGTCGGGGCTCTCGAGGAGGCCCGCGATGTGCAGCAATGTCGACTTGCCCGAGCCCGAGGGCGCCACCAGCGCCACCGACTGCCCAGCCCACAACGCCAGCTTGGCGCCGTCCAGGATGGTCAGCTGCTGCTCGCCCTGCATGTATCGCCGCTTGATCTCGTGGAGATAAACGACCGGCACATCCTCTGCCCCCTGCTCTTCCATCAGCGCCTCACTCGTAGCGAAGCGCTTCGACCGGGTCTAATCGGGCCGCGCGCCATGATGGATAGAGCGTAGCCAGGAAAGACAGGGTCAAGGCCATGATCAGAACGGCCGCGGTCTCGCCGGCATCGATCTCAGCCGGCAGCTTCGACAGGAAATAGAGCTCATTGGGAAACAGATCGGTGCTCGTCAGCCAGGACAGAAACTTCCTGATCGAATCGATATTCATCGAGATCAGGAGGCCGACGACGAATCCGGTGAGCGTGCCGACCACCCCGATCGAGGCGCCGGTGATCAGGAATATCCGCATGATCGCCCCCTGCGAAGCCCCCATGGTGCGCAGCACGGCGATGTCCTGGCCCTTGTCCTTGACCAGCATGATCAGTCCCGAAACGATGTTGAGCGCCGCGACCAGGACGATCAAGGTCAGGATCAGGAACATCACGTTACGCTCGACCTGCAGCGCATTGAAGAAGGTCGAGTTGCGCTGGCGCCAGTCGACGAGAAAGATGGGTCGGCCGGCCGCCTCGGTCACCGTCTTGCGAAACTCCTCCACCTTGTCGGGATTGCTGGTGAAGATCTCGATCGCGGTGACGTCGTTGTTGCGATTGAAATAGGCCTGCGCTTCGGCCAGCGGCATGAAGACGAAGCTGGCGTCGTATTCCGACATCCCGATCTCGAACACCGCCGCGATCTTGTAGGGCTTGATGCGCGGCGTGGTGCCCATCGGCGTCACGGCGCCCTTCGGGGCGACCAGGGTGATGCTGTCGCCGGCATGCAGCGACAGCTGGTCCGCGAGCCGGCGCCCGATCGCCACGCCCTGCCCCTCGTCGAAACCTTCCAGCGAGCCCTGCTTGATGTTCTTGGCGATCGACGTCAGGTTCGTGAGGTCCTGCGCGCGAATGCCGCGGATGAACACGCCTGACGCATTGAATGGCGACGAGCCCAGACCCTGTCCGTCAACCACCGGCGCGGCAAGGCGGATGCCCTGCACCTGCGCAATCCGCTCGGAGACGTCCTTCCAGTCGGTGAGCGGCGACTCCAGCGGCTGCACCAGCAGATGCCCGTTCAGACCGAGGATCTTGTCGAGCAGCTCCTTGCGGAAGCCGTTCATCACCGCCATCACGATGATCAGGGTGGCAACGCCGAGCATGATGCCGAGGAAGGAGAACCCGGCGATGACGGAGATGAACCCCTCCCGGCGGCGCGCACGCAAATAGCGCCCCGACAGCATCCACTCGAAGGGAGCGAAGGGGGTGGTGGTCTGCACCGGTTCGGTCATGGCGTCATCCATTGTGCGATCATCCCATGATTCGGGCCGAATGTGGCCGGATTGGCCTGAAGGGACGGGCAGCCCCGGTGGATAATCCGATGATCGAACGCGCGTCTCAGCCAGCCAATGGCCCGCCGCCGAGCCGTGCCACGACGTCCGCGGGGGACATCATCTGGCGGGCTCCGTCGCTGCGGGTCTTCACCTCGACCTTGCCCTCGGCAAGGCCCTTGGGGCCAACCATGATCTGCCAGGGGATGCCGATGAGGTCGGCCGTGGCAAACTTGCCGCCGGCGCGCTGCTCGGTGTCGTCGTAGAGCACGTCGACCCCCTTGGCGAGGAGATCGCGATAGAGCTGCTCGCAGGCAGCATCGGTGTCGGAGCCGCCCTGCTTCAGGTTGAGGATCACGGCGCGGAACGGGGCGACCTCCTCCGGCCATCTGATGCCGGCGTCGTCGTGGCAGGCCTCGATGATCGCACCAGCCAGCCGTGACACGCCGACGCCATAGGAGCCGCCGTGGATGGCCACCTCCGCCCCATCGGGGCCCGCGACCAGCGCCTTCATCGGCTCGGAATATTTGGTGCCGAAATAGAAGATCTGGCCGACCTCGATGCCGCGGGTATGGACCCGCCGCTCAGCGGGCACCTCGGCTTCGAACCGGGCGGCGTCGTGGACGTCCTCGGTCGCCGCATAGAGCGAGGTCCATTGCTTGATGATCGGGGTCAGGTCGCCGTCATAGTCGACGGAGGCCGGCGGGATCGGCAGGTCGAGCACGTCACGGTCGCAGTAGACGCCGGACTCACCAGTCTCTGCCAGGACGATGAATTCATGGCTGAGATCGCCGCCGATCGGACCGGTCTCGGCGCGCATCGGGATGCCCTTCAGGCCCATCCGCGCAAAGGTGCGCAGATAGGCGACGAACATCTTGTTGTAGGCGCGCCGCGCGCCGGCTTCGTCGAGATCGAACGAATAGGCGTCCTTCATCAGGAATTCGCGGCCGCGCATCACGCCGAAGCGCGGACGCTGCTCGTCGCGGAATTTCCATTGGATATGATAGAGATTGAGCGGCAGGTTACGGTAGGACTTCACATAGGCACGGAAGATCTCCGTGATCATTTCCTCGTTGGTCGGCCCGTACAACAACTCACGCTTGTGGCGGTCGCTGATGCGCAGCATCTCCGGACCGTAGGCATCGTAGCGGCCACTCTCGCGCCAGAGATCGGCGAGTTGCAATGTCGGCATCAGCAGTTCCAGCGCGCCGGCGCGGTTCTGCTCCTCGCGCACGATCTGCTCGATCTTCTTCAGCACCTTGAAGCCCAGCGGCAGCCAGGCATAGATGCCGGCCGCCTCCTGCCGCAGCATGCCGGCGCGCAGCATCAACCGGTGCGAGACGATCTCGGCTTCCTTCGGATTTTCTTTCAGAATGGGCAGGAAAAACCGCGACAGACGCATGGGCGAGGCCTTCGAGATTCGGTTCGGGCTGGCGCAGTCAAACCGGATCAGGCGGCAAAACACAAGGCTGGGTTTGAGAAAAAGCGGCTAAGCCGCCGGATTCCCAGTCAATTTACCGGTTTCCCTGAAGTGGAGGATGAACCCCGCCGCGGCGCCATCTCAAGGCTGGTCGCGGCGCGGCCAGCCTTGATCCCCTCGCCCGGACCGTCCTAGCGCGACCGTCCCTGCTCCGAGGACCATTTGTCGAGATCGCTGATCTCGGCGCTGCCTTCGATGGTCGAGACGACGCCCTCGCGGGTCACGAGCATCGTGCGCGGAATGTCGCCCTGCCAGGACGGATCGATCTCGAACCGGAGGCGCTCCACATAGCCGTCGGCGAAAATGAAGTTCTCCGCCGTGGAGAGACCGGCCTTGTCCAGCATGGCCTGGGTCGCGGCATTCAGATTGGGCACGAGGTCGGCGCTGACCGTGACCACGTCGATCTCGGGATGATCGAGCATGAACTTGCCGAGCTGCGGCAGCTCGATCTTGCAGGGGCCGCAGGTGACGCCCCAGAAATGGATCAGGGTCGGACGACCCGCATGGGCCCGCAGCACCTCGCGCCAGGTGCCGCGCTCGAACGGCTTGAGCGATGGCGGCGCTGCGGTGCTCGACGCCGTCAAGGCGACGAGGCCAAAGATCGCAAGGGCAGCGAATGCGCGTTTCATGACTCATCTCCGATCGGCTGCAACCGATAGCCGTCCGACTTGGTCATCCAGGACAGGAAGATCTGCTTGCCACGGGCGACCAGCAGCGGATGATCCGACGCATTGTCCGTGCTGGCAAGGGCGCGCGGCTTCGACCACGTCTCGCCATCGTCCCGCGATTGCATTCCCATCACCGTGGTCCGCTCGCCGTCGAACTCCTTCCACACCAGCGTCGTGGCGTCTTGGGTCGCGAGCACGTAGGGCCGCGTGGGATTGCGATCGGCCCGACCGACGGCCATGGGCTCCGAGAACGTTCGGCCACCGTCGCGCGAATACGCATAGAACAGCCCCTTGCGAGCCTTGCCGTTGGTGAACCAGGCGACGTGATAGGTGCCGGTCGGCGCCACGGCCAGGCTCGGCCCTTGATGCGGGCAGGCCTTGATCTGCCAATCGTCGGTGCTGACCCGGTAGACCTCGCCGGGCGTGCCGAGATCACTGAACGTGATCACGGCATGGTCGCGCACGCTGCCATCGAAAATGTTGCGGAACATCACGACCGGACGACCCGGCCCCGCGAACGCAAGCCCGAGCCGGCAACATTCGCAGGTGTTGTCCTGGGCGAGCGTCGCTTCGGCGTAGGTGGCACCGCCATCGCGCGACGACGAGAAGAACAGCCCTGCGCCCTCATAGGAACGCCCGGCGGCCTTCGCCGGCGCCCGGTTGCGCTTGTCGAGCCACGCCACGAAGACGGTGCCGTCCTGGTCCAGCGCCAGCGCCTCGAAGCGTTGGCTTTCGTTGTTCGACGTGATGGGACGGAGTGCCGCGAAGCTTTTGCCGCCGTCCTCCGACCTGGAGTACAGCACCTGCCCGTTGAAGGCTTGGTCGCGGAAAATCGAGAACGCGACCGCAACCGCGCCCTTGCCATCGACCACCAGCTTCGGCCGAGCATCGGGCCCCCAGTCAAGGTTGAGCTGCTGCTCGGTGACCGGCACGGTGGCGGAATACGTTTTCCCGCCGTCGGACGAGCTCGCCACCGAGATCCGTCCTCCGGCCATCCAAACGAGCCAGAGCTTGCCGTCGCCAGCGAAGAACGGCGTCACCTTGGTTGCGCATCGGAGCTCAGTGCCCTCGCATGCTGCCTCCGCCCCATGCTGGTGCGCCATCTGGGCTTGGACGGTGAGCGGACAAAGCATGGCGATCGCCAGCCCGACGAGCCCGCTCCGAAGCTGTGCGATCCTTGTCATTTCGGTCCTCATCGGAATGCCACCTTCATGCCGGCCAAAAAGGCGCGCGGTGAGCCGGCGTAGATCGTCCCGGTGCCCGCCAGTCCCTGCACGCCGGCGCCCGTCACCGTATTCTGCAGGTTGTTTGCGGAGGCGACGTAGGTGCGGTCGAACACATTGCGGACCTCGAAGAAGACGTTCATCGACTTGAACGTATCCGAGGCAAGCTCGGTCTTGTAGTGGACGTTCAGATTGACGAGCTCATAGCCCGGTGCCTTCAGCAGATTGGCGTTGTCCATATAGAAGGAATCCTTCCACTGGACCTCGACGAAGGCACCAAGCCCCGCGAGCCTCCCGCTATGGTGATCGTATCCGATCCGTGCGGTCAGCTCGTTCGGCGAGATGCCGGGAATCTTGTTGCCAACGCGGTTGAAGCTGAACAGCTTCGAGCCGCCCGCAAGGTTCTCGGTATATTCAGTGTAGACTTGGTCGAGGTAGGTGTAGGCAGTGGTGAACCGCCAGCCCGGCAGGAACCGCCAATCGGCCGCCAATTCGACGCCGCGATGCTCCGAGCGCGGTGCGTTGAAGGTGTAGGAGGTGTTCTGCGTCCCCGTGACGGCCTGGGTGACGATCTCGTTGCGGAAGAACTCGTAGAAGCCCGTCGCGCTGAGGGTCAGAGACCGGTTCGGCGTCCAGTCGAAACCGACGTCGTAGCCCAGATTGGTCTGCGACTTCAGTTGGGTGTTGTTGCCGAAATCGCCGGTTGGCAACACGAACAGGTTCGAGACCTGCGGCGTGCCATAGCCGGTGGCAACGCGGGCGCGCAGCAGCCAGTCGCTGTTCACGCGGTAGAGCAGCGCCAGCTCGGGAGCGAGATTGTCGAACTGCCGGTCCGCCGTCGTGATCGTCGTCGTTGTCGTCGCGCCGTAGGTATAGGCGGTGTTCACGCCGCGCAGATGGGTACGCTCCCAGCCGAGACCGGCCACCGCCGTCAGTGCCGCTGTCAGCTTGAGCTCCTCGCGCGCCCGCAGGCCGTAGTTGGTGGTCTCGCTCCAGGTGTTGGCCGAGAGGCCGCCGAGCGCCGCGTTGCCGCCGGGCACGACGAAGCGCGTATCTCCGGATGCGGTCAGCGTGTTGTAGAATGCGCCGAAGAAGGCGGTCGATTCCAGCCCGAAGATCTCTCCCCTTTTGGTGATGTCGCTCATGTAGTTGTAGGACGGATAGTCGCCGATCGCGCTGGTCGATCCTGTCGGCTGGCTGATGTTGCGGTCGTCGAACACGAACTGGTTGCGCCAGCTCGTGTCGTTGTCGAAGTCGTGCTCCCAGCGGCCCCCGACGATGGTGCGGCGGTCGTTGCGGCCGAGCCCGGCTTGCAGCGCGGTCTCCTGGTCCACCCCGCCGAGCGTATTGAGGCCGTTCTTGTTGAGCCCAACAGCCGCGCAGCCGGCTGCCCTGGAGGCCCAGGTGGTGCAGCCCTGCTGATACGGGTTTTGATAGTATTGGCTCAGCGTGTATCGGATTGGCAGCCGCGTGACCAGGTCGTTGTTGATGATCTTGACCGTGAAGCGGTCGTCCGGCGTCGCCTTGTAGGTGCCTAGAAAGTTGACGGTCTGGGTGTTGAACCAGCTGTTGCCGAGATAGCCGTCGCCGCGGACGTCGCTGGTGAACAGCGAGCCCTCGAAATTGCCGACCTTCTTGCCGAACGTCATGTAGTTGCTGAGATAGCCGAAGCTGCCGCCTTCGCTGCCGATCTCCGCGCCGTCGATGCTGCCGCCCGGACGGGTGCGGAAATTGATCGCGCCTCCGGTCGCATAGTTGCCGTAGAGCGCCGAGGACGGCCCGCGGATCACGTCGACCGCACCGTAGGCGTGGGGATCGATCAGGTCGCTGCGCGACAGCCCGTCCGGCTGCGTGACGGGAAAGCCATCCTCGAACAGCGCGATGTTGCGGATGCCGAAGCCGTTGCGGGCATTGGAGCCGCGGATCGAGATGCCGAGATCGCGCGGTCCGTTGCCCTGCTTGAGCGAGACGCCGGGGCTTTCGCGCAGGATGTCGCCGACGGAAAACGCAGGCCGGTCATCGTAGCGGCTGCGGTCGATCGTGGTCGCGGTCTGGCCGGACGGCGACTGGCTGAGCTGGCTGCGAGCGGCGCCGGCACCCGAGGCTGGGTCGGACACCGCTCCTCCCTGCCCGGAGCTGCTGGCCACGGATGCGGCAGGCGGCTTCGGCACGTGAGTGCGGACGGATGTTGCCTGCGCGATCGGCTTGCGCACGGCCCGTTGTGGCGCGGCGCGCGGCGCGTCGACGGTGACGGACGGCAATTCCTTCTCGGTCTCGGCGCTCGCGATCGTGGCCGATTGCAGCAGCATGAGCTGCAGGGCGAGCACGCTCACACCACCAAGGGCATGACGACGGAACATGTTTGACTTCCCCGATGCCGGCTGCACGGCCGGTCTTCCTGGTTCAGAACGGATTGGCGCGCTGCTGCGGCGCCGATGACGATTTCTGTGCTCAGGAAAGGAAGGGAGGTCCTCTTGGTTGCGCCTGTGCCCGGGCGAGCAAATGAACGAGGCGGAGCTCGCGCGCAGTCCAGACAATGGATGCCGTCAGACGCAGCGGAGCCGCATCGAATGGCGCGGGCGGCGCGTCGAGCGCCGCGGCGGCGTGCAGCACGCAGCACATGACGCAGTCGAGGCCGCAGGCGGTGCGGTCGGTATCGCCATTCGATGGCGCCGCATCCGTCTCGGCATGACAGATCACCACCCCGCCGAACGGATCGGCCGTCGCGATCGTCACAGCCGTCATGGCGGACGCCGCCACTGGCGCCAGCACCTGCAACAGCATTGCTAGCAGAGCGACCGGCAGATATCGGCCGAGCTTTCGACGGAAGCGGGCGGCAGGCCCCCGAGCACGGCCGACCGCCACCAGCCGGCTCGCGAGCGAACCGGCTGTCATGGCAGCGTTCACCACCCGTTGCATCGAGGCCGGCCTCTCCGTCGGAGTCGCAGTGCGCCCGGCCTACATCTTCATGCCGGAATGATCGTGCTGCTTCATCATGCTGCCGCCCTCGCCGCCCGGCCCCTTGGCGCCGACCGCCTGCACCTCGAGCGTCACGGCGACCTTGCCGGCCTTCTCGAACTCCAGCGTGACCGGCAGCTTGTCGCCCTGCTTCAGCGGGCTCTTCAGATCCATCAGCATCAGGTGATAGCCGCCCGGCGCCAGCGCGACGGTCTTGCCCGGCTCGATCGTGAGTCCCTTATCCAGCGGACGCATGGTCATGACGCCGTTGGTGACAGCCATCTCGTGAATCTCGACTCGCCCGGCGACGTCGCCCGTCACTGCGACGAGGCGGTCCGGCGCGCTGCCCTTGTTCTCGATGGTCAGATAGCCGGCGCCCGTCTTGGCGCCGCCCGGCGTGGCGCGGCTCCATGGCTGGGTGATGACGAGGTCACCGGCCTTCACGTCCGCGGCGAAGGCGGCAGAAGATCCGCCCAACAGGAGAGCGAATGCAAGCAGAGAGCGTCCGAGGAAGGTCATGTCGGTTATCCTTTTCTTGGCGGCAATGCGCCGGCAGCTCGATCGATTGGCACGTGTCCGCGCGCCAGTCACGGCCGAGCAGACAACGCACGGTGGTTATGCGATTTGGGAGATAAGGGCCGCACAGCAGCCAGCGCGTCACGCTGCGGGCGGAGCCCTTGCCTGCGCGTTCGAGAAGGCCTTGGTGATCCGGCCGGCCGGATCACCGGCGCGCCACACGACCTCGCCCGATTCCCGTTGCGGCGTGGCGATGGCGGACAGCTCCGGCCCATCCAGCGTGACCGGCTGCGCCAGGCAGCACAGCGAACAGCCGTGGAGCGCGGGCTTCGCCGGCGACTCATCGTCCAACGACTGGGAACCAGACTGGCTGTGGCAGATTTCGAGGCCGCGCAGCGGATCAGCCGCGGCTGAAGCCGCCGCCCAGGCAGCACCGATCGGCGCCAGGATCTGCACCATCAGTGCGATCAGCATGATCGGGAGAAACGCCTGCAGCCGCTGCCGCATGAAAGCCTGCCAAATGAACTGAATTCTTGTGCCCGAGCGAACGCCAGGAGTCGAGGTCGCGCAAGGCACAGTCGGCACATTTCGCCAGCGGTCGTTGATTAAGAACAATCGCGTCGCAACCGATGGGCCGACCGCTTTCACGGTAATTCAGCACCCATCACGAGAAAACACGAAAATAAAACTCGTCAATTGCAAGCACTTATCGATCATTTCAGAGAGTGCGTGAATTTTGAACAATCGTTGCCGAAAAGGATGACAAACGCAAAAAGATCGTCTACGAATTTGGGCCTCAGGCTAACGCTTGCGGAAGTCTGGTGGTCCAAGTCTCGGGAGGAGCCCTGGCGCGCAACAAGCAGCGTCACCCCGCTTAACAAGATCAAATCTGAACTTGCGGGATATCTAAAGGGTCGACACAATTTCCGAGCAGGGCCCGCTGCCCTGCTCTATTTTTTTGCAGTCGTCGCAGCGCGCCACAATATTTCCCGTTAACGGTATCGCGGGCCGGATGAACGCCGCCTGAACACGCAATCACATCAGGCCACCGCAGCCGTCGCAAAGCGCGCCAATGGCGCACGCCACCGCGTCTTGGCCGCTGGCCAGGGCAGCGTCACCGACAGCGGCTCGCGGCCGGTCACGGTCCAGCGCAGCACACCATCATCCATCGCGAGAATGCCCGCCGCCTCGGCCGGATCGCCCGAGATGAACGTCTCGGTCAGCGACTGCAAGGTCAGATGCGGTGTGCCATCCACCGTCGTCAGGGTATTCCAATGAACATGCCCGGCGAGCGCGACGATCGGGCACGGCGCGTCCGCGATGGCCGCGCGGATTTCGTCGGTCTCGGCATAGGCCGCGTGTCCCGGATTGGCTTCGAAGTAGTAGTTGCCGATCTGAGCATGCCCTGACAATGGCACGTGGCTGACGAGCAAGGTTGGACGATCATCCTGCGCGAGCAGTTGGACCAGCGCGTCGAGATCGCCCGCGGAGAGGCGAAGGCCGCGCGTCGGCGTGAGAGTCACGTCGGGTTGCCAGAACACGCATCTGACATCGCCGATGATCAGGGCGCGCGACCCGCTCGGACGATCCATGATCGCTTCATTGTCGGCGAGACTGAGCAATGCGACATCATGATTGCCGCTGACGTGATGATGCGTCGGCGCGAGCTTTGCAAAACACATCGCGACATCGCTTTGCAGCAGACGATCGCGCTCGGGATCTTCGTCAGAAATCCGGTCGCCGAGATCGATGACCGCATCGATGTTTTCGGCGTTCACCTCCGTGACGAAGCGCTCGAGCAATTGCAGCGCCGCCGATCCCCGCTTCGTTGGTGTATCCCGGCCGTGATGGATGTCGGCGATCACGGCAATGCGTGTCGTGGCCAAAGGCTCTCTCCCAAAGCTGCGCTGCCGCGTACCACGAGCACATCACGGTTTTCTGACATCGCGCGTGCAGCGCGACAGTCGCTCGGTGCAACGCACAACATCCGGCTGTGGCGTGATCAATGGGGTTGTGAAACACTGCTGCTCTCGGCGGCGCGATCAATGACGCCGCCGGACAACGATGGGACAGGGAGCACGGGATGTCCGGCACTAAAAAAACGTCCACGACGAGGCGCGATCTTCTCCAGGCGGCGACGGCCGCGGGCTCTGCGGCGGCCCTTCTCGCCGGCTTCGGCATCAATCCGGCGATGGCCGCCGAGATGGGCCGCTCCGAAAAGCCCCTCAAGGCGGCCTTCTCCAATGCCGGCCTGCAGGCGACCTGGTGCGCCCAGGGCAAGCAGGCTGCGGAATGGTGGGGCAAGCTGCTCAATGTCGAGGTCACCTGGTTCGACGGTCAGCTCGATGCGGTGAAGCAGCGCGCCGCGATCGACAACATGGCGTCGCAGAAGTGGGATTTCGTCGCCATCCAGGCGTTCGGCATCGGAACGCTGACGCAGCCGGTGCAGAAGATGATCGATGCCGGCATTCCCGTGATCGACATGGACACGCTGATCGCGCCGCTGGATCAGATCAACGTCCATTCGTTCCTGGCCCCCGACAACGAATTCATGGGCGCATCGGTCACGCAGGCTCTGGCGACTGCGATGGGCGGTAAGGGCAAGATCATCATGACGCAGGGCGCGCTCGGCCACACCGGCGCGCAGGGCCGCGCCAAGGGCTTCAATTCGGTGATCAAGCAGTTCCCGAACATCGAGGTGCTGGACACGCAGCCGGCCGACTGGGACGTGTCGAAGACGGCACGGCTGTGGGAGACCTATCTCACGAAATATCCGCAGATCGACGCAGCGTTCTTCCACAATGACGACATGGCGCTCGCCGCCTACAACATCATGAAGGCGCGCAACCGCACCAACATCCTGATCGGCGGCGTCGACGCCATGCCGCCGGCGATCCAGGCGGTCAGCGAGGGCCGCATGTTCGCGACCGTCCGCAATCCGTCCTGCCGTATTCATGGCGGCGCGATCGTCGCAGGCGTCGCCGCGGTCACCGCCGGCGAAAAGAGCGGCCAGGGCATTCCCAAGCACGTCATCACCGACGGGCCCGTCGTGACCAAGGCCAATGCCGCCGGCATGCAATGGATGGAGGATCACTTCCTGATCTGAAGTCCCTCCCCATGTCGAACAGTCGCCCGCCTCTTCTGGAATTGCAGGACATCACCAAGTCGTTCGGCGGCGTCACCGCGTTGCGCGGCGTCGACTTCACGCTCCGCCCCGGCGAGATCCATGGTCTCGTCGGGGAGAACGGCGCCGGCAAGAGCACGCTGATGAAGATCATCGCCGGCGTGCACACCGGCTTCTCCGGCCGTTTCCTGCTCGACGGCCGCGAGGTTCATTTCAACTCCGTGCGGGACGCCCGTGCGGCCGGCATCGCCATGGTGCATCAGGAGCTCAGCGTCGCACCTGATCTCACGGTTGCCGAGAACGTGTTTCTCGGCAACCAGCCGACTAATGCCCTCGGTATCGTGCAGTGGCGCCGGATGGCGCGCGAGGCCGCCGAACAGCTCAAGAAGCTCGGGATCGACGCCGATCCGATGAGCCGGCTCGGCGATCTCCCGATCGGACTGCAGCAACTGATCGAGATCGCGCGTGTGCTGTTCTCCGGCGCGCGCATCATCATCCTGGACGAGCCGACCTCGGCGCTGTCACCGCCCGAGGTCGAACGGCTGTTCGCGACCTTGCGCGCGCTACGCGAGCAGGGCACCGGAATCATCTTCATCTCGCACTTCATCGAAGACATTCTGCTCATCTCCGATGAGGTGACCGTCTTCCGCAACGGTCGCAAGATCATGGAGACACGTGCGGCCGATACCAGCAAGGCGGCGCTGATCGAGGCCATGATCGGCAAGGGCCGCGATGCGCTGGAGGACAGCTACACCCACGACATCACCCTGCCCGCGCCGCCGGCCGACAAGCCGGTGGTGGTCGAGGCCGCGGGCTTGTCGCTGGCGCGCAACTTGAAGCGCGTCTCACTTTCGGTGCATGCCGGAGAGGTGCTCGGCATCTACGGCTTCATGGGTTGCGGCCAGCTCGAGCTGGCGCGGATCCTGTTCGGCAAGCTCGCGCCCGACGCCGGCGAGCTGCGCGTCTCGGGCGAGCGCAACCGTTTCAAGAGCACGGCGGATGCGCGCCGCGCCGGCATCGCCTTCGTGCCCGAGAGCCGCCGCGACATGCTGTTCCTGCAGGAGCCCGTCTACAAGAACGTCTCGATCAGCATCCTCGACCGGATCAACGCGGTACTGCTGAAGCCGGCGCGCGAGCGCGCGCTCGCGAAGCGCCAGGTCGAGCAGTTGCAGATCCGTCCCGCCGACGTCGAGATCGACCTCGGCCTGCTCTCGGGCGGCAACCAGCAGAAGGTCGCGCTGGCCAAATGGCTCAGCCACCCGCCCCGGCTCCTGGTGCTGTGCGAGCCGACCCGCGGCATGGATGTTGGCGCCAAGAGCGACGTGATCCAGATCGTGCGGAAACTGCGCGACCAGGGCATTGCGGTGATCGTGCTCTCGACCGAGCCGGAGACCGTCCTGTCACTGGCCGATCGCGTCATCGTGCTCAAGCGCGGCGAGGTCGTGCGCGAATTCGCCGGCGAGACCATCAGCAAAGACCGTCTGCTCGAGGCGGCGTAGGGAGATTGTCATGGCGCATGGCGAGACCGTTCCGATGCCGGAGGCGCAACCGCGACGCGCCGGCGGGGTCGCAGCGCTGCTGCGCTCGCAGATGCGCAACATCGCGCCGTTCCTGACGCTGATCTTCCTCACCGCGTTCTTCGCAATCGCGAGTCCATCCTTCGCCACGCTCGACAATGTCGGCAACATCCTGACCCAGGTGTCGGTGACCGGCATCATCGCGGTCGGACTGACCTTCGTGATCCTGTGCGCCGAGATCGACCTGTCGATCGCTGCCATCGCCAACGTGACCGGCATCGCGGTGGCCTATTTCACCTTGCAGGAGTCCTACGTCAACATCGCCAATTTGCCGATGCCCGGCTTTGCCGCCATCCTGCTCGCGCTGGCGCTGTGCGCGCTGCTTGGCGTGGTCAACGCCTTCGGCCTGACCGTGATCGGCATTCCCTCGTTCATTATGACGCTCGCGATGATGCAGATCGCCGCAGGCATTTCGGCCATGCTGGTGCGTGGCCAGATCGCCTACAAGGTGCCGCCCATCATCACGACGCTCGGCTCCGGCTCCTTGGCGGGGGTGCCCTGGATCGTGATCGTGGCCGCCCTCATGCTGCTGCTGGGGCACCTCGTGCTGACCTACACGCGGTTCGGCCGCTACGTCTACATGGTCGGTGGCAACCGCGAGGCAGCGGAGTATTCCGGCCTGAACGTCAAGCTGATCCTCGGCAGCGTCATGGTGATCTCGGCGGTGTGCTCGGGAATTGGCGGCATGCTCGGCGTGGCACATTTCGGCAGCGCGCAGCAGAACGAGTTCGACACCTACCTGCTGGATTCGATCGCCGCCGTCGTGGTCGGCGGCACCAGCCTGTTCGGCGGCCGCGGCGGCATCGGCAACACCATCGTCGGCCTGTTCGTGCTCGGCGTGCTCAACAACGGCCTCGACCACGTCAACATCGACAGCTTCCTGAAGATTCTGATCCGCGGCCTGATCCTGCTCGCCGCGCTGGTGATCAACGTCTACGCGCAGCGGCTGCGCGCCAAGGCGGCGGATTGAGCGTGTGTCGTAGGGCGGTCGCGTGCCCACCATCGAGCTACGTGGCACGTGAGACATGGTGGGCACGGCGCGATCTGATAGTGCAAATGACGACAGACCGTCGCCGCGCGCCTTTGCCCACCCTACGCATCTGTTTCCGTCATTGCGAGCGAAGCGAAGCGCTCCAGAGGCTTGCGAAGATTCTGGATTGCTTCGTCGCTTTGCTCCTCGCAATGACGTTGACCCCGTGAATCAAAAACCAGGCTGCCAGTGACGCCGCTCGCGCGCGGCGCGTGTCACGGCCTCGATCGACGCGAACGATGCCGTCTCCACCATCAGCGTGCGGGCCAAGCGCAATGCCCGCGCCTCGCAGGTCGCGCGCCGCTTCTCATCCTCGATCAGCTCGAAATCGATGTTGTGCGCCAGGCCGAGAATGCGGCGGATGATCTTCGCGGCTGCAAATCCGACGGCATCCTGGAACAGGCGCGCCATGAAGGCCTGACGTTCGGCCTCAAGCCGCGCAGTTCCTGCTTCACCGGGAAACAGCGAGAGCGGATAGGCATCGCCGGTGGCCTCGCTGCGCCACAGCGCCAGGAACTTGCCCGCGAACGCGCTCCACACCTGGTCCACGGTGATCAGCACCCAGCCCTCGAATGCCGCCCTGTCGCCGGGCGCGCGCTCGTGTCCGGCCGACGCAAAATAGGCCATCAACAAGTTGGCCAGGACGGCGCCGACGTCGAAGCCCATCGGGCCGTAGAAGGCGAATTCGGGATCGATCATCCGGGTCTCGGTGTCCGTGACCATGATCGATCCGGTGTGCAGGTCGCCATGGATCAGCGCCTCGGCGCTCGACAAGAACTTCAGCTTCAGCCGGGAGACCGCGACATGAAGATCGAGATCGGCACGAATGTCGGCCGCGGTCGCGTCGAGCCATGGTGAGGTCCAGCGGTTCTGCTCAGCGATCCGATAGGGATCGGTGAAGATCAGGTCCTCCGTGATCTTGCACAGCGCGTGATTGCCGGCGAAGCTCGCGATCGCCTCCTTCTTCGCGGCGGCAGAGAGCGCCAGGTCGGACGAGAAGAACAGCGTCCGCGCCATGAAGGTCGTGATGTGATCGACGAAGGCGGGATAGATCGTGCCCGCGACCATGCCCTTGCGCATAATGATGTGGGGCTCGAGCAGCTCCATCGCCGTCAGCGCCAGCGCCGGATCATGATGAACGATGGCCGGCACGAGGCCCGGGGCAAGGCGGTTCTGATGCGTCAGCGCCAGATGCTCATAGTGGGCGCGTGACAGCGGCAGCGGCCAGCTCTCGCCGACCAGCCGCACGTAAGGCAGCGCCTGCTTCACCGCGAGTCCGCCGGACGACCCCTTGACGATGAAGACTAGATTGAGGTTGCCATCGCCGACCTCGGTGATCGACCAGCGCTCGGCCGGTCCGCCGAGTTGCCCTGCAACTGAAGGGATCCCCGCGAGATAGTTTCGAAGATCAGTCTCGTTCAGAATGCGATAGCCCGATGGCGTCCCGTTCCGGGCCTCGGCCGATGTCGTCACGCGCAACCTCCCTGTCGAACTTGTTTTGACCTCTTATAGCAAAAAAGCCGACGCGCGTCCGCGCATCGGCTTCGAGAGAACGTTGTGCGATGCGAGCGGCAGCTAGAACGGAATCCCCATCAGCCGCGACAGTCGCTCGATGCTGAGATACCCGGCCTGATAGGCCACGAGTGCCAGGCCGAACACGACCGCCGACAGCAGCGTCGTCCAGATCAGGCGGCGTCCCATCAGGCTGATGGTCGGCGCCCCGGGATCGGTGCCGGGCGAGCCGCCGCCCGTCTCGTGCTGGCTGCGCACGCCGAACGGCAGGGTCACGAACAGCATGACCCACCACAGCACGAAGTAGATCGCGAGCCAGGTAGAGATCGTATAGGCCATGATCGCCCCGCTGCCTCAGGCCTGCTCGATCTCGACGAGCGCGCCGGAAAAATCCTTCGGATGCAGGAACAGCACCGGCTTGCCATGGGCGCCGATCTTCGGCTGGCCGTCGCCGAGCACGCGGGCGCCCTCCTTGATCAGCGTGTCGCGCGAGGCGATGATGTCGGCCACCTCGTAGCAGACGTGATGGATGCCGCCATCCGCATTGCGCTCGAGAAACTTCGCGATCGGCGACGCTTCGCCCAGCGGCTGAATGAACTCGATCTTGGTATTGGGCAGGGTCACGAACACGGTGATCACGCCGTGCTCAGGCAACAGGACAGCTGGGGATATCTCGGCGCCGAATGCCGCGCCGTAGATCTTGGCGGCCTTTTCCGCGTCCTTGACCGCGATGGCGACGTGGTTGAGCCGGCCCAGCATGACATCCTCCACTTTTCTTTTGAACCGCCGTTTGATCGGCCTGCGTCAGACTTCCAGGACGTGAACCAGACAGATCGGCTTCTTGCCCCATTGCTCATTGACCGCCGAACGCACCGCCCGCCGGACGGATTCTGCCGCCGCGTCCGGATCGCGCCGGCGCGCCCGCGGCAGACCTTCGAAGGTCGAGACGACAGCATCGAAGACGATGTCGTCCATCTCCTCGCCCGCCGCATTCTTCTCGGGGATGCCGACCATGTCGACTTCCGGATCGTCGGCCAGCTCGCCCTTCTCGGTGATGGCGAGCGCCACGAAGATGCAGCCGGCAAAGGCCATCTTGCGACGCTCGACCACGGCGCGCGACTTCGAATCCTCGACGATGCTGCCGTCCTTGTAGAGGCGCCCTGCCGGCAGCTGGTCGATGATTCCGGGATCGCCGGGACCAAGCTTGACGAGATCGCCGTTGCGACAGGTGATCACCTTGGGCACGCCGCAGGCGCGCGCCAGCCTCGCGTGCTCGTGGAGATGCAGCGCCTCGCCATGGACAGGAATCAAGAGCTGCGGCCGCGTCCACGCGATCATGTCGCGCAGCTCGTCGCGGCGCGGATGGCCGGAGACATGAACCAGATGATTGCGGTCGGTGATGATCTCGATACCCTGCTGCACCAGCCCGTTGATGACGGCGCCGACCGCCTTCTCGTTGCCGGGAATGGTGCGCGACGAGAAGATGACAGTGTCGCCCTTGTTCAAGGTGACCAGCGGATGATCGTCATTGGCGATGCGCGAGAGCGCGGCGCGCGGCTCGCCCTGGCTGCCCGTGCACAGCGCCAGCACCTTGTCGGCCGGAAAGTGGCCGTAGAGGTCCATGCCGCGGAAGTTCTGCACGCCATCGAGATAGCCGGTCTCGCGCGCGACCTGGACCACGCGCTCCATGGCGCGGCCGACGATGACGACCTCGCGCTCGGCCGCGCGCGCCGCTTCGGCGACGGCGCGGATACGCGCGACGTTGGAGGCGAAGGTGGTCACGGCCACGCGGCCGCGCGCCTCCTTGACCAGGGTCGTAATCGTCTTGGCAACCTCGGCCTCCGACGGCGAGCGTCCCTCGCGCACCGCGTTGGTGGAATCCCCGATCAAGGCGAGAAGTCCGGCGTCGCCGAGCTCGCGCAGCCGCTTCTCATCCGTCGGCGCGCCCAACACCGGCGTCGGATCGATCTTCCAGTCACCGGTGTGCAGGACGGTGCCGACCTCGGTGTGGATCGCCAGCGCGTGCGATTCAGGGATCGAATGCGCGACCGGAATGAACTCGACGTTGAAAGGACCGATGTCGACGCGGCCGCCGGAGGGGATCACCTTGACCGGGATCTTGGCCGGGAGGCGCTCAGCCTCGCACTTGGCCTCGAACAGCGCGGCGCTGAACTTGGTCGCGTAGATCGGGCATTTCAGCCGCGGCCACAGATCGATGATGGCGCCGAAATGGTCCTCATGCGCGTGGGTCAGCACGAGGCCGACCAGGTTGTTGCGCTCCTTCTCCAGGAAGGCGACGTCGGGCATGATCAGGTCGATGCCCGGCAAATGCTCCTCATCGCCGAAGGAGACGCCAAGATCGATCGCGAGCCACGAGCGCTGGTGGCGATTGCCGAGCCCGTAGATCGACAGGTTCATGCCGATCTCGCCGACACCTCCGAGCGGCGCAAATGTCAGTTCGTCGGGACGTGCCATCTAGACCGCTCCTTTGGATGCGACCGAGCCGAAATGAACATCACCGGCCGTGATCGGCTCCAATCGTCCCTCCGCGGTCCGCACCAGCATACAACCCTGTTCGTCGATCGTGTCGAAAATCCCCTCGATGATAGCATGTCCGGACCTGATGGCGACCGGCTGGCCGAGGCCTGCCGCCCGCTCCAGCCAGAGCCTGCGGATATCACCGAAGCCCCGCCCCTCGTTCCAGATGCCGAAATATTCGACCCAGGCATCCGACAGCGCCGAGAACAGATCCTCGGCGGTCACCTGGATTCCGAGGTCCGCCAACGATACCGCCGGTGTCGGGGTATCCAGCGGCGCCGCCACCACGTTGGTTCCAATGCCGGCGACCACCGCCAATCCGCCAGCCACCTGCTCCGCCTCGAGCAGCATGCCGACGATCTTGCGGCCGTCAGCGAGAACGTCGTTCGGCCATTTCAGCGCAAATGACGCCTGTGCTCCGGACCGCAGCGCAGCCTCGATGCTCACCTGGCGCAACGCGCTCTCGATGGAGAGGCCTGCGGCAAAGCCGAGTGTGGCTGCGATCGCAGGAGCCACGTTCAGCACTTCCAGCACGCTCGAGGCCAGATTGCCACGCGGGGCGATCCACGGACGCTGGCGCCGGCCGCGCCCGGCCATCTGCTCCGATGTGACGAACCAGCATGGCGCCCTGCCGCCCTCTCGGGCTGACTTCAGCGCCTCGACATTGGTCGAGCCGGTCTGGTCGAACGTGACGAGTCCGTAGCCAGCCTTGGCGGCCTGGGACCCTAGCGCAAACGTCATCTAGAACAGCGATTTCGCCGCGGCCGCGGCCGCGCTGACGAGCGGGCCGGGATAGGCGAAGAACAGGATGTTGAAGATGCCGGAGATCGCGAGCACGGTGCGCAGCTCGATCCTGACGGGATCGAGCGTCGGCAGCGGCTCGTCGAAATACATCGTCTTGACGATCAGCAGATAATAGTAGGCGCCGACCACGCTGGTAAGGACGCCGATCACCGACAGTGTGAACAGCCCGCCCTTGATCGCGGCGACGAACACGTACCATTTGGCGAAGAAGCCCGCGAGCGGAGGAACGCCGGCCAGCGAGAACAGCAGCATCGCGAAGAAGAAGGCGAGCAGCGGATTGGTGCGCGAAAGTCCCGAAAAATCGCTGATCTTCTCGAACGACTGGCCGTTGCGCTTGATCGCCATGATCACGGCGAAGGAGCCGAGCGTCATCGCGACGTAGATCGCGATGTAGGTCAGCACGCCCTGCGCGCCCTCGACCGTACCGGCGGCGAGACCGACCAGCGCGAAGCCCATGTGGCCGATCGACGAATAGGCCATCAGGCGCTTGATGTTGGTCTGGCCGATCGCGGCGAACGAGCCGAGCGCCATCGAGGCGATCGAGACGAACACGATGATCTGCTGCCATTGGAAGGTGATGGCGGGGAATGCGGTCAGCGCGACGCGCGCGAACACGGCCATCGCCGCCACCTTGGGCGCGGAGGCGAAGAACGCCGTCACCGGCGTCGGCGCGCCTTCATAGACGTCCGGCGTCCACATGTGGAACGGCACCGCCGAGACCTTGAAGCACATGCCGGCGAACAGGAAGACGAGGCCGAAAATGATGCCGACGCTGCCGGTCTTCGTCGCCGCTGCGATCCCGGCAAAGCTCACCGTGCCGGTGAAGCCGTAGATCAGCGAGGCGCCGTAGAGCAGCATGCCGGAGGACAGCGCGCCCAGCACGAAGTACTTCAGGCCGGCCTCTGTCGACTTGACGTTGTCACGATGGCTGGCCGCGACAACGTAGAGCGCGAGCGACATCAGCTCGAGACCGAGGTAGAGCGTGATCAGGTCGCCGGCAGAGATCAGCACCAGCATGCCCAAGGTCGAGAGCAGCACCAGGATCGCATATTCGAAGATGCGGCGGTCCGGCGCCGACAGGAATTCGACCGACATGATCAGCGTCGCGATCGAGCCGATCAGCGCCAGGATCTTCAGGAAGCGCGCGTAGCTGTCAGCGATGAAGCTGCCGCCGAACGCCTGGCCGCCCGGCTGCCCGAGCACCAGGATGCCGACCACGATCAGCAGAGCGACCGCCAGCCAGGTGACGAGCCCCGTCGTCCCCTGTCCGCGAAACGCGCCCAGCATCAACAGCGCCATGGCCCCCACGGCCAACAGCAGCTCCGGCAACACCACCCAAAGCTGAGGCCCAAGATTCTCGATCATCGTCTGTGTCCCGACCCCTCAAGGTCTCATCATTGGAGCAGCGCGGCGGCCTTCACGGCCGTCACGGCGGTATTGTAGTTGTTGACGAGCTGCTGCACCGACGCCGCCGACATATCGAGGATCGGCTTCGGATAAACGCCGAACAGGATGGTCAGCGCCACCAGCGGAAACAGGATCACGCCCTCACGCAGGGTGAGATCCTTGATGCTGGCCAGCGACGGCTTGGTCAGCGCACCGAACACCACCTTGCGGTAGAGCCACAGCGCGTAGGCCGCCGAGAGGATGACGCCGAAGGTCGCGAAGAACGCGGTCGGGATCGACACCTTGAAAGTGCCGAGCAGGGTCATGAACTCGCCGACGAAGCCGGAGGTGCCGGGCAGGCCGACATTGGCCATGGTGAACACCATGAACACGACAGCGTAGACCGGCATCCGGTTAACGAGGCCGCCATAGGCTGCGATCTCGCGGGTGTGCATCCGGTCGTAGACGATACCGACGCAGAGGAACAGCGCGCCCGAGACGATGCCGTGGGAGATCATCTGGAACACGCCCCCGGCCACGCCCTGCATGGTGCCGGCGAAGATGCCCATCGTGACGAAGCCCATATGCGCCACCGACGAATAGGCAATGAGCTTCTTGATGTCCTCCTGCATCAGCGCGACCAGCGAGGTGTAGATGATCGCGATCGCCGAGAGCGTAAAGACCAGCGGCGCGAAGTCGTGCGACGCCAGCGGAAACATCGGCAGCGAGAAGCGCAGGAAGCCGTAGCCGCCCATCTTCAGCAGGATCGCGGCGAGAATCACCGAGCCCGCGGTGGGCGCCTCGACGTGCGCATCGGGCAGCCAGGTGTGAACCGGCCACATCGGCATCTTCACCGCGAAGGAGGCGAAGAAGGCAAGCCATGCCCAGGTCTGCAAGGAGCGCGGCACCGCCGTATGCATCAGGGTCGGGATGTCGGTGGTGCCGGCGTTCCAGTACAGCGCCATGATGGCGAGCAGCATCAGCACCGAGCCAAGCAGCGTGTAGAGAAAGAACTTGAACGAGGCGTAGACCCGGCGCGGACCGCCCCAGACCCCGATGATCAGGAACATCGGAATCAGGCCGCCCTCGAAGAACAGATAGAACAGAACGAGGTCGAGCGCGGCGAACGTGCCAACCATCAGCGTTTCCAGGATCAGGAACGCCATCATGTATTCGCGCAGGCGGTTGGTGACCGACTTCCAGCTCGCGATGATGCAGAACGGCATCAAAGCGGTGGTCAGGATCACGAACGGCAGCGAGATGCCGTCGACGCCCATGTGATAGCTGATGCCGGCCGCCAGCCAGTTCGACTTCTCGACGAATTGGAAGTCGGTCTGTGCCGGATCGAAGCGCAGCACCAGGATCACCGACACCGCGAAGGTGATCAGCGTGGTCCACAGCGCGATCCAGCGCGCGTTGCGCCGGGCCGCCTCGTCGTCGCCGCGCACCAGATAGATCAGCAGCGCGCCGACGATGGGCAGGAAGGTGACGACAGAGAGAATTGGCCAGGTGGTCATTGCTGGCCCCCCATGAACATGAACCAGGTGATCAGGCCGGCGACGCCGATCAGCATGGCAAAGGCATAGTGATAGAGATATCCGGTCTGGATCTTGACGACGTTGCGCGTGATGTCGAGCACCCGCGCCGAGACACCATCCGGACCGAACCCGTCGATGACGAAGCCGTCGCCCTTCTTCCAGAGGAAGCGGCCGAGCCACTTCGCAGGACGGACGAAGATCACGTCATACAGCTCGTCGAAGTACCACTTGTTGAGCAGGAACTTGTAGAGCAGCGGCTGCTGGGCGGCCAGCTCCTCCGGGATGTCCGGACGACTAATGTAGAAGAAGTAGGAGACCGCAAAGCCCAGCACCATCATGATGAACGGCAGTTGAGCGAGCCAGAACGGCATATGCTCCATGTCCTCCAGGATGTGCGGGTTCATCTTCAGCGACTCGCCGAAGAAGTGCTCGACACCATGGGGATCGGTGAACACGCCCTTGAACGGGAGGCCGGCCAGGATCGAGCCTGCCGCGAGCACGCCGATCGGGATCAGCATCCAGATCGGGCTCTCATGTGCGGCATCGTAGTGGTGCTGGTCGTGCGGCGTGCCGAAGAAGGTCTTGAACACCAGGCGCCAGGAATAGAACGAGGTCAGGCCGGCGGCGACAATGGTGAGGAAATACGCGTAGGTCGCGAACGGATTGTGCGCGGCATACGCGGCCTCGATGATCGCATCCTTGGAGAAGAAGCCTGCGAAGCCGGGGAAGCCGGTCAACGCCAGGGTGCCGACCGTCATCACCGCGAAGGTGTATGGGATCTTGCGCCACAGGCCGCCCATGTTGCGGATGTCCTGCTCGTGATGCATCGCGTAGATCACCGAGCCAGAGCCTAAGAACAGCAGCGCCTTGAAGAAGGCGTGCGTGAACAGGTGGAACATGCCGACCGAGTAGGCCCCTGCTCCCATCGCCACGAACATGTAGCCGAGCTGTGAGCAGGTCGAGTACGCGACGATGCGCTTGATGTCGTTCTGCACCAGGCCGACGGTCGCGGCGAAGAACGCGGTGGTGGCGCCGAAGAACATCACCACGGCCTGCGCATTGGGCGCGAGCTCGAACAGCGGCGACAGGCGCGCCACCATGAACACGCCGGCGGTGACCATGGTCGCGGCGTGGATCAGCGCCGAGACCGGGGTCGGACCTTCCATCGCGTCCGGCAACCAGGTGTGCAGCAGGAACTGGGCCGACTTGCCCATCGCGCCCATGAACAGCAGCAGGCAGGTCAGGGTCAGCGCGTCGGCATTCCAGCCGAGGAAGTTGATGGTCTTGCCGGCAAAACTCGGCGCGGCGGCGAAGATGGTCTCGAAATCGGTCGACTTCGCCAGCAGGAACACGGCGAAGATGCCGAGCGCGAAGCCGAAATCGCCGACGCGGTTGACGACGAAGGCCTTGATGGCGGCAGCGTTGGCCGACGGCTTCTGGAACCAGAAGCCGATCAGCAGGTAGCTGGCGAGACCGACGCCCTCCCAGCCGAAGAACAGCTGCACGAGGTTGTTCGCCGTCACCAGCATTAGCATCGCGAAGGTGAACAGGCTGAGATAGGCGAAGAAGCGCGGACGGTTCGGATCCTCATCCATGTAGCCGATCGAATAGAGATGCACGAGCGAGGACACGCTGGTCACGACGACGAGCATCACCGCCGTCAGCGTATCGACGCGCAGCGCCCAGGAGACCTGCAGCTCGCCGGAATTGATCCAGGGCAGCAGCTCCTTGACCCCGGCCTCATGATGCATGAAGCCGACGCTGATCAGCATCGCCCAGGATAGGCCGGCCGACACGAACAACAGCGCCGTCGTGATCACCTGCGCGGCCCAGGTGCCGGCCGCGGGCGGCTCGGCGACATGATGGTCATCGTGCCCATGACCGTGATCGTCATGTGCCTGCGCGTCGGCGGCGCCGTGGTGATGGCCGTCGTCGTGATGATGCTCAACCACATCGCCGCTCGGATGGCGTCCATGCGCCCCCAGCAGCGCGATCAGGCCGGCCAGGATCGCGCCGAGCAGCGGCAGAAAGACAATGGCCTGGATCATTCGCCCGTCCCCTTACGCATGACCTTGCCGGCAAGCCGGCCCCCATCTGTGCGGATCATGCGCCCTTAGCCCTTCATCAGATTGACGTCTTCAACCGCAATCGAGCCGCGGTTGCGGAAGTAGACCACCAGCACGGCGAGGCCGATCGCGGCTTCCGCCGCCGCAACGGTCAGAACCAGCAGCGCGAACACCTGCCCTACGATGTCGCCGAGGAAGGTGGAGAACGCCACCAGGTTGATGTTCACCGCGAGCAGGATCAGCTCGATCGACATCAGGATGACGATGATGTTCTTGCGGTTCAGGAAGATGCCGAGGATGCCGAGCGTGAACAGCATCGCGGCGACGGCGAGGTAATGTCCCAGTCCGATGGTCATTTCACCCACTCCGCGGCGTCCGTATCCTGCAGCCCCTGCCCGACCGCAACCTTGCGGACGGCCATCGCCATCTCGGGCGTGCGCGCGTTCTGGACGTTGATGTCCTGGCGCTTGACGCTCGCCTTGTGGCGCAGGGTCAGCACGATCGCGCCGATCATCGCCACCAGCAGGATCATGCCCGACAGCTGGAAGTAATGGATGTATTTCGTATAGAGCACGAGGCCGAGCGCCTCGGTATTGGTGACGTTGGTCGGGATCGCCGCGGTGATCGCCTTCGGCGCCGTCGGGTTGATGACCCAATACGACACCGTCAGCAGCAGCTCGAACAGGAAGATGCCGCCGATGACGAGGCCAATCGGCATGTACTGCAGGAAGCCCTCGCGGAGCTCCGTGAAGTCGACGTCGAGCATCATGATCACGAACAGAAACAGCACCGCGACCGCGCCGACATAGACGACAACCAGGATCATCGCCAGGAATTCGGCTCCCATCAGCACGAACAGGCCGGAGGCGTTGACGAAGGCGAGGATCAGGTAGAGCACCGAATGAACGGGGTTCTTCGAGACGATCACCATCACGGCCGAGGCCACGCAGACCGCCGCGAAGAGATAGAAGAAGAGCGCAGGAAGGATCATCGGACGGCCTCAGCGGTACGGCGCGTCGAGCGCGATGGCTTTGGAGATCTCGCGCTCCCAGCGGTCGCCGTTCGCGAGCAGCTTGGCCTTGTCATAGTACAGCTCCTCGCGGGTCTCGGTCGCGAACTCGAAGTTTGGTCCCTCGACGATGGCGTCGACCGGGCAGGCCTCCTGGCACAGGCCGCAATAGATGCACTTCACCATATCGATGTCGTAGCGCACCGTGCGGCGGGTGCCGTCGTTGCGGCGCGGGCCGGCCTCGATGGTAATCGCCTGCGCAGGGCAGACGGCCTCGCAGAGCTTGCAGGCAATGCAGCGCTCCTCGCCGTTGGGATAGCGGCGCAGCGCGTGCTCGCCGCGGAAGCGCGGCGAGATCGGGCCCTTCTCGAACGGATAGTTCAGGGTCGGCTTGGGCTGAAAGAAGTAACGCATCGCGAGGAAGAACGCGGAGACGAACTCCTGCAGCAGCAGCGACCGTGCGGTGGCGGAAATGTTCATGACAGCCTCATTTCGGCGCGATGCCGGCGAAGTGCAGCACGCCCGCGACGATCACCACCATGGCCAGCGACAGCGGCAGGAAGACTTTCCAGCCCAGACGCATCAACTGGTCGTAGCGGTAACGCGGCACGATCGCTTTCGCCATCGCGATCAGGAAGAACATGAAGAACAGCTTGAGCGAGAACCAGATGACGCCCGGCACCCAGTTGAACGGCGGCAGGTCGATCGGCGGCAGCCAGCCGCCCAAAAACAGGATCGTCGCCAGCGCACACATCGTGGTGATCGCGACATACTCGCCGAGCATGAACAGCAGGTACGGCGTCGAGCCGTATTCCACCATGAAGCCGGCGACGAGCTCCGATTCCGCCTCCACCAGATCGAACGGCGGACGGTTGGTCTCGGCCAGCGCCGAGACGTAGAACACCACGAACATCGGGAACAGCGGCCAGACGTACCAGTTCAGGATCGTCAGCTGCGGCAGGCCGATCAGGCTCGCAAGCCCGCGGGCATGCTGCGCCTCGACCACCGCCGAGAGGTTCAGGGTGCCGGCGCACAGCAGCACCGTGATGATCACGAAGCCGATCGAGACCTCGTAGGACACCATCTGCGCCGCCGAGCGCAGCGCCGCCAGGAACGGGTACTTCGAGTTCGACGACCAGCCGGCCATGATGATGCCGTAGATCGACAGCGACGAGATCGCGAAGATGAAGAGGATGCCGACATTGATGTCGGCGATCGCCCAGCCGAGATTGGTCGGGATCACCGCCCAGGCCGCCAGCGCCAGCACGCAGGAGACCAGCGGCGCCAGCAGGAACACGCCCTTGTTGGCGCCGGCCGGAATGATCGGCTCCTTGAGCACGAACTTCAGCAGGTCAGCGAACGACTGAAACAGGCCCCAGGGCCCGACCACGTTGGGACCCCGGCGGATCTGCACCGCCGCCCAGATCTTGCGGTCGGCCAGCAGGATGTAGGCAATCGCGACCAGCAGGACGACGAGGAGCAGGACGCTCTGCGCGACCATGACGATCAGCGGCCAGAGGAAGCCGGTCCAGAACGAGCTTGCAAAGAAATCAGCCATCAGGTCACGCTCACTCCGCTGCCGTCAGCATCTGCCCGGAAGCCAGGCGGGAGCATTCCGCCATGACCGCCGATGCGCGCGCGATCGGGTTGGTGAGATAGAAGTCGTCGATCAGCGGCTTGAACGGCGCCTTCTCGAGGTTGCCGCCCTTGCCCGCCAGGGTCTTGATGTCGGCGATCTTGCCCGCCTCGATCTGGTCGATGCGGCCGAGATGCGGCACGGCCTTGATGATCGCAGCGCGCAGAGCGGCCAGCGAGTCGTAGCCAAGCTTCTTGCCGAGCACGTCGGACAGCGCGCGGATGATCGCCCAGTCCTCGCGTGCCTCGCCCGGCGGGAACGACGCCCGGCCGGCCATCTGCACTCGGCCCTCGGTGTTGACGTAGAGGCCCGACTTCTCGGTATAGGCCGCCCCCGGCAGGATGACGTCGGCGCGATGCGCGCCGCGGTCGCCATGGGTGCCGATGTAGACGACGAACACGCCCTCGGGCACCTCGACCTCGTCGGCGCCGAGCAGGACCATCACGTCCATGGTGCCGAACGTCGTCATCTGCGCGGCCGTGAGGCCGGTGCCATTGAAGCCGATGTCGAGGGCGCCGACCCGCGACGCCGTATTGTGCAGCACGGCAAAACCGTTCCAGTCGTCGCGCACGGCGTTGACGTCCATCGCGATCTTGGCGGCCAGCGACAGGATCGCCGCACCGTCGTGGCGCGCTGCGGCGCCGGCGCCGACCAGCACGATGGGGTTCTTGGCGTTACGGAAGGTGGTCGCGAACGAATGCTTGCCGGCAGCGACGTCGCTCAGGGAGTCGGTGCCAGCGCCGATGTGCTCGTACGCATAGGTCAGATCGGCCTTGGGACCGACGACGCCGACCTTGAGCTGACCGGAGCGCCAACGCTTGCGGATGCGGGCGTTGAGCACAGCCGCTTCCTTGCGCGGATTGGCACCGACGATCAGGATCGCGTCGGCCTGCTCGATGCCGGCGATGGTCGGATTGAACAGGTAGGACGCACGGCCGAGCTTGGCATCGAAGCTGTCACCGCCCTGCACCGCGACGTTGGTCGAGCCGAGCTTTGCGAGCAGATCCTTGAGCGCGTACATCTCCTCGACTGCGGCGAGATCGCCGGCGATGGCGCCGACGCGCTTGCCATCGATGCGCGACAGCTTGGTCGCGATCGTCTTGAACGCCTCGGGCCAGGAGGCCGGGCGCAGCTTGCCATCCTCGCGGACATAAGGACGATCGAGCCGCTGCGTGCGCAGGCCGTCGACGACGTAACGGGTCTTGTCGGAGATCCACTCCTCGTTCACGGCATCGTTGATGCGCGGCAGGATGCGCATCACCTCGCGGCCGCGGGTGTCGACCCGGATCGCCGAGCCGAGCCCATCCATGACGTCGATCGACTGCGTCTTGCCGAGCTCCCAAGGGCGTGCGGCGAAGGCGTAGGGCTTCGAGGTCAGCGCACCGACCGGGCAGATATCGACCAGATTGCCCTGCAGCTCCGAGCTCAGCGCCTGCTCGAGATAGGTCGTAATCTCCATGTCCTCGCCACGGCCGATCGCGCCCATCTCCGGCACGCCGCAGACCTCCGCCGAGAAGCGGACGCAGCGCGTGCACTGGATGCAGCGGTTCATCGAGGTCTTGACCAGCGCGCCGAGATATTTGTCCTCGACCGCACGCTTGTTCTCGGCGAAGCGGCTGGTGTCGACACCATAGCCCATCGCCTGGTCTTGCAGGTCGCACTCGCCGCCCTGGTCGCAGATCGGGCAGTCGAGTGGATGGTTGATCAGAAGGAATTCCATCACGCCTTCGCGTGCCTTCTTGACCATCGGCGACCGGGTCGAAATTTCCGGCGGCTCGCCCTTCGGGCCCGGCCGGCAATCGCGCACGCCCCAGGCGCAGCTCGCGACCGGTTTCGGTCCGCCCTTCACCTCGACGAGGCACATCCGGCAGTTGCCGGCGATCGACAGCCGCTCATGATAGCAGAAGCGCGGGATCTCGGCGCCGGCCGCCTCGCACGCCTGCAGCAGCGTGTACTCCGGCGGCACATCGATCTCTTTGCCATCGATGATGATCTTGGTCATTGCCTCACATCTCTCTCAAACCACGAGCCACCGCGCCGTCGCGCACCGGAAAGGCGCGACAGGCGCGAAGGAAAACCTTGCTGGCAGGTTGGCCTGCCATCGCCTACTCCGCCGCCACCATGTGCGCGGGATCGCGCACGCCGACGTCGTCGACATCGGCCTTGTGCGAATACTGGTCGATCCGCGCTTCGATCTCGTGACGGAAATGCGTGATCAGGCCCTGGATCGGCCACGCCGCGGCGTCACCGAGCGCGCAGATCGTATGCCCTTCGATCTGCTTGGTGACCTCGAGCAGCATGTCGATCTCGCGCTTGTGCGCCCGGCCCTCGGCCATGCGGGTCAGCACGCGCCACATCCAGCCGGTGCCCTCGCGGCACGGCGTGCACTGGCCGCAGCTCTCATGCTTGTAGAAATAGGAGATGCGCGCGATCGCCCGGATCAGGTCGGTCGATTTGTCCATCACGATCACGGCCGCGGTGCCGAGGCCGGAGCGCAGCTTCGACAGGCTGTCGAAATCCATCGGCGTGTCGATGATCTGATCGGCCGGCACCATGCGCACCGACGAGCCGCCCGGAATCACCGCCTTCAGATTGTCCCAGCCGCCACGGATGCCGCCGCAATGCTTCTCGATCAGCTCGCGGAACGGGATGCCCATCGCCTCTTCGACGTTGCAGGGCCGCTCGACGTGACCGGAGATGCAGAACAGTTTTGTGCCGACATTGTTCGGACGGCCGATGCCGGCAAACCACGCCGCACCGCGGCGCAGGATGGTCGGCGCCACCGCGATCGACTCGACGTTGTTGACCGTGGTCGGGCAGCCATAGAGGCCGACATTGGCCGGGAATGGCGGCTTCAGCCGCGGCTGGCCCTTCTTGCCCTCGAGGCTCTCCAGCAGCGCGGTCTCCTCGCCGCAGATATAGGCGCCGGCGCCGTGGGCGACGTAGACATCGAACGGCCAGCCATGGATGTTGTTCTTGCCGATCAGGTTGGCCTCATAGGCCTGATCGATCGCCGCCTGCAGCCGCTCGCGCTCGCGGATGAACTCGCCGCGCACATAGATGTAGCAGGCATGCGCATTCATCGCGAAGCTGGCGAGCAGACAGCCCTCGACGAGATGATGCGGATCATGCCGCATGATCTCGCGATCCTTGCAGGTGCCGGGCTCGGACTCGTCGGCGTTGACCACGAGATAGCTCGGCCGGCCGTCGGTCGATTCCTTCGGCATGAACGACCATTTCAGGCCGGTCGGGAAGCCGGCGCCGCCGCGGCCGCGCAGGCCCGACGCCTTCATCTCGTTGATGATCCAGTCGCGGCCCTTCTCGATCAGCGCCTTGGTGCCGTCCCAGCTGCCGCGCCGGCGTGCGCCTTCAAGGCCCCAATCGTGCAGGCCATAGAGGTTGGTGAAGATGCGGTCCTTGTCGTCGAGCATGATCAGACGGCTTCCTCGGATGTCAGCGGTTCGACTGCATGGTGGCGATGAAGGCGGCGCAGCCGCCGAACACCAGCGCCCACAGCAGACTGGACTCCAGCGTCGCGTTGAGCGCGAACCGCTGCAGCACGAAAATGAAAGCGGCGGCCGCGAGTGTATGCAGCGCCACGTAGCGCCAGTTCTTCATCGCGGCGCCCTCTTGGCTCAGGGCCGCAACGCGGGTGCGCTTGCGGCTCATGTCTTTTCCTTCAACGTGGTCGGACCGCCGGCGGGCGCCGAGAACTGGCGACCGTTCTGCGGACCAGGCGTCGGCAGGTTGCCGGTCGCGAAGCCGTCGAGCACCTTGCCGAAGCTCTCCGGCGTCAGGTCCTCATACGTGTCCTTCCAGACCTGCACCATCGGCGCATTCACGCAGGCGCCCAGGCACTCGACCTCTTCCCAGCTGAAGTCGCCATCCTTCGACAGATGGAAGGGGTCGTGATGAATACGGTGCTTGCAGACCTCGATCAGCTCCTCGGCGCCGCGCAGCCGGCATGGCGTCGTGCCGCAGACCTGGACGTGGGCCTTCTTGCCGACCGGCTGCAGCTGGAACATGGTGTAGAAAGTCGCGACCTCGAGCACGCGGATATAGGGCATGCCGAGCATGTCGGCGACGACGCGGATCGCAGCTTCGGACACCCAGCCCTCGTTCTGCTCCTGGGCGCGCCACAGGATCGCGATCACCGCCGAGGCCTGCCGGCCTTCCGGGTATTTCGCGATCTGAGCCTTGGCGAAGGCGAGGTTTTCCTCCGTGAACGCAAAGCTCGCGGGCTGGACTTCCTTCGGGGCAAGACGGCGGACGGACATGGATCTTCAGTCTTTCATTGCATGCGGCGCGCGGCACTTGCATTGAGCGCTGCGACGCGATTCTGCCAGAAGGCACTTGCAGTTCCGAACACGTTATAGCCGACGTGAGCGGACGCCTTGATGCGGTCGAGGATCGACAGCTCGGTCACGATCTCGAAGCGGCCGCTCGCGGGGTCGTAGACCATCAGTTGCATCGGCGTTTCATCGAGGATGTAGCGCGACACCGTATGATTGCGATCCTGGCCGTGCTCCTCGCACAGGACCATGCTGTCGGTCGCAAGCAGCCGCGCCCCACCCTTGATCGCCTCGATCTCGACGCCCTCGACGTCGAGCTTGATCAGGTACTTGCCGGAAGCGGCGACGTTGCCGTCGTCGATGAGATCGTCGAGCGCCATCACTGGCACCTGCTCACCGCCAGCGCTGTCGCCAGCGATACTGAAGGCCTCGTGCTTGGTACCGGTGAGATGCGCGACGCCGCGGCGTTCGCCGATGGCGCACTTCATCACTTCGAAGCGGCCGCCGTTGATCTGCGCATTGTTCGCAAGCTTGGCGAAGTTCGCCGAGGACGGCTCGATCGCGATCGCCTTGTGCGAGCCGTAGGGCGTGCTCGACACCAGCACCGACCAGTAGCCGTAATTGGCCCCGCCATCGATGAAGGTGTAGTCGACATCGACCGTGCCGAGGAACAGCAGCTCGAGCTCGTCCTCATAGTGATAGGCGCGGTTGAGCAGCTTGCTCCAGTAGCCGTCGCCATAGGGGAACTCGAACACGGCGTCCGGGTTGAGCTTCACCGCGATGTCCCGCTCGGGCAGCGCCAAGCGCAGCAGGTTGGCGCAGCGATTGTAACCGCGATGCGAGAAATGCGACGAGATCTTCGAGCCGGTCGACAGCGCCAATGCAGCCGTGCGCTCCCAGAGGTTCGCTCCTTCGAGCGCTCCGGAGGCACGATCGAACTGGATCGGCGCATGGCCCATCAGCGGTCCACCTCTCCGAACACGATGTCGAGCGAGCCGAGAATGGCCGAGACGTCGGCGAGCAGATGGCCGCGGCAGATGAAGTCCATCGCCTGCAGATGCGCGAAGCCCGGCGCGCGGATCTTGCACTTGTAGGGCTTGTTGGTGCCATCGGCCACCAGATAGACGCCGAACTCGCCCTTCGGCGCCTCGACCGCCGCATAGATCTCACCCGCGGGGACGTGCACGCCCTCGGTATAGAGCTTGAAGTGGTGGATCAACGCTTCCATCGAGCGCTTCATCTCACCGCGGCGCGGCGGCGCGATCTTGTTGTCGGTGATCATCACCGGGCCCTTCCCGTCCGGTGCACGCAGCTTCTGGATGCACTGCTTCATGATACGCACCGACTGGCGCATCTCTTCCATGCGGATCAGATAGCGGTCGTAGCAGTCGCCGTTCTTGCCGATGGGAACGTCGAACTCCATCTCGGCATAGACGTCATAGGGCTGCGACTTGCGCAGGTCCCAGGCCGCGCCAGAGCCGCGCACCATCACGCCGGAGAAGCCCCACTCCCAGGCCTGCTTCAGGGTCACGACGCCGATGTCGACGTTGCGCTGCTTGAAGATGCGGTTGCCGGTAAGGAGCCGGTCGAGATCGTCGACCACCTTCAGGAACGGGTCGCAGAACGCGTCGATGTCGTCGATCAGCTTCGGTGGCAGGTCCTGGTGGACGCCACCGATGCGGAAGTAGTTGGCGTGCATGCGCGAGCCGGAGGCGCGCTCATAGAACACCATCAGCTTCTCGCGCTCCTCGAAGCCCCACAGCGGTGGGGTCAGCGCTCCGACGTCCATCGCCTGCGTGGTGACGTTCAGCAGATGCGACAACAGCCGGCCGATCTCGGAATAAAGCACGCGGATCAGCTGGCCGCGGCGCGGCACCTCGATACCGAGCAGGCGCTCGGCGGCGAGGCAGAAGGCATGCTCCTGGTTCATCGGCGCGACGTAATCGAGCCGATCGAAATAGGGCATCGCCTGCATGTAGGTCTTGGTCTCGATCAGCTTCTCGGTGCCGCGATGCAGAAGGCCGATATGCGGATCGACGCGCTCGACCACCTCACCGTCCAGCTCCAGCACAAGGCGCAGCACGCCGTGTGCCGCCGGATGCTGCGGGCCAAAGTTGATCGTGAAGTTGCGGAGTGCCGGGCTCTGCTCGTTCATGCTCGCGCTCCCACTCACTTCGTCGCTTTCTCGTCGCCGGGCAGCGGATAGTCCGCGCCTTCCCAGGGCGACAGGAAATCGAACTTGCGGAATTCCTGGTTGAGCCTGACAGGCTCGTAGATCACCCGCTTCTCCTGGTCGTCGTAGCGCACCTCGACGAAGCCGGTGGTGGGGAAATCCTTGCGCAGCGGGTGGCCGTCGAAGCCGTAATCCGTCAGCAGGCGGCGCATGTCCGGGTGACCGACGAAGATCACGCCGTAGAGATCGTAGGCCTCGCGCTCGAACCAATCCGCGCCCGGGAAGACGTCGATCAGCGACGGCACCTGCGTCGTCTCGTCGGCCTCGGCCTTGAGCCGGATGCGTGCGTTCAGGGTCGGAGACAGGAAGTGGTAGACGACGTCGAAGCGCTTGGCGCGCTCCGGGTAGTCCACCGCGGTGATGTCGGTGATGTTGACGAACCGGAGAGCCGGATCATCACGCAGATACTTCACAACCTCGACGATCCGACCCGGCTCCACGCTCACCGTGAGCTGATTGAAAGCGACCGAATGGCCGATCGCCGCGCCCGGAAGCGCGCTCACGATCGTCTGCCCAAGGGCGTCGAGCCTGCCGTCGTCCATAACGAAAAAACCTTCAGCGTTCGATGGTGCCGGTGCGCCGGATCTTCTTCTGCAGCAGCAGAACACCGTACAGCAGCGCTTCCGCGGTCGGCGGACAGCCGGGCACATAGATATCAATGGGAACGATGCGGTCGCAGCCGCGGACCACCGAATAGGAATAGTGATAGTAGCCGCCGCCATTGGCGCACGACCCCATCGAGATGACGTAACGCGGCTCCGGCATCTGGTCGTAGACCTTGCGCAGCGCCGGCGCCATCTTGTTGGTCAGGGTGCCGGCGACGATCATCACGTCCGACTGGCGCGGCGAGGCGCGCGGCGCGAAGCCGAAGCGCTCGACGTCGTAGCGCGGCATCGAGACCTGCATCATCTCGACGGCGCAGCAGGCCAGGCCGAACGTCATCCACATCAGGGAGCCGGTGCGGGCCCAGGTGATGAGATCGTCAGCGGTGGCAACGAAGAATCCCTTGTCCGACAGTTCGTGCCTGACCTCGAGGAAATACGGGTCGTTGGCACCGATCGGCCTGCCGGTCGCGGGATCGAGAATGCCCTTCGGGGCCGGTGCGATTACCGGACCGGTCGAGGACGTGGTCGGGCTCAATCCCATTCAAGCGCGCCTTTCTTCCATTCGTAGGCAAACCCGACCGTCAGCACGGCCAGGAACACCAGCATCGACCAGAAGCCGGCCGCGCCGAGCTTGCCGAATGCCACTGCCCAGGGGAACAGGAAGGCGACTTCGAGGTCGAAGATGATGAAAAGGATGGCCACCAGATAGAAGCGGACGTCGAACTTCATGCGCGCGTCGTCGAACGCATTGAAGCCGCATTCGTACGCGGAGAGCTTCTCGGGATCGGGCTGCTGGTAGGCGACCAGGAAGGGCGCGATCAGCAGAACCACCCCGATGATGGCTGCGACACCTATGAACACGACAAGGGGGAGATAGTTCTGGAGGATGCCGGTCATCGGCGCCACTTTCCTCTGCGGTTTCGGTGCAAACCGCAGATTCGTTGCATTGGAATTGGTCGAAGCCTTAGCGCAGCGCACCAAGCCGCGCAAGACAAGCCGTCTCGCCGGTGTCATCCCTCCCCACATTGCGGAAACCTGGACACACCGGGCCACGGCGCCACGGATGACGCGTGCAGGAGCCGCATTGCAGACCCGCAGCATTACGGTGTCGCACGGACCGGCGCGGGATGCTGAGGTGATCAGCGATCGCGAGCACGCACGCCGCCGTGCGCAGGCTGGGCGGGGTCGGAGACGGATCAGCGTTCGATCGCGATCCAAGCAAGGCGACTGGACCGTCACCCGATAGGCGTCCGTTATCACATGAGATGGTCACGAAGGGCCGCCGGATCAAGATCACCCGCGGCGGCCGGCGCGGCCGCGGTCACCGCCGATGCCGGCATGGGTGCCGATCACAGGCTCCGGCCGCATACTCCCGATTGCCGGCGCGCCGACTGCAACCGATGAAACCATTTTGAGGAAACGAGGAAACCGGATCGAAACAAAGCGGAGGTACATGTCCAGGCAACAAAGTGGCGCTCTGAGACGCCGGGAGGCTGACATGAACCACTCGCTGCATTCCGCAGACCGATCGACTCACCTGAAGATCGTCGTCGTTGCCCTGATCGCAGGCATCGCGGTTACCGCTTTCGGTATCGCGACCCGCGCCAATGTGGATTACAGCCAGACGGCATCGCACGTCGTGAAGGCCGGCAAGCCTGTGACCGTGACGAGTTCCAGCGACTCGATGGTCCGCTGAGCCGTCGGTCCGCTGCTGACAGCGGTCGCAGGCCACCCGCTGGGTGGCCTTTTTCGTGCCCGATCGGAAAGATTAGCGACGGAGCGCCTGCAGTTCGGCGAAGCGTCAGGTGGTGGCCGGGGAGAGATCACGCGGTCGCACGGCTTGCGGCGGCCAAAGGATCAAATCGAAAGCTAAGCCATTGAAAACATGGCGCGAGAGACGGGGCTCGAACCCGCGACCTCCGGCGTGACAGGCCGGCGCTCTAACCAACTGAGCTACTCCCGCGTGATCGCGAAATCCGCGGAGGAGTGCGACTTAAAGGGGCGATGTTTCGAAGTCAAGGACAATGAACCGATAGCTGTGCGAAGTCCTTGATGAGCGGTCAATCGCGGTCTCTCTGGGTGACGTCGGGCATCCGCCGTAAATCGCGCATGATGATGGGCCAAGTCGATGATCCGTCTTTCTTCAGGACCGCAACGGCGACGACCGCAAAGGAAGATGAGTTTCGAATCGCCGGACTGGGTATCCTTTAGGTCCCATGCGCGCGCAGGAGCGCGCAATTCAGCCGCCGGCGGGCGGTACCGATCACAGCGGGTCGCGACGTCGCATTCCGCAGCAAAGGAGCCGGCGGATGCGCTTTGATCGGGGGAACCACTGATAGCCTGATGAACCCTGGTATCTGGCATGCAATAACTGATATATTAATATACCGATGCATACGGTAACATATTGTTCCCTCTCCTGTCCTTGTGGTGCACATGTCCGATCCGCTTCGCAGCTACACCCACTCCGTCACCGAGCGTCTGCTCCGTTATGTCGTGATCGACACCCAGTCGGACCCGACATCGCCGACCTGCCCTTCGACGCTCAAACAGAAGAATCTCGGCCGGTTGCTCGCAGCCGAGCTGCAGGCGATGGGCCTCTCGGACGCCCATCTGGACGACCACGGCTACGTCTATGCGACCATCCCGGCCACCACCGACAAGGCCGTGCCGGTGATCTGCTTCTGCTCGCACATGGACACGTCGCCCGACTGCTCCGGAGCCGACGTGAAGCCGCAGATCGTGCGCAACTACCAGGGCGGCGACATCGTGCTGCCTAAGGACCCGAGCCAGATCATCCGTGCGGCCGAGCATCCGGCGTTGAGGGACCAGATCGGCAACGACATCGTCACCACGGACGGTACCACGCTGCTGGGGGCCGACAACAAGGCCGGCATCGCCGAGATCATGGACGCGGCGCAGTTCCTGATCAGCCATCCGCAGATCAAGCACGGCACCATCAAGATCCTATTCACGCCGGACGAGGAGATCGGCCGCGGCGTCGACCGGGTCGACCTGAAGAAGCTCGGCGCCCATTTCGGCTACACGATGGATGGCGAGACCGCAGGCAACATCGAGGACGAGACCTTTGCCGCCGACGGTGCCACCATCCTCATCAACGGTGTCAGCGCCCATCCCGGCTTTGCCAAGGGCAAGATGGAGCATGCCATCAAGATCGCATCTGCGATCATCGAGCGGCTCCCGAAGGATAGCTGCTCGCCGGAAACGACGGAGGGCAAGGAAGGCTTCCTGCATCCGGTCGGGATCTCCGGCGCGCTCGAACAGGCGCGGCTCGATTTCATCGTGCGCGATTTCAGCGAGCAGGGCTTGCGGCAGAAGGAAGCGCTGCTCGAGGACATCGTCAGGGACGTCCTGAAGGACTATCCGCGCTCGAGCTACCGGATGGAGGTTCGGCAGCAATACCGCAACATGAAGGAGGTCATCGATCTGCATCCGGAGATCGTGACCTATGCCGAGGAGGCGATCCGCCGCGCCGGCCTGACGCCGGTCAGGACATCGATCCGCGGCGGGACCGATGGTTCGCGGCTGTCGTTCATGGGCCTGCCCTGCCCCAACATCTTCGCCGGCGAGCATGCCTTCCACTCGCGTCTCGAATGGGTCAGCGTCCAGGACATGGAGAAGGCGGTGCAGACCATCGTCCATCTGGCGATGATCTGGGAAGAGCAGTCCTGAGCGGCGTCAGGCGCGCGCCGTCACCAGCCAGATCGAGCCGGCGAGCGTCACGCTGTCGCCGCGTACATACTGCGTCAGCAGCTCGCGGACCGACTGCCGCGCCGCATCGCGCGTCTCCTGGGGATGCCCCTCCAGCGCGCGGCTGGCGGGGCCGATCTCGAAGGCCGATTGTACGGCCGCATCGAGCCCCTTGCCGATCGCGACGTCGAGCGACAGCGCATGTGTCTCCAGCGCGACGTCGCTGAAGCCGGCCTCGCCCAGGATGCGCGTCACCCGCGCTTCCGATGCGAAGGCAAATGGACCGGGATCGTCGGGCGCCATCTCCGGCAGCTTCGGGACGTGGCGATAGACCGCCTGCAGCGGCGCGATCATCCAGGGATTGGCCTTCGGCTCGCGCCAGCAGGCGAATACGACCCGGCCGCCCGGCTTCAGCGCGCGGCGGATGTTGGCGAACGACGCCACCGGATCGGCGAAGAACATCACGCCGAACCGCGACACCAGCAGATCGAAGCTCGCCGGCGCGAACGGATGCACGGTCGCGTCGGCCAGCACGAACTCGGCGGGAAGCCCGGCCGGCGCCACCGCGCGCGCCCGCTCCAGCATTGGGGCGGAAATGTCGACCCCGAGCACATGCCCGCCAGGCGCCACCTGCCCGGCCAGCGCGATCGACAGGCCGCCACAACCGCAGCCGATATCGAGCACACGATCACCCGGCTTGGCCGCGATGCGGTCGATCAGGATCTGCGACACCGGTGCGAGCAGGATGTCCTGCGCCTCCTGGCGATCGGACCAGCGCTGGCCGCCCGGCCCGTTCCAATAGGCGATCTGGTCGGCGTTACGCTCGTCCCCTGCCGGCAATTGCATGATGTGCCCTGTCTGATTGAGGTCATCGCAAGAGCCGGCATGGCGCATGCAGCCGCCTGTCCTGTCAAGGCACGAGGCCGCGATGCGCTCGAGGAAGAAAGTGGGCCGGTTCTGACCACGGTTCGGAGAGACTTTCGCCGACGGCGAGAGCGCTCCAACATCGGCTCAGCCGCGCGAACTCCTGTCGGATGGCGTCGCGCCGCATCGGCGTGTAGGCCGCGCGCTCCTCCGCTGACATCCCATTTAGCAGGCTGCGCACCGACGGCGCCATCTCGGCCCCGCGCGCCCGCAGCGCCGGATCGTCAGCCTGCTGCAGCCAGTCCTGCCAGCACACATAGGTGGCGCGCTCGGAGCGGGCATAGTCCTCGCTGCGTTCCGGCATCAGGCGCTGGTCCCTGGTCTCATGCCTGCGACGCAGCCGCGCGGCCTCGCGGGACGAGGTCGCATGCGGGACCAAATGAAAAGTCCCGGCCGTGCCGCCGGCCGCGAGCCGCCCGAACACGGCGCCGTCAATCCCGAGATGCTTCTCGACGATGAAGTGTTGCAGATCATGCGGCATCCAGGGATCGAAGCCAGGAGCCGGGCTCATTTCGAGGGTGCGTCCATCACCGAGCATCGCGCGCACCGCGTAGCGGCGCTCGCCGGTGCGGACGAAGGAAACAGTCATGGGCGGTCGCGGACGACGAGACATGGGACACTCGCAATTGGCAGCCGCGGCTGAAAAACGGCCCCATCATACCGCCGCGGGCGAGGGATCGATAGATGCGCGCGGACCTGCTGGCGAGCGCAGCAGCGCAATGCAATAGCGGGACAGCCTCTGGTCTCGCTGGTTCTGGTCTCGCTCTTGCTTCGATCAGGCGCGTCAGGAGCCACATGCGCACTCTCATCGTTGCCGATCTTCATTACTCGCTGCCGCAGTTCGACTGGCTGGTGGCGGCTGCCGATCATTTTGATGCGGTGGTGTTCGCCGGCGATGCGCTCGATCTCGCCTCGATCGTCGACATTCGCGCCCAGATCGTGGTCGTGAAGACATATCTCGTGCTCCTGGCGGCCAAGACGCGGGTCATGATCTGCTCGGGCAATCATGACCTGGAGGAGCGCAGCCCGGATGGCGAGAAGATCGCGGCCTGGATCGGGACGGTCCGCGAGCTCGGCATCGCGGCCGACGGCGATGACGTCCTGATCGGCGATACGCTGTTCTCGCTTTGCCCATGGTGGGACGGTCCGCTGGTCAAGGCCGCGATCGGACGCCAGCTCGATGCCGCCGCGACGCGCGACGCAGCCCGCTGGATCTGGGTGCATCATGCGCCGCCGGCCAACTCGCCGGTGAGCTGGGGCGGCAAGCGCTTCTTCGGCGACACCGAGCTCGAAGGCTTCATCGCGCGGCACCGCCCGGCGATGGTGATCTCCGGCCACGTCCACCAGTCGCCGTTCATCAAGGACGGGTCCTGGTTCGATCGCGTCGGTGAGACTTGGGTGTTCAACACCGGACGGCAGCCCGGGCGACCGCCGACCTACATGGTGCTCGACACCGATGAAGGGCGCGCCTTCTGGTTGGCGGCCGGGCAAGCCGAATGGATCGATCTCGCCGGCCCGCTGCAACGCCCGGCGCAACCCGTAACGGCGGCGCCGGACTGGCTCAGAGTCGTGGATCGGATTCCAGATCCGTTCCTGGCGAAACCTGCTGCGGCGGCAGGTTGATCATGCTCTGCAGCACCTCGCCGACCATCGAAAGATGGGTGCCATGGCCGGCATATTGCCGCTTCAGGTCGGCGAGATAGCTGTTGGCGACGTTCAGGCGCTGCGCCAGCATGCGCGCAATCGCGAGCGTCGCCTCGGGATTTTCAGCCAGGAAGCGCCGAGCGTCGGGAATTTCGTAGATCAGGCAATCCGCGGCGGCGCGCACGGTCGCCGTGTGAGGCTGCTCAAGCAGCAGCGACATTTCACCGAACAGCGCGCCCGGCTCCGACACGACCGCCACCGTGGCGCCGGCCTTGATCACCTCCAGCCGCCCCTCGAGCAGGATGTAGAGATGCCCGGTGCTATGCCCCTCCTCGAGCAGCATGGTGCCCGCCGGAATGGCACGCTCATGTCCGCCGGTGCAGTGGCGCAGGAAGTCGGTCATCGGTTCGCCCGCGATGTTTCACTCCGCGCGCCAAGCTAGCCGAAGAACGGTTCATCGCCACGCGAAATCGTCCGGGCGCTTCGCACCAGCTGTCGCAAAGGATTTTAAACCCCTGTCCGAATTGAGCACTCGGCGGCGCCATCATCGTGATCGGGACGTGGGTTTGGCTCAGCCGCCGAGGCTCGATGGCAAGGTGGCTCAGCTTTACGAGAGCAGCAGATCGATGAAACCCGACGCACAAACGCGCGTCTGGAGAGCATCGCCATCAGCTTGGAAAATCGACGCGCACGACAATAGCAGCGTCACCATAGCGAGGGTGCGTCCCAGCGGATGCTAATGGTAGGCGGCGAGAGATTCGAACTCCCGACCCTCTCGGTGTAAACGAGATGCTCTAACCAGCTGAGCTAGCCGCCCTCACGTCGCGCTTCTTTACCCCCTGCCCGATCCTCAATCAACGCCGGAACCACGCGGCGGCAGCGAGAAACCGCCGCAGCGGGAACGGTGGGGGCAGACCACGCACGCTCGAAGGGTCGGTGGTTCGATCTCCCAACGAAAACGGCGCCCTTACGGGCGCCGTTTCCTTGGATCAGTTCGGACCTCAGTGGGCGGTCAGGCCGCCGGCGGCTTCGTCGCCGTCGGCCTTCACCGGCACCTTGGTGTCCTCTTCCCAGACGATCGGCACCGGCTTGCGGACCAGGGCACGGGCGACGACGTCGTCGAGACGGGACACCGGGATGATGTCCATGCCGCCCTTGATCGCATCGGAGATCTCCGTGAGATCCTTGGCGTTGTCCTCGGGGATCAGCACCGTCTTGATGCCGCCGCGGGCCGCAGCCAGCAGCTTCTCCTTCAGACCGCCGATCGGCAGCACGCGACCACGCAAGGTGATCTCGCCGGTCATCGCCACGTCGTGACGGATCGGAATGCCCGTCATGACCGAGATGATTGCGGTTGCCATCGCGACGCCCGCCGACGGACCGTCCTTCGGGGTCGCCCCCTCCGGAACGTGGACGTGGATGTCGCGGCGGTCGAACATCGGCGGCTCGATGCCATAGACGATCGCCCGCGAGCGGACGTAGGACGCCGCCGCCGAGATCGACTCCTTCATGACGTCGCGCAGATTGCCCGTCACCGTCATCTTGCCCTTGCCGGGCATCATGACGCCTTCAATGGTGAGCAGCTCACCGCCGACATCGGTCCATGCCAGACCCGTGACGATCCCGACCTGATCGTCGCTCTCGATCTCACCGAAGCGATACTTCGGCACACCCAAGAATTCCTCGACGGCCTTCTCGGTGACCTTCACCGACTTCTTCTTGGACATCATGAGCTCCTTCACGGCCTTGCGGGCCAGTGTGGAAATCTCACGCTCCAGGTTACGCACGCCCGCCTCGCGGGTGTAGCGCCGGATCACGAGCAGCAGCGCGTCATCGTCGATCGACCACTCCTTCGAATCCAGGCCGTGCTTTGACAGCGCGGACGGGATCAGATGCTTGCGGGCGATCTCGAGCTTTTCGGTCTCGGTGTAGCCCGCGATGCGGATGATCTCCATGCGGTCCATCAGCGGGCCGGGAATATTCAGCGTATTCGCGGTCGTGATGAACATCACGTTCGACAGGTCGTAGTCGACCTCCAGATAGTGGTCGTTGAACGTCGTGTTCTGCTCGGGGTCCAGAACCTCCAGCAGCGCCGACGACGGGTCACCCCGGAAGTCCGAGCCCATCTTGTCGATCTCGTCCAACAGGAAGAGCGGGTTCGAGGTCTTGGCCTTGCGCATCGACTGGATGATCTTGCCGGGCATCGAACCGATATAGGTCCGGCGATGACCGCGGATCTCCGCCTCGTCGCGCACGCCGCCCAGAGACACGCGAACGAACTCGCGGCCGGTGGCCTTCGCGATCGACTTGCCGAGCGAGGTCTTGCCGACGCCGGGAGGTCCGACCAGGCACAGGATCGGGCCGGTCAGCTTGTTGGCGCGCGACTGCACCGCCAGGTACTCGACGATGCGATCCTTGACCTTCTCCAGCCCATAGTGATCCGCATCCAGAACCGCCTGCGCGGCCTCCAGATCCTTCTTCACCTTGGACTTCTTGTTCCACGGGATCGACAGCAGCCAATCCAGATAGTTGCGCACGACGGTCGCTTCCGCAGACATCGGCGACATCTGGCGCAGCTTCTTCAGCTCGTGCTGCGCCTTCTCTCGCGCTTCCTTGGAGAGCTTGGTCTTGTTGATGCGCTCTTCCAGATCGGCGAGCTCGTCGCGGCCGTCCTCGTCACCCAGCTCCTTCTGAATGGCCTTCATCTGCTCATTCAGGTAGTACTCGCGCTGGGTCTTCTCCATCTGGCGCTTGACGCGCGAGCGGATGCGCTTCTCGACCTGCAGCACCGAGATCTCGCTCTCCATCAGGCCCAGCACCTTCTCCAGGCGCGTGGTGACGGACAGCGTCTCCAGGATGCCCTGGCGATCGGCGATCTTGACGGCGAGATGCGAGGCGACGGTGTCGGCCAGCTTGCCGAAATCGGTGATCGACTGAACGACGCCGACGACTTCGGCGGAGATCTTCTTGTTCAGCTTCACGTAGCTTTCGAAGTCCGACACGACGGACCGCCCGAGCGCTTCGGCCTCGACCGACTTCGCGTCGGTATCCTCGAGCGCAACGGCAGTGGCTTCGTAGTAGTCGGCACGATCGGTGTACTTCTCGACGCGCGCGCGCTCCAGGCCCTCGACCAGCACCTTCACAGTGCCGTCGGGCAGCTTGAGGAGCTGCAGCACGCTGGCGAGCGTCCCGGTCTCGTAGATAGCATCCGCAGCTGGATCATCGTCGGACGCGTTCTTCTGCGTCGCCAGCATCACCAGCGCGTCGTTCTTCATCACCTCTTCGAGGGCGCGGATGGATTTCTCGCGGCCGACGAACAGCGGAACGATGTTGTGCGGGAAGACGACGATGTCGCGGAGCGGCAGAACCGGATAGGCGTGGCTCTCGCCGTAGACGATGGTCGGCCGGGGTTTGGGGGTCGTCATGGCCTGTTCCTTTTGTTTAGCCCCCTTGCACGCAGTCCGCCATCGTGCGCAACCGCCACAAGGTGCGATCTGATCCGGACATCACTGACGCGTCGATATCGCCCGCTTGTTTCGGATCGTTTGTTGAGGCGAATCCCGGGATTGAGATTTGTATCGCCACGCGACATTAGGTGGCTATCGACCCGGGGGGTGTCAAGTATCGGTAAACACCCGCCAAAAATGGCTTTACGCGGCGGGACGCTGAAACGCTGCGATGCCGCGGACATGATGTCCGCAGCGATCGCCGATCTAACAAATCGAGGTCTTCTGTCTCTCGTGCCAGCGCGCCTCACGCGCTGGCGCTGCTTTCCACCGCACGATCGGACCGATCGGCGTAGATGTAGAGCGGACGGGCCGTGCCCTCGACCACTTCGCGCGAGATGACCACTTCCTCGACGCCCTCGAGACCCGGCAGGTCGAACATCGTCTCGAGCAGGATGCTCTCGAGGATCGACCGCAGGCCACGCGCGCCGGTCTTGCGTTCGATGGCCTTGCGCGCCACTGCGCCCAGCGCCTCGTCGGCGAAGGTGAGCTCGATGTTCTCCATCTCGAACAGCCGCTGATACTGCTTCACCAGCGCGTTCTTGGGCTCGGTCAGGATCTTCTTCAGCGAGTTCTCGTCGAGATCCTCGAGCGTCGCCACGACCGGCAGACGGCCGACGAACTCGGGGATCAGGCCGTACTTCAGGAGATCCTCAGGCTCGACGTGACGGAAGATCTCGCCGGTACGGCGGTCTTCCGGCGCCAGAACCTGGGCGGCGAAGCCGATCGAGGTCGACCGGCCGCGCGCCGAGATGATCTTCTCCAGTCCGGAGAACGCACCACCGCAGATGAAGAGGATGTTGGTGGTGTCGACCTGCAGGAACTCCTGCTGCGGGTGCTTGCGGCCGCCCTGCGGCGGAACCGACGCAACCGTGCCCTCCATGATCTTGAGCAGCGCCTGCTGGACGCCCTCGCCCGACACGTCGCGGGTGATCGACGGATTGTCCGACTTGCGACTGATCTTGTCGATCTCGTCGATGTAGACAATGCCACGCTGCGCGCGCTCGACATTGTAGTCGGCCGCCTGCAAGAGCTTCAGGATGATGTTCTCGACGTCCTCACCGACATAGCCGGCCTCGGTCAGGGTCGTCGCATCCGCCATCGTGAACGGCACGTCCAGGATGCGGGCGAGCGTCTGGGCGAGCAACGTCTTGCCCGAGCCGGTCGGACCGATCAGCAGGATGTTCGACTTCGCGAGCTCGACGTCCGAGTGCTTGGTCTGATGGTTCAGCCGCTTGTAGTGGTTGTGGACGGCGACCGAGAGCACCTTCTTCGCATGGTTCTGGCCGATGACGTAATCGTCCAGGACCTTGCAGATCTCCTTCGGGGTCGGAATCCCGTCGCGCGACTTCACCAGCGAGGACTTGTTCTCCTCGCGGATGATGTCCATGCAGAGTTCGACGCACTCGTCGCAGATGAAGACGGTTGGACCTGCGATCAGTTTGCGGACTTCGTGCTGGCTCTTGCCGCAGAACGAGCAATATAGCGTGTTCTTCGAGTCGCTCGTGCCGACCTTACTCATTCCTGTCTCCGTCCGCGGTTCGCTCTTGTCCGCTCGTTCGTTCCGATCCGGCACGGGCCGGACCAGACTGGTGAAAGAGCAAATTTCGTACCAAAATTAACACCTTGTTCTTCACCCGTCGTGCACCGACGACCTACGCGAATCCCCCACGATCCATAACTGGACACTCTAGCCAATCATGCTGTCATCCGACTATCAAGAATTCGCTAATCGGAGCACAGACCCTAGACCGTGACATTACCGTGATTTTGGGGCTTGACACGGTAAGAACACGCGAAATCAGCGAAGCGTTGCGTGTTTGCCACGCCTATTTGCCGGCCGCACGGCAGGGTTGCGGCCCTTTTGGGACCCCACCTTGGTACCTTTGCCGGCCCGAGCCGGCAAAGGCGATGCTGTTGCGTTCCGAGGCCCGTCAATCGGACCCCGCCTCGATCACGGACGGCTCACTTGCCCATCGCCGCCGGATCCTCCGGCCGCTTGTCGAGAACCTTGTCGATCAGGCCGAACTCCTGGGCCGCTTCCGCCGTGAGGAATTTGTCGCGCTCCAGGGCGTCCTCGATCGCCTTGTAAGACTGGCCGGTGTGCTTGACGTAGATCTCGTTCAGCCGCTTCTTCAGGTTCAGGATCTCCTGGGCGTGCAGCATGATGTCGGTCGCCTGGCCCTGGAACCCGCCGGACGGCTGATGCACCATGATGCGCGAGTTCGGCAGCGAGAAGCGCATGTCCTTGTGGCCGGCACAGAGCAGCAGCGAGCCCATCGAAGCCGCCTGGCCGGTGCACAGCGTCGACACCGCCGGACGGATGAACTGCATCGTGTCGTAGATCGCGAGGCCCGACGTCACCACGCCACCGGGCGAGTTGATGTACATCGCGATTTCCTTCTTCGGGTTCTCGGCCTCGAGGAACAGGAGCTGCGCGACGATCAGGGTCGCCATGCCGTCCTCCACCGGACCGGTCACGAAGATGATGCGCTCCTTCAGGAGGCGCGAGAAGATGTCGTAGGCGCGCTCACCGCGGTTGGTCTGTTCGACCACCATGGGCACAAGGTTCATATAGGTTTCGACGGGATCGCGCATGAATCACCCAAGGGTTGGACCAGCAGTTGAGACGACCGGCCGCCGCAGGTGAGGCTCATTTCAACGAGCAGCGACGGACAGGTGTCCCGTGATGCAGAACTTCAAGACCGAACTCACAGATATGGACCAATTCGCCGGTGACAAGACCGGGTCCCCTGGCCAGCCGCGAGCAAGGTCATTGCGCTGTTCAAGCTGATTCCCGCGGCGGCGGCCAGCGCCTGAACCGGGCCGACCGGCGCTTTCGCCGGTCAACCTTAATCACGCGCTTATGTCGCGAACCCTACGATGGGCGACCTGTTCAGGCCGCCTTGTCGCTGTCGTCGTCCTTGAACAGCTCGTCCTTGGAGACCTTCTTCTCGGTCACGTTGGCGAGCTCGAGGATGAAGTCGACGACCTTGTCCTCGTAGATCGGCGCGCGCAGCTGCGCGAGCGCCTGCGGGTTGTTGCGATAGAAGTCCCAGACCTCCTTCTCGCGGCCCGGCATCGAGCGCGCGCGCTCCATCACGGCGCGGCCGACCTCGTCGTCGGTCACGGTGATCTTGTTCTTCTCGCCGATCTCCGACAGCACGAGGCCGAGACGGACGCGGCGGTCGGCGATGGTGCGGTACTCCTCCTTCGCCTTGTCCTCGGTGGTGTTCTCGTCGGCGAAGGTCTTGCCGCTGGAGTCCATCTCGGCCTTGACCGAGTTCCACATCAGGTTGAACTCCTCGTCGATCAGCGACGGCGGCGCATCGAACTTGTGGGTCTCGTCGAGACGGTCGAGCAGCGCGCGCTTGACACGTTGGCGGGTCGCCTGGCTGAACTCGCCGGCGAGGCGGTCGCGCATCAGCTGCTTCAGCTTGTCGAGCGACTCGAGGCCGAGCGTCTTGGCGAACTCATCGTCCACCACCTTGTCCTCCGGAGCCTCGACCGCGGTCGCCGTGGTCTCGAACTCCGCGGCCTTCCCCGCGAGCTCGTTGTTGAGATAGTTGGTCGGGAACGTCACTTTGAGCGTACGGGTCTCACCGACGCCGATCCCGATCAGTTGGTCCTCGAAGCCGGGAATGAAGGTGTTCGAGCCGATCACGACATCGATGCCCTCGCCGGTGCCGCCCTCGAAGGCGACGCCATCGATCGTGCCCTTGAAGTTGATCTTCACCCGGTCGCCGCTCTCGGCCTTCGCGCCCTCCGCCTTCGCGGCGTAGCTGCGGTTGGCATCGGCCAGGCGCTTGATCGCCTCGTCGACATCGGCGTCGGTGATGTCGGCCACGGGCTTCTCGACCGAGAAGGTCTTGAAGTCGGCTAGCGCAATCGCCGGCACGACCTCGACGGCCACGGTGTAGGTCAGGTCGGACTGGCCAGCGAGGATCTTCTCGACCTCGGCCTCCTCCGTCGGCATCGTCACCTTCGGCTCGGTGGCGAGGCGGAACCCGCGCTCGGTGAAGATCTGCGTGTTGGTGTCGCGGATGGTCTGGTCGATGGTCTCGGCCATGACCGACTTGCCATAGATCTTCTTCAGATGCGCCACCGGCACCTTGCCGGGGCGGAAGCCGTTGATGCGGACCTTGTCCTTGAGATCGACCAGCTTGGCATCCGCCTTGGCGTCGAGATCCGCCGCCGGAACGCTGATCTGGAACTCGTGCTTCAAGCCTTCCGACAAGGTTTCTGTGACCTGCATGGCGTCAATCTTCTTCCGCTTCGGTCCGAACCCTTGCGATCCGGACACATCTGACTCAATTGTGGACGACGCGCGGCAAAGGCTTTGCGCCGGTGGGATCGGCGGCCCCGCTTCTCTTTGCGAGACAACGGGTTCGCCGGTAAAACTTGGGGCAAACGCCGGAGAAGCGCTTGGTGCGGGCGGAGGGACTCGAACCCCCACAACTTTCGTCACTGGAACCTAAATCCAGCGCGTCTACCAGTTCCGCCACGCCCGCGTGAACTGCATCGATAGCCCGGCCGCGGTGCCGCGGGCGGCGCGGCTTATACCACGCACGAAACCGTCCGCAGCAAAAAAATGGGCTGTCGAAAGCACCACCGGCAGGCCGATCGACCGTGTCGCACGCACAGATAAGGGAAAACAACATGATCCGCATCCCCCTCATCGCACGATGTTTTGTCGCATGACGGAACCGTCCGAGGGGCTCAGCCGCCGTGCCCTGCTCGGCGGCCTCGCCGCAGCCGGCGCGGCCTCGTTTGCTCGCCCGGCTCCGGCCGCTGGCCGAATCTCGGTTTCCTTGGACGCTCGCGGCGAATCTCTCGCGCTGAGCCCGGGACGTTCACCGAGCCCGCTATGGCGGTTGGCTGCACCGGCTCCGGTGATCCGGCTCGCACGCGGCACGGCGCTCGATCTGGACCTTTCGAATGGCCTTTCGATCCCGGCCGCGCTGTCCAGCCGCGGCCTCACTTTACCCGCCCCGCTGCTGGCGCAGCCAGAGATCGGCCCCGGCGGCCGGGCCACCATTCCAGCCTTGGCGTCGCGCGCCGGGACCGGCCTGCTCGACCTGCGGCTGCTCGCCGACGCCGTGCCGATCCGGCCACTGCCTGTCATCGTCGACGAAGCCGAGACGGTAACTGTCGACCACGACGAAATTCTCTTGGTCGAGGACTTCAGGCTCGAGGCGGACGGAACCGCGGTTGCGCCACGAACCGAGGCGAGAGACGCCGCCCCCCTTTACACCGTCAATGGGCACATCCAGCCGGAGATCGCGCTGCGAACCCATGCGCGGGTCAGGTTGAGGTTCATCAATGGCTGTCAACGCGCTCTGATCGCGATCAAAATCGCCGACCTCGACGCCGTCCGCGTGATGGCCATCGACGGCCAGCCGGCCGAGCCTTTCCTGGCTCGAAACGGCGCGGTGGTGCTGCCGCCCGGCGGCCGCACCGACGTCTTCCTCGACATGCCCGCCGCCAAGACAACGCTGGCCGTGCTGCTGCACGACGGCAGCAATGCGCGTCCCCTCGCCCGGCTGGTGGCGTCGAGCGAGCCGCCGCTCCGTGCCGCCCCGTTGCCGCCGGCGCCGCCTTTGCCTTCGAACGGTTTGCCGGAAAAGCTGGACCTGAGGACCGCCGCTCGGGCCGAGCTCACGCTCGACGGCGCCGGCTGGCAACCGCCCGCCGCGTTCAACGCCGCCGGCGCCCCCACCTTCCAGGCCAAGGCCGGCCAAGCGGTCGTGCTGGCATTGGCAAACAAGACCGCCGGCACCCATGTGGTCCACCTTCATGGCCAGCCGTTCCGGCTGCTCGACCGGCTCGACGATGGCTGGAAGCCCTATTGGCTCGACACGCTGGCGCTGGAGGCCGGCCAGGCCCAGCGCATTGCATTCCTTGCCGAGCAGTCCGGCCGGTTCCTGGTCGAAGGCATGGCGACGAACTGGGCGGCGCCGCGCCTGCTGCGGTGGTATGAGATCCGGTGAGGAAACGAACCTGAGGGAACAGTCCCCATGATCACTGCCGCCATCACCGGGGTCACGGCGCGTGCCGTGATCACGCCCATGAAGCGTCCCCTGCGCAACGCGTTCGGGATCATCGACTCCGGACCGCTGGTGCTGATCGACGTCGCAACCGATCAGGGGGTTACCGGCCATTCCTACCTGTTCGCTTACACCAGGCTCGCGTTGAAACCGCTGCTGCATCTGGTCGAGGAGATCGGCCGCGAGCTCAAAGGCCAAGCCCTGGTCCCGTTCGACCTGATGAAACTCATGGACGCCAAATTCCGCCTGCTCGGCTGGCAGGGTCTCGTCGGCATGGCCGTCTCGGGCCTCGACATGGCGTTCTGGGACGCGCTCGGTCGGCTCGCGGGCAAGCCCGTGGTCGAGCTGCTCGGCGGCACGGCGCGACCAATTCCGGCCTATGACAGCTATGGCGTGCTCGATGCCAAAGACGACGAGCGCACCTTGCGCACCGCGCGCGACGAGCACGGCTTCCGCGCCATCAAGACCAAGGGCGGTCATGGCGATCTCGCCACCGACGAAACGATGATCAAGGGCCTGCGCGCCCTGCTCGGCCCGGACATGGCGCTGATGCTCGACTTCAACCAGTCGCTCGATCCCACTGAAGCCACGCGCAGAATCACGCGCCTTGCTGCCTACGACCTGACCTGGATCGAGGAGCCGGTGCCGCAGGAAAACCTCTCCGGCCATGCCCGGTTGCGCGAGCGCTCGGAGATCCCGATCCAGGCCGGCGAGAACTGGTGGTTTCCGCGTGGCTTTGCCGAGGCGATCGCCGCCGGCGCCTCCGACTTCATCATGCCCGATTTGATGAAGGTCGGCGGCATCACCGGCTGGCTCAACGTCGCCGGGCAAGCCGATGCGGCCTCGATCCCGATGTCGAGCCACATCCTGCCAGAAGCGAGCGCGCATGTGCTGGCGGTGACGCCGACCGCGCATTGGCTCGAGGTGCTGGACTTTGCCGGCGCCATCCTCGCCGAGCCGCTGCAGGTCATCGACGGCAAGGTGACCGCGCGAGGTCCGGGTCTCGGCCTCGCCTGGAACGAGAGCGCGGTCGCGAAGTATCAGGTGACGTGACGGCGCGCCCGCGCTCACATTGTGTCGCGGGCGAAGCGCGCCACAACGAGATCGAGCAGGGCGCGCAGCCGCGCCAGCCGCTTGAGATCGCGGTGGTAGCCGACGAACGTATCGCGTCCCGGCGGCTCTTCGCCGAGGTCGATGCGGGAAATGCCGGGGGTGGCATCGCCGAGCGGACGTGGCAGCACGGCGACGCCGCGGCCGAGCGCGCACAGGCGCGCCTGAACGTCGCGGCTGTTGCTTCGGATGCCGACGCGTGCCCCCGGCAGCACGCGTGAGAGCCAGACCGCGTCGGGCATCCCGCCAAAACCGCTGTCCATCGTGATCAGGTCGTGGCCTTCGCCATCGCCGGGACGAGGCTGCGGCCGACCGGTCTGGAGATAGACGCCGTAGCGGATGTGGGTGAGCCGGCGCACGATCACGTCGGGCTCGTCGAACGACGCGATCCGGAAGGCAATGTCGGCCTCGCGCCGTGCCAGGCTGTAGACCCGCGCATCCGTCAACATCTCGACCATGACGCGGGGATGCGATTGCGCGAACTCCGCGACCACCGGCGACAGCATGTGCAGGCCGAACCAGTCCGAGCAGGCGATGCGCAGGGTGCCGTCGAGGCCCTGATCGCCGCCGCCGAGGTTGCGCCCGATCGAAAGCGTCTCCTCCTCGATCCGCTCGGCGTGGGCCAGGACCATGGCGCCTTCATCGGTCAGGACGAAACCCGTGGTCGTGCGCTGGAACAGCGTCTGGCCGACACTCCGCTCCAGCGCCCGCAACCGACGGCCGACCGTCGGCTGGCTCTGCCCGATCCGCCGGCCGGCGGCGCCCAGGGTGCCCTCGCGCGCAACTGCCAGGAAGACCTGCAGATCGCTCCAATCCATCTCGGCACCACCCATTCATTTTTGAATGAGACAATATCAAATAAGGCCATTTCCAAACACTTTCGACGTCGCCACACAAGACCCAACAGCAACGAGGTGTTGTGATGGCCTTCAATCAATCGATGCGCGCCGTGGTCTTGGACGAGGTGGACGGGCCGTTTCGGATCGCTGAGGTGCCGCGCCCCAGTCCCGGCCCGGGCGAGGTGCTGGTCCGCGTCGCGGCCAGCGGTCTCAATCCGCTCGACTTGAAGATTCGCGCAGGCAAAGCTGCGCATGCGAGGCATCCTCTGCCCGCCGTGCTCGGCATCGATCTCGCGGGAACGGTGGAGCGGGTCGGCTCCGGCGTCACCGGCTTCAAGGCCGGCGACGAGGTCTACGGCATGACCGGCGGTGTCGGCGGCATCCAGGGATCGCTCGCCGAATTCGCCGCCGTCGATGCCCGGCTGATTGCGCACAAGCCGACGCGGCTCGGCATGCGCGAGGCCGCCGCCCTGCCCCTGATCACCATCACGGCCTGGGAAGGACTGGTCGACCGCGCCGCCGTAAGCCGCGGCCAGACGGTTCTGGTCCAGGGTGGCGGCGGCGTGGGACGTGTCGCGGCACAGCTTGCACGGGCGCGCGGCGCCGAGGTGTTCGTGGTCGCCTCGGCCGAACGGCGCGCGGAACTCAGCGCGCTCGGCGTCACCCCGATCGACCGTCACACGACGAGCGTCGATCAGTATGTCCGAGAGTATGCGGCCGGACGCGGCTTCGACGTCGTCTATGACACCGCTGGCGGTGCGGCGCTCGACGCCTCGTTCCATGCGGTCGCCCGCTTCGGCCATGTCGTGAGCGCCCTCGGCTGGGGCAGTCATGCGCTGGCGCCCCTGTCATTCAAGGCTGCCAGCTATTCGGGCGTGTTCACGCTGTTGCCGCTGTTGACCGGTGAAGGCCGCGAGCATCACGGCTTCATCCTCGCCCAGGCCGCCAAGCTCGCGGACGCGGGTCACCTCGCACCACGCATGGACGAGCGCCGCTTCTCACGCTCCGAGGTCGACGCCGCCTATGCCGCGCTCGCGGGCGGCGCGACCGGCAAGATCGTCGTCGAACTCGAGTGACGGCGCGGCATCAGTAGTCGACGCCGAACCGGTCGAAGAGGCGCCTGAACACGGCCGGCAGGGTCTCGGTGAGATCCTCCGCGATCAGGCCGGGGCCGGCCTCGTTGCCGGCCTCGCCATGCATCCAGACGCCGATGGTGGCGGCTTCGAACGCCGGCACGCCCTGTGCGAGCAGCCCTGCGATGATGCCGGCGAGCACGTCGCCGGCGCCGGCGGTGGCGAGCCAGGGCGGCGCATTGGCGGCGATGGCGGCGCGGCCGTCGGGCGCGGCCACCGTTGTGTCGGCGCCCTTCAATAGCACCACGGCGCCACAGCGCGCGGCGGCCGCGCGGACGCGCTCCAGCTTGGAGCGGCCGGGATGCTTGTTGCTGAGATCCGAGAACAGGCGCGGGAATTCGCCCTCGTGCGGCGTCAGCACGATCTGCGCGTCGGCCATCGCCCTGATCTGCTCGAACAGCCGCTCCGGCGCATCGGCGAAGCTCGTCAACGCGTCGGCATCGAGCACGAGATGACGCTGCGCCGACAGCGCGGTGAAGACGAGGTCGCGCGTGCGCTCATTGACGCCCGTTCCGGGCCCGATGATGCAGGTGCTGTAACGCTTGTCGCCGAGCAGCTCGCCGAACTCGATCGCGGTGTCGGCGGCGCGCACCATCACCGCCGTCAGCGCTGCCGCATTGACCGCGAGCGCATCGCGCGGCGAGGCCAGCGTGACCAGACCGGCGCCGGCCCGCAACGCGGCGCGCGCGGCCATCCGCGCCGCGCCTGTCGCGGCGACGTCGCCGGACATCGCGAGCACATGGCCACGCGCGTATTTGTGGCCGTCGATAACAGGCACGGGAAAGCGGCCCTGCCAGAGTTCGGGTTCGTTCTCGAAGGCCTGCGGCCTGATCTCGGCGAGCACCTGGGGATCGATGCCGATGTCGGCGAGCCGGACGCGCCCGCAATGCTGGCGGCCCGGCAGCAGCAGGTGCGCTGGCTTCTTGCGGAAGAAGGTCACCGTCTCGGTGGCGCGGACCGCAATGCCCATCACCGCAGCCGTGGTGCCGTTGATGCCGCTCGGCAGGTCGACGGCGAGCACCGGCGCGCCATTGCCGTTGATCGCTGCGATGACGTCATGGGGCTCGCCGGTGACGGGCCGGCTAAGACCGGCGCCGAATAGCGCGTCGATGATCAGCGCCGGCTTGCCGATCGCCTGCGGCGTGAACGGCAGCACCGGAAACTTCCAGCCCTTGGCGGCGGAGGCCGCATCGCCATGCAGCGCGTCGCGCTCGCACATCAGGATGACCGACACGTCCCTGCCCTGCGCGGCGAGCTCGGCCGCGGCAACGAAGCCGTCGCCGCCATTGTTGCCCGGCCCGCACACGACCACGATCGGCCCGGTCTCGACCAGGTCCATGGCCGCCTCGGCCACCGCCTGTCCGGCACTCAGCATCAGCGAAAAGCCCGGCGTGCCGGCCGCGATCGTCAGCCGGTCGGCGCGCTCCATTTCGCTCGTGGTCAAGATTTCCATAAACCGCTCTCGTATCCAGCCGCCGTCTTGCGCCGGCGGCCTGATGTCGTCCCCATGGCCTCGCAGGGGACGTCGGCGCCCCGTTCCTCGGAGCCGGTACGCGCGAATCCCGCGCTTCCTATTGCCGCGCCGGCCCGCAACTTCCAAGGGCGCTGCACATCTGGCAAGCCGCGACGAAACCCGGCACGTCGCCTTTTCCCTGGGCATTTCGGACAGCGCCCGGCTCCGCCGTCAAGACCTGCACAACGTTTGATCTGTTTGCCTAATCTCAAGGCTCCAGTATTCTAGACGTTCCTTGAGGGAATCGTCGGGTGCTCGTGAAATGCCTGATTATCGGCTCGATTTGGGCCCGTTAACGACTTGGCATAGACCCTGCTTTTGTGGAGCCACTTCGGCACGGGGCAAGTCGGGCAGTCAATCACCGGGCCTCCGCCGGAGAGTGTCGGGCCCGGTAACGAAATGATCGAACGACCTGCGCGTGCGCGCAGCCTGACGATGACCCACCTGTTGTTTATAGCGGAATGCCCGGGAGGCGCTCAGTGAAGAAGATCGAAGCCATCATCAAGCCGTTCAAGCTCGACGAGGTGAAGGAGGCGCTTCAGGAAGTGGGACTTCAGGGCATCACCGTCACCGAAGCGAAGGGTTTCGGCCGGCAAAAAGGCCATGCCGAGCTCTACCGGGGCGCCGAATACATCGTCGATTTCCTGCCCAAGGTGAAGATCGAGATCGTGATCGGCGACGACCTGGTCGAGCGCGCGATCGAGGCGATCCGTCGCGCTGCCCAGACCGGCCGCATCGGCGACGGCAAGATCTTCGTGTCCAACATCGAGGAAGCCATCCGCATCCGAACCGGAGAATCCGGACTGGACGCGATCTAGCCCGACCGCAGGCCTGGAACGGACCGTCCGCTCCAGGCCCCGCACGGAGCGTTTGCTGCGCCAGCAGCCCCTACGGCAGCTCAAGTGTCCTCTGCGAGGCGCTTGCACGCGGCCGTTTTGCCGTTTCCGATGTTGTCTTGGCCCCCGCACGAGGCTATGGAGCATGACCCGCGGACGCCGTCCCGCGCCGGGCCGTGACGTTATAAGCCAAGAGGGGTATTCATGAAGACCGCCAAGGACGTCTTGAAAGCAATCAAAGACAACGACGTCAAATACGTCGACCTCCGCTTCACCGACCCGCGGGGCAAGTGGCAGCACGTCACCTTCGACGTCAGCATGATCGACGAAGACATTTTTGCCGAAGGCACGATGTTCGACGGCTCCTCGATCGCCGGCTGGAAGGCGATCAATGAATCCGACATGTGCCTGATGCCCGACCCGGTCACCGCGACGATCGATCCGTTCTTCGCCGAAACGACCATGATCATCACCTGCGACGTGCTCGAGCCGACCACCGGCGAGCCGTACAACCGTGATCCCCGCGGCATCGCCAAGAAGGCCGAGGCGATGGTGAAGTCGATGGGCGTGGGCGACAGCGTGTTCGTCGGCCCCGAAGCCGAGTTCTTCGTGTTCGACGACGTGCGCTACAGCTCCTCGCCCTACAACACCGGCTTCCACCTCGACTCCTCGGAGCTGCCGACCAATTCCGACACCGAGTATGAGGGCGGCAATCTCGGCCACCGCATCCGCACCAAGGCCGGCTACTTCCCGGTGCCGCCGCAGGACTCGGTGCAGGACATGCGCTCGGAGATGCTCGGCGCCATGGCCCGCATGGGCGTCAAGGTCGAGAAGCACCACCACGAGGTCGCTTCCGCCCAGCACGAGCTCGGCATGAAGTTCGACACGCTGACCTTGATGGCCGACCAGATGCAGATCTACAAGTACTGCATCCACCAGGTCGCGCACATCTACGGCAAGACCGCCACCTTCATGCCGAAGCCGGTCTATGGCGACAACGGTTCGGGCATGCACGTCCACCAGTCGATCTGGAAGGACGGCAAGCCGGTGTTCGCGGGCAACAAGTATTCCGACCTGTCGGAGACCTGCCTGTCCTACATCGCCGGCATCATCAAGCACGCCAAGGCCATCAACGCCTTCACCAACCCGTCGACCAACTCCTACAAGCGTCTGGTCCCGGGCTATGAGGCGCCGGTGCTGCTCGCCTACTCCGCGCGCAACCGCTCGGCTTCGTGCCGCATCCCCTACACCTCGTCGCCGAAGGCCAAGCGCGTCGAGGTCCGCTTCCCCGATCCGCTCGCCAACCCCTATCTCGGCTTCGCCGCGATGCTGATGGCCGGCCTCGACGGCGTGAAGAACAAGCTCGATCCGGGCCCGGCGATGGACAAGGACCTCTACGACCTGCCGAAGGAAGAGCTGAAGCAGATCCCGACCGTCTGCGGCTCGCTCCGCGAGGCGCTCGAGAACCTCGACAAGGACCGCGCCTTCCTGAAGGCCGGCGGCGTGTTCGACGACGACTTCATCGACAGCTACATCGCGCTGAAGATGACCGAGGTCGAGCGCTTCGAAATGACCCCGCACCCGGTCGAGTTCGACATGTACTACTCGGGCTAAGGCCCGATAAGATCGGCGGATGACGACACCAGGGCGCCCCTTGCGGGGCGCCCTTTTCGTTGGTGTCGCAGTGCCGTGCTGGCGAATGCCAAGGCCGGCATGAGCGCCAGAACGGCGGTACGACATTCCGCCCAATGACGAATAGGGACAGGCGCAAGGAATAGATCGGGCCGGAATGAGTTTCTATCCCTGTGATCCACATGCATTGGGAGATTTCGAATGACCAAGCTTTCGATCTCGTGCCTCTTCGTGACCACCGCAATCTCACTCGCGGCGATCTCGTCCGCCAGCGCGGCGCCTCCAACCAAGGGCGGCAGCAGCGCGAAGGGTGACATCCTCACCGACAACAAGGGCATGACGCTCTACACGTTCGACAAGGACGTCGACGGCAAATCAGCCTGCAACGGTCCCTGCGCGACCAACTGGCCGGTCCTGAAAGCCGAAGCCAGCGACAAGGCCGACGCCAACTACACCATCATCACACGGGATGACGGCTCCAGGCAGTGGGCTTACAAGGGCAAGCCGCTCTACACCTTCGCCAAGGATCAGAAGCCCGGCGACATCACAGGCGATGGCTTCCTGAACAACGCCTGGCATCTCGCAAAGCCCTGATCGCAGCCGCGCTCTCGCCACGCGCGGGACGAGCTGTACGGATTGGGCTTGGCCGTAGGAGACGGCCACTCTCGGAGAATCCGCCGGACGCGCCTGCGACCGGCGCCCATTGATGAGCGCTGCGTTGTCGTGGCTATCGAGAAATGCGGCAAGCTTTCCTGATGGAGATCTTGCCGCACCACCCCTGCCCCCAGCGCCCTTCACCGAGCGCCTTTTGTTGGTGGCTGCTCATCTGCGATGATCCAACGGGACTCGTCCTTCGAGACGCTCGGCTATCGCCAAGCTCCTTAAGGATGAGGAGATGGAGGTCGCGCAAGGCCGCGGTTTCTCCTCATGGTGAGGAGCGCCCATGAGTCAATGAGATCATCCGACAGAAGTGCGCGCGCCGTCTCGAACCATGAGGCCCGAGGGCGCAACTCAGCCGCTATTTCTCGGGAAAGCTCACCACGATCTGCTCGACCACCGGTCCCCATTTGCGCAACTCCGCCTTGTCGGATGCGATGCGATCACCGATCGGATTTCCCTCGTGGTCGTCACTGCCGAAGCGAACGCTGACGGAGCATCCACCCGGCAAAGGACGGCTCAGCGTGCCGCCTTTCCAGTCGACAACGAAGCCGCCACCATCGGTGAAGAACTCGCGGATCAGAAACGGCCTGCCATTGATCTTCTGCACCTCGGCCAAGGTCGAGCCGAGCGTCACGCCGGCAACATTCCAGTGACTCGTCTTGGAGTCGATCAAGGTGAGACGTGACACCCGCTGCATCGTCTCGTCAGCAAAGCCGATCTCGATACGCCGGTCCGGCGCTTTTGGCGACAGCACGACGCCTTGATAGGTGATGTCCTCCACCCCGGTGAACAACTGGTCGTCAGTCACCGCCTCCTGGCCGTAGCGCTGCATCAGGCTCTTGGCGGAGTCCGTGACCGACACCGGCGAGGTGCAGGTGATCGGCCCATCGGCAGGCGGCGCGGGCTGTGCCCATACCGGCACAGCCAGAAGCATCAACAACAAGCTCGTTCGGCGCATGCTCGTCCCGGTCAGTCCTGCGACCATGAAGCCATCACTTCGCGGCGAAATTGATGCCGATCTCCGTGACGACGGGCGCGAATTTGACGAGCGCCGGATTGTCCGACGACACCTTCACGCCGTCGCCGGAGAGCGAGCGCGGCGCGTCCTTGTCTTTGCCAAAGCGCACCGTGATCGAGCAGCCGCCTGGCAAAATGCGTCCCAGCGCGCCGTTCTTGAAGTCGGTGACGAAGCCGCCATAGTCCCAGCCGAAGCCCGAGACGACGAACGGCTTGCCGTTGGCCTTCTGGACCGCGGCGAGGCTCGCGCCGATGGTGATGCCCGCAACGCTCCAGCGGCTGGTCTTGGCCGTGTCGCGCAAGGTCAGCCCGGACACCGTCGCAATCTTGTCGTCGATGAAGGCGACCTCGATGCGCCGGTCCAGCGCCCGCGGAAACAGCACGAGGCCCTTATAGGTCTCGCCTTCGGCGCCGGGGAGATCCTGAACCACGGCCTCATCGCCGTAGCGCTGCTTGAGACTCTGCACGGTGTCGGTGGCCGCCACCGGCAGCGTGCAGGTGATCGGTCCCTCGTTCGGCGCTGCGGTCTGGGCCAGCGCAGGAGCGGCGAGGAGCAGAGCTGCAGCAGTCAGGACGTGGCGCATCCGGGCTTCCTTGTGACGGGCTCACGATGAGGCGTCTCTGCAGCTTCGTCTGCCGCGCGGGAAATCCGGTTCAGTCCCGGCCTTCAGGATGACAGATGGCGCTTCTTGACCGCCGCCCCGAACGCCTCGAATAGCTTGCGATTGATCGGGTTCTTCTGCGGGTCATATTCGGCGTGCCATTGCACGCCCAGCGCAAAGCTCGGCGCGTCGGCGATGCGAATGGCCTCGATGGTGCCGTCCTCGGCGATGCCCTCGATCACGACGCGGGCGCCCGGCTCCAGGATGCCCTGACCATGCAGCGAATTGACCTTGATAATGTCGCAGCCGAGGATGCCGGCGAAGGCGCCGCCCGGCGTCAGCTTGACCTCGTGGCGATCGGCGAAGATGACGGTCGGATCGGGATGGATCTCGCCGTTCTCCAGCCGGGGCATGCGATGATTCATGCGGCCGGGAATCTCGCGGATCTCCGGATGCAGCGAGCCGCCGAAGGCGACGTTCATCTCCTGGAGGCCGCGGCAGATGCCGAACAGCGGAATGCCTCTGGAGACGCAGGCCTCCGACAGCTGCAGCGCGACCTCGTCGCGGTGGATGTCGTAGGGCTCGTGCTTGAGGCTCGGCTCGGTGTTGAAACGGGTCGGATGCACGTTGGCGCGGGCGCCGGTCAGCACCACGCCATCGACGACATCGAGCAGCGCGGCGATGTCGGTGATCTCGGGAACGCCGGCAAACATCAGCGGCAGCGCGCCCGCGACCTCGGCCACGGCGCTCAGGTTGCGCTCGCCCACCATCTGCACGGTGAACCTATTCTCGACGCGATGGCTGTTGCCGATCACGCCGACCACCGGACGTTTCATTGCTTTCGTTTCTCTCCCTTTTGTCCGGCCTTCGGCTGCCGCATCCGCCAGTCCGGCAGGCACAAATCATGCCTGCGTCGCACGGCAGGATCAACATATGGCCACGCGGGTCCCCAATGCCAATTCCGGACACCCCCGCAAGCGTCCTGCAGCGCCCCGCTTCTTCAAGCCTGCGCTTGATCCGCCAGCCGTTTTCGCCAATGTGTGGGGGCCGATCAGCACAGAGGACGCCTCATGACCGCCCCCGCCGACCCGCGCCTCCAGGCCCGCAGCGACCTGGCCTGGGCCATTGCCGTGGGCGGCATCGGGGTAACCCTGTTCATGGCCGGCATGGCCTTCACCTGGTATTACGCGGCTGCGATCTTCCTGTTGTTCGCGGGCATGCTGCTCGGCGTCGCGCTCAACGCGATGACCAGCCTGCTCGGCCGCGTCCTGCCCTGGCCGCATCCGGCGCGGCTCGTCATCGTCTGCTTGGCCCTCGCGGCCGTGCTCGTCGGCATCGTCTTCCTCGGCGGCACCACCATCGCGGACCAGGCCAAGGTGCTGAGCGATACGATCAAGTCGCAGCTCGGCAACATCAAGGGCTTCCTCGACCGCAACGGCATCGACACCAGCTTCTTCGACTTCAACGCCGCGAGCACGGCCACTGCCGCGCCTGATGGCGGCTCGACCACACCGACCCAGACGCCGTCCCATGGCCTGCCGGGCGGCCTGCCCTCGCCGAGCGCGCTGGCCTCCTCCGGCGGCGCCATCGTCAGCCAGACCTTCAAGCTGCTGCTGGGCACCGTCAGCGCCGTCGGCAACTTCTTCATCGTCCTGTTCTTAGGCCTCGCCTTCGCCGCCCAGCCGGCGGTCTACCGCAGCGGATTGCTTTTCCTGGCGCCGGCGAAGTACCGGGACCAGGCCACCGTGATCGTGGACCGCATCAGCTACACGCTGGAGCGCTGGCTGATCGCCCAGATCACGACGATGTTCGCAGTCTTCCTCGTCACCTGGATAGGCCTCGCCATCATCGGCGTGCAGAGCTCGTTCATCCTCGGCATCCAGGCCGGCCTGCTGGCGTTCATTCCGACCGTCGGTGCCATCATCGCCGGCGTCATCGTGGTGCTGGCGAGCCTTGCCTCCGGCTGGGTCGCAGCGGTCAGCGCCTTCGTGCTGTTCCTCGGCGTGCACGCGATGGAGAGCTACGTGCTGACGCCGCTAATCCAGCGCCAGGCGCTGGACATCCCGCCGGCCACGCTGTTCGCGTTCCAGATCCTGCTCGGCATCGTGTTCGGCGTCTGGGGCCTGACCCTGGCGCTGCCGCTGATGGCGATCGCCAAGGTCATGATCGACTATTTCAAGAGCGACCGCCGCACCGAGGACGCCGCGGCCGCGATCTGAGGCCCGGTCAGAGCCCGCTCAGCCGGCCGGCATCGCGGTCTCGACGAGCTTGGCCCAATAGCTGATGCCGTGCGGGATCACGTCGTCGTTGAAATCATATTCGGGGTGATGCACGCCGGCCCCATCGCCGATGCCCATGAAGACGAACGCGCCGGGCCGCGCCTGCAGCATGTAGGCGAAATCCTCGCCGCCGAGCCGGGGCGGCATATCGGTGATGACCTTTTCCGGCCCGACGACGCTGCGCGCCACGTCGGCTGCGAACGCGGTCTGCTCCGCGTGATTGATGACGACCGGATAGCCCCATTCATAGTCGATCTCCGCCTCGACGCCCATCCCGCTCGCGAGCGCCGTCACGAGGCCCTTGAAGCGCTCGTCCATCAAGCGGCGGATGTCCTCGTCGAGCGTGCGCACGGTGCCGCCGATGATTGCGGTCTGCGGAATGATGTTGTCGGCGGTCGTCCCCGCGTGAAAGCGCGTGATCGACAGCACCGCGCTTTCGACCGGATCGACGTTGCGCGCCACGATCGTCTGCAGCGCGGTCACGATCTGCGCGCCGGCGATGATCGGATCGACGCATTTGTTCGGCCGCGCGGCATGGCCGCCGAGGCCCTTCAGGCGCACCTCGAAGGTGTCGGCGGCGGCCATCACGGCGCCGGTGCGCGTCGCGACCGTTCCGAGCGGCAGGCCCGGCGCGTTGTGCAGGCCGTAGACCTCCTCGATGCCGAAGCGCTCCATCAGGCCGTCCTCGACCATGGCACGGCCACCGGCCCCGCCCTCCTCGGCTGGCTGAAAGATGACGATGGCCGTGCCGGCGAAGTTCCGCGTCTCGGCGAGATAGCGCGCCGCGCCCAGCAGCATCGCGGTGTGGCCGTCATGGCCGCAGGCGTGCATCCGGCCCGGAATGGTGGACTTGTGCGGGATGTCGCTGATCTCCTGCAGCGGCAGCGCATCCATGTCGGCACGCAGGCCGATCACACGCTGCGACGGCTCGCGCCCGCGGATGACGCCGACGACGCCGGTCCTGCCGATACCGCTGACGACCTCGTCGACACCGAACGAGGCCAGCAGCTCGGCGACACGCGCGGCCGTCCGATGCACCTCGTAGAGCAGCTCGGGATGCTGGTGGAAATCGCGGCGCCAGACCTTGGCGTCTTCCGCCAGCTCGGCGGCGCGGTTGATGATCGGCATGACGGAGTTCCAGAAAATGAGGAGCGCGCCATGGCGACGCGCATGTCATCTCATTGCATGTCGAGCCGCAGCAAAAGACAAGCCACATTCGCTCATGCGATGCTGCGCAGGCTGCATTGCCGCAGCGATGCGGCCGCTCGAAATGCCTGAGCTGATCCTGCCTATGATCGAAGACCGCTCAGCTCGCGCGCGAGGTTGGCCCGCGCCTTCTGGTCGAGGGCAGCGGCAAAGCCCGCATCCGGATAGATCACGGGGCGCGCCGCGAACCGCTCCAGCACGGCCGCGCGCCCGGCGCGGTAGGCGTCGTCCGGCACGTGCGCATATTCGCGCCGGATCGCATCCGCATAGGCGTCGTAACCGGCCTCATCGGTGCCGAGAATGGCGAGATCGATCGAGACGAGCAGCGCGCCCAGCCGATCGCCGGGCGCGACATCGTGCGTCCGGGTCAGCCGGATCAGGCGTCCGACCTCGTCGCGCAGCTCGGGCGCGACGTGACGCTCGGCAAGGATGGCGCTCTGCTCCTCATTGTCGGAGCGCGTGGGATCATACACGACGTCGTGCCACCAGATCGCGAGGGTCAGGATCTCGCGGTCGCGGACGCTGAGGTCCGCGACGCGATCGAGCTGGGCCAGGCAGTCCCGGACGTGGCGAAGATCATGGTAGTGCCGTCCGGCGGCAGCGTAGGCTTCGACCAGATCGTCATGCGTCATGATGGTGTTCCGCGGCGAGCAGCGCTGGCGCGGCCTCAGCCGGCCGAGGTCAGCACCGTCTCGGTGTGCTCGACATCCGGAGGACTGGCAAAATACTGCCCGACCAGGCCGCGCCATTCGGTGAAGTTCTCCGAGCCGCGGAAATCGACCGTGTGGTTTTCGAGCGTCTCCCACTTCACCATCAGGCGGTAGCGCTGCGGCTTCTCGATCGATTTGTGCAGCTCGAAGCCGTGAAAGCCCTTGGAGCGGCCGAAAGCAGCGCGTGCTTTCGCGACCGCGGCCTCGAAATCCTTCTCCGTGCCCGGCTTGACGTCGATCTGGGCGATTTCCGTGATCATGTTTTGTCGGCCTCCCCTGGTGTGGGCCGCTTGTCTAGCCCAGACCTCGGGAGAGCGAAAGCCGCGCCTCAGCTGGACAACACCGCCTGTCCCGACTGCGGCAGGCTGGCAGCGGCGCGCTGGCGGCGGTAGCGGTCGAGCGACAGTGGCAGCTCCGCCGACGCTTCGACCCGGTTGCGCCCGGAACGCTTGGCCTTGTAGAGCGCGGTATCGGCGGCCGCGAGCAGCACGTCGAGATCGGTCCCGCCCGGCCCGCCGGCGACGCCGATGCTGACGGTGGTGTCCACCGGCTTGTCCTCGCACACCACGCCGGAGGCCGCGAACGCCTCACGGACACGCTCGGCGGCGACCATGGCCTCTTCGATCGAACAGGGCAAAAGTGCTGCGAACTCCTCGCCACCGATCCGCCCCGAGAGATCGGTGAGGCGCAGATTGTTGACCACGACGTTTGCGAACAGCTTCAGGACCTCGTCGCCCTCGGCGTGGCCGAAGCGGTCGTTGATCGACTTGAAATGATCGATGTCGAAGATCAGCACGCTGACCGGGCGCTGCTCGCGCGCCTCGCGCTCGATGAGCTGCGCGGAGGACTCGGCAAAGCCGCGGCGGTTGAGCAGGCCCGTCAGCGGGTCGGTGGTCGCCGCGCGCTTGTGGGCGCTGACGATGCGCTCTGACACCAGCATGAAGATCACGAACACGGTGCCGACCGCATAGAGCACGAGCTCGATCGAAAAGATCGTGACCCAGGCCGCGGCGAAGGCGCCGTCGGAATCGCGCAGCATGTTGCCGAGCAGGATCGGCAGCATCAGCACGAAGCCGTGCATCACCGGCACGATCAGCGCCGGCCAGCGCTTGTGCAAGGTCCGCCGCCGCTCCTGCCACAGCTCGGCCGCGGTCAGCATGGCGTAGATCACGACGATCGCGGCGCCGATCGTCAGCCGCAGCGCCTGCGCCGACGCATCGAGCAGCATGCCGCTGGCGATCCAGACCGTCGCGCCGAGCACGAGCCCAAGCACGCTCGGCGGCTTGCCGTGGAACACGCGCGCGGCATTCCACACCATGGCGGTGGCGATCAGACCGATGGAGCTCAGGAACAGCGACACCACCTCACCATAGAGCTCGCCGATCAGCGTCCACAGCGCGATCGCGACGGCGCCGAGAATATAGGCCGCCCCCCACCAGCGCAGCGCCGGCGTGTTCTCCTGTCGACCGAAATGGAGCAACATGGCGCCAAGCAGCGCCGCGACCATGGTCGCTACGATGTCGAGCGTCATGCTATCAAGCGCCATCGATCACCTCGGTTGCTGCGGCGGCGCGGGAAGTCAGGGTTAGCGCGGCCTTATCGCGATCAACCTAGCGGGCGGTTTGTTGGAAAGAGGTTTGCCTGGGATGCCAAGTTTTCTCGAAAAGCCCGGCGCAACTCGTCAACAAATTGCTGCGCAAGAAATCTGCAAACAGGATTCAAAAATGCCGAGGCAATCCGCGCGACCGCCCGCCCAGATTGCACACGGCACACACCCCTTCATTGATAGTTGTGCGCCCCCGCGTGCGGAATCAATGGTTTCCCGTCCTGCGGCGAACACTCATCGAAACGATAAGAAACCTTCTCAAATTTGAGATCATCTCTCCCTAACACGTCCCGACCGCGGCGCGATCCGCCGCTCGAGGTGGGGACGAGGATGTCTTTCGACGACGATTCATCGAACAACAAGCCGGCCGCAGGCCATCATCCGTCGCGCGGTCCGGAGCCGATGCAGGGCGTGGACCGCCGCACGCTGCTGCGCAACGCGATGGGCGTTTCGGCGCTCGGCCTCGGCGCCAGCCTGCTGCCCGGCCAGGCGGCGCACGCGCATTGGCGCATGCATCATCACCACCATCACGTCACGACCAGTTTCGCGCTCGCCGTCCTTCCCGATACGCAGTTCTACTCGCGCTATGCAACGTCGGAAGAAGGCCAGGCCTATCAGCGCCAGTATGGCAGCACGCCCTATCCGGCGCAGACGCAGTTCATCGTCGACAACGCCGCGAAGTATCACATCCCGTTCACGATCCATCTCGGCGACGTCGTCGACCAGTCCAAGCATCCGCAGCAATGGGCGGTCGCCGACGCCGCGATGAAGCTGCTCGAGAACGCCGGCCGGCCCTATTCGGTGCTCGCCGGCAATCACGACGTGCTGTCGGCGCTGGAGTTCGAAAGCGCGACAAGCCAGAGCGCGGGCACAGATGCGCAGCGCGGCTCATCCGAGCCCTATCTCTCATGGTTTCCGACCAGCCGCGCGGCGAAGCAGCGGACCTTCCTGGAGCGCCATCCGACCGGCTGGCACGAGGCGCATGTGTTCCACGCCTGCGGCGTCAGCTTCATGGTGCTGTCGCTGTCCTGGCGCGCCTCGGATGATGCCATCGCCTGGGCGCGCAGCATGATCGCGCGCCATCCGATGCTGCCGGTCATCCTCGCCAATCACCAGTTGCTCAACATCGCCAATGACGGCACGAGCCCGCTCGAGGTCGCCTACGGCCAGTATCTCTGGGACAAGCTGATCCGCAGCAACGACCAGATCTTCATGACCCTCAACGGCCACTATCATGGCGGCGCGCTGCTGACGAAGATCAACGACTTCCACAATCCGGTCCACCAGATGGTGGTCGACTATCAGATGGCCTATCAGGGCGGCAACGGCCTGATGCGGCTCTACGAGTTCGACTTCACCCGCAACAAGATCGACGTCGCCTCGTTTTCACCGTGGGTGGTCGCGAAGCCGAAGGACAGCCTCAAGCAGTTCGACCGCGCCTGGCTGACCGAGGACAATCACGAGTTCACCATTCCCATCGACTTCCGCCGCCGCTTCGCCCGCTTCACCAATTTCTGCCATCTGCCGGCCTTCGCCGGCACGCCGATCCTGCCGCGCGTCAAGCAGGATCTCTACGCCAACTACACCGAGGCGCCCGAGCCGGTGGTGGTGCCGCCGGCGAACGAGCAGGACTATCCGCTGATCGCCGAGACGGTTGCGCATTGGCGGATCGCCTCGTCGGCGATCGGCAAGGCGGTGGCCGCCGGCACTGCACTGCCGGACCTCACCGCCGCCAACCCGATGCAGCGCGCCTCGCTCACGGGCGCAGCTCAAGTGGCTGACGTCGCCTTCACCGCCGACAAGCATCGCCTGTCCTCGGCGCCGGGCAGCATGCAGTTCCTCAACACGACCAAGCAGGGCGCCGGCCGCTTCAGCTGGTTCACGACCGCGGCCAACGCGCCGATCAACGCGGCAACGTTCGCATCCGGCTATACCGTCGAAGCCTTCATCAAGATCGATCCGAACTGGAAAGCCAGCGACCACGCCTGGTGCAACATCCTCACCCGCTTCGGTAACCGCGGCTGGCTGCCCGGCTATGCCGGCGGCGACCCGGAATCGCCGCCGATCCTGTTTGCGATCTCGAACCTGCGCGAGGTGCAGTGGGAGATCGTGCCGTCGAGTTCGACCCAGCAGCCGCAGACCGATTGGTCCGGCGAGATCATGCTGAACACCTGGTACCACCTCGCGATCGTCAACGATCCCAAGGACAATTCGACCGTGCTCTACATCGAGGGCGCGCCGGTCGTGCGCAGCGTCATCGGCGGCAACGGCCTCGCGAGCGTTGCGGCGAGCCAGCCCTGGGCACTCGGCTGCGGCTGGTGGGATCGCGCACCGTCGGACGGCTTCATCGGCAGCATCGGCGAGGTCCGCGTGGTGTCGAAGCCGCTGGCACCGAACCAATGGCTGACGGCGCGCCGCGCCAGCGCCTGATCCGCACAGGCCTCACGCAAAACAAAACGGGCGCCCGCAAGGGCGCCCATTCGTATTGGTAGCTGGCGGGTCCGGCCGCAGCCGGAACCAACGAGATCAACGCTTCGAGAACTGGAAGGAGCGGCGGGCCTTGGCCTTGCCGTACTTCTTACGCTCGACGACGCGCGAGTCGCGGGTCAGGAAGCCGCCCTTCTTGAGGACGCCGCGCAGCTCCGGCTCGAAGTTCGTCAGCGCCTTGGACAGGCCGTGACGAACCGCACCGGCCTGGCCGGACAGGCCGCCGCCGGCGACCGTGCAGATCACGTCGTACTGCCCCTTGCGGGCGGCGACGACCATGGGCTGCTCGATCATCATGCGCAGCACCGGACGGGCGAAGTAGACCTCGATGTCGCGGGTGTTGACGGTGACCTTGCCGGAGCCCGGCTTGATCCAGACGCGGGCGACCGCGTCCTTGCGCTTGCCGGTGGCATAGGCGCGGCCGAACTTGTCGACCTTCTTCTCATACTTCGGAGCGTCCGGAGCCGTGACGGCGCCCTTGAGCTGCGACAGCTGATCGAGAGACTGGATGCTTTCGGCCATCTTATGCGGCCCTCGTGTTCTTGCGGTTCAACTTGGCGATGTCGAGCTTCTCGGGGTTCTGCGCCTCGTGCGGATGATCGGGTCCGCCATAGACACGCAGGTTGCCCATCTGCACCCGGCCGAGCGGCCCGCGCGGAATCATGCGCTCGATGGCCTTCTCGATCACGCGCTCGGGGAAGCGGCCCTCGAGGATCTGGCGCGCGGTGCGCTCCTTGACGTGACCGACATAGCCGGTGTGCTTGTAGTACACCTTCTGCTCGCGCTTGCGGCCGGTCAGGACGGCGTGCGCGGCATTGACGATGATGACGTTGTCGCCGCAGTCGACGTGCGGCGTGTAGATCGGGAGGTGCTTGCCGCGCAGCCGCATGGCGACCAGCGTAGCGAGACGGCCGACGACCAGACCCTTGGCGTCGATCACGACCCACTTCTTCTGGACCTCGGCCGGCTTTGCCGAAAAGGTTTTCATGAGAGATATCCGTGACAGGGAGAATGCGGCGCGGATGACGCGCCGGACTGGTCGCAGCTTCTAGAGAAGCGCCCCGCATTCGTCAACGCCATCGGCGCAAAATTACGCCAACGAAAACATGAGGTTATAAATATGGTGCAATAATACCCTCGAAAACCTCACGCATTCGGAATGGAATAGGTGGCCGTGACGTGGGCGATCGGATCAGGCGATTCCCCTGACAATAGCGTGACTTCGCCGACCGCCAGCCGCTTGCCGAGCTTGAGCAGCCGCGCCTCGGCCAGCACGTCGGCGCCTGCCGCGCCCTTGCGCAGGAAGTTGATGTTGAGATTGGTGGTGACCGCGAGCCCGACCGGGCCGATCGCCGACAGCAGCACCACGTACATCGCGAAGTCGGCCAGCGCCATCAGGGTGGGCCCGGAGACCGTGCCGCCAGGACGCAACATGCGCTCGTTGAAGCGCTGGCGCATCCGGCAGCTCCGGCCGTCGGCGCTCTCGATGCTGATGTCGCCGCCGGTGCGGAAGGCCTGGGGAAATTCCGCGTGCAGGAACGCTTCGAGTTCCGCGATGCTCATCTTCGCCGTCATGTCTCCCCCTGCTCTGTCGCGTTGCCTTCTGTTACATTAGCCGCGATCCAGCGCCCAAACGGAAATCGCCAACCGGAAATCGCAATGTCCGCCCCTGCCCTCGCCAATGCTGCCGACGCGCCGATCCTTATGCGCGAGATGGTCGGCCCCGTTGCCGTGCTGACGCTGAACCGCCCGGCGCAGCGTAACAGCCTGTCCGAGCCGCTGATCGCGGAGCTGCATCAGGCCCTGGCCGAGATCGGTGCCGACAAGGCCGTGCGCGCCGTGGTGATCGCGGCCAACGGCCCGGCGTTCTGCGCCGGCCATGACCTCAAGGAGCTCACCGCCCGTCGCAGCGATGCCGATCGCGGCCGCGCCTTCTTCGCCAAGCTGATGAACGCCTGCAGCGCGATGATGCAGGCAATCGTGCATCTGCCGAAACCCGTCGTCGCCTCCGTGCAGGGCATCGCCACCGCAGCCGGCTGCCAGCTGGTCGCGAGCTGCGATCTCGCCGTCGCCTCCGAGCGCGCGTCGTTCGCGACGCCCGGCGTCGACATCGGCCTGTTCTGCTCGACGCCGATGGTGGCACTGTCGCGCAACGTGCCGCGCAAGCAGGCGATGGAGATGCTGCTGACCGGCGAGCCGGTTCCGGCGGTGCGCGCCCGCGACATCGGCCTGGTCAATCGTGTCGTCGCCCACGGGACTGAACGCGACGCGGCGATTGCGCTGGCACAACAAGTCGCGCGCAAGTCAGCCTATACGATCAAGCTCGGCAAGGAGGCGTTCTACCGCCAGGCCGAGATGAGCCTTGCCGACGCCTATCGTTATGCGGCAGAGGTGATGACGCAGAACATGCTCGCCCGCGACGCGGAGGAAGGCATCGGCGCCTTCATCGAGAAGCGGACTCCGACCTGGCGGGATGAGTGACGCCCGCCGCTCTCTCCTCCGTCATTGCGAGCGCAGCGGCGTGTCGGCCGAAGCCTGCAAGGCGAAGGCGGACGCAATCCAGAGTTCCACCCGAGCCTCTGGATTGCTTCGTCGCGGAGCCTGTCATCGGGCCGCGCGTTCGCGCGGACCCGTTGGCTCCTCGCAATGACGGCATCAATAACTTCGTCATTCCGGGGCGATGCGAAGCATCGAACCCGGAATCTCGAGATTGCTGAACTCAGCTCGGGATTCCGGGTTCGCCCTTCGGGCGCCCCGGAATGACGATGCCCGATATAACTAATAGAAACGTGCCCCATGAATCACGACACCTATCCCGACGACTACATCCGCGGCATCCTCAACGGCGTGAAGGTGATCGCGATGGTCGGCGCCTCGCCGTCCGAGATCAGGCCGAGCTTCTTCGCCTTCAAATATCTGGTGCAGCGCGGCTACGACATGATCCCGGTCAATCCCGGCCATGTCGGCAAGAGCCTGATGGGCCGGCCGTTCGTCGCCTCGCTCGCCGACATCGGCCGTCCCATCGACATGGTCGACATCTTCCGCAGCTCGCAGCACATCATGCCAGTGGTCGACGAGGCCTTGAGGCTGTCGCCTTTGCCGAAAGTGATCTGGATGCAGCTCGGCGCGCGTGACGATGCGGCGGCCGAAAAGGCCGAGGCCGCTGGGCTGAAGGTCGTCATGAACCGCTGCCCCAAGATCGAATATGGCCGGCTGTCGTCGGAGATCTCCTGGATGGGTGTCAACTCGCGCACCATCAGCGCCAAGCGCGCGCCGATCCCGACCCAGGGCATGCGGCTGTCGCTGAACCGCACCAGCGTCGGCGGCGGCACGACGGCAGCGGCCGACCGCGCCGCGAAGGACAGAAGCGATCCCTCCTGACGCATCTGCGAAAGGATCGTGTCGCGACGACGGCGCGACACAGCAACGCATTTCAAATCCGACTGATTATCGCCGCCAGCCTTGACGGCATCTTGCCCGGTGGCAAATGTCCTCCGCCGGGATGACGCGGAGGCGCACGACGGCGCGCTATTGACACCGTCTCCCATCATCGATCCCTGCATCAGCCGGCGCCGCTGCGCGAGGGATCAAGCCAAGAGGAAACATCATGACCGACCGTGCCCCGGGATTTGCCACCCTCGCCATTCACGCCGGCGCCCAGCCTGACCCCACCACCGGCGCGCGGGCGACGCCGATCTATCAGACCACGTCGTTCGTGTTCAACGATGCCGACCACGCCGCCTCGCTGTTCGGGCTGCAGGCGTTCGGCAACATCTATACCCGCATCGGCAACCCCACCAACGCCGTGCTCGAGGAGCGCGTCGCAGCTCTCGAGGGCGGCACCGCCGCGCTGGCCGTGGCCTCTGGCCATGCCGCGCAGGTCGTGGCGCTGCAGCAGTTGCTGTCCCCCGGCGACGAGTTCATCGCCGCGCGAAAACTCTATGGCGGCTCGATCAACCAGTTCACGCATGCGTTCAAGAGCTTTGGCTGGAACGTGGTGTGGGCCGACACCGATGACGTCGCGAGCTTCGAGGCGGCGGTGAGCCCACGCACCAAGGCTGTATTCATCGAGTCGATCGCTAATCCCGGCGGCACCATCACCGACATCGAGGCGGTCGCGCAGGTGGCGCGCAAGGCGGGCGTGCCGCTGATCGTCGACAACACGCTGGCCTCGCCCTATCTGATCCGCCCGATCGATCACGGCGCCGACATCGTGCTGCACTCGCTGACCAAGTTCTTAGGCGGCCACGGCAACTCGATCGGCGGCGTCATCGTCGATGCCGGCACCTTCGACTGGGCCGGCAGCGGCGACAAATATCCGATGCTGACGCAGCCGCGTCCCGAATATCACGGCATCCGGCTCCACGAGACGTTCGGCAATTTCGCCTTCGCCATCGCCTGCCGCGTGCTGGGCTTGCGTGATCTCGGACCGGCGCTGTCGCCGTTCAACGCCTTCATGATCCTGACCGGCATCGAGACCCTGCCGCTGCGCATGCAGAAGCATTGCGACAACGCCAAGGCCGTCGCCGAATATCTCAGCAAGCATCCCGGCGTGGCCTCGGTGAACTACGCCGGCCTGCCCGAGGACAAGTATTACACGCTGGCGCGCAAATACTGCCCGAAGGGCGCCGGCGCCGTGTTCACCTTCTCGCTCAAGGGCGGCTACGACGCCGGCGTCAAGCTGGTGTCGAACCTGAAGCTGTTCTCGCATCTCGCCAATGTCGGCGACACCCGCTCGCTGGTCATCCACCCGGCCTCGACCACGCACAGCCAGCTCGACGACGCCGCCAAGATCAAGGCCGGCGCCGGCCCCGACATCGTCCGCATCTCCGTCGGCATCGAGGACAAGGAAGACCTGATCGCCGACCTCGAGCAGGCGCTGAGCGCGTAAGGCGCGTTTCGCTCTACGGATCGCGCCGCGCATCGGCGTGCGGCGTGACGAGCGCATCTCTCACCACGTCATGGCCGGGCTTGTCCCGGCCATCCACGTCTTCGCCCCGGCAATGACGATGTGGCTGCGCGGGCCGTCGCCGCGCCGAAGGGGCTTCGGCCCCGCAGGCGGGACAAGCCCGCGCATGACGAGTAACTGACGGCTGAGACAGCAAGCGGCCCCGAAAACAAAGAGAGCGCGGGCGGCCCCCTGGGCTTCCGCGCTCTCCTTCGTCCCACGGCCGGGCCGTTGCCGGCTTCTCGGACCGCGCCCTCGTTAACTCCAGGTGATCATCTCATCAGCTGCAACAGGCGCGCGTGCATCTGGCCGGCCAGTGGCAGCGCGGAGGCCGCGATCAGCCGGCTTGCCGACAGCGCCTGCAGTCCTGCGGCGCCCTCGTCGATGGCAGCGAGTTCAGCGTTGACTGAGCCGGTCCGTGATTGGAGATTTTGGCGCGCCGACGCCGAAAACATGATCACCGACATGCTCGAAACCTTCTGGTCTGAGACTCTGATGAAATGCAGCAGAGATTTTCGCGCCCGGACGCAGCGGCCGGGCTGCATTCGGCCGACCTTCAAAATCGCCGGCAGCAGTAAGCTTGCACCCGCAGAACTTAACAAAAGCTGAAAATGCCCGTCCTTCTACGGATGATTGCAGCCAACTGTCGGATGCCGGAAGGATTTCGTTAACCATACCCGGCTCATCCTGCCGCCCGTGGAATCGCCTTCCGGACCCGCGTGAAAGCAGCGGTGGATGTATCGCGAAGCGCCGACGCCACCCGAACAGAAGTCGAGGAGAGCAGGATGCGAACGTTGGTGATCATGATGCTGCTGGCGGCCATCGCGGCGAACGGCGTCGTGCTCGCAGCCGACCTGCCGGCCGTCCACGACAAGATCGTGCACATCAAGGCCCGCCGCGCCGTGAGAGCGCCGCCGCCGACGGTCGTCGTCGTCAGGGACCAGGACTCGCTGATCTCCCCGATGTGGCCCTCGACGCCGCTGCTGTTCGGCCGCCAGGAGCTGCCCGGCTATTACGGCCGCGCCTTCTCCTACGACTACCAGGGCCCCTATTACGGCGGCGAAGGCTACACCAACTACATGTTCCGCCTGCCTTATGCCTGCGGCGTGTATGGGTATTGCTGAGCGGGGTGCCGTTGGCATGCAAGTAGCCCGGATGAGCGAAACGACATCCGGGACGACAAGGACGAGGTCCGCATACCGCCAAGGCTCGTACGGATGACCGCAATAGACGCCTATTTTGCGTAGGCACCGCCATAGCGCCCCGCGCGGATGCTCGCCAGGATTTCGGCTTCACGCTGCTCCTGCGCGCGGGCGGACTCGAGCAGTTCGGATGCGATCGCCGGCGCGAAAGCGACCACTCCGTCGGCGTCGGCAACCACGATATCGCCTGGCGTGACGATCATGCCGCCAATCGACACCGGCACGTTGATCGTACCCGGACCGTTCTTGTAGGGGCCACGGTGATTGACCGCACGCGCGAACACGGGGAAGTCGGAATTCATCAGCACGCCGGAATCCCTGATCGCACCGTCGACGACAATCCCGGCCGCGCCGCGTTCCCTCGCGATGGCGGCGATGATCTCGCCGACCAATGCCCGCGTCTCGTTGCCGCCGCCATTGACGACGAGGACGTCGCCAGGCGTAATAAGATCGAGCGCGCGATGAATGAAGAGATTATCCCCCGGCGCCGTATTCACGGTCAGCGCGATCCCGGCCATCGGCGAGCCCGTATAGAATGGCCGTAGACTGGCTGCACCAGGCAACCGCTGAAGGTTGTCGCTGATCACGGCCGTGGAAACGCTCTTGAACGCGGCGACGACCGCCGCATCGATCGGCGCACCAGGCTGCGCTTGTCCCTCACCCATTCTTGCTCCCCGTCTTGCACAGTCCAGAGCGTCGCTCGATGGCGCCCCGCCTCGGCGGTGTAGGACTCGTCTTGAATTCAGAAAACCGATAAATGGAGATATCGATCCATCTCTTTTTTGAATGCGAAAAATGGTCACCCTGAAGCAGCTAGAAGCTTTGAACTGGATCGCGGAGCTCGGCACGTTCGAACGCGCCGCAGCCAAGCTGAACACGACGCAATCGGCGATCTCGAAGCGCATCCAGGAGCTCGAGGCCTCCGCGCGCGTTCCGCTGTTCGATCGCAGCCAGCGCGGGGCTCGTCTGACCGAACGTGGCGAGCAGATCCTTGCTCTTGGCCGACAGATGTTGGCGTTGCAGGACCAGATCCTGGAGTTGAAGGACGGCCGGCAGTCACCGGCCCGCCGTCTGCGGCTTGGGGCGACGGAGCTGTCAGCTCTGACATGGCTGCCGCGTCTGGTTTCGGCCATTCGCGAAGCCCATCCGGCGGTGATGATCGAGCCTGAAGTCGACACCTCGCGAAGCCTCTACGATCGGCTGATCGAGGGCAGCCTCGATCTCGTCGTCATCCCGGACGTCTTCTCTGACCCGGAGGTGACGTCAGTGCGGCTTGCCGAAGTGCAGAACGTGTGGACGGCGCGCCCCGGCCTGGTCAGATCGCGCCGGAGCCTCGATTTCGACGAGCTTGGTCATCATACGATTCTGATGCAGGGCCGTCGCTCGGGCTCCGGCCTCTTCGTCAACAAATGGCTCGCGGCCAACGGCGTCTCCTTCAAGCGCGCCATCTCGGTCGACAATCTGACTGCGCTGGTCGGGCTCGCCGTGGCCGGCCTCGGCATCAGCTATCTTCCGCAACGCTGTTTTCGTCCTCTCTTCGAGCAGAAGAAGCTGGTCATCCTGCCCGTCAAGCCGACGCTGCCGGCCGTGCCCTATGCGGCCATGTATCGCAACGACAGACCCTCGGCCTTCGCGGCCGCCGTAGCGGATCTGGCGCGCCAGACCTGCGATTTCGGCCGTCAACTCGAAGGTTAGACCTGGCAGGTGAACCCGGCGACGACGCCCGGCGCGGCGATCCATCACCTCCAGGAATGAGAAAGAAGGCGGTTTTATCCCTTTTCATCCAGGCCGGACGCAGCGAGGCTGCATCGTCGCTGCGCGTGCAACGCTGCACGCGCGAAGAGGGTTGCTGCGAGGAGAGGCTTTGATGCGCATTTGGGGACTTCTGCTGACGGCAGCGCTCGCTGCAAACGCCGCCGGCGCCGAGGAACTGACGGGCACGCTGCAGAAGGTCAAGGAGACGAACAGGATATCGATCGGCTTCCAGGAATCGTCGGTACCGTTCAGCTATCTCGACGGCAACCAGAAGCCGGTGGGCTACGCGCTCGACATCTGCGCCCGGATCGCGGATGCGGTCAAGAAGGAGCTTGGGCTTCCTAACCTCACGATCGAAACCGTTCCGGTGACGTCATCCAATCGCATACCGCTGATGACGAACGGCACGATCGACCTCTTGTGCGCCTCCACCACCAACAACGCCGAACGCCAGAAACTCGTGACCTTTGCCAATACGCACTTTCTCAGCGCCACACGCTTTGCGGCCAAGAAGTCGCTCTCGCTCCAGACGATCGACGACCTCAGGGGAAAGACGGCCGTCGCGATCGCCGGATCGACCAACATCGCACAGCTGAACAAGGTCAATGTCGAACGCAAGCTCGGCATCAACATCGTTCCGGCCAAGGACCAGGCCGAGGCGTTCCTGATGCTGGAGACCGACCGGGCTCAGGCCTATGTGCTCGATGACGTCCAGCTCGCGGTCGCCATCGCGCGGTCGAAGGACCCGGCGGCGTACATGATCAGCAGCGACGCATTCTCCAAGCCCGAACCTTTCGGCATCATGCTGCGCAAGGACGATGCGCCGTTCAAGGCCATCGCCGATCGCGTCACGGCCGGGCTCTATCAGAGCCCCGCCATCGAGGCGCTCTACAAGAAGTGGTTCGAGTCACCCGTGCCGCCGACCGGGATCAACTTCAACTACCCGATGCCGGCCCCCTTACGCGCCGCGTTCAAGTCGCCCAGCAGCAGTCCCGACCCGGACGCGTATGCGCCCGATTGAAGCTCGCGATATCCGTGCCAACAGCAACGGCGGAGACTAGCCTCATCCGCCGCATGAGCCCGCGACACGAAGGCCCATAGATATTGCCGAGAGGGCTACGCCACCGCGCTGGCGTTGATCGCCTTGATGGTGTCGAACAGCTTGACCACCCTGCTCTCGTCGAACAGATGTTCCGGCCCTGTCGGCGCGATGCCCGTGAAGGGCGGCTCGTAGAGCAGCGCCGGGTCCATCACGCCCTGATCGGTCAGGTGCTCGATCACCATGTCGATGAATTCGATCTGCGCCGCCGACGCCGTGCCGCCGGCGATGAACTCGCCGAAGGCCGCGCTGACCGCCGCGCGGTCGAGCCCGACCAGCGAGCGCACGAAGCGGCCGAAGCCGTGGCTGACCTCGCGCGCGCGTTCGATATCGCCGGCCTCGCCGATCCCGGCCTCCAGCAGCATCCGCTCCAGCTCGGTCAGGTCATAGGCCGTCAGCGGTTTGCCCTGACGCAGCTTGTTCAGTGACAGATTGTCTCGATGCGCGCGCAGGAAGTGGCGCGCCTTGGCCTTGAAGCGGGCAAAGTCGGCTTCGCCGACCTGGGGCAACTGCAGTTCGACGCCTTCGCCGATCTCGTCGGCGAAGTTCGAGTATACGACGGTCTTGCGCCCCTTCTCGATGTGCTGGATCAGGTCGCGCAGCCGCAAGCGAACGAGTTCCAGCAGCGGCACGGTGACGCCTTCCCACCACTGCTCGGTCTGGATCTCCTCGATCAGCTCGGCATGCCTGGCAATCGCGGGAATACCGGTCTGGTCCTCCAGGGCGGAGGCGATCTCCAGGAGCTGCTTGCGCAAGGTATCGAAGCGCTTGGATCCTTTGAGCAGCGCCAGCTCGAGCTGGAACATCAAGAGGTCGAAACGCTTGGCGTCCTCGGTGCCGAGCATGTGGCTCGACGGCAGCGGCGCGATCTCTTCGACCAACTCCTCGCGCTTGTGCTCGTCGATCGCGTCCCACTCCCGGGGTTCGCGATACTTCTCGACCGCGCGGCGGTGCTGGCGGACGATGAAATTCTCCGTGTTGAGGCCGCCGACGATCGCCTGCAGGGTCGCGGCAGCGGACGCCCGAATCTCCGGCTCGCTCGGTGGCTCGTCTTGGTCACCCTCATAAGGCGCCTGCTCGCCGGCCGAAAAACCGCCGCCAGCCGCCTTCGACAGCTTCTCATCCAGCGCCCGCACCAGGTCGAGCCGCCCCGCAAACAGCCGCTCGGACAGCGACTTCGCCGCGGAGGCTTCGTTCAGCTCCGGATTGGCGCCGAAGAACTCGATGTTCTGGCAATAGTCGAAGACGCAAAACTCCTCCTTGTCCTGCCCAGGACCGAACAGGTCCGGACACAGCCGCGTGCCGCGCCCGATCATCTGCCAGAACTTGGTCTTCGAGCGCACCGGCTTGAAGAACACGAGATTGACCACCTCGGGCACGTCGATGCCGGTGTCGAGCATGTCGACCGAAATCGCGATGTGCGGCACTTTGGTCTTGATCGAGAAGTCGTCGATCAGGGTCTGTGCATAGGCCCCGGTCTTGTGGGTGATGACGCGCGCGAAATGCCCGGCCAGTGCCGGATAGGCCACGTTGAAGCGCGTCTCGATATATTTGGCGTGGTCCTCGTTCTTGGCGAAGATGATGGTCTTGCCGAGCCGGTCGCCGCCTTCGACCTTGATGCCGTTCTGCATCAGATGCGCGATGACGAGATCGACCGTCTCCTCGTTGAACAGCCGCTTGTTGACCTCCGCCGCCTCGACCGTGTCGGGGACGTCGTCCTCGCCCCATTCCAGCATGTCCCACTGGTCTTTTTCCTCCGCCGAGAGGTCGTCATAGCGCAGGCCGGAGCGGACGATTTTCAGCGGCACCGAGATCGTCTTCGGCGGCACCAGATGCCCCTCGGCCACTGCCTCCTCCAGCGAATAGGCATCGGTCGGCACGCCGTCTTCGAGATCGAACAGCGAATAGGTGTTGCGGTCGATCTCGTCCTTCGGCGTCGCCGTCAGCCCGACCAGGAAGGAATCGAAATACTCGAAGATGGCGCGATAGCGCTGGTAGACCGAGCGGTGCGCCTCGTCGATCACGATCAGGTCGAAATGGCCGGGGCCGAATTTGAGCTTGCCTTCCTGGCGGCCGTCGATCAGCCCCATCATGGTCGGATAGGTGCAGATGAAGACGCGCCCGTCGGCGGTCCGCTCGGTCACCAGATTGACCGGCGCGGCGTCCGGCAGATGCGCCTTGAACGCACCCGCCGCCTGGTTCACCAGCGCAACGCGGTCGGCCAGGAACAGCACCCGCTTGACCCAGCCGGCGCGCATCAGGAGGTCGACCAGCGCGATCACGGTGCGGGTCTTGCCGGAGCCGGTCGCCATCACCAGCAGCGCCTTGCGCTCGCGGTCCTCCTCGAAATGTTTGGCGATCGAGCGGATCGCCCGGTGCTGATACGGCCGCTCGACGATCCTGCGGCTGATCGCCTCCGCGGCCAGCGACTTGCGGCCGGTGCGGCGCTGGATCAGGAGCTCCAGCTCGTCGCGCTTGTAGAAGCCGCCGATCTGCCGCGGCGGATAGCGCGTATCGTCCCAGATCCAGTGCTCGTAGCCGTTGGAATAGAAGATCACCGGGCGCTGGCCGTAGCGCGCCTCCAGACGGTCGGCATAGAGCTTGGCCTGCTGCTGGCCGGATCGCGCATCCTTGCGCGTGCGCTTGGCCTCGACCAGGCCGAGCGGCTTGCCGTCCGCGCCCCACAGCACGTAGTCGACGAAGCCCACGCCCTCATTGTTCGGCATGCCCTCGACGCGAAACTCGCGATCATCAGGCTGGTCCAGCGGCCAGCCGGCCTCGCGCAGCAGCAGATCGATGAAGCGGTCGCGGGTTTCGGCCTCATCGTAATTGTGCTGATCCGGCTTGGCCTCGGCCTCTTTCCGCGCGGCGGCGACCTCGGCGCGCAGCTTCTTCAGCTCGGCATCAAGGTTGTCCTTGTCGAGCAACAGCTTGGTCAGCTCGCCGTCCTTGGCATCGAGCTCGGCCTGCTGGGTCTTGAGCTGGACGAACGCCTTCTTCAACACCTCGTCGCGGCGCGACAGCACGGCCGGGTCGAAGCTCAGCCCATCGGCTGGCTTGGCCTTGGCATAGGTGCGGGCGAACCAGAAGCAGACGTGGAACAGCTCCTTGACCGCGCCCGTGGCATCGCCGGCGCTGATCCGGCGCGCCTCATGAACGGCGCGGTTGCGCAGCGTGTTGATGTATTTGGCCTTGGCGAAGACAGCCTCGCCCGCGGCGCGGCGGAAGCTCGGCTCATGCAACAGCGCCGCGATGTTATCCTGGTAGGGCAGCTTGAGATTGGGGTCGGACCGGAACGCCCATTTCACCGCGACCTCGACGGTCTTGCCGGCAAAGAACGCCGCTGCTGTCGGCGACACCGCCGCCTGGCGCTCGGCCTCGACCGCCGCCTCGTGCACGGCCGGAAATTCAGCGGCGAGAAAGGCGAAGTTGGACATTCAGCCGATCTTCTTGAGTTTGGGGAAATCAGCTTCGAACGCGCGCCGAACAGGAAGCCAATCCTCATCGGAAAGGTCATGAGACCAATTTACGGTGTTGAGGACCGTGTAGCCCGCCTTACTGAGCTCATCAGCAAGGCGCCGCTCCATCGAACCGACGATATTCCGATACGGTGTGTGAAGCTCCATGAGCCCCCGGACAGCCGCTTTATCGGAATGCTTGAAGTTCTCGGGTTTTGCGATCTCTGGGTAGATCGGACCATGCGCGACGAACTCGAACCGCTCACAGTCCTCGGGTTCGATCTTCTTGTCTGAAAGATGCCGCCGCAATGCATTCTGGTTCTCAAGCAAGCCGAGATGTTGACCCATGCGATTATACGGCGACGAAGCATTGGGGCTCGAATTGTCACCCGTCCGACCGACATAGAGCAGTTCTTGCTGCCCTCGCCTGACGACACGCCAGACGTAGAGCCATAACCCTCGCCGCAGCATGGGCCCGCGCAGCGTCACCCGGAATGTGCCAATCGCCGACGTATCAGCTTCCACCCTTCGCCCCTTGGACAACCGCAACTCTTGAGCGATACCATAGCTCGTCGCTCCTTGCGAGTAGCGTTTTCAACAGGTTACATGTTGATCATTCCTGAGCAGCCAGTCTTCCGAGGCAAGCCCATGCTGATGACCACACGCAAGCCGGCAACGGCGGCCGAAATCCTAGTCGAGGAGTTCATGCAGCCGCCCGGGCTGACGCAGACCGCGCTGGCTACCGCCATGGGCGTGCAGCGCAAGCACCTCAACGAGCTCTGCAACGGCAAGCGCAACGTCACCGCCTCCACCGCCCTCATGCTCGCCCGCGTTTTCGGCAACAGCCCGGAGTTCTGGCTCAACGTGCAGCGACGCAGCGATTCGTGGAACGTCATACACTCGACGCGCTAGCAAGAGCATATCGAGCGTGCCAAGCGGCCGCCCCGTCGGCACGATGATCGCCTGCGATTACTGAGGGTCGGACCCGCCCGCTCAGAGCAAACCCGAAAATGCGCTATACTGGAGTGAAGAGAAAAGCGCATCTATCGCGATGTCGGCCTCAGCTGCCCTCTTTTTTTCCTGCTGAACCCTTTCTTTTGCGAGTGAAAATCTCTCTTGATCCTCGATTGGCGGCAGAACGAAGGACAATTTATCAACGACCGCCTTGTTTAGATTAGGCATCGTGATCCCAGCCGCTGCACCTTCAAAATACTCAATCGCCGAGGGAGAACTAATTAATGCCTGCAAAAATGCTGGCAGCGCCTTGGAGAAGTTTGGTCGAATGAACAATGATCCGGTACCGCATACCAGTTTTTCTCTTGAAACGACTTCTGCACAGCGTCCCATTTCACCTCTTCGACCCATCACAATATCACCAAGCCGCAATTGATAGGCCTTAAGCGATTCAAATTTTTCGGCACTTATCGCGACTTGCGGCGAAGGAGTTAAAAGTCCGCCATTGATATGCATGGGGTTTATTAAGGGAATCCCCCCTGCTTTGTAGTCTTCGCGGTGAAGGAGCGAACCGAATGGGCCAATCTGCGTTCCTTCAACAACTTCAATTAATTGCACCTTCTGCCCGTTGGCCCGAAGCGGATCGCCAAACATCTCAAAAAAAATCGATTGAGCAACGCTATCAAGCAGCCTTCTTGCATGCCTGCGTTTCCGCCGCAGCGCATCGGCCTTGTCCAGGATCGCCGCGATCCGTCGCTGCTCTTCGATCGGCGGAAGCGGAATTTCGTAGCGCGCGAGATCCTGCCCAGTAAGATGTTTAATCGTAGCGCCCGTGTAATAATCACTGAGCTTACCACTGAAGTAGTCGTGCATCAGGCAGTGAACTAGGAAACGCGCATCGAGCTCAGAACCCACCCTGACTCGATGACAAGCCTTTTGGAAAATTATTCCTTCGGCCTCGCCATTCCAAATCGCGGCTCGTCCAGCTTCTCCGCCCTCGCAAATCAGCACATCCCCCGGTCGCAATTCGTACTTATGTAATTCGTTGTCCTCAACGCGAATCTCTTGTAGATCATTTAAGTCAATCTCAAACCATCGGATATTGGGATTGCGTAGATAAGGACGCAGTTCACCAGTGTTCTTCGCGTTATCCAGCATTTTGCCGAGACGATGCTCGGCAACTTCGCCGAGGCGAACCCGCGGCCAAGTCTTGGAACGGAAAGGCGTCAGCGCATTCACAACATCGCCTCCAACTCAGCAAGACCGTCTGCGATTTCCTGTTCAATCATTTTCAACTCGGCGATGATCTCCTTCGGCGGCCGATGCTCGGCTGCATCGTGTACCACCTCATTGTAGCGGTTGAGAGAGAAGTCGTAGCCGGCTTCCGCGATCTCTGTCTTGGGCACGCAGAAGCTCTGACTCGTACGCGGCCGCTCCCGCTCAGCTCCATCACGTTCCTTCCAGCGCGCCGCAATGTCGGGCAGATTGTTCTTTTCGTGCTCGCCGGCATCAAGCTTAGCCCGCGGCCCGAGCTTGTCAGCCGGCAGCAGAGGCGTGCGTTTATCGTCCAGCGAAATACCGTCGGCCTGACAATCATAGAACCAGACGTGATCCGTGCCGCCGGAATTGGTCTTGGTGAACAGCAGGATCGCGGTGGAGACGCCGGCATAGGGCCGGAACACGCCGGACGGCAACTTGACGATGCCGTCGAGCTTGTGGTCCTCGACCAGCATCTTGCGGATCGCCTTGTGCGCGGTCGAGGAGCCGAACAGCACGCCGTCCGGCACGATCACGGCGGCGCGGCCGCCGGGCTTCAAGAGACGCAGAAACAAAGCCAAAAACAACAGCTCGGTCTTCTTGGTCTTGACGATCGCAAGCAGATCCTTCGCTGTGGTCTCGTAGTCCAAATTGCCTGCGAACGGCGGGTTGGCGAGCACGAGACTGTAGCGGTCGGTATCACCGACATGATCCTGTGACAGAGAATCTTTTCGACGGATGTCAGGATCGTCGACGCCGTGCAAGGTCATGTTCATCGAGCCGATGCGCAGCATCGTGGCATCGAAGTCGAAGCCGTGGAACATCTCCTCGTTGAAATGGTCACGGCTCTCCTTGTCGTGGAACAGCTTTGGGTCGTTGTCGCGCAGATACTCGCCAGCGACGACCAGGAAGCCGCAGGTGCCGCAGGCGGGATCGCAGATCACGTCCTTGCGCGTCGGCGCCATCATCTCGACCATCAGCGCGATGATGTGGCGCGGGGTGCGGAACTGGCCGTTCTGGCCGGCGCTGGCGATCTTGCCCAGCATGTATTCGTAGAGGTCGCCCTTGGTGTCGCGGTCCTCCATCGGGATGTCGGCGAGCAGGTCGACCACCTTCGCCAGCAGTGCCGGCGTCGGAATGGTGAAGCGCGCGCCCTTCATGTGGGTGGCGTGCGCGGTGTCCGCGTCGGCCATCTTGCGCAGGAACGGGAAGACGTGCTCCGAGACGATGTCGAACATCGTCGCCGGGTCCTTGTTCTTCAGCCGCGACCAGCGCATCTCCTCGTAAGCGACGCCGCCGCCCGTGCCGACGCCGTCCTTGCCTTCGGGGAAGATGCGCCGCTCCATCGGCTTGCCCAGCCGGGTGGCGCGGTTCTCCTCGCGCGTATGCGCCTCATCCAGCCCGCGGATGAACAGCAGGTAGGTGATCTGCTCGATCACCTCGATCGGATTGGCGATGCCGCCCGACCAGAACGCATTCCAGACATTGTCGATCTTGGACCGAAGTTCGCCCGTCAGCATGTCCACCCCATTTCCGCACATCTTGCTGAACCGGCATAGCAAATTCGGAGGGGCGCGAAACCGATTCGGCGGGGTCATCCCCTGCCTTGCGAGCACGTCAAACCGGGCCCAGCCTCACTCCGCTGCCACGGCGCGGACTTCGAGGTGAACCCCCGTCTCGGTCTGCAACACCCGGATCACACCGAGCAGGTTACCCGCCGTCCGATTGCCTGACGGTCCGAACATGCGCAACAGGCTTTTCTCCGGCCGGCCAAGCGCCTTGCTCAACGCCTCGAAGCCGATCGTTGCGTTGATATACGCACGCAGGCCGGCGCGGCCGTCATCGACCTCTCCGCGCAGCAGCGCACTCACGGCTTCCTGGAACAACGCCTCGCGAAACGCCGGATCGCGGTCCGAGCGCGCCCGAACCGTGTCGCGGAAGTCTGGTCGCGAAGGCATCATGAGGTGCTCGCAGAAACTCCCAAAGAGCTATTTCGCAGCCTCGATCCGCTCAATATCCTCCTTGAGAAGCGTGTTGACCAATTCGGTCAACGATACGCCCCGCGCGCTGGCCAGCCCGGTCAGGTGATCGAGCACATCAGGCTCGAGATGCACCGGAGGCAGCATTCGCGCGCCCTTGCGAAAGAACTTGCCGCGTTCGGCGTTCGAGAAATCGTATTCATCCTTCATCGGATCACCCATTCTCGTAGGAGCGGATTTCGCGCCGGGTCGGGCGACGGACAGAAATGATGCGGATCGCTGCGCGGTCTGCCGATAGCTCCGTGTACGTATGCACGACCAGCAGTAGCTCGTGCGCAATATTGCGTCCCATCGTAACCCATCGTTCCTCGCCTGCGCCAGATCCGTCATCGAGACGCGAGAGCGCCAACGGATCGCTGAAGATGCTCATCGCCCGCTCAAAGGCAACGCCATGCTTGCGCAGATTGCTCTCTGCCTTGGCCGGATCCCAATCGAACTCGAATTGCATGGTCCGCCCCACCCGGCGATGTCCGCGACACGCCACGCTTGCCAAACGACGCAAATCAGTTTATGTTCTCTTTTTGTTCCTGTCCAGCCGAGGGGCGCTTCCGGATCGTCCAGTTGCGTAGGGCAGGAATGCGGTGGACGTGGCGGGCCGTGCGCGGGCGTATGCTTGCGCGGACGAGCGACCTGTCACGGACGGCGAAGTCGCGTGGTCCTGGCGCCCCGACGCTGGCGCTAAGTTTCGTGTGGGTGCTCAACGCATCGCATGAGGTGACGGGGGCAAGACAGCCCGGTCCCCGGGGAGATCGCGTATAAGCGTTAAAACCATCGCGCGGGGAAGGCCGGGTGTTTTCGGCCGTACCTGTGGTGACCGCCGCGTGCTTTTTTCTTTGCACGCGGGCCATGGGTGCCGGCCAGGCATCCGGCCTTCCCCGCGCCCTCGCGTGTTTTCGAGGGTGAAACGATCGGCAAAGCTCGGCGCGATAGCGCGCGAGGATGAAAACTGATGTCTCCACGTCATTGCGAGCGAAGCGACTTGTCCGCCGAAGCTCGAAGAGCGAAGGCGGAAGCAATCCAGAGTCGCGCGCGGGACTCTGGATTGCTTCGTCGCCTTCGGCTCCTCGCAATGACGGAAGAGAAACTCTACCCCGCCTGCCCCGCAGCCACCGCCGCCTGCGGCACGGCGACAACAGCCGTACGCCGCGGCGACAGGCGCTCGGCCTGCAGCACGGCGAAGGTCAGCACGATGATGGCCGTGCCCTGATGCAACAGCGCCAGCGAGATCGGCACCAGCGCCAGCAGAGTGAGGATGCCGAGCACGGCCTGCACCAGGATGGCGGCGAGCAGCCGGTGGGCGCTGCGCACCACCGCCCGTCCGGCGCCGGCGCGCATCACGTCGAAGGCGTGCCACGCCGCCAGCGCCAGCAGCGTGTAAGCGGTCATGCGATGCATGAACTGCACCGTCAAATCGTTCTCGAACAGGTTGATCCACCACGGCGACTGGATCCACAGATTGGCCGCCTTCGGGATCAGGCCGCCGTCGATCTCGGGCCAGGTGTTGTAGACGAGGCCGGCGCGCAGGCCGGCCACCAGCGCGCCGAGATAGAGCTGCACGAAGGTGACGCCGACCAGCAGCCAGGCCGTCAGCCGCAGCCGCGCCGGCACCTCGGCCTCCTCGCGCGGCGCGAGCCGCCGCAGCGTCCAGACGATCGACGCGTAGATCAGCAGCGCCAGCGCGAGATGCGTCGCCAGCCGGACCGGCGCCACCTCGGTGCGCTCGGTGAGGCCGGAGGCCACCATCCACCAGCCGACCGCGCCCTGCAGCGCGCCGAGGCCGAAGATCAGCCACAGCCTGCGGCCGAGCGGGCCAGACACGGCGCCACGCCACAAAAACCACAGGAACGGCAGCAGGTAGACCATGCCGATGACGCGGCCGAGCAGCCGGTGGCTCCACTCCCACCAGAAGATGGTCTTGAAGTCGTGCAGGGTCATGCCGGCGTTCATCTGCCGGTACTGCGGAATGGTCTTGTAGGCCTCGAAGGCGTCGGTCCAGGCCCGCTCCGACAGCGGCGGCAAGGTGCCGGTGACCGGCTTCCATTCGACGATCGAGAGCCCGGATTCGGTCAGCCGCGTGGCGCCGCCGACCAGCACCATCAGCGCGATCAGGCCGGCCACGACGAGCAGCCAGATGCGGATCGCGGCGAGATCTGTCGTGCGGGGAACCGTGGTCATGGACGTTGAGCGCTCGATTGAACCGGGGCTGACAGGCCCTTATAATCCCGAGGAAATCGCGCGCAAGCCGCGCCGCCCCCAGCCGAGGCTGACAATCCCGTCATGACGATCCGCACCCGCAAACTGATCGGCGCCGTCGCGCTGCTCCTGCTCGCTTTCGCCTGGTCGATGATGGGCATGGTGATGGCGCAATTCCCTCTGATCGCCAATTCCGGCTGGCTGCAGGCGGTGTATTACGTCGTGGTCGGCATGGGCTGGGTGCTGCCGGCGATGCCGATCGTGAGCTGGATGCTGCGCCCGGATCCGGAGCGGCAGCAGGGCTGATCAGCCGAGATCGAGTTTCGGCTGCGGCGCGGATTTTTCCCGCGGCAGGGTGATGCCGGCCATCAGCACCTTCAAAGCGCGCAGCGAGCGCGAGCGGCCGTCCCAGGCGATCCGCGGCAGCATGTGCAGATGGGTGCGGCCCTCGCTCTGCACGACGCCTGGCATCGTCGAGGCCGCGCTGACGAAGCCCGCCTGCTCGGCGAGCACAACGTCGCTGCGGCGGAACGAATAGCGGTCGCCGAACGGATACGCCATGTGCCGGACCGGGCGGCGCAGCGCCGTCTCCAGCACCGCCTTGCCCATCGTGATCTCGCGCTGGGCGTCGGCATCCCGGAGATTGGCGAGCACGGAATAATGCACGGTGGCACTGCCGATCGTGACGTTGGGGTCGGCGGCGAGACGGGCGATGTCGGTCCAATCCATCGCGGACTCGCGGCTCAGGGCGGCGAGATCGGCCGAATGGCGCGCGCAGAGGTCGCGGATCGCGATCGACAGCTCGGCCGGCGGCAGCTTGCGCAGCCAGCCTGCGAGATGGGCGAACAACTCGTATTTTTCAGCCGGCGTGACCACGTTGAATCGCTGTTCCCGATGGTCGATCACGAGGCTGATGCGCGCCTCGCGCGCGATCACGGCCTCCAGCGCCAGCCACCAGGCCTCGCCGAGACCATCGGGGAAGGCCGGGGGCACGTAAACGGTGAACGGCACGCCGTGGCGGGCGAGCACGGGATAGGCATGCGTGATCACGTCCTTGGAGGCGCCGTCGAAGCTCAGGCAGGCGAAGCGACGGCTTTCGGGCAGCCGGACCGACCGGTGGCAGGCCTCGTCGAGCGAGACGATCTCATAGCCCCAGCGCTTCAGCGCCCGGATCACCTTGTCGAGGAAGACGGGCGTGATCTCCGCGCACTTCAGCGGCTGGAACGCGCCCTTGCGCCGCGGCCGCACCCGCTCGAACCGCAGCACGGCACCGGCGCCGGCTGTGGCTCGCGACGCGAGCAGCGTGCGACCGCTGAAATAGGCCAGCTCGAGCCGGGCGCTGCGCAGCCACCTGTTGTCCGACGACAATTCCCGCGCCCCTTCCCCGAATCCCACTTGAAACCAGACCGTCCGCGCCCACCTGATGCTGTCAGACCATGGCGCGATCGCGTCATGATCACCGCCATCCGATGATAGCGATCGTCCGCCGTCAAGATCGCGTGGCCGCTGCCGATTTGAACAGGTCTTTGTTTGTGCCATTCCCGATTTGGGACGAAGTCATTGCCATTACCTTTTGTTGAGACTTCTTTGCGAGGGTCTCCCGACGTCAAGCAACAAAATTCCACGACAACGCGAGCTGCGCGATGACCATGGCCGCCGTGATCGAGAGCCGGACGGCGCAGGCGCCCGCGCGGCGACTGCCGTCGGGGCTCGCGCGGGTCGACATCGTGTCCGATCTGGCTGCCGCCGAGCCGGTCTGGCGCGCGCTCGAAGTCCCCGAACATGTCTCGACGCCCTACCAACGCTTCGACCTGCTCGGCGCATGGCAGCGCGACGTCGGCGCGCGCGAGCATGCGACGCCTTTCATCGTCATCGGGCGTGATGCCGAGCAACGCCCGCTGCTGCTGCTGCCGCTGACGTTGCGGCACGCCTGCGGCGTGCGCATCGCCACCTTCATGGGCGGCAAGCATACGACCTTCAACATGCCGCTGATGGATCGCGAATTCGCCACGCGCGCCAGCGCCGGCGATCTCGACGTCCTGCTCGCAGGGTTGCGCGACCGCGGCGGTGTCGACGTGCTCGCCTTGACACAGCAGCCGCTGCACTGGCGCGATCTCGCCAATCCACTGGCGCAATGGCCGCACCAGTCGTCGGTGAACGACTGTCCGGTGCTGTTGATGCCGCCGGGGGCTGCGCCGACGGCGCTGTTGTCGAATTCGTTCCGAAAGCGGCTGAAGAGCAAGGAAAAGAAGCTGCAGGCGCTGCCCGGCTATCGCTACATGGTCGCGAGCAGCGACGCCGAGATCGCCGAGCTGCTCGACTGGTTCTTCCGCACCAAGCCGGTCCGCATGGCCGAGCAGAGGCTGCCGAACGTATTTGCCGAGCCCGGCGTCGCGGCCTTCGTGCGAAGCGCCTGCATGGCAAAACTCGACTGCGGGCATCGCGCCATCGATATCCACGCGCTGCGCTGCGATGCCGAGATCATCGCATTGTTTGCCGGCGTCGCCGACGGGGCGCGCTTCTCGATGATGTTCAACACCTACACGCTGTCGGAGAATGCGCGCTGGAGCCCCGGGCTGATCCTGATGCGCTCGATCATCGATCATTACGCGCGAGAGGATTTTCGCGCCCTCGATCTCGGCATCGGATCTGACGACTACAAGCGGATGTTCTGCAAGGATGACGAGCCGATCTTCGACAGCTTCATGCCGTTGACCGCGCGGGGCCGCGTCGCCGCAACGACGATGGCTGCGGTCGGACGGGCCAAGCATGCCGTCAAGCACAGCCCTGCCCTGTTCCGTCTGGCACAGCAGCTGCGCGGCGCGCTGCAATCGCGTGGCGGCGCCGCCCAGGTGGACGAAAAGGCCGACGAGAAGGCCGGAGACTAGGCGGCGACGCCGCGCGGCCCCGGCTGGTTGCGGTTGGCGCCTCCGACCGGTGCCTTCAGCATGGTGACGGCGCCGAAGCCGACCTCGCGCAGCTGCTCGCTCATCTGGCTGCGCGCCTCGGCAGGCATGTTGGGATCGGGCACGACGATGGCGCGCGCGCCTGCGGTCAAAAGCTCGGCCGGCAGGTCGGAGGCGTTGCCGGCGTCGAGCAGCACGTGGTCGTAGACTCGCAGCAGCGCATCGATCGCGAGCGCGAGCCGCGGCGATTGCAGTTGGCTGCGGTCGGCGCCGGGGCAGCCGGCGTTGACCAGATGCAGCCGCGAGGCCTGGTCCTTGGTGATGATGGACGCAAACGATGCCTCACCCAGCATCAGCTCGATGAGGCCGGGCGCGGCCGGATCGACCGACACGCCTGCAAGCAGTTGCGGGCTGCCGGCGAGGTCGACCAGCACCACGCGCGCCTGCGCTGCCATGGTGCGCGCGATCGCGAGCGCGGTGGACGTGACGGCCTCGCCGCCGGCCGTACCGAGCACGGTGACCTTGCGGGCGCCCTCGCCCGCGGCGAGCAGATCGGATGCGAGCTGCTCGAACTCGTTCATCGGCGGCGGCTTGACCGGTTCGGGCGGGACGGCGGCCACCGCTGGCGGCACGACCGCGGCGGGACGCGCCGCTGCAGTCGATGCCGACGCGGCAACGGCCGGCGCTGCGGCGACCATGGGCGCCGCGATCATCGGCTCGACCCGGGCCGCGAGCACCATGACATCCGGCATCGCGCTCGCCGCTGGGATCTGGCTCGCTGGGCGCGGCGCGGTCAGACGCAGCAGCTCGCCGGTGATGACCACGCCCGAGGTCAGCATCAAGGTCGCCAATGTGGCGATCAGCACGATCGGCAGCTTCTTCGGGTACGCCGGCGTGTTGGACAGCACCGCCCGCGAGATGATCCGCCCATCCGCCGGCGGGGTGTCGAGCGACTCACGGGTGTTCGCCTCGCGGTACTTGGCGAGATACGATTCCAGCAGGTCGCGCTGCGACTTCGCATCGCGCTCCAGCGCCCGCAGCTGGACATCGAGGCCATTGGTGGAGGTGGCCTGCTTCTTGGCCTGATCGAGGCTCTGGCTCAGCATCTGCACCCGCCCGTCGGCGATTCGCGCGTCGCTGTCGAGCGAACGCGAGATCTTGCCGGCCTCGTCGCGGATCTGGCGGTCGAGATCAGCCAGTTGCGCTTTCAGCTCCTTGATGCGCGGGTGATTGTCGAGCAGCGTCGACGACTGCTCCGCGAGCTGCGCGCGCAGATTCACGCGCTGCTCGGACAGCCGGCGCATCAGCTCGGAGTTGACCACCTCGGACGCCTCGATCGGCTGGCCGCTCTGCAGCATCTCCCGGATCAGCCTTGCCTTGGTCTCGGCATCCGATTTCAAGGCGCGCGCATTGTTGAGCTGGGTGTTGACCTCGCCCATCTGCTGGTTGGACAGCGACGTGTTGTTGGTCCCCATGAACGAATTCGACTTGGCGCGGAACTCCTCGACCCGCGACTCCGCCTCCTCGACCTTCTTGCGCAGCCCCTGGATCTCCCCAGAGAGCCATTGGCTGGCCGATTTCGCCTGCGCCTGGCGGGCATTCTGCTGAACTACGAGATAGCCATCCGCGATCGAATTCGCGACTTGCGCCGCAAGCGCCGGATCCTGCGACTGGAACTCGACGACGAGCACCCGCGATTTGTCCACGGCGTAAACGGTCAAGCGCTCGTAATAGGCGTCCATGACGCGCTCGTCCGGCGTCATGGCGAGCGGATCTTTCACGAGGCCGATCATCGCCGCGACCGACTTCAGCGGGGACACGCCCCGCAGCACGGGATCGAACTCCGGCAGCTCGCCCAGCTTGTTCTTCCTGATGATGTCGCGGGCCAGATCGCGCGACAGGACCAGTTGCACCTGACTCGTGACCGCCTCGGCATCGAGTGCCGTCCGCTCTTCGGTGCGCTCCCCGTTCGGCCGCACGAATACGTTCTCGCGGCCGTCGATCAGAATCCGCGCTTCGGACTTGTAGCGCGGTGTGATCATGTTGACTGCGGCAATCGACAGAACGAGAGCGAGCAGCGTGGGCAGAAGGATGAAGCCACGCTTTCGCGCCAGGGCACGACCGACCAGCCGGATGTCGAGATCGCCGGCCGGGCCGGGCTCCGCCGACGACGGCGAGCCTGTCACAGGTCGGGCGGAGGCTCCGTCAACCTGTGTCTTCTTGCCGGCACGCCAGAACGCCAACCGCATTATCCACTCCCGCGAGACCCGCGCCACGCCGCCACCATACGTGGTACAATTACACTCTATTAAGGTTGCTGACGGGTTAACCGGAGCGCCTGCAACCTCGCCCTATCGAACAATCGTCATCCTTCGCCATATGCTGCTCGCAACACGTGAGCTTGCGCCAGATCGTCACAATGCTGGTGCGAGCTTGCCTGGTAGTGACGACAAGTGAGACTTTGTTAACCATCAAGCCTCTATCGAGGTTGGAGCTATCGATATTCAGCGACGAGAGGCGCCCGTGCTTCCGCTATCCGCCAGTCGTCAGATCAGCTCGCGCAGCGGCGCCTGGCAAAACCAAGCGCAAGCCGAGGGCGCGGGCGAGTTCGACATGGCACCGTCGCAGAACAAACCTCTCAAAATCCTTCACGCGGTCAGAGCTCCCGTCGGCGGCATCTTTCGGCATATCCTCGACCTTGCCAACGGTCAGGTCGATCACGGGCACGACGTGGGCATCATCGCGGACAGCCTGACCGGCGGCGAACGCGCCGATGCCGCGCTGGCCCAGATCGCGCCTCGCCTGACACTCGGCGTGCACCGCATCCCCATTCATCGGGAGCCTTGGCCGAGCGACATTCTGGCACTGAGACGGTTTTATCGACTCGCCCGTACACTCGCCCCGAACGTTCTGCACGGCCACGGCGCCAAGGCCGGCGCATTCGTCCGCCTGCTGCCGCACCGGCCAGGAACGATCCGCATCTACACGCCTCACGGCGGTTCGCTGCACTACCCACGCGACACGTTCAAAGGCGCGCTGTATGGCCGGCTTGAACGTGCGCTGATGAACCGGACCGACCTCTTCCTGTTCGAGAGCGTATTCGCCCGCGATACCTATGAGCGCATGATCGGCCATCCTCAGGGACTGGTGAATTGCGTCTTCAACGGTGTCACTGCAGGCGAGTTCGACCCGATCGCACCAGCCCGGGACCAGACCGACCTGGCGTATGTCGGCGAGTTCAGGCACATCAAGGGCACGGATCTGCTGATCGATGCCGTCGCGGAGCTGCGCTCCCGTGGCCGCCCGCTGACGCTGACTTTGGGCGGCGACGGCGAAGAGATGACGAAACTCAAGGCTCAGGTCGAACGCCTCGGTCTTGCGGCCGCAGTACGCTTCATCGGCCACGTGAAGGCCCGCGACGGATTTTCGAAAGGGCGGCTGCTCGTCGTTCCCTCGCGTGGCGATTCCATGCCCTATGTTGTGATCGAGGCGGGAGCCGCCGGGGTTCCGATGATCGCAGCGAGAGTCGGCGGCATCCCTGAGATCTTCGGACCGCACGACGACGCGATGTTCATGCCGGGCAACGCGACCGCGCTGGCCGACGCAATCGCTGCCGCACTGGACGATCCGGCTACCACGCAACTGCGCGCCAAGGCGCTGCGCGAGCGGGTCTTCCAGCATTTCTCACAGAAAGCGATGGTCGATGGCGTGCTCAACAGCTATCGCGAGGCGTTTACCAAGACCTGACGTCATTTACCATCGCTAACCGTTTCTTCCGATTTGGCCCTTAATCCCGCCGGTGGGGAATTTCCCCCGGCGCTATCAGCGCTTACATGACCACAAATACTAACAAACATAATCCGGGCTTGTACGACTGTGGAACCGATCAACGCTCGCTCGATGTTGGATGCTGCTGCGGCGACGGCCGCATCGACCGCCGCGGCCGGACGGCCGGCCGTTGAACGGCGCCGCCGCTTGTCGCCGGCGGCCCTCGCGGTCGCCAATCAGAAGGTTCACCGCGCCTACTCTCCGATCGTCCTCGCCGGCATCGTTCGCATCATCGATTTCGTGCTGCTGAGCGTCGTCGGCAGCGTCATCTATTTCGGCTACGTGGTTCCGCTCAGCGGCTTCCATTGGGAGTATCTCGTTGCCATTCTCGGCCTGGCCGTGACCACGGTGGTGTGCTTCCAGGCCGCCGACATCTACCAAATCCAGGTCTTCCGCGCCCAGGTGCGGCAGATGACCCGGATGATCTCGTCCTACTGCTTCGTCTTCCTGCTGTTCATCGGGCTCTCCTTCTTCGCCAAGATCGGCAACGAAGTCTCCCGTCTCTGGCTCGCCGCGTTCTTCTTCGTGGGGCTCGGCGCGTTGATCGCGAGCCGCGTCGTGCTGCGCAACCTGATCCGCAGCTGGGCCAGGCAAGGACGCCTCGATCGCCGGACCATCATCGTCGGCGCCGACCAGAGCGGCGAGGACTTGGTGCGTGCCCTGAAGGCGCAGGACGACTCCGAGATCGAGATCCTCGGCGTGTTCGATGACCGCAACGACTCCCGCGCGCTCGAGACCTGCGCTGGCGCGCCGAAGCTCGGCAAGGTCGATGATATCGTCGAGTTCGCGCGCAGAACCCGCGTCGACCTGGTGCTGTTCGCGCTGCCGATCTCGGCGGAAACCCGCATCCTGGACATGCTGAAAAAGCTGTGGGTGCTGCCGGTCGACATTCGCCTTTCGGCCCATACCAACAAGCTGCGCTTCCGGCCGCGCTCTTACTCCTATCTGGGCGCGGTCCCGACGCTCGACGTGTTCGAGGCCCCCATCACCGACTGGGACCTGGTGATGAAGATGCTGTTCGACCGGCTGGTCGGCGGCCTCATCCTGCTGCTTGCGCTTCCGGTGATGGCGCTGGTCGCGCTTGCGATCAAGTTCGACAGCCCGGGACCGGTGCTGTTCCGGCAGAAGCGGTTCGGCTTCAACAACGAGCGCATCGACGTCTTCAAGTTCCGGTCGCTCTATCACCACCAGGCTGATCCCACGGCGTCCAAGGTCGTCACCAAGAACGATCCGCGCGTGACCCGCGTCGGCCGCTTCATTCGCAGGACCAGCCTCGACGAGCTGCCGCAACTGTTCAACGTGGTGTTCAAGGGCAACCTCTCGCTGGTCGGTCCGCGGCCGCACGCCGTGCAGGGCAAATTGCAGAACCGGATGTTCGACGAGGCCGTCGACGGCTATTTCGCCCGCCACCGCGTCAAGCCCGGCATCACCGGCTGGGCGCAGATCAACGGCTGGCGCGGCGAGATCGACAACCAGGAGAAGATCCAGAAGCGCGTCGAGTTCGACCTCTACTACATCGAGAACTGGTCCGTGCTGTTCGACCTCTACATCCTGCTCAAGACGCCGCTGGCGCTGATGACCAAGAGCGAGAACGCCTATTGATATCGGGGATCCGGAGCGGGCACACGCCCGCTTCGCGCGTGTGTCTGGCCGATCCCGCCATGCGTTGCGTATGAGTGTGAGTTCGCGATGGCCATGACGGCGGCAGCCGGAGAGTTCGCATCGAGGCCGATCGCCCCTCCGGGCGTCGTCGCCCTGCAGCGTGCGCTGGTCTGGCTGGTCGGGGTCTCCGGCGCCATCGTGTTCATCGAACCGAGCCCCTATGAACTCGTCACGCTCGCCTCCGCCGCGGTGTTCTTCGCGACCGGCATGAGGCTGCGCCTCGTCTTCCTGCCGCTCCTGCTGTTGCTGGTCCTGGTCAATCTCGGCTACACGATCAGCGCCATACCGTTGCTCGACGATTCCAAGATCGCGACCTGGATCGCCACCTCCTGGTACATGGCCTTCACGGCGATCTTCATCGTCATGCTGACGTCGGACGACACAGAAGCGCGGCTCGACATGCTCCGCCGCGGCCTCGTGATGGGCGGCGCGATCGCAGCCCTCGCGGGCGTCGCCGGCTATTTCCATCTGGTGCCGGGTGGATACGATCTCCTCACCCTCTATGGCCGTGCGCGCGGCACCTTCAAGGACCCGAACGTGCTCGGCGCGTTCCTGATCCTGCCGGCGCTGCTCGCGCTGCAGAACGTCGTGACCGCCCGCTTCGCCGCGACCTTGCGCGCCAGCTTTGCGCTCGGCGTGATGGCGCTCGCCATCCTGCTCGCCTTCTCGCGCGCGGCCTGGGGCGGCCTCGTCCTCACCGCCGCCTTCATGCTGGCGATGATGGTGCTCACCAGCCAGACGCGGGGCGAGCGCTCCCGCATCATCTTCATGACGTTGGCGGCCGCCGTGGCCGGCATCGTCCTGATCGGCGTTCTGCTCTCCATCGATTCCATCGCCGACATGTTCAAGCAGCGGGCAAGCTTCGACCAGAGCTATGACGAGGGCCGGTTCGGACGCTTCGGACGCCACATTCTCGGCGCCGACATGGCGCTCGACCTGCCGTTCGGGATCGGGCCGCTGCAGTTCCACAACTACTTCCCCGAGGACACCCACAACTCCTATCTGAACGCGTTCATGTCGGGCGGCTGGCTGTCCGGCATCTGCTATCCCGCTCTGGTCTTCACCACCGTCATTCTCGGCTTCCGCTATCTGTTCGTGCGCGTGCCCTGGCAGCGCACCTACATCGCAATCTTCGCAGCATTCCTCGGCACGGTCGGCGAAAGCTTCATCATCGACACCGACCACTGGCGGCACTTCTTCCTGATGCTCGGCACGATGTGGGGCATGATCGCCGCCACGCGCGCCCATCAGGCCGA